>JAFUPV010000065.1 GCA_017472605.1 Lachnospiraceae bacterium
GGATATCCACAATCGATAGCTTTTAAAAAAGCACCTGTAGGGAGCTTTATTAAGGTTACCCTTTTTTGCCTACGATAGCGGATTGGAATTTTCGGTAAAATCTTTCTCAATTCATACTTGACTTTTCATAGCAGGTCTCTTATCGTTTGCTAAGCAGTATTCCGCCTGTCCGGTATGGGGCTCTCACCTTTTTCCGCTTATTCCGGGCAGTCTCCGGCATTCTTTCCGCGGCCATCAGCCTCCATCATTTTTCTGGCATTCTTTCTGCGGACATCAGCCTCCATCATTTCTCCGACAGATATTTTTTCATGTATCTTCCGGTATAAGAAGCCTCACAGGCCGCAACCTCTTCCGGCGTACCCTGTGCGACAACGGTTCCGCCGCCATCGCCGCCTTCCGGTCCCATGTCGATCAGATAGTCCGCCGTCTTGATCACATCCAGATTATGTTCAATCACGACAACCGTATTTCCGCCTTCTGCCAGTTTCTGCAGAATCTCCGTCAATTTGTGAACATCCGCAAAATGAAGACCGGTAGTCGGTTCATCCAGAACGTAGATTGTTTTTCCGGTGCTTCGGCGGCTCAGTTCTGTTGCCAGCTTGATTCGCTGCGCTTCGCCGCCGGACAGTTCCGTGGACGGCTGACCAAGGCGAATGTAAGACAGACCAACATCATAGAGTGTCTCGATCTTTCGGCGGATTGCCGGAACATTCTCAAAAAAGCTCAATGCCTCTTCCACGGTCATGTTCAGTACATCATAGATGCTTTTTCCTTTATACAAAACTTCCAGTGTCTCACGGTTGTACCTCTTGCCCTTGCAGACCTCACACGGCACATAGACATCCGGCAGAAAGTGCATTTCAATCTTCAGAATGCCGTCACCGCTGCAGGCTTCGCAGCGTCCGCCCTTGATGTTAAAGCTGAAACGTCCCTTCTGGTATCCGCGCATTTTTGCGTCTGCCGTCGATGCAAACAGGTCGCGGATCATGTCAAAAACGCCGGTGTAGGTTGCCGGATTGGAACGGGGAGTCCGTCCGATGGGGCTCTGGTCAATGGCGATAATCTTATCCAGCTGGTCCACACCGGTGATCCGCTTATGTTTACCTGGAATCGTTCTTGCACGGTTCAGCGTCTTCGCCAGAGAACGGTACAGAATGGAATTGATCAGGCTGCTCTTTCCGGAACCGGAAACGCCGGTTACGCAGGTAAACACACCTGTCGGAATTTTTACATTAATACTCTTCAGGTTGTTTTCTGCTGCGCCTTCGACCGTCAGCCAGCCAGTCGGTGTTCTCCGATTCTCCGGTACCGGAATCTTCAGCGCTCCGCTGAGGTACTGACCGGTAATGGAATTGGGGCAGGCCATGATATCTTCCGCGGTTCCCGTTGCGATGATTTCACCGCCGTGCTCACCGGCGGCCGGACCGATATCCACAATGAAATCAGCGGCCCGCATCGTATCCTCATCATGCTCAACAACAATCACAGAATTGCCCAGATCACGCAGATGCATCAGCGTCGCCAGCAGCTTGTCATTGTCACGCTGGTGAAGACCAATGCTTGGCTCATCCAGAATATAAGCCACGCCGACCAGTCCGGAACCAATCTGAGTTGCCAGGCGGATTCGCTGCGCTTCGCCGCCGGACAGGGTACCGGTTGCCCGGGAAAGACTCAGATAATCCAGACCCACATCAATCAGAAACTTGATTCTTGCGCGAATCTCACGCAGAATCTGATCACCGATTTTCTCCTGCATGGAAGTCAGCTTCATTTCTTCCTGAAGGAAACGGTAAAGTGCCTTTACAGACATCATTGTGATCTCATGGATATTCAGACCGGAAACGGTCACAGCCAGCGATTCCCTCTTCAGGCGCTGTCCTTTGCAGAACTTACAGGGTGTGATCTGCATGTAGGTTTCATACTCGGCTTTTGTTGTCTGAGAACCGGTCTCACGGTATCTGCGCTCCACATTTTTGATCAGGCCTTCAAACACAATGTCGTAAACACCTACTCCGCGCTGCCCTTTGTAGTGTACCTTTACACTGCGGTCTGTGCCGTAAATCAGCACATCATGGACTTCTTTGGAATAGCTTTCAAAGGGAACATCCAGACGGAAATCAAATTCCAGTGCCAGCGCGTTGAGGATTGCCCTTGTAAAGCTCTTTTCATCGGTGCTGGACTGCCAGCCCGGCACGACAATCGCTCCCTGATCGATGCTCAGGCTCTTGTCCGGAATCATCAGATCCTCATCAAATTCCATTTTATAGCCAAGACCAAAACACTCCGGGCAGGCACCAAAGGGATTGTTGAAGGAGAAGCTCCGCGGCTCGATCTCCTCAATGCTGATACCGCAGTCCGGGCAGGCAAAGCTCTGGCTGAATGTCATCGTTTCTCCGTCCACCACATCAACCACTGCCAGTCCGTCTGTCAGCTTCATCACATTTTCCAGCGAATCAGCCAGACGTTTCTCAATTCCGTCCTTGATCACCAGGCGGTCCACAACAATCTCGATGTTATGTTTGATGTTTTTGTCCAGCTTGATCTCTTCGTCCAGGCTGTACAGATTTCCGTCCACGCGGACACGGACATAACCGCTTTTTTTCGCCTGCTCCAAAACCTTTTCGTGGCGTCCCTTCCGTCCTCTGACGACAGGTGCCAGAAGCAGAATCTTTGTCCGCGCCTCCAGCTCCATCAGCGTGTCCACCATCTGATCCACGCTCTGCTTCTTAATCTCCCTTCCGCATTCCGGACAGTGCGGAACACCGATCCTCGCGTAAAGCAGACGCAGATAGTCATAGATCTCCGTCACCGTACCAACAGTAGAGCGGGGATTCCGGTTGGTTGATTTCTGGTCAATGGAGATTGCAGGCGGAAGTCCCTCAATACTTTCCACCTCCGGTTTTTCCATCTGTCCAAGGAACTGTCTCGCATAGGAAGACAGGGACTCCATGTACCGCCGCTGACCTTCCGCGAAAACCGTGTCAAATGCCAACGACGACTTTCCCGAACCGGACAAACCGGTCAGAACAACCAGCTCATCTCTTGGAATGTCCAGACTGACATTCTTCAGATTATGCTCGGCCGCTCCTCTTATTTTAATAAATTTCTTCTCAGCCATATTTTTTTCATACTCCTCTTATCGCAACTGCAGCATATCTGCCGCAATCAGCTTTCCGGGCAAACAAACTTTCTGTCTGGCTTTCTGCCATCCATTCGTTTCCCATCTCTATCTGGTGTTTCAATATCATCTACTTCATCGATTCCAGATGGCCTTTCAGTTCCTTCATCTGGTCACGCAGCATTGCAGCCGTCTCGAAATCCAGCTGGGCAGCCGCCTGGTTCATCTGCTTGATGATCTTTGCAATCAGCTTCTCCAGTTCCTTGCGGCTCATGGACTCCGGATCCTTCTCCAGCTTTTCCTTCACAGTCTCCGCCGACTTGGAGATGCTGATCAGGTCGCGGACCGCCTTTTTGATGGTAGTCGGTGTGATTCCGTGCTCCTGGTTGTAGGCTTCCTGAATGGCACGTCTTCTCGCGGTCTCCCGGATTGCCCGGTCCATGGAATCGGTGATTGTATCTGCATACATCACCACATGCCCTTCCGAGTTACGCGCTGCACGGCCGACTGTCTGGATCAGCGAAGTCTCCGAACGCAGGAATCCTTCCTTATCCGCATCCAGGATCGCCACCAGCGCGATTTCCGGAATATCCAGTCCCTCTCGCAGCAGATTAATTCCAACCAGCACATCAAACTTGTCCAGACGCATGTCACGGATAATCTCCGCCCGCTCCAGAGTGTCAATGTCTGAATGGAGGTACTTGACCCGGATTCCCGATTCACGCATATATTCTGTCAGGTCCTCCGCCATCCGCTTCGTCAGTGTTGTCACAAGAACCTTGTTCCCGGCTTTTGTCGTTTTGTTGACTTCAGCGATCAGGTCATCGATCTGGCCTTCCACCGGACGCACGTCAATCCTGGGATCCAGAAGACCGGTTGGGCGGATTACCTGCTCTATACGCATCAGTTCATGCTCATCTTCGTAGACGTTGGGAGTCGCAGAGACAAACATCATCTGATTGATTTTTCCCTCAAATTCCTCAAAGTTCAGCGGCCGGTTGTCCAGCGCGGACGGAAGGCGGAATCCATAGTCCACCAGCGTTGTTTTTCTGGACCTGTCACCAAAATACATGCCCCGTACCTGAGGAATTGTGATGTGGGACTCATCCACAATGATCAGCAGATCCTCCGGGAAATAGTCGATCAGCGTAAACGGCGGCGCGCCCGCCGGCAGACCGGACAGGTGACGGGAATAGTTTTCGATACCGGAACAGAAGCCGGTCTCTCTCATCATCTCAATGTCATAGTTTGTCCGCTCCGCGATCCGCTGCGCCTCCAGCAGCTTATCCTCACGCTTAAAATATGCCACCTGTGCCCGCATTTCATCCTCAATTGCCATCGTAGCCTTCATCAGCTTCTCCGGCTCCACCACATAGTGGGATGCCGGGAAGATCGCAATGTGGTTCAGAAGCTGCTTCACTTCGCCGGTCAGCGGATCAAACTCACAGATCCGGTCAATCTCATCCCCAAAGAACTCCACCCGAACCGCACTTTCTCCCCAGTCTGCCGGGAAGATTTCCACAACATCCCCATGGACACGGAAGGTTCCGCGGTGAAAATCCATGTCGTTGCGGTCATACTGAATGTCAATCAGCTTTCGCAGCACCTCGTCCCGCTCCTTTTCCATTCCCGGACGCAAAGACAGAACCATGTTCTTATAGTCTACCGGGCTTCCCAGTCCATAAATACAGGAGACAGATGCCACCACGATCACATCCCGCCGCTCCGCCAGCGCTGTTGTGGCAGAAAGACGCAGCTTATCAATCTCCTCATTGATTGCGGAATCCTTTTCAATGTAGGTATCCGTTGAAGGGACATAGGCTTCCGGCTGATAATAGTCGTAGTATGAGACAAAGTATTCCACCGCATTCTCGGGGAAAAACTCCTTGAACTCACTGTACAGCTGGCCCGCAAGTGTCTTGTTGTGGGCCATGATCAGAGTCGGGCGATTCAGCTGTTCAATGACATTTGCCATCGTGAAGGTTTTTCCGGAACCTGTGACACCTAGTAAAGTCTGAAATTGATTGCCTTTCTTAAAGCCTTCCACCAGGGCTTCGATTGCCTGGGGCTGATCGCCGGTAGGTTTATATTCGGAGTGTAAAATGAATTTATCCATGATTTTCCTCCTCTTCTCACGCATTTGTCAGGATTACTATCAGCCACAATTTTACAAACGTAATACGCATAAAATATTCAAGAGACAACGTCTCTCGTATTTTATTCTTCATGAATTTCCCAATATCCTTTTCTGGTTGAACCAGTTCTAATAATAGTTCCTTCCTCACGCAATTTTTTAAGTATTCTCCATATCTGTCTATCACTAATCCCCAATTTCACTGCCATACCTCTTCCTGTCGCAGTAGGTTCTTGACGCAAAAATTCTAATACTCTATATACCGCATCATTATTATCATTGCTGACATGATTGCTGACTTTACTGACTTTATTGCTGACATTACTGACATTTTCACTACCAGATTCTGTATTATTATCAGCAGAAGCCATATCTTTTGGCACAGAAAACGGAAACTCCACCTTTATAAAGTGTTCTGATATATTGAAAATGCTCTTATCATACACCTTTAAAATTCTACTCATACCAGAGCCAAGCTGTTCCACCAATCCGACATCTTTGAATACACGCATCAACTCACGGTTTCGTGGCATACTGCTGCAGCTAAAAAAATCCTGCTCACTCTGTCCCGGAATCAATCCACCATAAGACGTAAATACCATTCTGTCACTAAAAATTTCAAAACTGGCGGTATTTCTCGTGAAAAATCAGAATGAACAATGGCATTGATCACAGCCTCATACAAGTCGCTCCTGTCCAACCGCATTCAGCGACTACCAGGAGTATACCACAATCCCGTAAAAAAGTACAGATGTTCTGGAACATTTGTTTACTTTTTTTTATACACGCATCAAAAAAAGACAGCCGCAAAAGGAAACCTGCATTTCCCCTTCACAACTGTCTTTTAAATCACGGTTCTAACCGAACCGTGACTTCATTCAATCCCGCGCCATCCGTTCGCTGCATCCCGCCGCCTGCGGAGACACATACTGAACATCAGATGTTCAGCAGATCGCTGTACACCTTCAGCGCACCGTCTGTCTGATGGGCAAGCACACGCTTTGCCAGTACCTTGCCAAGCTGTACGCCTTCCTGGTCAAAGCTGTTTACATTCCATACAAAGCCCTGGAACATCACCTTGTTCTCATAGTGAGCCAACAGTGCACCAAGAGATCCCGGAGTCAGCTGATCACCGACAATGATGCTGGACGGGCGTCCGCCTTCGAAATTCTTATTCCGGTTCTCGTCTGCCTTACCGCATGCAAACGCTACGATCTGCGCTGCAACGTTCGCGCACAGCTTCTGCTGGCCGGTGCTGTCCTCAATCACAACATCGCTTCCGCACTGGTTGTTCTTAAATCCGATGAACTGAAGCGGTACGATGTCCGTTCCCTGATGAAGCAGCTGATAGAAGGAATGCTGTCCGTTTGTTCCCGGTTCGCCAAAGATAACCGGACCTGTCACATAATCTACCGGCTCACCGAAACGGTTGACAGACTTACCGTTGGACTCCATGTCCAGCTGCTGCAGATGAGCCGGGAAACGGCTCAGTGCCTGAGAATAGGGAAGGACTGCCGTGCACAGAAGGCCAAGCACATTGCGCTCATAAACACCGATCAGCGCATCCAGCATTGCAGGATTCTGTAAAACATCCTTATTTTTGGACAGTTTATCCTCCTCTGCCGCACCGTCCAGGAACTGCGCAAACACGTCCGGTCCGAATGCCAGTGACAGAACTGCGCCGCCAACTGCGGAAGTGGAAGAATAACGGCCGCCGATGTAATCATCCATAAAGAATGCAGCAAGATAATCATCGCTCTTTGCCAGCGGAGAAGTCTCACTGGTAACAGCAACCATGTGTCTGGAAGCGTCCAGTCCTGCCTTTGCCAACGCATCCTTCACAAAAGACTCATTTGTCAGTGTCTCCAGTGTGGTACCGGATTTGGAAACAAGGATGAACAGTGAATGTGCAACATCAATGGAGTTCAAAACAGCTGCCGCGTCATCCGGGTCTACATTGCTGATGAATTTTGCTTCCATTTTAAAGGTGTTGTTCTTCTTTGCCCAGTTCTCAAGAGCAAGATACATCGCACGGGGACCAAGGTCGCTGCCGCCGATACCAATCTGAACTACGGTCGTAAACTTCTCACCTGCCGCGTTTGCGATCTCTCCTGCATGCACCTTCTTCGCAAAATCAGCAATCTTCTGCTGCTGTGCCACATAAAACGTACGCTTATCCACACCGTCTGCCGTTACCGCATCACCCAGCTGGCCGCGGGTCATATGATGAAGCACAAGACGCTTCTCGCCGGTGTTGATCACTTCGCCATTGTAAAGTGCTTCAAACTTTTCAGCAAGCTGAGCCTCCTCTGCCAGCTTTCCAAGCAGCTCCAGAACCTTGTCATCCACCTGCTTTGCAGCGTAATTGTAAACAAGCCCCTCTGCCATCGGCACACTGTACTTCTTCACACGGTCTGCACCATTTTCACCGGTCATCACCTCTGCAAGCTTAACAGTCTCTGCTTTTGCCAGCTCCTGATAGGAAGCAAGCGTATCTAAGTTGTTCCATGTAACCATAATAAACATCCTCCATAATATTTTTATGTTAAACAGGATTATGATTCCAATCCCATATCACACACATTTTCTCAGCAATTTCCTTATCGCCTTCCGCCCGGACCTTTTGCTCCGCGCCCGCCACATGAACCGCGTCCGCCCATCGTTTACCGCACAATCGTATTAAACGACCGCTCGGGCAGCGTATACGCCTGTCCATCAATTTCCACATTTACCCGCTCTTCCAGCGGATTCATCACTGCCAGCACCACACTTCCGTCCGGATTCCGAAACGCTGTCGTGTTTGCAGACCACTCACCGCCTGCCTCCAGATAACGTGCTCCCGGCTTTACGAAATGAGAAAAATGCTTCATCAGATAAAATTCCGGATTGAAAACCGCATTCCCATTTTCTACGGTTACAAGCGAATTCTGATGCCACCCCCAGGTGCTTTCACCGCCTGCCGCCAGTACCATATTCCAGTAAACGTAAGCAGACGCGCCATTGCGGAAATAGTGATGCATCATCTCATAAATATACATGGCAAACTGCCAGCTGTTCTCACCGTTTCCACATTCGGATTCGCTCTGGATCAGCTCCAGATCCGGGTAGCAGTCATGGGCCTGCTGAATCGCCATTTTTCCTGCCCACTGATAGCTCAGACCTTTCACATGCTTCCTGCAGGTCTTATCCCGCAGCACCACCTGCATATACTGGTAAAACCTTGTCCAGAGGGCGCGGTCATCATTTTCCGGACCATTAAAGGTTCCAAGGAAGATGTCCGCTTTTCCGTCCAGCTCCTTCGCCAGATAGTCCCGGATAAAATCGCGGAATTCTTCTCCCTTCCAGACACAGGAGGGGAATTTCTGAGTGGAAACCGGCTCATTCTGCACATGGATCTGACGGACCGGAATGCCCTCTTTTGCATAGGCTTCCACAAATTTGCGGAAATACAAAGCATAGGCCTGCAGATTCTCAGGAGTCTGAATCAGAGTCCCGTAGTTATAGACTGCCGGGAATTTCATCCATGTGGGCGGACTCCACGGAGATGCCATCAAATCAATGGCAGCATATTTCTGTGCTTCTTTAATCCATGGAATCAGATACTTTTTGTCCCGCTCAATGGTAAAATGCTCCATCGCATAGTCGCCTTCCACCTCATTGCAGCTGTACCAGGACAGCGCGAAATCGCTGGCGCCAATGGGAACCCGGCAAAACGTAAAGCTGCATTGATCGGGGGAGAAAAATTCTTCGTTTACTGCATTCTGAATTTCCTTCGGAAGCGTTTGCAATGCCGCCGCGCCAAGCTCGCTGAAGCAGCCGCCGAAGCCGCGGATCTTCTGACACTCCTTTCCCAGTGAAATCGAAACCGGTTCCAGAGACGGATCCACTTCGTCATTCTGATACCAACACTTTGATTCTGTTGAAGTAATCATCATTGAACCTCCTGTCAAATCTAGCATCCTTTTCCATTCTACCACACTTTTTCCATTTCGTCAGCTGATTTATCAATTTCTCTTCCATTATATCAAATCAGAAAAAACACACCTATGTGTACACAGGCAAACAAAAGGAAAGATGCCGTGCAAGTTCCCCGTTCCCGCGGCACTCGCCGAATGAGTGCATAAGCCCCCTGCTCACTGCTCGCGAAAAAATACCCGGAGCAGCCTGCGTCACAGGCCCTCCAGGCATCACTCTTTAATCTGTCATCGAAACATACACACCATCCAGCAGCCAGTTCACCAGAATTTCTTCCTCACTCCGGTTTTCCTCTCCTGTCTGTTCTTCCATGCTCCAGCTGTCCGGATCCATGCAGGCCTTCACAATGTCCGCAATCACGCCCTCCGGCCACATGGGAATCGCATTGACTGTCATACATCCATTCTCATCCACCGTATAGGATGCCGCACAGATCATTTCGTCCGACTCCTCCTCCGCCACGTCCCCATAGAGCAGCCAGATCATCTTCGTCTCTGAATCCGCCTCCGCCAGGAACGTCTCACCACAGCGGATCACAGAAGCTGCTGCCAGCTTTTCTGCTCCGCTGGCATTTCCCATCAGCATGTTCGGCAGCGACGATACAAGCCGGTTCACGGTCAAAGAATCTTTCACCAGCTCGGAAACGCCGGACACCTCGCCAAGTGCTTCGATCACCTCTTCACAGGCTTCCATTGTCCAGATGATGGCGCCGTCCGGATCTCCCTCAAAAGCCGCTGCATCTTCCTGAATCACTTCCAGAATGCTGTCGGCAATTCCCATGGTATCAAGATAGCTTTCATTTTCCGTCTGCATCCGCATTTCTTTTGCATACCGGTCTGCCCAGGCAATGATTTCTTCATCCGCCGTTCCCTGTCGTTCTGCCGAAACAGGCTGATAGACACCATCCCATTCTTCCACTGCAGCCAGGTCATATTCTTTCTCCTGACAGGAAACCATTACGTCCAGATACCCGCCAACCTCCAGATAAGCGCTGAAATCAGCCATGGATCCGTCCGCCAGAAGCGGCGCCGCCGACACTTCCAGTGTTCCGTTTTCTGTCACCGTGAAAGTGACGAACACGCTGCACTCGCCCGGATACACCAGTTTGACCGCATACAGACCGTCCAGTCCCTCCGGACAGGGATACACAGCCGAACCGGTCAGTACCGATGACGCTGCTACGAAATAAACTCCCTTTTCGCTGTTATACAGACTTGGGAACGCACGCAGACAGGCAGACAGCAGCTCCCGGTTTGTCATGACTCCATCCGTCGGATTCTCTTCCAGCGCGGATTCCTCCACCTGATAAAGCCATCCCGCAATCGGCTCCTGATCCTTCACATTCTCACCAAAGGGTTCCACCGCTTTCAGAATCTCTTCATTCCCTGTATAGAGCTCCATATAGTCTTTGTCCGATTTTACAGCCATATCCGATGCCATATCTTTCGCAATGGAATACATGATGTCTTCCATTGAAACCGGCGCAGATACATTTCCATCTGGTTCCACCGCATCGGTTCCATTTTCACCAAAACAAATCACCGTACATGCTGCCGTCACAGCAGCTGCCGCCAGCACACTGGCCATCCTGTTTTTCTGTTCTCTCATCATCATCTGCAGCCTTCCTTTCACATCATCTTTTTCCGAAGCCATAGTTGAAGCAACCAGATGTAAAAGAAATGCCTTCCAGTTTCTGTTCTGAAAGACATTTCTCTTCTCGTCTGCTTTTTGCAGTCCGTTTATTCCATTTCAACAACCGTCAGTTCCTTGCTGACCTCATTCAATACACGACAGCCATCCTCCGTTACAAGAACCAGATCTTCAATTCTCACGCCGAAATCACCGCTTAAGTAGATTCCCGGCTCAATGGAGAACGTCATACCAGGCTTCAAAACATTTGTATTGGCACTGGAAACGTCGCCGTACTCATGGGTATCCTGACCAATGTTATGACCGGTGCGATGGATAAACTGCGGTCCGTATCCCTGCTCGGTAATATAGTCTCTTGCAGCGGCATCCACATCACAGAAACGCACACCCGGCTTTACAGCAGCAATTGCCCGCAGATTTGCTTCTTTTACAATCTCATAAACCTTTTTCTGCTCCTCAGAAACAGACCCCAGGAAAACGGTTCTGGTCATGTCGGAGCAATATCCTTTCAGCTTGCATCCGATATCGAAAATGACTGAATCCCCTTTCTTTCCTCTGGTTCCGTTAATGCTGTGATGGGGATCTGCTGCATTGGCTCCATAACAGCAGATTGGTTCAAATGAATTTGCGTCAGCTCCCAGCTCCGTGTAAATCTTTCCCAGCTCCTTCGCCAGTTCCACTTCGCTGTATCCCTTACCGGTCAGCGGAATCAAACGTCTCATTGCCTCATCATTCATGCGGGACGAAGCAATCATCAGCTCCTGTTCCTCCGCGGACTTAATCTGACGAATATGATCCACAACATAAGAACCGTTGATGAAGCGATTCTGCGGCTGCAGTTCCATCAGACGAAGAAGGAATCTTGCAGGCCACTCTTTGTCTATACCGACAGTTCCGCATTCCGGCATCTGTGCCGCCAGCATCCCTACATAATCATCCACATCATCGAAATAGAGGATCGGGCATCCCAGATCTTCTTCCTGCGGAAACAGTTTGCTCAGCACAAACACTGCCTTCTCCTTCACAGAATCAAACAGCAGAACCATCATACGCTCTCCCGGATGAATCCGTTTTCCAATAAGATAATTGATCGATGAAATGTCGCTGACAATCAGATACTGCATCTGGTCTTCTTTCATCTGCGCATAGATCTTCCGAGATTTTTCTGCATCTAACATAGACAGCCCCTTTCTTGCCGGCGCGCTTTTGCGCTCCGGCAATTCCGTTCCTTTATTTTACAACCGGAGTCGGTCTGGACCAGTCGAACACCTCTCTGGAATCAAACAGAGATGACAGACGATCCTTATAGTTTTCATTGGTCGGATCCTGATAATGCATCAGCGCCTCCCACATGCGGGAACCGTCCAGATTTGCGCGTCCCATGCGGAAATAGTCGCTGCCAAGCTGGGTCCAGCCCAGATTGGAGTCTACATTACAGAAATAGTCGAAACCAACTGATTTCAGCAGCTGGTACTTGGCGTTGGCCGGATCATATCCGCGCCAGGAACCGGCATAGAGATCCTCACCCTGCGGGAAGATGATAATGTCGGTATCGCCAATCAGCGGCTCCACCTCGCGCTCCCACATCATCGTATCCCACTGAACGGTTTCATAGCTGTTGGTATCACCAACCAGCTTGTGTCCCCAGGTATGACTTGCAAAGAGCCAGCCGTCTGCTTTCAGCGCTTCCGCCACCTGTCTGGCCGCTTCCTTGTCCTGCTCAATGTTGTCGTTATGGGTATAGAGGCGGGCACGTGTCTCTGCGTGGCGCTCCTCAAAATACTCACAGTTCCAGTTATACCAGTAATCACTGGTGCGGTATCCGAAGATACCGTTATATCCGGTCAGAGCGATAATACCCTTTGCTCCGCGGTAAGAGAAGTCCGGATGTGCTTCCACGAAATCATCCAGAATCGGCATGACATCATAGGAACCATAAACAACACTGTCATCATCCATGATATATTCATTCACTACAGTTCCGTCCTCACCAACCACAAGTTTGGTCGGGAATCCCTGCTTGCCCATCATGTACTGATAGTAGCTCACATCGTCAACAGACAGGATGAACGGCTTTTTGCCTTCCGGCAGGTAAATCGGCTGATGCTTCATAACCTGAGTCCCGTCTGCTGCAGTCTCATAAGCCGCAATGTCATAGATGCTGACCAGCACATAGCCTCTGTCATACATCTCTTCCAGAATACGACAGAACTCCTCAATGGTCGTCATAACATAGTTATAGGCATTAACCTTGACTGTTCCGTCCTCCGGGCTGATCGCAATACTTTCATTAAAGGCACGGCTGGTGTCCACAACAAGACTGTGGAAAAAGATGTGGGGGATGGTGCTGTTGGAATCATAGACAACCGCCTCACTCTTCTTCTGCTCATAGGACGCAATGGCATCCACGTAAGCCTGATTGCTTTCATAACCGGAAACGCCCTTCACAAGCGCAATTGCCGCATCATAATCATACATGGCAGCCAGATAGTTTGCTTCATCCAGAATTTTGTCATTGGTTGCTTCCAGAATCGATTCCCAGGCCGGTGCAGTCTGCATGTAGCCTTCCTGACGTGCCGGGATGATCAGATTGCCATTTGCATCATTTTCATAAGTCTGCATTCCGATGGAATGAGCAACATTGGGATCTTCCGTTGCCGACGGCTCCGTTTCCTTCACAGCTTCTGTGGAGGATTCCGTCGTCACAATCTCCGAAATTGCCGGAGAAGACGCCTCTTCTGCAGCTGTAGTCGTTTTGTTGTCTACCGGATTGGCAGGATCATTGTAATCAGGTAATGTGGGGCTACTCCCAACAGCAAACTGGTTAAGAATGCTGTTAAAGAACGAATCACCTCCATCCTGAACAACCTTCAGCTGCCAGATAAACACAGCCAGAAGTGCAATTAAAGCAATCAGAAGGACGGACAAAAAGACCAGAAGACCTTTTTTCTTCTTCGTTCCGCTTCCTTCTTCCTCGTCATCCATCTCATCAAACGCGGAATTTTCCTCTTCCTTTGCAGCGCGGCGGCGATTTTCCCGCTCCTGCTCACGTGCAGCTCTCCGTTCCTCGCGGTCTTCCGGAATCCGGCTTGCAGCAGCCTCTTCCTCTCCGCGGCGGCGCATCGGACGAACTTCGGAAGTTTCATCCGAAACCGAACCGGAAAATGCAGTCTGCTCCTCCTGATCTTCTGCGCGTTCTTCCACCGGACGGCGGCGACGCATCGGACGCTCTTCCTGGCTCTCTTCCCTTTCCTCCACCGGACGGCGGCGGCGCATCGGACGTTCTTCCTGACCTTCTGCACGTTCCTCCACCGGGCGGCGGCGCATCGGACGCTCTTCCTGGCTCTCTGTGCTTTCCTCCACCGGACGACGGCGGCGCATCGGAAGCTCTTCCTGGCTCTCTGCGCTTTCCTCCACCGGACGACGGCGGCGCATCGGACGTTCTTCCTGACCTTCTGCGCTTTCTTCTGCCGGACGGCGGCGACGCATCGGACGCTCTTCCTGGCTCTCCCCACTTTCCTCCACCGGACGGCGGCGGCGCACCGGGCGTTCTTCTGCCGTCTCGCTTTCTTCCACCGGACGACGGCGGCGCATCGGACGTTCCTCTGTCATCCCGCTTTCTTCCACCGGACGACGACGGCGCATCGGCGGTACATCCAGCTCATCCGCTTCCTGCACATCCGATGGGCGGCGGCGCATTGGACGCTCTTCCTGACCTTCTCCGCTTTCTTCTGCCGGGCGGCGGCGGCGTACCGGGCGTTCTTCCTGGCTTTCCTCACCTGCCTCTGCCAGGCGGCGGCGTCTGACTGGGCGCACATCAATTTCTCCCTCTTCCGACACCGGGCGGCGGCGTCCTGCGGGAGCTGCTGCCCGGTCGTTCGAGCCGTCAGCAGAGTTTTTTCCCCACATCGCTTCAGCAGAAATCAGATCAAGTTCCTGATTTTCTCTGTTCTCATTGTTATCCATACTAACTCCTCCAAGGTTCTTTCCGTCCTCTGCCGGACTTACTCCTCAATTTTCGAATTCAGTACCTCAATGGCCTTCTGCAGCTGATTATCCTCTTCATGACTAATCGTTACAGCCGTCCGAAGTTCCTCATTCAGTTCAATCTCCACATCCGGCTCTATTCCAAGCTCGTGGATGCACACACCATTCGGTGTGAAATATCTGGAAACAGTCAGCTTTACAGCAGTTCCGTCTCCCAGCGAATAAATTCGCTGCACAATTCCTTTTCCAAAGGTTGTCGTACCGACAATGGTACCGGTTCCATAATCTTTAATCGCGCCGGCGAAAATCTCTGATGCCGACGCACTGTTTTCATTGGTCAGCACGACCAGCGGCAGATCAAACACATGCTCCGCATCGGAGGTAAAGGTTTCCCCTTTTCCATACTTATCTTCCGTATAGACAATTTTGCCTTCCGGAAGCATGTAATCCAGCATCTCGACCACCACATCAAGCAGACCGCCCGGATTATCGCGGACATCGACAATCAGCCCCTCCATTCCCTGGGCTTTCAGTTCTTCAATTGCCTCCACAAACTGATCTGCCGTTACCGAATCAAATTCTGACACGACAATGTACCCCAGCGAATCTTCCAGCATCTCCGCTTCAACCGTAGGCACCTCGATGGAGCGACGCTCCACCTTCAGCTCCACATAGTCATTGATCGTGCTGCGGTAAACCTTAATTGTTACAAAAGTACCTTCTTCTCCTTTGATATAGGTAACAGCTGTGGAAAGATCCATCGCTGTCACATCCATTCCATCTGCCTCTACCAGAATATCTTCCGGCAAAAGGCCGGCTTCCGCGCCGGGGCAGCCTTCAAACACCTTCGTGATCCGAATCTGTCCCGTCTGAATATCCTGAGACACAATCACACCAATTCCGCTGTATACCCCTGAAGTTGACTCCTGCAGCTGCGCCAGCTCTTCTTCATTATAATAACAGGAATAGGGATCGCCCAGAGCAGACATGAATCCTCTGTAAATTCCATCCTTAAATGCCTGTGCATCTTCCGCTTCCATCAGAAAATCTTCATCCACCAGTTCCTGAAGTGCCTGAAGCTTTCCGATCAGTTCCGCGTCGATGATCGTCTCCTCCGAAGTATTGCTGGATGCCATTACCGCACTCTGCAGACTGGTTTCCCCGTCATAAAAATGCAGAAAAGCACCCGTCGCAAGAATTCCGGCAACGGAAAACGCAATTCCGGCAGCAACTCCCCGGAAAAATCCATTCTTACTATTTGCCATTCATTTACCTTCCCGCTGTCTCACCGCATTTGCCGGATGCAGCGCGGTACAGCATGTAATCATTTACGAAATGCTGTACTAGTATGCTCAAAATTCTCTTAATAATCCTGATTTTCCATATAATGCATATATTTTACTACCATCAGGGCAATCTTAAAGGTAATGGCATCCTCAAACACGCGAAGATCCAGTCCGGTTCCCTTCTGCAGCTTATCCAGACGGTATACCAGCGTATTGCGGTGGATGTACAGCTGTCTGGACGTCTCGGATACGTTCAGGCTGTTCTCGAAGAACTTGTTGATGGTAGTCAGTGTTTCCTCATCGAAATCATCCGGAGATTTTCCTTCGAAGATCTCTTTAATGAACATGCGGCACAGCGGAATCGGAAGCTGGTAGATCAGGCGTCCGATACCAAGATTGGAATAAGCAACCACATTCTTGTCGCTGTAGAAGATCTTTCCAACCTCAAGAGCCATCTTCGCTTCCTTATAGGAACGGGACACCTCCTTCAGCTCGTTTACAATCGTACCATAAGCAACATGAACCTGGCTCATCGCCTCTGTGTTCAGCATGTCAACAATCACCTTTGCTGTCTTATCCAGATCCGCATAGGTTTCATTCGACTTAACCTCTCTGACAAAAATGATGTTCTTCTCATCTACCGCAGTAATAAAATCATGGATCCGGCTGGAGAACAGGCTGCGCACAGTCTCCAGTGCATTGGTATCCTTCTCATTTTTTGTTTCAATCACATAGACAACGCGGCGGGCAGAAGTCTCAATGTGCAGCTTCTTCGCACGGTTGTAAATGTCAACCAGCAGCAGATTATCAAGAAGCAGGTTCTTAATAAAGTTATCCTTATCAAAACGCTCCTTATACGCTACCAAAAGGTTCTGAATCTGGAAAGCGGCAATCTTTCCGATCATGTACATGTCATCATTACTGCTTCTTGTCAAAAGCACATACTCAAGCTGATGCTCATCAAAAACTTTGAAAAACTGGTAACCGGATACAACCTGACTGTCTGCCGGAGAAACGGCAAAATTCAACACAGTCTCCTCTGAAATATCAGTTTCTCCCATAGTGGAAGCCAGCGTCTTTCCGTCCGTATCACATACGCATAAATCTACTTTTGTGATATTTTTGATCCCGTCAATTGTGTTCTGCAAAATCTGGTTTGAAATCATAAACTGTCCTCTCCTGATCTGTTATTGTCAGAGCGTACCTAACCACTCTGCTGGCTCAATTTGGGCGCTCATTGTTATTGTAAAACATTTTCCTGAAAAATAAAAGAGGAAATGTAAAATTTTCACATTTCCTCCCCATCTTTTTTTCGTAACCGGCAGCATCTGTGGGAACCCATTCGCGTTCATCCGTCAGACAATGCCATGCGGGAAAATCGAATCTCCCTCTATAAATTACGGCTGCCTTTTCAGGCAGCCGCAACAAATTCCCTTTTAGCCCTAATTCAGATTAGTTCAGAACAACCAGCTCTGTATCCTTATCGAAGATATGGATCTTGGTCAGGTCAAGAGCGAAGGTAACCTTATCGCCAGGTCTAGCAGTTGTTCTCGGGTTTACTCTAGCGGTGAAGCTTGTGTCACCCTGATCGAAGTACAGGAATACTTCTGCACCGAGCATCTCGTATACACGGATAGTAGCCTCAAGAGTTGCGCCCTTAGCGTTTGCAACGTAAGCTTCCTCATCGTGGATATCCTCAGGACGGATACCGAAGGTAACGGTCTTTCCAACATAACCGGTCTTGATCAGCTCTTTGCTCTTTGCTTCCGGAAGAACGATCTTGTTGCCACAGAAGTTAACAACAACGTTGCTGCCTTCCTGAGTCAGGTTAGCCTCAACCAGGTTCATCTGCGGAGAACCGATGAATCCAGCAACGAACTTGTTAGCTGGCTTGTCATACAGATTCTGAGGAGTATCTACCTGCTGGATGATACCATCCTTCAGAACTACGATTCTGGTA
The DNA here is from genome assembly GCA_017472605.1 of Lachnospiraceae bacterium. Lineage (GTDB taxonomy): Bacteria > Bacillota > Clostridia > Lachnospirales > Lachnospiraceae > Anthropogastromicrobium. The sequence continues at coordinate 18,111 of JAFUPV010000065.1, forward strand.
CCCAGAGTCATAGCCTCGGTCTGGTCATGGGTAACGTAGATGATAGTGGTCTCAAGTCTCTGATGAAGCTTGGAGATCTCAATTCTCATCTGTACACGAAGCTTAGCATCCAGGTTGGACAGCGGCTCGTCCATCAGGAATACCTTCGGGTTACGAACGATAGCACGTCCCATAGCTACACGCTGTCTCTGACCACCGGACAGAGCCTTCGGCTTACGATCAAGCAGGTGCTCGATATCAAGGATCTTAGCTGCCTCATGAACCAGCTTATCAATTTCAGCCTTCGGAACTTTTCTTAACTTAAGACCGAATGCCATGTTATCATATACGGACATATGCGGATACAATGCATAGTTCTGGAATACCATTGCGATATCTCTGTCCTTCGGCTCTACGTCGTTAACCAGCTTGTCGCCGATCCACAGCTCACCAGAGGAGATCTCCTCCAGACCTGCGATCATACGAAGTGTGGTGGACTTACCACATCCGGACGGACCTACGAAGATGATGAATTCCTTGTCTGCGATATCAAGGTTGAAATCCTTAACTGCTACGAAGCCGTTCGGGTAAACCTTGCATACATTCTTTAACTGTAATCCTGCCATTTTACTTTCCTCCCTAGATTATGAATCCCGTTCACAAAACGGATGATTAACATGGTATAAATATACACCATTTGGCGGAAAGTTGCCATATCTCATTCTCACAAAAATAATTTTTTATCTTGTCTATTTTGTATAGCAAATTTGGCACCGCCTTTTTTCTTCGTTTTGGTTCGCACTTTTTCGCATTTTTATTGGTGATATTCAACAAAGCCCTCTCCAAGCACCTCTCTGGAGTCGCTCACAATCACAAATGCATTTTGATCAATTGAATGAACAATTTCCTTAATTTTTACAATTTCCTTCGGCGGAACGACACAAAGGAGTACATTTTTCGCCTGTCCGGTATACATTCCTCTTCCATTCAGACCGGTCACGCCCCTTGCCATATCAACCAGAATCCGTTCTGCAATCGCGTCTGCCTGGTTGGAAATAATATATGCCATTTTGGAAAATTTCAGACCATCCATCATCCGGTCCGAGACAACGGCACACAGATAGGTGGTGATGATGGAATACAGAGACATCCGGAAGCCAAAGGTCATGATTCCGGCACAGATGATGACCGCGTCCAGCGCCTGCATCAGCTTCGGGATGGATACATGGGGGAGAAAACGCTGCAGGATTGCACCGCAGAGATCCGTTCCGCCCGTTGTTGCCTTTGCCAGAAACACAAGCGCAATTCCCCCTCCCATCACAAGACCGCCGAAAACGGATACCAGAAACAGATCGCCATCTATGCTGATCGAAATTTCCGGAATCACGGCAAGCCATGCGGAAAAGCTCAGAAACGCAAACACGGTGCGCTGCACAAATTTCCACCCTTTCAGATGAATTGTGATGGGAATCAGCGGAATGTTGAACGCCATGTTGGTCATCCACAGCGGAATTCCCCCATCAATGAATTTTGAAGAAACTTCCTTTATAATGATCGCGGCGCCGGTAAAACCGCCCGGTACCATTCCGCACGGATCATAGAACAGGACCGAAGCCACCGCCATCAGCCCCGTTCCGATTATGATCATCAGATAATCGGCGGCAGCTCTCTTTTTTCCGGTCAGCTGAAACATATTCATGGCATATCCTCCTGCAATTCTTCTTTTTCGACAGAATGCGACATTCCGTGCGATGGATTTTCCTTGGTTTTTCTGCGGATCTGCGGTATAGTGTCAGCATACCGCCTGCAAATGATAAATTCTGTTGCGTCAGGACGAAAAGAAACGCGCTGCGCGGATTTTCTCCTGTTCTCGCGGCACTCACCAGAATGGACAAACAAAATGATTCAGGGCAGGCTTCCGGATTGGTCCGGAACCTGTCGGAAAGGATTGATATGAATGTGAATTTATCCAATGACCCTGCGAAACGGATCGGAAACCGGATCCGCGCAGAACGTCTTCGCCGGCATCTGACACAGGAAGAGTTCGGCCGGCTGCTGGGGATTTCCCCAAGCTATCTGGGAGCCCTGGAACGCGGCAGCAGACCGGTTTCCCGTAAAATCATGGGGCTGCTCCACGAACGTCTGGATCTTTCCTATGATTACCTGATGGAAGGAAAAAATACATATCCGGAAGCATTTCAAAGTCACACGCTCCGGGAACCGGGCGGCTACCATCTCCGCCGCGATCTCTCGCTGATGCTCAGCAGCTGCAGTCCGGAGGAGGCAAAAGAGTGCTATGACCTCGTTCATACCTATCTGAGCTATGCCCGTTCTTCGGCCCGGCCAGAATCTCCCTCTATCCAATCTGAAACAGGCACATGAACCCGACACAGATAAGGATCGCAGCAGCCATGGGAAGGCTGAACAGCTTCTCCCGGTGCATCAAGCGCAGCTGCTGCCGTTCTCCTGCACCGATGATCCAGCTCATGTAATCCGTCCGGTGATTCAGACGCGCCAGCGCATAGATCAGAAGCAGGCAGATTCCGACGGAAACAGCAGCAGCCAGAAACAGGATGCAGCTCTGGATCAGAGCCATCCCTGCACCGGCGCCATAGAGCATTTCATTTCCCGACTTCAGCACCGCATTATATTCTTCCACGGATTCATAGGAAGCAAGCATCATGACTGACTGGAAATTAATGCCGAAATGAAACAGCATGGGCGCATAAATGCTCTCCGTCGCTTCCATCACCACGGCAAGGACAAGTCCAAGAATAAAACCATAGGAAAACTGATTCCAGTTCATGTGAAGCAATCCGAAAAAGAGTCCGCTGATCAGCATCGCTTTCCAGAATCCATGCTTCCGGTATCCATTATAGTAAATGCCTCGGAAAACCAGTTCCTCGCTAAATGCCGGTATCACCGCCACAAGAAGCACATTGGCTGCTGTGGACACGGAAAACAGATCTTCCGACATCGCCTCAACAGCGTTGCCGAACAGAAGAGAACTGACATAGTTGGCAAACGCGATCAGAGGCTCAATAGCAGCTATAAGGCCAAGCAGACAGAGAATGGAAGCCGCGCTGAGATTCTTGTGGGGAACCATCCGGTAGATATCCTTGCGGTTCGCCTTCACAAAAACCATGGACGGCAGAAGAATGATCAGCTGGGACAGCATGGATGACACGAAAAACGGCAGCTCCACACCTTCCGGCAGCATGTCAAGCAGAGAAGAAACCGCAATCATCAGAATGACCGTCGCCAGATAGGTTATACTCAGTTTTGCTGACTGTGACATGATAACCTCCTTTTTATAACAGACAGCGGAAACAGAAGCAGCCCTGGATCCTGTCTCTGTTCCCGCCTCCTTCTTACCGAATCAGACGAATGCTGTCCTCTCCGGTTTCAATTCTTCCTTCCTTCAGCAGATGGCCGAGGGCGCGCTTAAACGCATTCTTGCTCATCTTCATCCGGCTCTTGATCACTTCCGGATCCGCTTTCTCGCCAAACGGCAGAACACCGCCAAAATCGTTCAGCACAGAAAGAATGCGCTCTGCGTCAGAACGGATCTGCAGATACGCTTTATCGCGGATTGCCAGATTCAGCTTACCGTCCTCACGGATCTGGGTAATTCTCGCAGAAACCACATCGCCGCTGCGGTAATTATCAAACAGCTCCCGATTGGGAATCATTCCGAAATAGCGGTTGTCTACGGCCACAAAAGCGCCCATATCCGGATTAATACGGTAAATGGTTCCTTCCACCTGATCACCGACCTGATACCGGTCATTGGGCTGCAGATAGTCATAGATCCGCATCGTTGCGCACAGACGGCTGCTCTTGTCCACATAGAGACGAACCAGGCAGCTGTCGCCCTGGCGAAGCGGGTTGGTCTGCTCCTTAAACGGAAGCAGCAGATCCTTCTCCAGACCCCAGTCAAGGAAGGCGCCAATCCTGGTCTTCTCCTTTACAGTCAGCACAGTCATCTCTCCCAGCTGGATCTTCGGCTGTTTTGTAGTCGCAATCACGCGGTCCATGGAATCCTTATAAACAAATACGGAAATCTCGTCGCCCGGCTTTGTTCCTTCCGGTACCTGCTTCTTCGGCAGAAGGATTCCGGTATCTTCCTCCGTCTCCCCGAGATACACGCCAAATTCCTTTTCACGCAGAACCTTCAGGGTCTGCACCTTTCCTAACTCGATCATACTTTCCTCTCTTTCCTACTCAAACAGAACGACTGCGTTCACAAGCTTCGCTCCGTCACCTAAAACCACTGTCAGTCTTCCTTCTTCTCTCGTCACAACAGGAACGATCCGGTCTCCAAGACGAGCCTGATTTTTGTATTCCACACGGATCTTCCTGTAGGAAAATCCTTCCGGAACATAGTCGGTAGCCATCACAATATATTGTCCGTTATTTACATGATGATTCGTGTCCAGATGATCTCTCCTGACTATGATCGGCTCCATCACTTCTCCGCTGCCCGGTATCGGAATTTTTCGCTCAAACGCCGAATCCGGCACCGGGTCGTTGGGCAGATACGGTCTCATATCTTCCTCTGTCAATCGGACAGGGCGCATCTTTGACGGCTGAACAAAACACCAGACCGAGTTGGCGAACACCAGCTGTTCCCCCTGCTCATCCAGAATTTCGAACCAGCGGTATCCAAGCATCCCTGTAAATTGATATGGTCTGGTAACAATCGTAATGGTCTCCAGAAAACGGGGACGCCTCCGGATTTCGATCTGCCAGCCGCTGAGCATCCATGCCCGGTCGCGTTTTGCGTTCCAGGCACCGCCTGCGCCAAGCTCCTCCGAATGGAACAGGGTGCAGTCCTGCAGATAATTCACAATTGCCGCCAGCGTAAGACAGCCATTCTCATCGGTCTCGCTGAATCGTACTCTACTGGTAAACTGATACATTTGAATCCTCACTCTGATACTTCCCGTTTTCAGAAACGGGCTGTGCTATTTCCTTCTGTCAGGCAAACGGTCATCGCCGCCTGCGAAGCCCAACATGCGGCAGCATACAAACAGAATCTGCCACTGTAAGTATAGCATATCATGTCAATACGGGGAAGAAAAAAACTGCCGATTTTTCAAGTTTTTATTTTTTTTAATTTTTTTCAAAAAACTATTGACATTTCCTTCGGAATGAGTTATTATAATGATCGTTCCAAGCAAAGCGCTATCGCCAAACGGTAAGGCACTGGACTCTGACTCCAGCATTTTCAAGGTTCGAATCCTTGTAGCGCTGCTAAGAAGCTCTGAAGTTTTCTTCAGAGCTTTTTTGTTGTCCGCAGGATTCCTGTCAGAAACCGAAACGTCCGGGAAGATGTGTCACTGGCACATCTTCCCGGATGTTTCGGCAAAACAGGACAGAGGTTTTTCCTCTGCCCTGCATGTTCCATCCCTTTTCACTTCTTCCAAATGGTAACTAGTCATTATAACACACATTTCCTGTATCGAACAGGTGACAAATTCCTGGCAATTCCTGACAATCGGTTCCCGGTCAGATGCTTTGTCCTGCAAACTGGGAATCATAAAGCGTCCGGTAGAATCCCTTCTTCTCCATCAGATCATCATGCGTTCCCTGTTCCACAATCTGTCCGTCCTTCACGACAAGAATCGTATCCGCATTCCGGATGGTCGACAGACGATGGGCAATTACAAAACATGTCTTTCCCTTCATCAGCTCCAGCATCGCCTCCTGAATCTGCTGTTCCGTTCTTGTATCCACGTTGGATGTCGCCTCGTCCAGAATCAGCATGTGGGCATCCAGAAGCATTGCACGCGCGATGGTCAGCAGCTGCTTCTGTCCCTTGGAAATGTTGGTTCCGTCATCACTGAGAACCGTATCATATTTCTGAGGAAGACGCATAATGTAATTATGAATCCTTGCCGCCCTGCAGACCCGGATCACATCATCCAGGGTCGCATCCGGATTTCCATAGGCAATGTTCTCAAAGATGGTTCCATGGAACAGCCAGGTATCCTGCAGAACCATGGCAAAGGATTTGCGCAGGCTGTCGCGGGTTACGCTGCGTGTTTCATGTCCGTCTACCGTAATCTCGCCGCCGTTCACATCATAGAACCGCATCAGCAGATTGATGATGGTTGTCTTTCCGGCGCCGGTAGGTCCAACGATTGCCACCAGCTTTCCCCGGTCGGCAGTCAGATTCAGGTCGCGGATCAGCGGACGTTCCGGGACATAGCTGAAATCCACATGCTTCAGCTCCACATCGCCGTAAACTTCGCCCAGAATCTTCGCCTTTTCATCATCCTCCTTCTCCGGCAGCTCATCCATCAGACGGAACACACGCTCCGCAGCCGCCAGTGCGGACATCAGCTCGCTCATGATGTTTGCAGACTCATTAATAGGGCCGGAGAACCGTCTGGAATACAGCACAAAGGAAGAAATGTTTCCGAGGCTGATGCCGTTGAACAGGTAGAGAACCGCGCCGAAAATCGTCACAAGCGCCAGTGAGATGTTGTTGATCAGGTTCACAGACGGACCAACCATGCTTCCCATGTAATCGGCACGGTAATAGGCATCCACCGCTTCCTGGTTCTTTTGCTGGAACTTGTGGATTGTGTTCACTTCCTGATGATATGCCTTTAAGCTCTTCTGTCCGGAAAACATTTCTTCAATAAAGCCATTCAGTTCACCCAGCTTACCGGAGCGGGCGCGGAACAGCGGTCTTGTAATGGAAGACAGCTTCCGGATAAAGACAATGCTGATGGGCACTGTCACCACAAAAATCAGCACAAGCGGCGGCGAAATAACAATCATCATGATCAGAGAGCCGATGACTGTCAGCACACTGGCAAAGATTGCGACAACATCGTGGGACAGACTGGTGTTGATGGTGTCCACATCATAGGTGATCCGGCTGATGATGTCTCCCGATGCATGAGTATCGTAAAAACCGACCGGAAGCTTTAACAGGTGATCAAAAATCTCCGAACGCATGGTGGAAACGATTTTTCTCGTCACCTGAAGCATGACCATCTGAAGCAGATAGGACAGCACGGAGGAAACGGCAAACAGAATCACCATTGCCTTACAGTAATAAATGACACGATCCATGTCAACGTTGCCCTCGCCCAGTTCAATGGCATCAATGGCATAGCCGGACAGACGGGGACCAACCAGCGACAGCAGATTGGAACTGATGCTGAGCAGGATCGCTACGATCAGCAGCCATTTGAACCGCCAGAGATACTTTCCAAGACGAAGCAGAATGCTCTTCTTTCCTGCGCCGGTCTCTTTGAACTGATTCTTCTGCTTTTCCCGCTGCTGTCTGGCAATCTCCAGACACTCTTCGCGCATGTTTCGTTTCGCGTTTTCTTTCTGGTGAGCGACGCACCCGGCTTCGATCTCTTCCAGCGTAATATCATGGATTCTCTTATTCTCCAAGTGCTCCACCTCCCATCTGCGAATCACTGATTTCACGGTACACATCACAGGTCTCCATCAGCTGCTCATGAACTCCGTCACCGATGATCTCACCGTCTTCCAGAACAAGAATCCGGTCTGCATGCATGATAGAGCTGATTCGCTGGGCAACAATGATGGTTGTGATGTCCGAATACTCACGACGGATTGCCTGACGCAGCCTTGCGTCTGTGGCGTAATCCAGCGCGCTGGAGGAATCGTCCAGAATCAGAATCTGTGGATTTCCCGCCAGAGCGCGTGAGATCAGCAGGCGCTGCTTCTGACCGCCGGAAACGTTCATTCCGCGGATCGCCAACATGAAATCCAATCCTTTTTCTTCAATAAATTCCATCGCCTGCGCTGCCTTCGCCGCTTTCAAAATTTCCTCGTCGGAAAGATTTCTGCCAAAGCTGATGTTCTCACGGATGGTGTCATGGAAAATAACATCGTTCTGGAATGCAACACCGAACATGGTTTTCAGATTCTTTCCGGAATATGCACGGACATCCATTCCATTAACGAATACTGCGCCTTCCTGCGGATCATAATAACGCATGAGCATGTTGATGATGGTTGATTTACCGGAACCGGTCGCTCCAATGATTCCCAGCGTTTTTCCGCGTTCCACTTCGAAGCTGATGTTCTTCAGGCTGTGTTCGGAACCTTCATAGCCGAAGGAAACCTGGTCAAACACAATGTGAGCGGAATGATCCACACCGGGCCGCTCCTCAATCATCAGATCCTCCGGTGTGTTGAGCACCTCTGTGATTCGCTTTGCGGAAGCACTTGCCTTGGAGAAAATCGCAAACATGCGGGACATGAACAGAATCGAGTTCAGGATGATCGTCACGTAGGACATAAATGCCATGATGACACCCGGCTTTGTCAGACCGCTGTTTACACGAACTGCTCCATAGTAAATCACCAGAACCATTCCAAGATTCAGGAAAAAGCTCATGACCGGATTCATGGCGCCCATGACCATGCCGGCCTTCCACTCCTTATCCACCACTTCTTTATTAATAGAAGCAAACTTCTTCCGTTCTGTATCCGTCTTAGACAATGCCTTGATAACACGGACACCGGCTGTGTCCTCTCTTACCAGACGGATAAAACGGTCCAGCGCCTCCTGCACTCTTCCGTACATGGGAATTCCGCGGCTGCTGAACAGATACACAAGAACACCCATTGGCGGGATCATCGCCAGCATAATCATCGTCAGACTGGCATCCATGGTCAGTGTCACTGCCAGTCCTCCAATCAGCATGATTGGCTGACGAACGCCAAGGCGCTGCATCATTCCAAGCATCTGGTGAATGTTGTAGGTATCCGATGTCGCACGGGAAATCAGGGACGGCATGGTAAACGCTTCCTGCTGCCGCGCAGACAGGAAGCTGATGCGGCTGTAGAGCTGCAGCCGGATCCGCTCCGTTGTGTTTCTCGCAACCAGAGATGCCATCCGGTTTGCAACAATGTTTCCTACCAACGCCAGAACTGCAAACAGGATCATTACCAGGCCCCAGGCAAAAATGATTCCCACATTGCTCAGCGGAATGATATCATCAATCATAACCGACAATGCCCACGGAATCAGCAGTTCGACAATGGTAGCTGCTACTTTGATCACGAAGCCTACCGTCATTCGTCCGGCATAGGGCTTCAGGCAGCTGAAAATCTGTTTCATCTCTTTTCCTTCTCTCTTTTGTTTCTTATGAGAAAAGTATAACATAGAGTTTCCCGGAAAAACAATGTACAAAACTTTTCTGTTTTTTGTATTGACATCCGCTCCCATGTGATATAATATAAATATTACTTCACATAGTTTTGATTACTACGTTATGTAGAAAGGAGATTTCTTTATGACAAAAGTTCTGAAAGATCCGGCCAGTGCTCTGACCCATTTCGCCGGCTGCATCGCCGCAATGATCGCTGCTGTCCCCCTCCTCATCCGTGCTTCCATGCAGGAAAACAGAATCTACACCTTCGCTCTCGGCATCTTCATTCTCAGCATGATCATGCTCTACGGCGCGAGCACCCTTTATCACAGCATCAACAGCACAGAAAAAGTCAATAAACGCTTCAAAAAGCTGGATCACATGATGATTTTCGTTCTGATTGCCGGTACCTACACGCCCGTTTGCCTCATCGTCCTGGAACCGCCCATGGGCTACTTCCTCTGCGCTCTTGTCTGGGGAATCGCGCTTGTCGGAATTCTTCTGAAGGCATTCTGGGTCACCTGTCCAAAATGGTTCTCTTCCATTCTCTATATCGGCATGGGCTGGGTCTGCCTCATCGCCTTCCGTCAGATCCACGCCGGTCTTCCCACAGCCGCGTTCAACTGGCTGCTCTGCGGCGGACTGCTCTACACCATCGGCGGCGTCATCTACGCGCTGAAGCTGCCGAAATTCAATGCGGCCCATCCCAACTTCGGAACCCATGAGATTTTTCATGTCTTCTGCCTTGGCGGAAGCTTCTGCCACTTTATGCTGATGTTTCAGTATGTGGTGAGGATGCCGCTGGCATAATCCGCCGAACACAGGTCGAAACAGTCGATGGAATTCCCGGACAGTTTTTCTTCTTTCTGTTATACTGTTCCCATGAATCTGTTATGGCGCGGGTGCGTTCTGTAAAAACAGGCATTCGCTGCAGAAGGGGGACCCTATGAATGATTTGCGATACATGATTTCTGATGCGTCAAAAAAGCTTCAGGTAGAAGCTCATGTGCTGCGCTATTGGGAAGATGAGCTGGGAATGGAAATTCCCAGAACCGAACTTGGTCATCGCTATTATACAGAAGAACACCTGCTCATTTTTGAGAGGATCAAACTGCTGAAGGAAGCCGGCTACCTGCTGAAAGCAATCAAGCTGATCATGCCGAAGCTGGGAAGCCTGGATGAGGACGAATTTGAATTCATTGCTCTCGTTGCGGAAGAGATGAACCGGATGGCAGCAGAAACGACGGCGGAGGAAGCTGCTGCAGCGGATTCCGGTGATGTTTCCCATCTGTCAGCTTCTGAGTTTACGGCCGCATCGGTTACGGATATTCCGGAACAATCTCTCCCGGGACGATCCATTCCGGAACAATCCATTTCGGAACGACCTATTTCGGAACGATCCATTCCGGAACGTTCCACTTCAGAGCAATCCATTCCGGAACGTTCCGTTTCAACACAAGGTGCTGACACCCGCCTCTATTCTTCCGCTTCTGATCCGGAAGCGGAAAACGCCGTCATCCGCTCCGCCGGGCAGTCCCCATTTTCTGTTTCCGATGTGCCGTCCGAGCTTTCTGCCTCTGGCACTGCTCTGGCTGATGCCCAGCTCCCCTCCAACGTCATTCCAATCAACAGGACTCCGGCAGAGCTGACCCACGAGGAAAAGATGCAGCAGTTTCAGACCGTCATGACTGCCGCTATGGCCGGTGCCATGCAGTCCCAGGCGCAGCAGTTCACAGCCCTGCTCTCCGAGCAGCTCGGCGGCAAGCTGCTGACCGAAATCAACTATCTGCTCCGTCTGCGTCAGGAACAGGACGAGCTGCACTTCCAGCAGCTTGACGAGACCATCCGCAGTCATCAGAAAGCGATGCAGGAAGCAGCGGCTTCCAGGGCAACAGGGCGGAGAAAAAAGAGGAAATAATGCCACACAATCATCAGATCATTTTTTCAAGAAAGCTCGTTTTCGATTTTTGTCGAACGATTTTTCTTGCCATTTTATTCTTAATCTGTTATACTGACTGCAGAACATATTTCTCAAAAATATGTTGCTATTTTATCCGTTCCTGCGTATAATAGAAGCAAGAGAGAACATCTCTTCATCGCGTGATGAGACGAGTGACGGTTCTGACTCGTCGGTAAAATAAAAACTGACCGAACTGATGAGACGAGTGACGGTTCTGACTCGTCGGTAAAATAAAAATTGACCGAAGCGATGACTTTAAGGGAGGATATTTGGGATATCCTCCTTTTTTGCTGCCTGTTATCCGCAAATCCAATACCATGTAATTCAACCGGGGGGGGATTCTATGTGCAGTGTTGCTTATGATTATCAGATACTCAAACTGTCCGACCTGTTTTATCAGGCATACCCTCACTCGAAATACCGGGAAATCCTGATTAAAAATACACGCTCCTACAACTGTCTGCTCCTCCAGACTCACTACGACTATTTTATTTGTATTCCCTACCGTACCGAGATCAACCATAACTATGCGTTTCTATTCACCGCAACCAAACGATCCCGATCACATAAGTCCGGGCTGGATTATACCAAAATCATTATCATCAAAAATCCGGTCTACCTTGATTCTGCCACAATTGCCCTGATTGATAAAGACGAATACATAGAAACGGTAAAAAACATTGATAAGATTTCTCACAGTGCCATGGAATTCGTTGAAGACTATGTCAATCACCACTCAGGGCTCTCGCTATTGCATCCATCTGAATACCGAAGACGATATCAGTATTCTTCTCTGCAATATTTCCACCCGGAATTGAATCTTTGAATTCAAAAGCAAAAAAAGCAGCAGACACGATTTTACTCTCATGTCTGCTGCTCTTTTGTTTTTTCATATGTCCCTGGAAATTACTCCTCGCTGATTGCTTCTACCGGACAGGCACCTGCACAGGAACCGCAGGAAATGCAAGCGTCAGCATCGATTACGTACTGATCTGCTCCCTCAGAAATTGCTCCTACCGGGCACTCACCCTGACAGGAACCGCAGGAAAGGCAAGCATCGGAAATCTTAAATGCCATCTTTTTATCCTCCTTGTTTGATTTAATAAACGGGTAAATACCCGCATCATACATATAGTAGCTACCCGCAGCCGAAGGCCACGGGTAATCACTGAAACTATTGTAATACACCAGCACCAATTTTTCAAGTATAAATTTATGGAAGACGGGAAAAGCTATTTCACTTCTTTCCACAGCTCATAGTACAGATCCTCGATTTCCGCGCCCAGATACAGATAGATCTCACAGTTTTTGATCAGCTCCTCGTCCGGGAACGCGCCTTTGTCATTCAGGATTTCCTCATCAATCATCTCCTGTGCCGCCGCGTTCGGTGTTCCGTACCAGATATACTCGAAATTCTTCAGTGCCACATCTGCCTCACAGAGGAAATCAATCCACTTGTGGGCATTCTCCACGTTCTGCGCGCCACTGGTGATCACCCAGGCATCATACCAGACGTTGGAGCCCTCCTTCGGCACCACATAAGCAAGATCCGGATTCTCATCCTTGCAGTAGAGATACTCACCGGAATAGATGACGCCAAGCGCAGCCGCACCATTGATCATCTTGTCACGGACTTCGTCAACTGCATAGGCCTTGTTCAGCTTTGACTGAATCTGCAGCTGTTCCTTGGCCTCTTCCAGCGCCTCCGGATCGGTTTCATTCACCGAATAGCCCAGACGCTTTAAAGAAATCATGAACGCGTCACGGACGGAATCCTGCATGATGATGTTGTTTGCGTAGGTTTCGTCCCACAGAACATCCCAGCTGTCAATCACGTCTCCCTCTTCGATCATCGTGGTGTTGTAGAGAATACCAACGGTACCGAACGTGTAGGGTACGCAGTACTTATTTCCCGGATCGAAGGACGTACAGCTTTCCATGTACACCTCTCCGATGTTAACCGCATTGGGAATCAGATCCCAGTTGATTTCCTGAAGAAGACCATTCTGGATCATCTTCTCGATCATGTATTCCGACGGACAGACCACATCATACATGGTCGGATCCGACATTACCTTCGGATACATGGCTTCGTTGGTATCATAGGTATCGTAGACAACTTCGATGCCATATTCCTCTTCAAACTGCGTGATCAGACTTTCATCAATGTATTCGCCCCAGTTGAAGACCTTTACCTGGCCGTTTGGATAGGGATTCTGAGACATCTGCCATCCGCCGACACAGGCAAGCACAACAACCGCTGCAGCAGCCACCGCCAGGATCCGCTTCTTCTTCGGTCCTCTTTCCTCCAGCTCTCCCTGCTCCCTCAGCTGCTCTCTGCGTTTGGGCAGGATGTTGGTGATGATCAGAAGAATCAGAACGGACACGAACAGAATCGTGGAAAGTGCATTCATAGTCGGCTTGATTCCCTTGCGAACCTCACTGTAAATCAGCGTGGAAAGAGTGTTGATGCCGCTTCCCTTGGTAAAGTGGGTGATGATGAAATCGTCCAGCGACATGGTGAACGCCAGCATAAAGCCGGACGTGATGCCGGGAATCAGTTCCGGGAACACCACCTTCATAAACGCACGGACCGGTGTCGCGCCCAGATCCACAGCTGCCTCATAGGTGTACCTATTGCACTGGCGCAGCTTTGGCATGACACTGAGAATGACATAGGGAATGTTAAAGGTAATGTGGGCGATCAGGATTGTGGAGTAGCCTCTTGTCATGCCGATCGTGATAAAAACAAGCATCAGAGACAGACCGGTCACCAGATCGGAGTTCAGCAGCGGAATGTTGTTCAGCGCCATGTAGATGGACTTTGGAACACCGCGCAGAGCCGAAATGCCGATACAGGTCACTGTACCGATTACCGTTGCCACAAGAGCCGAAATAAGAGCGATCATCAGCGTATTGCCGAGGGCTTCCATGATAATCTCGCTCTGGAACAGTTCCTCATACCAGCGCATGGAAAATCCGTCCCAGCGGCTGCCTTTTCCATCATTAAAAGAAAAGACAATCAGCGTAACAATCGGGGCATAGAGGAACACAAAAATCAGTGTCAGGTACATCTTTGCGAAAAATGATTTTAACCGTTTCATCAGAATGACGTTCCCTCCCCGTTTTTATCGTAGCGATCAAGCAGTGCCATGCTGATCAGAATGAATACCATCAGAACAAGCGACAGACCGGAACCAAGATTCCAGTTGCTTGCGGTGGAAAACTCCTGCTCGATGATGTTGCCGATCAGCAGGATCTTTCTGGCACCAAGAAGGTCCGAAACCGCAAAGGTTGTCAGTGACGGAACAAAAACCATGGTCACACCGCTGACGATTCCCGGGAAGCTCAGCGGAAGCACAACCTTGTAGAACACCTGGAAGCTGTTTGCTCCAAGGTCTCTTGCCGCATTGATCACATTCTCATCAATCTTCACAAGGACATTGTAAAGAGGAAGAACCATGAACGGCAGATAGTTATAGACCATGCCGGAAACCACGGCAAGATTGGTTCCCACCACGGAAAAGGACGGCAGGCCAAGCGCCGAAAGGATCTGGTTCAGAATTCCGCCGTCATCCAGCAGATTGAGCCAGGCATAGGTACGAAGCAGGGAATTCATCCACATCGGAAGGATGAAGATAAAGACAACGAACGCGCCTTTTCCCATTCCGCTTGCTTTTAAGATCATGGCAAGCGGGTAGGCGATCAGAAGACAGACGATGGTGCACGCCAGAGAAAGCAGCAGGGAAAGTCCCAGGGCCTCCAGATGGTCCGCATCCGCAATTGCAGCGATGTTGGCCAGCGTAAAACTGCCTTCCCGGTCCGTCAGTCCGTACCAGCCGATCATCAGAAGCGGAATCACCGTAAAGCCGATCATCCACACCAGATAGGGGCCTGCAAGCAGACTTTTTGTATTGACTTTGAATTTATTCATGAACTCCCATCGCCTCCTCGTCCTCGGACTCCGGCTTATTCATGATCTGAATATCGAACGGATCCACATGGATGCTGACCTTTGCGCCCACAGGGAACATGTCTGTGCTGTGAACCAGCCACTCAAAGCCGCCGGCCTGCACCTCCATCTCGTAGTGTACGCCCTTAAAAATCAGATGAGAAACGACACCGTCAAGCGTCCCCTGTCCTTCCGGAAGCAGATCCACATCCTCCGGACGGATCACCACGTCGATGGGACGGTTGACACCGAAGCCCTTATCCACGCACGCAAACCGTTTACCTAGAATCTCAACTACCTCATCCTTGATGAAGGTTGCGCTGATGATGTTGCTTTCACCGATGAAATCGGCAACGAACGCGTTCTCCGGCTCATTGTAGATCTTTTCCGGAGATCCCTGCTGCTGGATGTAGCCCTGGTTCATGACGATGATGTGGTCAGACATGGTCAGTGCCTCTTCCTGGTCATGAGTGACATAGACAAACGTGATTCCCAGCTCCTTTTTCATCCGGATCAGCTCGTACTGCATGTCCTGGCGCAGCTTCAGATCCAGAGCGCCCAGGGGCTCATCGAGAAGAAGAACCTTCGGCTCGTTTACAATGGCGCGCGCAATGGCGATACGCTGCTGCTGTCCGCCGCTTAAGGAGTCAGGCATGCGCTTTTCGTAGCCGGCCATGTTAACCAGCTTCAGCGCATAGGTGATTTTATCGCGAATATACTGCTTGCTCTTATTCTTGATCTTCAGACCAAACGCAATGTTTTCTTCGATTGTCATGTGGGGGAAAAGGGCATATTTCTGGAACACGGTGTTCAGCTCTCTCTTATAGGGAGGAAGCGCCGTAATATCCTTTCCCTGAAACAGAACAGTTCCCTTATCCGGCTTTTCAAATCCGCCGATGATACGAAGAGTCGTTGTTTTTCCGCAGCCGCTGGGACCCAGCAGCGTAACAAAAGAATTTTCATAAATATCCAGGTTCAGATCATCCAAAATCATCTGTCCGTCATAGGTTTTTGTGATGCCCTGAAGATTAATCATAGATGTTTTCATGCCATCCTCCCGCAATCGATGTGATCTCTGAAGCAGGCTCCCCTTTGCCTGCGCAACCCTTCCGGGTTAAAAGCTGGGCGGTGCGCTTACCCAAAGGACAGTCGCACCTGTTTTCGAGGTCAGATAGTGGGTCTTATCTGATCGGAAGTAAAAGGATTCTCCTTTTTTCGCCTTGTAACTTTTTTTGCCAAGGATGATGATAACACTGCCGTTCAGCACATAGCCAAACTCCGCTCCCTCGTGCGGATTGTCCGGATAGGTAGAACCTCCCGGCTCCAGTTTCAGCATAATTGGCTCCATTTCGTTCTTCTGGGCATTGGGAATGATCCATTGAATCGTATTGCACAGTTCTGTATCCGTTTTTTCAAAGTAATCCTCTTTCCCAAAGACAATCTGTTCTTCCTGCTGTTCGTTGAAAAACTCACTGACAGAAACGCCCAGGCCCTGCAGAATATCCATCAGGGTCGCAATGGACGGCGACGTCAGTTCCCGTTCTACCTGGGAAATAAATCCCTTGCTGAGCTCTGTACGGTCCGCCAGCTCTTCCTGTGTCAATCCCTTCAATATCCGGTACTGCTTAATTCGTTCACCGATCTTAATCATATTTTCCAGCTTTCTTTTGTTTGATGGTTTCTCTCCGCCTGTGCACCTGATCCGGCAAAAACGCTTTTACGGATCGTTTCGGGATGCAGTCAGCTTCCGTTAAACCGTTTGTTTAGTTATCCTGTTCTAACAGAAATTTTAAACATCAAATTTAGTAAAACTAAACTTTACAAGACCCTATTATACATCTTTCCCTATCAAAGTCAATAGCTTTCCCTAAATCATTTTTCTTTTTCCTGCTTCGACAGCATCCGACTCGGAGAAAATGTCCCGCCAAGTCCAAACATTGTTGCTTTACATCCATTTCGCTTTGTGGTATGATATCGTCAGATGTACACGCAGGCGTGCGCCTTTTCGGAAATCCGCAGCCCGCGTACTTTAAATTGTGGCACATACAGGAGGCAGATTATGTCAAAAAAATATGTAGCATATGTTGGTTCCTATACTTTCTATGGAAAGAGTAAAGGAATCTGTATTTTCGATGTGGATGTAGAAAAGGGCTACTTCACCAAGCGTAAGGAAATTGAAGTAAACAACTCGTCCTATATCACGTTTTCCTACGACCGCCGTTTCCTCTACAGCATCGTTGACGAAGGCATCGCAGCGTTCCGCATCCTTCCCGACGGCGATCTGGAGCTGATCAATGTTGCCCCGATCCGCGGCATGCGTACCTGCTACCTGACTGTGGACAAGCCGAACAAGTTCCTCGTAACTTCCGGTTACCACGATGGTAAAATGACCGTTCTGCGCCTGCGCGAAGACGGCGGTGTCGGCGCCATCGTTTCCGAAGTGTTCAACCGCGGCTACGGCAGCGTTGCCGAGCGCAACTTCCGTCCGCACATCACCTGCGCCCAGTTCACCCCGGATCAGAACTTCATCTGCATGGTTGACAACGGCGTAGATAATGTCAAGGTCTACAAGCTTGACCACGATGACGGCGAACTGCACCTGGTTGACATCATCCACTGCGAGCTCAACTCCGGCCCCCGCTATCTCCAGTTCTCTGAGGACGGCCGCCACATGTACATGATCTCCCAGCTGAAGAACTATGTCACCGTCTACAACTACATCCCGGATCCGGATGAACCGAAGTTCCAGTTCAAGCAGCTGGTTTCCACGCTTCCAAAGAAGTGTGAATCCATCAACGCTGCCTGTGCACTCCGTTTCTCTCACGACGGCGGCTACGTGTTCTGCACCAACGCAGGCGACAACAGCATTGCCATGTACAAGAGAGATAAGGACAACGGCCTGCTCTACAACAAGTTCATCCTTCCGGTCAGCGGCGACTACCCGAAGGAGCTGGACATCTTCCCGGACGACAAGCATGTTGTCAGCGTAAACCACGACTCCGGCACTCTGACCTTCTTCACACTGAACTATGAGAAGAACCTGATGGTTATGTGCGGTCTGCCGATCCGTGTGGACAATCCGAACTGCTGTAAGATTCTGGAGCTGAATCAGGAATAACAGAAAGAATCCCTGAAAAAGAATCTTTGAGAAAAATTTTTGAAAAAGAATCCCTGAAAAAGCTCCGCCCGAACGCGTCACTGGCACGTTCGGGCGGAGTTCTTTTTCTTCCGATTCTTTCCCGCACTTACGGATTCAATTCCCCAATCCTTGTAATTCCCACATAGATCTGACTGATCTTATACCATGTGGTAAAATCCACAACGCCGGTCTGCGGCAGACCGAAGATGCTCTGGAACACCCGGACAGCGTCCGCGGTTGCTTCGTCATAGTAACCGGAAGGCATCACGGTCGGAATCAATGTATAGACGCCGGAGATTGTCAGCAGCTGCTCCTGCATCTGGCGCACCTTATCCCCGCTGCTGCCGACAGTCAGATCATACCGGGGCCAGGATGCCGGAATTCCGGAAATCTGTTCCGCCGTGTTAATATACATATCGTCCCCATAGTAATATCGAATGATTTCAATCGGCGTAAATCCCTGCTCTCCCAGTCCAAGACTTCCCCACTGACTGAGCCAGTTGGGACAGGTCACCCGCTTGCCGTCGCAATACTGTGTCAGAATGGGCTGCTTCACATCCGGCCTTGCCAGATACTGATCAAAAATTTCATCAACCACCTCGGAAATGGACTCAAACACATTCCGCCCGTAGATCCATTTCTGATCATAGGCGGTGGACGATGTGATTGTGAATTCAAAACCTTTATTCCGATACCACTCGCTGTACACCCGATTCATCGTAAACGACATGATCGCCAGCACATTGGCAACAATGGTGTTCTGTGGCCACGTTGCATAGATCTCGCTGGAAGCCACATTTTTAATGTAGTCCCGGTAAGGCACATAGTAATTTTTTGCCGATGCATTTTGGGGCACCCCATCGTGCACAATGATTGTTTCGGGCACAACCACACGGCTCAGAACGATCTCGCCGCTGCCCACAATGCTCTTGACTTCGTCTTCCGCAATCTTCGGCGGGTACTCCCCATACAGTGTGTGATCCGGGATATCCACGTTCTGGGTCGGCTGCTGGCTGGCATCCGGCTGGAGCCGCGCCTCCTGGATCGCCGTCCGTTCCGGCAGCACCTCCGTTCCGCGGATCACCAGCGGTTCAAAGCCGGGCGCCGTGATCCTAAGCAGCAGTTCCGCGTAGGGACGCGGTTCCTCCGGCTGCTGACTGTAGTCAAAAGGCGGAGTTGAAACTTCAACATCTTCTGTCTGGCCGGTGGAATCCGTTGTCACTTCCTCCAGGATCCGGTCCGGCTCTTCGATGGTGGATATGGACACCGTCGCATTCTGGATTGGATAATTATTGGACGCAGAGGTAACAATCGTTTTCAGCAGGCCGCGGTCTGTTGCACTGCTTTCGGTCTGCGCTGCGGAAATTCTCATTGCGGTGAACCTCGAAGGCTTTTTGTAATCAGTATATGCACTCAAATCGCAAGATTTCCATTTCCTTACAAAAATCGGTTATCTCTTCCGGTCAGACTTGTATCGTGCCGATATCATTATGCTGTCCCATACAAAATTACTCCTTCTTTATGAATATTGGCATAGAATGGATAATTATCACGCCATTTGCTATAATGTGCTTCACTTTTTGCTATCGGCTTAATATCAAGATCATTATCCATGTTGAAATCGTACGTCATATAGGCAAGCTGCTGGCTATATGCTTTCAGTTCCATATCCGATATATCTGTTAATATCAGAATGTCCACATCCGAATCTGGTCTAAAATCCCCTCTGGCATACGAACCATATAAAACCACTTTGCGCAAATGATCTCCATATATCATTCGAATTGCTGCAATGTACTGTTCCATCAGGCTTTCCATCCTCTTTGACATAACCACAACTCTTTTCCCGGCTACTTTTACAATTCGCAATTCTTTATAATAAAGATTTGTTCTGTTTATATTATAACAAAAGATTCAGCGCTCTACAACTATTAATTCGAATCTCTGGCACTTCCGCTCTTTCCTTTACACAAAAAGCATGTTTCTTCACACACCTGCCCATGAAAATCAAAATCATTTTCATCCACTACTCACCCACGCATCATTTTACCATTTACCCATCCAAACGTCTCATATAAAACATTGCCCCCGAAGCAAGCTGCGGATACGACGTATCCAGCACTGTGACCCGTATGTCATCGTAATGATTGTCCCACTCAATTTTTCCATACAGAACCAGCTTGCCCTCCATCTCCTGCCAGAACAGCATTTTCTCTTCATCCGCATACTCGCTGAAACATTCCAGCGCCGCTGTCTTTCCTTCGATTGCAAGCTCGATCTGATACCCTGCCCCATCGTTTCTGCGAACAATCCGGACATAGTCCCCATTCTCATTTTCATAAAACCAGGGACCATTTTCCACAATTCCCATTCCGTTTAGCCATTCTTCCGCCCCCTGCTCCGGCGTTTCCTGCTCTGGCATTTCCTGTTCCAGTGCCGCCTGCGTTTCCTCTTCCGACGTTTCCTGCTTTTCTTCTTCCGGTGCCTCCAGCTTTCCCTTTTCCCCTTCTGCACCCGGAACTATTTCCGCCCGATCCGTCCGTTTCAAAAGCAGATCAAAGGAGTCGGTATCCGTGATCCGATCTTCATACGTTCCCACACTTCCTGCTGCCTGCCATGCAGAAAAATCACGCTGCGACTGAACCCATGAATTGCAGCTGTAAGAACCATGAAAAGCTTCCTGATACTGAAACTTCACATATCCGGAATAGTCCGGATTATATGCTGCAATGTCAAAAATCAACGTCGTCATTCCGTCACTGTTCACAATCTCACTGCATGGAATCCGCGTCCATGTGACCTCCGGTGTATCGTAGGTCAACAGAAATCGTCCCTGTTCATCCACAGAAAGCTCCAGCTTCACATTCTGATAAATTGCCGCATAAGAGCCGGTAAGCATCTCCGCTCCCACCGGCAGATCCGCAAAAACATCCGTCTGCACCACATTTCGTCCCAGCAGAACATACAGAGCCAGCACACCGGCTGCAATTCCTGTCACCACCGCTGCGCTGCTCCTGGTCAGAAGCGTTGCGATAATTGGGGCAGGAGTCCTTCCTGGAGTCCTTCCTGGAGTCTTTCCCGGAGTCCTTCCTGGAGTCTTTCCAGAAATTTTTGCCGTCTTCCCGGTATTCTCAGAATGCCCCTCCTTATTCGCATCATTCGCATCGTTCACATCATTCGCATCATCTGCCTGTCCGAAACCAACGCTCCCATCACCAATTCCCTGTCCAGGCTTCAAAAAATCATCTGCCTCTGTCACCGCAAGAATCCCGGCCTCCTGCAGGTGCGCAATCGCCGCTTCCGCCCCGGAAACCTCGATTCGAACCTCCTCGCCTTCCG
Source organism: Lachnospiraceae bacterium (assembly GCA_017472605.1). Lineage (GTDB taxonomy): Bacteria > Bacillota > Clostridia > Lachnospirales > Lachnospiraceae > Anthropogastromicrobium. The sequence continues at coordinate 39,632 of JAFUPV010000065.1, forward strand.
CAAGCTGCTCCATCCAGCCAACAGCCGTCCCAGGAGCACACCCGGTTACTTCCACCAATGTCTGAACCGCATCCACATACCGATCTCAATAAATCATTTTGAGTAAGATTGCTGTTGAATCCGCCTGACTCTTCATGAAACTCCCTCTCCCAGCCTTCCTTCCATGCTCCGATTTGCCTGTTCCGGTATCGCACCGTCCCACCGGATCCGTTTCCGCCACCCCGGTTCCCTCTACGAACTGAAACGGGCATCCAGCACCTCTGTGCTTCCGTCATTTTCCATCCGCAGCAAAAAAGTATTGACACTCACCGGTTCCTGTCCGTCTTCCAAAATCACATAATTTTCCGTATACAGAACCAGATAGAACGCTTCCTTCGTCTTTTCGAACACTGAAAGCGAGAATACAGCAGCTTTCTCTCCCGGTTCCAGATATTTACAGTCCCGAAACGGTTCATTCAACAGACGAATCTGCTCCTCCCCGCAATATGCATCCCAGCAGGGATCTTCCTCTCCGCCAAGAAATCCGGCATCTTCTGACGTATAGGTAACGCCTTCACAGGTTCCGATCATCCCGGAACGAACCATCTTCCGGTCATGCTTCTTCTCATAATAACAAATCTCACTGCCGGCGCCTTCCAAGCCTGTCGCATCCGCAGCTTCCGCCTCTGCCATCCAGCCAGAACTCAGGCACAGAAAAAGAAGCAGGCTTTTCAGCCGCTGCTTTGGAGACCACAGCATCGACATTTGATGAAGACAACCACATGCTCCCCTGCCTTTTTGCCCGGTCGCTCCGTCCATTCCCTTCCCGTTCCCAGTCTCTCGCTTCTCCGTTTTCCGGTTCCTTACCCTCACTCCGTTTCCTCCTGTCCACACACACTCTCTGTGCATTTTCATCCATCGGCGGCGCACAGCCGCTGCCGGCGATTTCCATTGTCCGCTTTTTCTCCATCCATTATATTCCCATTCCCCCTTCGGGTCAACGAACACTTCCGCCCAATCCCCCGGATTCCTGTCTCGCTTTCAGTCAGTGGTGTAGCCTGTGAAAAATTTTGAATGCCTGCGTTTCCATATAAGGAAAACATTTTGAGCCAATGACATTTTCTGTCATCCTCATCGCTTTCTTCCGCTGCTTGATCATCAGGTTGGTTCCTTCCATTCACATCTTGTATCACTTTGGCGATATAGAATTCCCAAAACAATTGATTTACTGTCACCACAGTGATACAATAGCAATAAAAAGGAATGGAGGTCGGGAAATGGATAAACAGATCACGCTATACCACGGTTCAGAAAAAAATATAGTACAGCCGATTTTTGGTGAAGGCAGGAAAAATAACGACTTTGGCCCTGGCTTCTACTGTACTGCAAATGAGGAACTTGCAAAAGAGTGGGCGGTATCTTCCCTGCGTGATGGTTTTTCCAACCGCTATACGCTGGATACCGAATATTAAACATTTTGCATTTGAACAGTCCCGATTACACAATCCTCAACTGGATTGCTGTCCTGGTGGAACATCGTCTGTTTTCTATAAAGACTCCTGCTGCAAGACGGGCAAAACGCTATTTGCTTGATCACTTTTATGTAAATGTAAATGCCTATGATTTGATTACAGGTTACCGTGCGGACGATTCCTATTTTGATTACGCCGAGTCATTCCTTAATAACGGTATTACGGTAGAACAGCTTGCACGCGCCATGCAGCTTGGAAAACTGGGCGAACAAATCGTGATTAAATCAAAGTTTGCCTTTTCCAAACTGAAATACGAAGGCTTTGATGCAGTTAGAAAAGACCAGTATTACGTTCTGCGCAAAGCCAGAAATGATGAAGCAAATCAACGATATCTGGAAATACTTGAAGAAGAGAGTGACGGACTATACATTCAGGATATCATGAGAGGAGGCATTCAAAACAATGATCCGCGCATACCAGGAAATGTATCTGAGTAAGGCACAGTCAGTGATTGGTGATGCCTTTAATTACGCAGTCAATACTTGCGGCATTCCAGGAACCGACTTTGTGAAACTGTTTCTTGCGAGTTCTGTAAGCAAACGACTCGAAAACGGTGAACCTGCTTGCCTTGCAGGTAAAAGCGGAATTGAAATTGTCCGTGAGATTTTGAAGGAAACCACGGGGAAAGAACTTCAAATACAACCTCAGGAACATTTTGGACGATCAAAAGAATACTGGATTGGGTGGGCGATTGCCTATTACCAATGGTATTCCGACCGAAAGTACAACGACATTTTCAATGCCCTCTCGTTTGAGGATTTGCAGCAAATGTATTACACGCTCCACGAAGCGGATATCACAAAATTCGTCGACATTGCAGATTCAAAAATAAAGGAGTATTATCCAGAAACTAATTTAAAACGCATTCGCACGACATATGGTTTTACACAAACGGAGTTAGCCAAGCGTTCCGGTGTCAGCCTTCGCTCGATCCAGATGTATGGACAGCGAAACAAAAACATCAACAAAGCAAGTGTGGATACCATATATAAACTCGCAAGGGCTTTGGGATGCACAATGGAGAATCTAATTGAACGATAACGAGCAGAAACTCGCCTGCCCGCGTAAACGAGACGAAACACGCTGCGCGAGTTTCTCCCGTTATCGCGGCGCTCGTCTGATGAGTGCGCAAGCGCCCTCGCCCGACTCGTTGCCCGCGTAAATCAAAACTGCTACAAAAGCAGATTTCCTCTCCCTTTGCAGCAGTATCCTTCCATCTTCTGTACACAGATTTTCTTCCAATTGCGACCTCTTATGTTTCGCTCTTCTGCTGCATCTCCAGCAGCTCTTCACAGATTTTTTCTGCGTCATAGTTCGGTGCATAGCATCCGGCGGCCTGCACAATCCGACGAATTTCATCCACATCCGCTTCCAGCGCATCTGCAATCATCTCTGTAGACTGCCCCCTTGCCAGCTTTCTGCAGCACATCTCAACCAACTGATACAAACGCCCGGCCTCACGACCTTCCTGCAGGCCAGCCTCACGACCTTCCTGCAGACCGACCTCTCGGCCTTCCTGCATTCCAGCCTTGCGTTCTTCCGCCATCATAATTTCCAACAGCATATACTTGCCACTCCATTCCCGGTCTTTTTTGATCGCTGCGATCTGCGATTCCAGCGATGATACAAATGTATCCCCGCTGCACGCTCCGCTTCCCGGATCACCAACGTATTCCAGGAATCTCACCAGCTCCTCAGAAACCTCTTCTCTATTTTCCCCCTTTGTGCTGAGGAAAATCGTATATGTACCATCTTTTAACTTATCTTCTGTCTCTTCACACGTCATCTCAAAACGATAACGATACTTCTTCTTTCCAAACGGATCAAAATCACAGACAAAGATCACATAGGTATCCGGAAGCGTTTCATAAGACTCTCCAGACAGCAGCACATCCATATCCATCTGACTGTGATAATAGCGACTCCGTCTTTCCAGACCAGCTTTCTGCTGTGCCTGCATTTCAACGTTAAACCGTCTCAGCGTTTCCTTCTCTTTTGCAAGTACATCCAGACGCACACCACGGTAGTCCGGATGGTAGGCTAATGTGTGTTCGCCGCTGACCGCGACTTCCAGAATCTCCATTTCCAGAACCATTTCCAGCAGCTTCCGGCACTGATTCGGATCTGACATCACAGCAAAAAACATGAACGAATCCTTAATCGTCAGTGCTTTGAAATTCTTAATACTCATTATGTCCTTTCCTGAAGAAAATCTGTATACATAGTTTAACATATCCATCGAAAAAGCACAACCAGTTTCTTATGAACATCCTATCCGCTCATTCTCCCTACTGATACATCCGAAGCATCTCCTCCAACGTCTTCTTCATCTCCCCGCGCACCGAATCCGGTCTGAGCACTTCCACCTTCTTCCCCTGACTCAGCATCCACATCAGCACACCTTTTCCATATACATCGGCCTCCATCACCGCGCCGTCTTTCGTCTCCTTTTTCACCTTCGCCGTCGGCAGCCGGTCCAGCACCGGTTCCAGGCTGTTTCCACAATAGCGGAACTGCAGATGCACCAGATCCCCCGCATACATAAACTGAATCCGCTTGCGGAACTCCCCCTCTTCAAACCGGCTCGCATAGGCAATCTGAAACTTCTGTCCAATCTCCCTGCAGTCCTTAATCCGGTCGATTCGAAAAACTGCCGGGTAGGAATATTTCCTGCGGTATTCCCCGGACTCATCCGGCTCCACAATATATGCGATCAGATAAAAATAATACTCCGAAAACAGGAGCGCCGTCGGCTGAACCACACGCTTCACCGTCGAAACCACGTTTACCTGTCTCTCATAGACAAGCTCCAGCAGATTACACTCCTCAATCTCTCTTCCCAGCTCCCAGAGCCTGTCCTTAATATGAGACCGGTTGTGCAGCTCCACATAGTGGAATTTCTCATTCGCAATCAGATCCGACACCAGCTTCCTGTTCACCTGCGGAACACAGCCAAGAATCAGCTTCTCCAGAATCTGCGAAATCTCCAGCCTGGTAAACGCCCTGCTCTCCAGCAGAATCTTACTGACCGCAAGAATCTCACTGTTATCCATCAGGGAACCCTCACAGCCGGTCATCAGAAATTCCTTCTTCTCCCTGCTGTACAGAACCCTCCTGCCGTCACCGGATCCGCGAACCGTGCGCTCATCCAGAAACGCACGGATGTCATCAATGTCCCGCTGAATCGAACGCTCATCCACATGATAGCGGTTCGCCTCCTCCGCCTTGGTCAGAAGACGGCCTTCACCAGCGCAGCTGCCATGACCCGTTTCAGAATCGCCTTTCCATTCCGGATTCGAAGTTCGTGCTCCATCCTTCTCCCCATCGTTCGCTCCATTCGTTTCCTTCCCCCCATCTCCACTTTGTAAATTCCAGCTCATTCATCCCCATGACCCGGAATTGCCGCCGGCCTCACCGGTTCACGGTCGTGAATTCACAGCTGTGCACACCGGTTCTGGCAGCATTTGTCATGGTGAAATCAGGATACCATTTCAGCATGACAGATTCTGTCATTCCAGCAGAAATGTTTTACTCTCACAATAGCAAATTTCATTTCTTCCGTCGCCCATTTTGAGTAGTCACACAAAAAAAGACGTTGCAACGTTTTTTTGCCGTTCCATCGCCCTCTCATTTTCAGTCATGCCGGATTTCCGGCAAACAAACTCTCACTACACATTAAAAACTGCCGCAAAAGCAGATCAAATCCACCTTTGCAGCAGTTTCCTTCCATCTTCTGTACACAGATTTTCTTCCAGCTGCGAACCCTTACGTTTCGCTCTTCTGCTTCATTTCCAGCAGTTCTTCACAGATTTTCTCTGCGTCATAGTCCGGCGCATAGTGCCCGGCAGCCTCCACAATCCGCGCAATCTCTTCCGGATCGGATTCCAGCGCATCGGCAATCGTTTCTGCCGACTGCCCCTTTGCCAGCTTCCTGCAGCACTGCTCAACCAGCTGATGCAGGCGGCCAGTCTCGAGCCCTTCTTCGCGCCCGGCCTTGCGCTCTTCCGCCATCATAATCTCAAACAGCATATACTTGCCACTCCATTCCCGGTCCTTTTTGATGGCTGCAATCTTCTCTTCCAACAATGACACAAACTTGTCATTGCTCTTCATCCCGCTCGCCGGATCACCTACATAATCCAGAAAACGTGCCAGCTCACCTGGAACCTCATCTTTATTTTCTCATAACCTGTAATAATAATTTACCACAAATGAGCATCAAAAACAACCGTTTTATAGATTCTGCTCCTCAAACAATCATCTGCGCTTCGCATCCACTACCCGAATAATTCCTTCAATCGCTAAAGCAGCTCCCGAAAAGATTCCGGTACCCCCCCAGGCCCAATCGATACATTCGAATCCCATGACAGCAGTCAAAGCGCCAAAGATGATTTCCACAATGCCAACCGCTTTCTCCGATTTCTTCAGCAATTTCAAAATACCTGCAACCAGCAGCCCTGTGCCTGCCAGGAATCCGATGTACTCCCAGTCGTAGGTCAGTTCCAGCGACAGCACAGCGCAGAATGCGCCAAAGACAATCTGAATAATCGCAATTGCTTTCTGCTTGTTTTTCAGCAGCTGTAAGATTCCGGTTACGCAAAAACAGATTCCAAGGAAAAAAGGCGCCAGTTCCCAGTCAAACTCAGAGTCAAGACTTAGCAGAAACATCAATCCGCCGCAAACCAGATTGATTACCGCTGCAATTTTCGTATTTTTCTGTTCCGCAATTTGTACAATACATGTCTTATCCTGCCTTTCTTATATCGTTTCTCTGTGTTCCATTCTCCTGTCATTTCTTTTCGTCTGAAGACCGGCTTACCACTATCTCTCACAAAAAACCCGATTCTTCTCAGTCATATGCCGCCTGTTCAATTACTACCCGCATCAGCCGATCCAGTTCTGATTGTGTCTGGGAAACATCATCATAGGACAGATAGGTAGCTTCAAAATAATCTTCTGAGTATACAGTAAACTGGATAAAAACAGTCACCGCTGCTCCGTTCCGATAACCAATCCCTGTGAACTCTACTACATCAATGGTGTCACCGGTATCTTCATCCTTTGCAACGATGTATGCCCAGGATGGATCATCAAAAAACGATTCCAGCGCGTCTCCATAGGTGATTGTCGAATATCCTGGGCAAATCTGCTCCTTTACCATCGCAATGTACTTCTGATCCATTTCTGTAATTGCAAACGCGAGGACACCAACAATTAAACTCAGAATCACACCTACCGTTGCGAGTGTCTTTGTATTCCCGGAAAACCGCTGATTCACTTTGGGCAGCAGAAGAACACCGGCAACGGCAAACTCAGCTGCCGAAACATAATAACCGGTCAACAGAAAAAATACTCCCAGAAACAGACATCCCCACGTGAAACGTGTGATCCACCGCGGTCGTTCCGGAAGCTTGTCCAGAATCTTCCATATTGTTCCTTTTCCTGCCATGTCCTCCGTTTGCTCTGCTGTCTTTTCCTCCATTTCCGCCATTGTTTTCTCTTCCGGTTCTGGTTCCTCAGTTGGCGCAGCGGTTGTCTCTTCCGGCTCTGTTTCCCCGATTGGTGCAGCGGTTGTCTCTTCCGGCTTCGATTCCTCAATCGGGGCAGCAGTTGTCTCTTCAAACGGATTTTCCGCCTGCTCCCCCGCACTTCCCTCATACTGGCTCACATCAACCAGTGACTCCGTAATATACCAATACTCTCCGGCATACAGCTCCTCCGGCGTTTCTATCTGAATGTTGTGATTGGATCCCTGATATTTCAGGACAAAATCCTCCGCCTGATAAATCAGTTCTTCTCCCTCCATTCGATCAAAGGCAGCAGAAAGTTCCCACCGGTTCCAGCTGCCGTCAGTTCCATAATACGAAACAGTCAGACAGCCATCCTCCTGACTGCGGATCTGCAGCTCACCGCCGCCCTGCAGGTGATAGAAGTTTCCATAGTTCCCGTACCAGTTCAGATATTCGTCATACAAATCGCTGTCACCATATTCGTCGGTCTCTTTATATACAATCGCACCGTCTTCTGCCTGATAGAAAAACTGTACTCCATAATAAGAGTAATCGATTGTCGCTGTTGTCTTCCCACCGTCTGCAGTGATCTGCCTGCGTTTTTCCAGTCTTCCATCACAGCAGCCGATCACTTCTGTTACCGTCGGAATCGGTGCATCCAGATTGCTCTCATGCCGTTCGCTGCACAAACATCCCCGCTCATCATAGGTATAGGTTACGATTTCTGTCATTTCTGGCTGATTGTCCTCACCAGTCTTCGTCCTCTCCGTCCGCTGTAAGAGATGATTCTCGTCATAAAAATAGGTAATCGTTTCACTTGCGCCGGAAGATTCTCTCAAAACAGCCTTTTGATACTTCCCACTCTCATCGCAGGTATATTCTTTCATCGAATACAGATCATCGCAGCGGTACACTTCACGCATACAGATTCCATCTTTATAGGTATAGTCGGTTATCGCAATCGTCTCTCCGGTCTGGTATTCCCACCGCACGCATTCCCCATTGGCATTGTAGGTATAACTGCTCAAAGCGCGCTCTCCCGAAGCGCCCACAGACTTGCATTCCAGGCAATTTCCTGCGTCATCGTAGGAATAAAAATCAATCGTCTTGTTTCCGATCCATCGCGATTCTCGCCTGATATCGAACACCAAAACGGCTCAGAATCTCTGCGGCCTCCGGACAGGACGAAATCCCGGTCAACAACTCATAGGTGTCTTCATACTGCCCATTTTCAATCGCCTCCAGTGCCGCCTGACAGATTTGTGTCTCATCTCCTTCTCCTGTGATATGCTCCGCATGAACACAGAACGTTCCTGTCAGCAGAAGAACACACTATGTTATCATTCCAATCCATTTTTTTCTTAGCTGCATGTTTCTTTTTCCTATTTCTGTTCCCCTTTCCGCCCTTGCTCTTTTTATACAAAACGGACCAGCAATGCTGATCCGTCATACGTTTGCCTGTTTCCATTATAGTACAGGTCTATTTCCTTTTCAAGATTGTTCCAGCGGATATCATCTGGCTTTCAGAAACCTTTCTATTCTTCCATCTCTATATCTCATGTTCACTGGAGACAGAACACTAAACCTTTCAGGTCTTCATTTTCATTTTTTTCAAACCTTTCACCCCGTTAATAAACATCGGTTTTCAGTATAAACTATAGAAAAACTCTGCCTGAAAGGTCTATGATCCCTATGCCAAATGATTTCTTAATTCCCATCGGCAGGCGTATCGCACAGATTCGCCGTGCCAATGGTCTCTCTCAGGAATCCCTCGCTGACCGGCTTGGCGTTTCCTCGAAACATGTTTCTCACACAGAATGCGGTACCTCTTCCCTTTCCCTGAAAAATCTGATTGAGTTCTGCCGAATTTTCGACTGCAGTCTTGATTATCTCATTTTCGGAAAGGAAGAGAATCCGGCTCTGACCATCCTTCCGGATGAAATTACTTCCATCCTCTACAGCGGCTCCGCCGCCGAAAAAGACCGGCTGGTGCGCTATCTGCAGATGTATCTGGAGCTGACCGGTGAGCGGACGGCAGAAGAAGAGAACTGACTGCAATCCTCTTCCAGTCTGTCATTCCTTTGTTCGTCCCTGTGAAAACGACATCCGACGCATTTCAACCAGATTTCTGCCCCTCGCGTGATATCTTTCTCCGTTCTTCCTTTGCAGCGCAGCTGTCAGCGTCTGCCAAACAGACTCTTTAACAGAGCCCACGGGATCAAAAGCCAGCCCAAAATGAAGCCATAAATTAAGCGATTTAAGAACAGCTCGCCAAACGCGTGAAAGATGATTTTATTTGCATAAATCGTCCTTCCGGACTCCCGTTCTCCGTTCCCTGCCCGGCTTTCGGACTCACACGCTGTGGAAAGAACTGACAGCGCTGGGTTTCTACCTGTTTCTGCTTCCTTTTGCCGAGGCATGTCTGCTTACCTCCGGAATTCCCGGACTGATCGAAGTGTTTACATTCTATGTAATCATCCCGCTGATTACCATTTTCAACATGGGGAATCTGCTCCGTTTCGTTCCGGTTCGCCTCAGACAGAACAATCGGCTGTTTTCCATGGTTCGTGTTGCCGTCACACTGGCATCCATTTTTGTTCCCATGGTCATCGATAATCTGATTCCGGGAGCATAGCCTGTGAATCAGACGAAATCTCGTCATTCCAGAAATATAATTTGTGAATCAGACATAAAATCATCCGTTCAGGAGGGTAACTCATGAATCAGGCACAAAATCACGCCCTTCTTTCCTATGAAGAAACAACACGATTGAATCAGCAGATTGATGCGATCCTCTCCTCCCGCTGCTCTGCCGGAAAGAAAATCCGGCAGCTGGAGAAGCTGAATCAGTCCGTCACAACACCCCTTGCCAAAAGCCGGATTGCCTACTTGCAGCGCAGACTGCAGGCAAAACGGCGTGCCTTCATCGGCCGCCTTCTCGCCGCCCCGTTTCTTCTCGCCTATCTGCTTTTCATGCTGAATCTGACACATGTTCTTCGTTACCCGGATCAGAATCTCAATCCGGGGTTTGCTTTGCCGTCCGCGACAACGGTCATCTACCTGTTGTTTTTGAGTCCGCTGGCGGTTTTGGCGGTTTGTCTGATCCGATATTTCCGGTCAGGCGGGCGCAGGTAAGTTCCCGAATCTCCCGGTTGGGAATTGCCAGCTGATACCGCCTTCCCTCCGCGCGTCCGCGCTGCGTCAGGTAGCCAGTCGTAAACAGCACACTCCACAAATTTTCGATGGTAGTATCCAGTTCACTGTAAGTCAGCTCCATGTTAATTTCTTTTTCAATGGATTCCCCTGCAATCAGCTGCTCAATTTCATTCCTCGTCTGCTGATTTGCTTTATCAATGAACCGGCGGACCATTGCATTTCCGCTGGTATTCGCCCAGTAGTTCTCCGGCTCCTTCCCCTCCTCTGCACGCGCCGCATCGCAATCGTTAATTACATCCCATGGGCAGTAAACGGAAACGCTGCCAAACTGATATCCGTCATACCACTCCTTCACAAGCGGATACCGCTCCGCCAGACCATAGGAATCCAACAGTGTTTTTACATCCTCATCGGTAAATCCAAAATATTCATCATATCTGGTGTCGGTAATGGTGTGCACCTTCAGATTGTTCAGACCGATAAAAATACTCTCCTTACTGATGCGCAGACAGCCGGTCAGAACCGCAAACTGCAGATATTCGTTGGTTTTCAGCGCATTGCCGAGAAAGCTTCTCATCAAAGCGATCATCTGGTCATAGTATCCATGTTGAAATGCCTTATCCAAAGGAACATCGTACTCGTCAATCAGGATGACTGTCTTGCGATTATAATGCTTTGTCAATAGCATGGAAAGCGTCTGCAAGCTTTGTACAAGCATATCATCCGACATGGAAAAAAGGGTATTCTTCCCCGTTCCAACCTGAATCAGCTGTGCATACATCTCTTTCTCATTCGCATTCAGACGGGGACTTGTCGTCAGCCATTGATATGCAAGAGCTGCTTTTCCAACCACGCTGCGCATGGAAGCACTTGCGGCTTCAAAC
>JAFUPV010000066.1 GCA_017472605.1 Lachnospiraceae bacterium
AAGCTGGAAGTCAGTGAAGATCCGCTGCGGTTAGCGCTCCAATATGCAATGGTGGGAAATTACATCGATTTTGGTGCAGTGGGTATTGTGGATGAGACATATCTTACTGCGCTGCTGAAGGATGCAGCGCTGAATTCTGTGGATGAGCGGACGTTTGCCCAGCTGAAGCTGGAGCTGGAATCAGCAGAAAAACTTGTTTATCTGACCGATAACTGCGGTGAGATTGTAATGGATAAGCTGCTGATTGGGCAGCTGAAGGCACTTTACCCGCAGATGGAACTGACTGTAATTGTCAGGGGCGGTGAGGTGCTGAACGATGCGACCGTTGAGGATGCCGTCCAGGTTGGTCTGACCGAACTGGTTCCAGTGATCGACAATGGAAATTCGATTGCTGGAACCTGGATGGACGAAGTGTCTGCGCAGGCAAGACATGTGATGGAGGATGCGGATCTGATTCTGGCAAAGGGGCAGGCAAACTATGAGACACTGCGCGGATGCGGAATGAATATTTACTATATTTTTCTGTGTAAGTGCGAAATGTTTGCGCGGATGTTTCAGGTGCCCAGATTTTCAGGAATGCTGCTGAAAGAAAGAGAGACTGGCATCGGTATATGATACCCGGTTATTTTCATCTTACCGCTTGACAGCAGCAAAACAACGTGCTACTATAAACCCAATAACATAGGAAAAGCAATGACGGAAACGAGTAGTCTGCAGGAATCATCCAGAGAGAACAGCGTTTGGTGGAAGCTGTTTATGACAAGTGCTTACGAAAACCATTCCAGAGCTGTCGTGCCTAAGATTCGATGCAGGGAACGTAATAACCTGCGCAAAATCGTTAAGCGTGACCGTATGCCTGCGTTAAAGGATAGGATTTGATGGAATCTGAAGTAAAAAGTTAAGGTGGAACCGTGCGATATGCACCCTTAGAGGTACTGGGAACAGTATGTCTGGGGTGCTTTTCTTATGTTGTTTATTACCCGAATCGGGCAGAGCGGCGGATTCAAGAGGAGTGATCCGTTCTGGTGCAGACGGGAAACAAAAAATCAAAAGGAGACATAAGAAATGAAGGTTTTACGAAGAAACGGGCAGGTAATCGAAGGAAGTTTTGAGGAAAAGGAGATTCGGGAGGCATTCTGGCATACAAGTGCCCATGTGCTGGCACAGGCAGTGAAACGTCTGTATCCGGAAACAAAGTGCGCGATTGGTCCTGCCATTGAGAACGGGTTCTACTATGATTTTGAGTTCGGTTTTGCTTTTACAGAGGAACATCTGCAGGAAGTGGAAGCTGAGATGAGGAAGATTGTGAAGGAATCGCTGTCCCTTCAGGTAAGCGAAGTGAGCCGGGAAGAAGCAATCCTGTGGATGGAGAAAGCGGAGGAACCCTATAAGCTGGAACTGATCCGGGGATTGCAGGAAAAGGAAAAAATCTATTTCTACCGTCAGGGAAGCTACACAGAGTTCTGTGCAGGGCCGCATATTTCCAACACATGTCAGATCAGGGCATTTAAGCTTCTGTCCGTCGCAGGTGCCTATTGGCGCGGTGATGAAAACAATAAGATGCTGACACGCATTTACGGCATTTCCTTCCCGAAAGCGGCTCAGCTGGAACAGCATTTGAAGCAGTTGGAGGAAGCCAGGCTGCGGGATCATCGAAAGCTTGGCAGGGAGCTTGGATTGTTTTCCATCATGGATGAAGGCCCCGGACTTCCGTTTTTCCTTCCGAAGGGACTGGTGCTGAAAAATCTGCTGATTGATTACTGGAGAGAGATTCACAGAAGGGAAGGATATCTGGAAATTTCAACACCGATCATGTTGAACCGCAGGCTCTGGGAGACTTCCGGACACTGGGACCATTACCGGGAGATCATGTATTCCCTGAAAGTGGATGACGAAGATTTTGCGATCAAACCGATGAACTGTCCGGGAGGATTGCTGGTGTATCAGATGGAGCCTCATTCCTACCGGGAGCTGCCCCTTCGAATCGGCGAACTGGGACTGGTACACCGAAACGAAAAGTCCGGAACACTCCATGGTCTGATGCGTGCCAGATGCTTTACACAGGACGATGCTCACATTTTCATGATGGAAAATCAGGTCATGGATGAAATAAAGAATGTGGCGAAGCTGATTGATGAAGTGTATCAGAAATTTGGTTTTGACTATTTTATCGAGCTGTCAACAAGACCGGAAAACAGCATCGGAAGTGATGAAGACTGGGAACTGGCAACAGCTGCATTGAAACATGCAGTGGAAGAGATGGGAATTCCATATGTGATTAATGAGGGAGACGGCGCCTTCTATGGACCAAAGCTTGATTTTCATCTGAGGGACTCGGTTGGAAGAACATGGCAGTGCGGTACAATTCAGCTGGATTTCCAGCTTCCCCTGCGGTTTGGCGCGGAATATATCGGGGCAGACGGAGAAAAGCATCGTCCCATCATGATCCATCGTGTTGTGTTCGGTTCCATTGAGCGGTTTATCGGAATCCTTATCGAGCACTATGCAGGAAAATTCCCGGTGTGGCTGTCTCCTGTTCAGGTGAAGGTGCTTCCTGTGTCAGATAAATATCTGGATTATGCGGCTCATGTTGCAGCGGAACTGAAACAAAGGGGAATCCGTGTGGAAGTGGATGAGCGGGATGAGAAGCTGGGATATAAAATCCGGGAGGCAAGGCTGGACAAGGTTCCGTACATGTTGATCGTTGGCGAGAAGGAAGCGGCAGATGAGCTGGTTTCCGTCCGGCAGCGGGATGCGGCGGACGGAAACCAGGAAATGGGAAGGATGAGACTGGAGGAATTTGCGGCGAGAATAAAGAATGTGATCTGACGGGAGATGGCAGGGGAATCAGATACCTATCTGGAGCTGGAAGAATTCGATCAGGCGCTGATGGTTCTTGGAATTCCGAAAGATGCCAGTGAGGAGGGCTATGAAAACTGCGACTTTGATCAGGAATATGTGGAGCGATTCCTTCGGATCATTCGATCAACGGAAAGAACCGCTCCCTGAGTGTTCCGGATGAAAGAGGAACCGGATATCTGGCTGGTCATTTCGAAACCGATGCGTTACGCATGCTGCTGTAAATATTTCTCCTTTGTCGCCATTCCGCCGCGAATGTGCCGCTCGGACTTATTGATATCAAGAATGACTCTTGCCTGGCCTGCCAGTGCCGGATTGATCTTTTGCAGACGTTGGGTCACATCCTTATGTACGGTTGACTTGCTGACACCGAACTCCTTGGCAGTCTGTCTCACTGTTGAATGATTCACAATGATATAATTTCCTATTTCAATGGCCCGCTCCTCGATATAATCTTTCAAAAGAGCCTCCCATAAATTGAATTTGTACAGTTTATGAGGAAAAGAATTCAATTATGAAAGTAAAATAGGATTGACAAAATCCGGGCAGGAGTTACAATTAAGAAATTGATATACGAGGGAGGACTCATGATGAGATTATTAATTAGTTCGGATATTGAAGGAACTGCAGGAATCGCAACCTGGGGGGAAACGGAAAAGAAAGACCAGGAATATGCGTATTTTCGTCGGCAGATGACAAAAGAAGTCAGCGCTGCCTGCCGCGGAGCGATGGAGAGCGGAAAGGAAGTGGAGATTCTGGTAAAGGATGCCCACGACAGTGCATGCAACCTGATTCCGGAAGCGCTTCCAGAGGAAGTAAAACTTCTGCGCGGCTGGGAAGGTGCGCCTGGAAGCATGATGGCAGGAATCCGCGAGAACATCGACGCAGTAGCCATGACCGGCTACCATTCCGCTGCCTACACGGATGGAAATCCGCTTGCTCATACCATGAATACACAGAATCAGTATGTCCGGATCAACGGAAAGCCGGCCAGTGAATTTATGATCAATGCGTACACAGCTGCTTACTATGGCGCATCCATTCTTTTTGTCAGCGGAGACAGAGCTCTCTGCGAATCCGCAAAGGAAATCTGCCCCAACATTGAGACGGCTGCTGTGGAAGAGGTCTATGGAGGTGCTGTCATTGCAATGCACCCGATGAAAGCGCAGGAACTGATTTACGAGGGCATGCAGCGTGCCATGCAGAAAGATCTGCAGGAAACAAAAATTGCGCTTCCGGAGCACTTTACAGTGGAAATTGAGTTTAAGGAGTACACGAAGGCTTACAAGGGCAGCTTCTATCCGGGCGCAAAACGTGTCGGAACAAAGGGAATTGTGTTTGAGCATGATGATTACTATGAAGTGCTGAGATTCCTCTTCTTTACCCTGTAAGAACCGGGGATAAGATCAGAAGGGACTGCCGCAGCCTGCTTCTCATCAGATGGGTGGGCTTTTGCTCCTGTTTCCAGAAACGGAAGGACAGAAAGAAATCGGAGGTGAAGAATGACTCACCTCCGATTTCTTTCTGTATAAGTCTTTATAATATCCTCTGCTACACAACGTTTTGAAGAACAGGAATCCATCGCCCGTTTCTCAATGTAGCGGTGGGCATCCGGCTCGCTCATGTTAAGTTCGCTGATCAGAAGCCACTTGGCCCGGTTTACAATGCGGATTTCCTCCATTTTTTTCTCAATGGACAGTGTTTTCTTCTCAAAATGGCGCAGGTGTTCTCTGGAACTGATCATCCAGCTTAAAGCAATCGCCATAGTCGGTTTGGAAGTTGGCTTTTCCAGAGTAAAGACACCGTGAATTGCAACTTTGTTATAAATATCATCATGAATATCATTGCGGACAACAAGAAGAACGACGGTTTCTCTGTCTGAACAGACATCAATCGCAAAACGGATTCCCGGATCATCCGACAGCGGTGAATTGATCAGAACAAAGTCATAGGGCCGATCCGCAATTGCTCTTCTTATGGAACTGATGTTCGAGATGGTCCGGATCGGATAGTAAAAAGACTCGGGAAGCAGAGATGCCAGATTGGTATTAAAATTCTCTGCCGCTGATACGACAAGAATACTGTAAGTTCGTTCTTGCAAGCTCATGCAGCGTTTCTCCTTTTAGCTGTTCTTACATCCAGACGAACATGCCTGTGACACGTTCGATCGGATTGTTCCTACATCCAGGCGAACGTGCCTGTGACACGTTCGATCGGATTGTTCCTACATCCAGGCGAACGTGCCTGTGACACGTTCGATCGGATTGACTTATTGGCAGCAATAAATATCCAGAATTTCAGCAGGGACATGTTCTTTGATGAATTCACTCTGAGCAGCTGCGGCACAGGCCTGAGCGCGGTTTTTCGGCAGCTGCCTGTAGGTCGCAAGCGTCTGCGGATCTGCCTTAAAGAGGTTAAAATCAGCGGCGGGCGGAAGGGGAAGATGATGTTCAATCCCGTACAGTGCCGCATAGATCATCAGAGTAAAAGCCAGATAGGGATTGGCAGAAGGATCCGGAGAGCGGAGTTCGGCGCGGCGGTATTCTCCTGCAGCCGCAGGAACACGAATCAGCTGAGAGCGGTTTTCACTGGACCAAGAGATATATCCCGGAGCCTTGTTTTTACCAAAGCGTTCATAGGAATTATCGCTGGGATTCAGAAAAGCAGTCATATCCTCCACTTTATCCAGAATTCCTGCGATCACTTGAGGAAGAAGATCACGGTCGTCATTGGCTTTTACAGAGATGTTAATGTGAAAGCCGCTGCCGGGCTTATCCTCAAGAGGCTTCGGACTGAAATCGGCATAAAGACCATTATGTCCCGCAACTGTTTTTACAATGGTCTGGAACGTCATTGCATTATCGGCGGCAGACAGCGGATCAGAATAGCGGAAATCAATTTCATTCTGACCCGGTCCCTCTTCATGGTGAGAACTTTCCGGACGGATGCCCATCTGGGAAAGGGTCAGGCAGATTTCACGGCGGATGTTTTCTCCTTTGTCATCCGGTGCAAGATCCATATAGCCGGCATTATCATAAGGGATCTTTGTCCGTTTCCCGTTGTCGTCCAGCTGAAACAGATAAAATTCCTGTTCGGCGCCAAAGGAAAACCGGTATCCTGCTTTCCCAGCAGTTTCAATCGCCTGGATCAGAAGAGTTCTGGTGTCACATTCGAAGGGTCTTCCATCCGGATAGGAGATGGTGCAGAACATGCGGACCACGCGTCCATGTTCCGGACGCCAGGGCAAAATCATCAGTGTGGCAGCATCCGGATGAAGGAGCAGGTCGGAATGGGTCTCATCACCAAATCCGTCAATGGCAGAACCGTCAATGGCAATTCCCTGCTCAAAGGCACGGGGAAGCTCCTGGGGCATGATGGAAATGTTCTTCTGCCTTCCAAAAACATCGCAGAATGCAAGACGAATAAACTTTACATCTTCTTCCTCAACGAACTGGATAACCTCCTGTCGCAAATATTTCATGCTTTTTCTTTCCTTTCTATGACTTATTAATTTGCTACATACATCTGTCTGTATGGATTGCTGCTGTCCGGCGTAACGACGGTAAAGGTTTCCTGTAAAATTTCATCCAGCGGATATCCGAATAATTCACAGAATTCGCTCAGATAGTCCCTGATCGCAACTAACGTGTCCCCTGCTGCCGTTTTTGTGGTGACCTGTCCCGGAAAACGAACCCGGCTGCAGTCACCCCGCAGGTACATGGTTCCGCCATGCATACCGGTGCACGGAAAATTGCCGACAATCTTCTTTCCGTCTGTACCAAGACCAAGAACAATAATAATTCCGCCGGCCTGGTATTCGCCCAGAAAGCTGCCGGCAGTACCGCCGATTACCATCACCGGCACCTTCTCCCGGTATGCTTTCATGTGAATACCGGCGCGGTAGCCTGCGTTCCCTTTCACAAAGATATGACCGCCCCGCATGGCATAGCCGGCCGCGTCACCAATGTTTCCGTGGATGATGATCGTTCCGTCGTTCATTGTATCGCCGACAGCGTCCTGGGCATTTGCATGTACCGTGATCTGAGCGCCGTTAAGATAAGCGCCGAGGGCGTTTCCGGGAATTCCGCTGACGGTAATGGAACGGCCGGAAATACCGGCACCGATGAAACGCTGTCCGCAGCAGTTGGTAATGGTGCAGTCACCATTGCTGTCGCGAAGAACCTGATTCAGTTCTGTATATTCATAATTCAAAGCATTAATTACCATAAATTGATACCTCCCGGATTTCATTCGCCAGCATGTGAGATTCCCAGAATCTCCAGTTCCTTCTGGGTCAGTCCGATACCGCGCAGCATCAGGCGGTTGCCCCGCAGAGCTTCAATGGAGTTGATACCCATTCCGCCCAGCAGCTCCTTAATCTCGTGTTTCCAGGCGGTCATCAGGTTGATAAGGCGCTCACTTCCGACATCCGGATTCAGGCGCCTGACCAGTTCCGGACGCTGGGTAGCAATTCCCCAGTTGCATTTGCCGCTCTGGCAGGTGCGGCAGAGATGACAGCCAAGAGCAAGGACGGCGGCAGTTGCCACATAACAGGCATCTGCGCCAAGGGCCACCGCTTTTACCACGTCTGCGGCGCTGCGGATGCTTCCGCCCACTACCAGAGAAACGCTATTACGGATTCCCTCATCACGGAGACGCTGATCGACAGCAGCAAGAGCCAGTTCAATGGGAATACCAACATTGTCACGGATCCTGGTCGGCGCGGCACCGGTACCGCCGCGGAAACCATCAATGGCAATGATATCAGCTCCGCTTCTGGCGATACCGCTGGCAATAGCGGCAATGTTATGGACGGCGGCAACCTTTACAATGACAGGCTTTTTATATTCCGTTGCTTCTTTCAGAGAGAACACCAGCTGACGCAAATCCTCAATGGAATAGATATCATGGTGAGGAGCGGGAGAGATGGCATCGGAGCCTTCCGGAATCATTCGTGTGCGGGACACATCGCCGACGATTTTTGCCCCGGGCAGATGACCGCCGATACCGGGTTTTGCGCCCTGACCCATTTTGATTTCAATGGCCGCGCCCGCTTCCAGATAATCCTTATGGACACCAAAACGGCCGGAGGCTACCTGGACAATGGTGTGTTCCCCATAGCAGTAAAAATCTTCATGAAGTCCGCCTTCACCGGTATTATAGCAGATACCAAGCTGAGACGCGGCTCTGGCCAGGGATTCGTGGGCATTGTAGCTGATGGAGCCGTAACTCATGGCTGAGAACATGACCGGCATGGAAAGCTCCAGCTGAGGCTCCAGCTGGCAGATCAGATTGCCGGATTCATCCCGCTTGACAGACTGCGGCTATTTGCCAAGGAAAACACGTGTCTCCATAGGCTCTCTCAGAGGGTCAATAGGAGGGTTGGTTACCTGAGAGGCATTGATCAGAATTCTGTCCCAATAAACGGGAAGCGGCTTTGGATTGCCCATAGAGGAAAGAAGGACGCCGCCACTGTTTGCCTGCTTGTAGATCTCCTGAATGGTATCATTCTGCCAGTTTGCATTTTCACGGAGCGCGCAGTTGCTTTTTACGATTTTCAGAGCTCTTGTTGGGCAGAAAGAAACACAGCGCTGGCAGTTGACACATTTTGTTTCATCACTGATCAGAATGCCGCGTTCCGCGTCAAAGCGATGGATCTCATTGGAACACTGCCGTTCACAGAGCCGGCAATGGATGCAGCGGCTGTCATTTCGAATCACTTCAAATTCAGGGTATATAAATTGGATACTCATCAGAACGCACCATCCTTTACTTTCACAATCACCGGTTCGCCGCCGGCAGGAGCGAAGATATTCTGCGCATCCGGTTCCATGACGCGGATCGCCGCTTCCTCACTGGCAATGAATACCTTGTCATCCTTTTCCCCCACAACCATCGATCGCAGTTTAAGCCGGTCATTCAATGCCATCATTCCGCCGTTAAAACCAAAGACGATGGAGAATGGACCGGTGATCAGCAGATTGGAAAAGGCGGTACGCAAAAAGAGGTGCTTCTGTTTGTCAGCTTCATCCGTTTTTGCCTCAATGGTGCTCCAGAACGGAGCCGCGATCACACTTGCCGCCTCATTCAGAGTCAGTCCCTGAACGCGGATCAGGTAATCCATGATATAGGTAATGACTTCCGTATCCGTCTGAAGGGTGCATTTGTAGCCAAACATTTCAATAAAACGCCGATTGGCATCATAAGAAGAAATTTCTCCATTATGTACGATGGAATAGTCAAGAAGCGTGAATGGATGAGCGCCTCCCCACCAGCCTGGTGTGTTGGTCGGATAACGGCCGTGTGCTGTCCAGGAATAACCTTCATATTCGTCCAGGCGGTAAAACACACCCACGTCTTCCGGAAAACCGACTGCTTTAAAGGTTCCCATATTCTTACCGCTGGAAAAGACATAAGCTCCCGGCATGTCGGTATTGATCTTCATAACTGTTCTGGCGACAAATTCTTTTTCATCCAGCTGCATGGAAGTCAGGACAGATTGAAGCGGCGCAACGAAATAGCGCCATATAACAGGTTCGTCGGTGATTGCGGGAATCTTTCTGGTCGGAAGTATTTCTGACTTTACAATCTCGAACCGTTCCTTCAAAAAAACTTCACAGTCCTTTCTGGTCGAACGGCTGTTATAGAAAAGATGTAACGCATAAAAATCCCTGTATTCGGGATATATCCCATATCCGGCAAAACCGCCGCCGAGACCGTTGGAGCGGTCATGCATTGGTTTCATGGAATTAGCAATCATTTCACCGGACATCCGGTTCCCTTCTTTTGAGATAACGGCAGCAATTGCGCAGCCGGAAGGGATTCTGACTTGACCTTCAATTTTCATAGGGCTGTCTTCCTTTCAAATAGACTGCGTTACAGAAAGTCTGGAAAAGGCTTCTGTAAATAAAAAAGCAGGGGCGTTCATTTCAGATCAGACACCATTGTCTGTACTAAAATGAACGCCCTTGCTCACTTGTTTTCGTTATACATCGAAGTCGGCATTTTGTCAATATCGTTTTTTTATCTGAAAAATTTTTTTGAAAATTTGAAAAAAAGGTGTTGACACAAAAAAAACAAAGGTGTATTATGCTGTGCATAAAGGCAAGGGCGTCTTTGAGGCTGGAACTCAAAGGCGCTTCTTCTTTTTTGCAGGCAGCTCAAAGCGCTGCAGAAACCGCTCTTAATTTCGTATGACTCAGGCAAAGGCGTCGTTGGTGTTGTCCGGCACAAAGACGCCTTTGCCTTTTTATCTGACAGAAAAGGAGAGTTTTACTATGGGAACTGTATCGGAATATTTTGGAAGTCTGGTTTTTGATGACAGAGTAATGAAAGCAAAGTTGTCGGCAGAGGTATACCAGTCGCTCAAAAAGACAATCGATGAGGGCGCAAAGCTGGATCCTGGTGTTGCCAATGCAGTAGCGGCCGCAATGAAGGATTGGGCAGTTGCCAATGGTGCAACTCACTATACCCACTGGTTCCAGCCCCTGACCGGCATCACAGCCGAGAAGCATGACAGCTTCATTTCCCCGGCACCGGACGGCGGTGTGATTATGGAGTTCTCCGGCAAGGAACTGATTAAAGGCGAGCCGGATGCATCTTCCTTCCCCTCCGGCGGACTGAGAGCTACCTTTGAGGCAAGAGGCTATACCGCATGGGATCCCACCTCCTATGCATTTATTAAAGGAAAAACACTTTGCATTCCTACCGCGTTCTGCTCGTACGGCGGTGAGGCACTGGATAAGAAGACACCGCTTCTTCGTTCCATGGAAGCACTGAACAAACAGGCGCTGCGAATTCTTCATCTGTTCGGAAATGACACGGTCAAATGTGTCCGCACTTCCGTTGGACCGGAGCAGGAATATTTCCTCATTGATAAAGAAATGTATGAGAAACGCCGGGATCTGAAATATACCGGACGAACCCTGTTTGGTGCGAAGCCGCCAAAGGGACAGGAAATGGATGACCATTACTTCGGCGTCATCAAGCCAAGAGTTGCCGCCTTTATGGAAGAGCTTAACGAAGAACTCTGGAAGCTTGGTATTCTTGCGAAAACGGAACATAATGAAGTGGCTCCGGCGCAGCATGAGCTGGCTCCCATCTACACCACCACAAATATTGCTACCGACCACAACCAGTTAATGATGGAAATCATGCAGAAGGTAGCTGCGAAGCATGGACTGGTATGTCTCCTTCATGAAAAGCCATTTGCCGGCGTAAACGGAAGCGGCAAGCATAATAACTGGTCTATTTCCACCGATACCGGCGTAAACCTGTTGTCGCCCGGTGAGACACCATATGAAAATGCCCAGTTCCTCCTGTTCCTCTGCGCAGTCATCAAGGCTGTGGATGATTATCAGGATCTACTGCGAATCTCCGTTGCAACTGCAGGAAACGATCATCGTCTTGGCGCAAACGAAGCGCCGCCTGCAGTGGTTTCCATCTTCCTTGGTGATGAGCTGAACGCGGTTATGAAGGCAATCGAGACGGATACCCCTTACGAGGGAACAAAGAAGAAGCAGATGAAGCTTGGTGTTGATGTACTTCCCAAATTTAACAGGGATACCACAGACCGCAACCGTACATCCCCCTTTGCTTTCACCGGCAACAAGTTTGAGTTCCGTATGCTTGGTTCCTCCAACAGCATCGCCTGCGCAAACATCATGCTGAACACAGCGGTGGCAGAGAGTCTGAAAATCTATGCAGACAGACTGGAGAATGCGGATGATTTCCAGACCGCGCTTCATGAGATGATCCGCAAGACAATCAAGGATCATAAGCATATCATCTTCAACGGAAATGGTTATGATGACGCATGGATTCAAGAGGCAACCGAAGTTCGGGGACTGCTGAACTATCGTACAACGCCGGATTGTGTGCCGCATCTTCTGGATAAGAAAAATGTGGATATGCTGACTGCACACAAAGTATTCTCTGAGACCGAGCTGAAATCCCGTTACGAGATTACTCTGGAAAATTACTGTAAGACAGTTATGATCGAAGCAAACACCATGGTGGATATGGCAAAGACGGAAATCGCGCCGGCTGTAGAAACCTATGCGGCAGAAATCGCAAAGGCGGCAGCGGCCAAGAAGACTCTGAATCCGTCACTGGCATGTGTCTATGAGACAGAACTTGTTAAAAAGCTGTCCAGACTGGTTGACCGGATCGCCCTTCAGACCGATGAGCTGGAAGCAGCACTCCTTGATCTTTCGTCTGCGGAAACCGTTGGAGCCTGCGCAGATGCAATCCGTGATACCATTCTGGTAAAGATGGGAGAGCTGAGACTTGCGTGTGATGAAGCTGAGACAGTAACCGCGAAGAAATACTGGCCGTTCCCGACCTATGGCGATCTGCTGTTTGGGGTAAAATAAGATTTGAGAGGTAACTGCTTATGTGTTCAATCATGGGTTATTGCGGTAAAAGTGCCGTGTTGAAGAAATTTCAGGAAGGATTGGAAGCCACCGTGTCGAGAGGCCCGGATGACTGCCGGATCATCGAAACCGGTAATGGAATCCTTGGCTTTCGCCGTCTGGCAATCATGGATCTGTCTCCCCTCGGAATGCAGCCTTTTGAGCTGAATGGAAGCTATGTTGTCTGCAATGGCGAGATCTATGGATTTGAAGCGCTCAGGAACACACTGGCAGAAAATTATACCTTTACCAGTGACTCGGACTGTGAGATTCTGCTTCCAATGTACCGGGAATACGGCACTGACATGTTTGCCATGCTGGATGCGGAATATGCCTGCATCATTTATGATGGAGAAACCGGTGAATATATAGCGGCAAGAGATCCCATCGGAATCCGTCCCCTCTACTATGGCTATGATAAAGAGGGAACGATTGTATTTGCCAGCGAGCCGAAGAATCTGATTGGCCTGGTTGATAAAATTATGCCGTTTCCTCCCGGCCATTATTATAAGGACGGTCAGTTTATCTGCTACTGCGACATCGCAGCAGTTGATCATGTATTGGAAGATGATCTGGAAACAGTCTGTAGAAACATTCATGAAAAACTGGTTGCCAGTGTGGAAAAACGTCTGATTGCCGATGCCAAGGTTGGTTTTCTTCTTTCCGGCGGCCTGGATTCGTCTCTTGTATGCGCCATTGCTGCAAAGAAAAGCAAAACACCGATTCGGACATTTGCCATTGGCATGAGTGAAGACGCCATTGATTTAAAATACGCAAAACAGGTTGCTGACTTCATCGGAAGCGACCATCAGGAGATCATCATTACGAAGGATGATGTCCTTAACAGTCTGAAAACAGTCATTCATCTGCTGGGAACCTTCGATATTACAACGATTCGTGCCAGCATGGGAATGTATCTGATCTGTAAAGCAATCCATGAGCAGACAGATATCCGCGTCCTTCTGACCGGAGAAATTTCCGATGAACTGTTTGGATATAAATATACGGAATTCGCGCCGGATGCAAAAGCCTTTCAGGAAGAAGCACAGAAGCGGATCCGTGAGCTCCACATGTATGATGTTCTTCGTGCGGACCGATGCATTAGTGTAAACTCTCTGGAAGCAAGAGTGCCTTTCGGTGATCTTGATTTCGTGAAGTATGTCATGGCAGTAGATCCCAGGCTGAAGCTGAATACCTATGGAAAGGGAAAATACCTGCTGCGTCATGCCTTCGAGGAAGGCGATTATCTTCCACACGGCATCCTTTGGCGTGAGAAAGCAGCATTTTCCGATGCGGTCGGCCATTCCATGGTTGACTACCTGAAGGAATATGCCGAAGAAGCATATTCCGCAGAAGAATTTGAGGAAGGCTGCAAAGCCTATGAGCACGCCCGTCCGTTTACGAAAGAATCCCTGCTTTACCGCGATATCTTCGAAGAGTTCTATACGGGACAGGGAGAGATGATCGTGGACTTCTGGATGCCAAACAAATCCTGGGAGGGCTGCAACGTAAATGACCCGTCTGCCCGTGTGCTGGCGAACTACGGCGACAGCGGAAAGTAATGGAAAATCGGAATAAAGAGAAGGAGACCGCATAATATGCGGTTTTCCCTCGTTGTTCGAACAAGTTGAGAAAGAGAGGTTTATAAAGATGAACAAGAGAGAACAGCTGTATGAAGGAAAAGCAAAGAAGGTTTTTAAGACGGATGATGAAAATCTACTGATTGTGGATTATAAGGATGACGCGACTGCATTTAACGGTCTGAAAAAGGGAACAATTGCAGGTAAGGGTGTGATCAATAATAAGATGAGCAACCTGCTGATGCAGAAGATTGAAAAAGAGGGAATTCCGACTCATTTTGTGAAGGAGCTCAGTGACAGAGAGACACTGGTAAAGAAGGTTTCCATTGTCCCTCTTGAAGTGATTATCCGAAACATTGCGGCCGGTTCTTTTTCCAAACGCTACGGTGTGGAAGAGGGCGTTGTGTTTGAAGAACCGACAATCGAGTTTTCCTATAAAAACGATGAATTGGGCGATCCGCTCTGCAACACATATCATGCCATTGCGCTGAAGCTGGCCACTGCGGATGAAATGGAACGGATTAAGAAATATGCCTTTGGCGTCAATGAGATTCTGAAGGAATTCTGGAAGGGATGCGGTGTCACTCTGGTTGACTTCAAGCTGGAGTTTGGCAGGCTGGCAGACGGAACCATTGTACTGGCAGACGAAATCAGCCCGGATACCTGTCGTCTCTGGGATTCCAAAACCGGAGAAAAGCTGGATAAGGACAGATTCCGCCGTGATCTTGGCGGGGTAGAGGATGCTTATGCCGAAGTGATGAAGCGGCTGAAAGAGAATATCTGAGCTTAAGGGAGCATATGTATGACAAAGTATATTTTTGTGACAGGAGGCGTTGTTTCCGGCCTTGGCAAAGGTATTACAGCAGCCTCCCTTGGAAGACTGCTGAAAGCAAGAGGACTAAAGGTGGCGGCTCAGAAGCTGGATCCCTATATTAATGTGGATCCGGGAACCATGAGTCCCTATCAGCATGGGGAAGTCTATGTAACAGAGGATGGAGCAGAAACCGATCTGGATCTTGGTCATTATGAACGCTTTATTGACGAGGATTTGAACCAGTATTCCAATCTGACGACAGGTAAGGTCTACTGGAATGTGCTGAACAAAGAACGCCGGGGCGAATATCTTGGTTCCACGGTGCAGGTAATTCCTCATATAACCAACGAAATCAGGGAATTTATTTATCGTGTGGGAAAGAAGACCGGCGCCGATGTGGTTATCACGGAGATTGGAGGAACCATCGGAGACATGGAGTCTCAGCCGTTCATTGAGGCGGTCCGCCAGATCTCGCTGGAAGTGGGCCGGGAAAACAGCCTGTTCATCCATGTCACGCTGGTTCCGTATCTGAAGGGATCACAGGAACATAAATCAAAACCGACCCAGCATTCGGTCAAGGAGCTGCAGGGAATGGGCGTCAATCCGGATCTTGTTGTTCTTCGCTGTGACGAACCCTTAGAGCCTTCCATCTTCCGGAAAATTGCCCTGTTCTGTAATGTAAAGCCGGACTGTGTCATCGAAAATATTACGCTTTCGGATCTGTATGAGGCTCCGCTAATGCTGGAAAAATCCAATTTTTCTCAAGTTGTCTGCCGCAGACTGGGACTGGTGACGCCAAAACCGGATCTGACGGAATGGAAACAGCTGGTGGAACGGATCAAAACAAGATCGAACACGGTTACCATTGGCCTTGTTGGAAAGTATGTGGGACTTCATGATGCGTATCTTTCTGTTGCGGAAGCCCTTCATCATGCCGGATATTATCTGGATACCGATGTCAGGATCAAGTGGATTGATTCTGAGGAGATTACAGAAGAAACCTGTGAAGAAACGCTTTCCGGACTTGGCGGAATTCTTGTTCCGGGCGGGTTTGGAAGCCGTGGAATTGAGGGAATGGTTCTGGCGGCCAGGTATGCCAGAGAAAAGAATCTCCCCTATTTCGGAATCTGCCTGGGAATGCAGATCGCTGTGATTGAATATGCAAGAAACGTGGCTCATATCACCGATGCCAATTCCGGCGAATTTGATGAGCTGTGTAAAAATAAAGTCATTAATTTCATGCCGGGACAGAGCAGTGATATTGATAAAGGCGGTACGCTTCGCCTTGGCGCATATCCCTGTGAGATAAAGCCGGGAACCACAATGGAGCGTTGCTATGGCAGTCTGTCCATCAGCGAAAGACACAGACATCGTTACGAATTGAATAATGACTATCGTGATGTTCTGGAAGGATACGGACTGACTTTAAGCGGTCTGTCTCCGGATCGGCGTCTGGTAGAGACGGTGGAACTGTCTGACCGCCCCTTTTATGTCGGTGTTCAGTATCATCCGGAATTCAAAAGTCGTCCAAATCGGCCCCATCCCCTGTTTTCCGGCTTTGTCAAAGCAGCTCTTGATTCTGCAGCAAAAGAATCTGGAAATGAGGTAGCGGAATGATAGAGGAATTCAATAGAAAATTGATTTTAGAAGACGGGAGTGAGTATTACGGATACGGGTTTGGAGATTTGTCTGACCGGGTATGTGAGATCGTATTTAACACATCCATGGTTGGATATCAGGAAATCCTTTCCGATCCGTCTTATACCGATCAGGCGGTGGTTATGACCTATCCCCTGATCGGAAATTATGGAATGGCTGACGAGGATTATGAAACAGGAATTCCTACGATTGGCGCTCTGATCGTTCGGGAATACAATGATTTTCCTTCCAATTTCAGAAGCAGGGCAACTCTGGATGAGGTAATGAAGACGTATCGGATTCCGGGAATCTATGGAATTGATACCAGAAAACTGAACCGTTCCATTCGCGATTTCGGAAGCCGCAAGGTGCTGATCACGGGCGCGGAGACATCAAAAGAGGAAGGATTATCCATTCTATGCGCTTCCTCCATTCCCACAGACGCGGTTTCAAAGGTCAGCTGCAAACGGATCTGGTGTTCACCTGCGGC
The DNA here is from genome assembly GCA_017472605.1 of Lachnospiraceae bacterium. GTDB lineage: Bacteria > Bacillota > Clostridia > Lachnospirales > Lachnospiraceae > Anthropogastromicrobium. The sequence continues at coordinate 16,795 of JAFUPV010000066.1, forward strand.
AAAAGAGAAATTTCATGTCGCTGCCATTGACTGCGGCATGAAGGGCAATATTGTCCGTTCGCTTAATCAAATGGGCTGCCGGGTGACAGTGGTTCCGTGGAACACACCGGCAGATGAGATCGGAGCCCTTTGCCCAGACGGAATTTTTCTCTCCAACGGACCGGGCGATCCTCAGGACGCGGGACCGGTCATTGAGACGGTGAAAAAGCTGAGGGGAAAGTATCCCATGTTTGGAATCTGCCTTGGTCATCAGATTATTTCTCTGTCCTATGGAGCAAAGACATATAAACTGAAATTTGGCCACAGAGGCGGAAATCACCCTGTCAGGAATCTGGAAACAGGAAAAATCGAGATCACGTCCCAGAATCATTCCTACGCAGTCGATGCCGCCAGTCTGGAGAAAACAGGTCTGAAAGTAACGCATATCAATCTGCTGGATCAGACCATTGAAGGTGTGAGCTGTGAGGAGGACATGGTATTCAGTGTTCAGTATCATCCGGAAAGCGCGCCGGGTCCTCAGGACAGCAGGTATTTATTTGAGCAGTTTATCAGGTTGATGAAGGAGAGGAAGAAGAATGCCTAAAAGAACGGATATCAAAAAGATTCTTGTGATTGGCTCCGGACCAATTGTGATCGGTCAGGCCGCGGAATTCGATTATGCCGGAACGCAGGCCTGTCTTGCACTGAAGGAAGAAGGGTATGAGGTCATTCTCTGTAATTCCAATCCGGCAACAATTATGACTGACCCGTCCATCGCGGATAAAGTGTATATGGAACCGCTGACTCTGGAATACATTGCAAAAATTATCCGCTATGAGCGTCCCGATGCGATTCTGCCCGGAATCGGCGGACAGACAGGACTGAATCTGGCGATGCAGCTGGAAAAGAAAGGTGTGCTGGCAGAGTGCCGTGTGGAGCTGTTAGGAACAAAAAGCAGCAGCATTGAGCGAGCGGAAGACCGCGAACTGTTTAAGGAGCTTTGCGAAAGTCTTGGTGAGCCGGTACTGCCTTCTGATATTGCCAATTCCATAGAAGAAGGAATCCGGGTGGCGGAAAAAATCGGCTATCCGGTGGTTCTTCGTCCGGCGTTTACGCTTGGCGGAACAGGCGGCGGTTTTGCTGACAATGAGGAAGAGCTGCTTCCGTTAATGAAAAACGCCCTGATGCTGTCCCCGGTCAGACAGGTGCTGATTGAAAAGAGCATGAAAGGCTTCAAGGAAATTGAATATGAGGTCATGCGTGACAGAAACGACACCGCAATTACCATCTGTAACATGGAAAATCTGGATCCGGTTGGCATTCATACCGGTGATTCCATCGTCGTATGCCCATCGCAGACACTGACCAATAAAGAATATCAGATGCTTCGTGACAGTGCATTGAAAATCATCCGCGCGCTGGAGATTGAAGGCGGCTGCAACGTTCAGTTCGCCCTGGATCCCAACTCCTTCCAGTATTACCTGATTGAAGTAAACCCCAGAGTATCCCGCTCTTCTGCCCTGGCTTCAAAAGCCAGCGGTTATCCCATCGCCCGTGTATCGGCGAAAATCGGAGTCGGCATGACTATGGATGAGATTCCCATTGCCAACACACCTGCTTCTTTTGAACCGGCGCTGGATTATGTTGTGACAAAAATGCCCCGGTTCCCCTTTGATAAATTTACCGATGCCAACAATTCGTTAAGCACCCAGATGAAGGCGACCGGTGAGGTCATGAGTGTGGGAAGAACGGTGGAAGAGAGTCTGCTGAAAGCCATCCGTTCTCTGGAAATCGGTCTGTATCATCTTCACAGCCCCAAGTTTGATGAAATGGGTGAAAAGGAGCTGCTGGATTATATTCAGATTGGTACAGACGACCGAATTTACGCCATTGCTCAGCTGCTTCGAAACGGATGCAGTGAAAAGAAAATCGTCCGCGGCACTGCCATTGATCCGTTCTTCATCCGGAAGATGAAGAATATCGTGGAAGAAGAACAGGAGCTGAAGGAAAATCCGGGAAATCCGAAAATTCTGAGGAAAGCAAAGAAGATGGGATTTTCTGACCGGGTCATTGCAAAATATTGGGGAATGAAGGAAAGGGAAGTGTATCAGCTGCGCAGACAGCTGGGGATCGTTCCGGTCTACAAAATGATTGATACCTGCGCGTCTGAATTTGAAAGCTACATTCCCTATTTCTACTCCACGTATGAGGAGGAAAATGAATCCATTGTTTCCGATAAAAAGAAGGTGATCGTTCTTGGCTCCGGCCCCATCCGAATCGGTCAGGGCGTGGAGTTTGACTATTCAACGGTTCATGCGGTAAAGACCATTAAAGCCGCCGGATATGAGGCGATTATCATTAACAACAATCCGGAGACCGTTTCGACCGATTATACCTGTTCTGACAAGCTGTATTTTGAACCGCTGTGTACAGAAGACGTGATGCATGTGATTGAGCTGGAACAGCCGGTTGGCGTGATCGCGACTCTGGGCGGTCAGACAGCAATCAACCTGGCAGAAACGCTGCGGGAGCATGGTGTAACAATTATCGGTACGGACTGCGATGCCATTGATCGCGCGGAAAACCGTGATCTGTTTGAAAAACTGCTGGTATCCCTGGAAATTCCTCAGCCGAAGGGGCAGGCAGTTACTAATATTGAAGACGGTGTGAAAGCAGCGGAAGAAATCGGTTATCCGGTTCTGGTACGGCCAAGTTTCGTTCTTGGCGGACGCGCCATGCAGATTGTCGCGAAGGAAGAGCACCTGCGTCATTATCTGAAAACAGCGGTTGAAATTGATGAAGATAAGCCTGTGTTGGTGGATCGATATATCCGCGGCAAGGAAGTGGAAGTAGACGCGATCTGTGATGGCAGTCAGGTCTTTGTTCCGGGAATCATGGAACTGGTAGAGCGGACCGGAATTCACTCCGGCGATTCCATCAGTGTATATCCCCCTTACAGCATTTCCGATCGGGTGAAGGAAACCATCCTTGATTATACCAGAAAGCTGGGACTGGGAATCGGTATTGTGGGACTCTTTAACATCCAGTTTATTGTGGATGAAAACGAGAACGTATATATTATAGAAGTAAACCCGCGGTCTTCCAGAACCGTTCCGTTTCTGTCCAAAGCCACAGGATACAGTCTGGCCGATATGGCGACGCTTGTGATCCTGGGAAAGAGTCTGAAAGAACAGGGGATCACAGAACTGTACGCCAGAGAAAAGGAACGGTATTATGTAAAGGCACCGGCATTTTCCTTCTCCAAGCTGAATGGAATGGATGCCTATCTGTCGCCGGAAATGAAGTCCACCGGTGAAGCCATCGGATATGATCAAAAGCTGCACCGGGCGATGTATAAAGCGCTGATCGCGTCCGGTGTCAGAGTTCAGAATTACGGAACGGTTACGGTTACGTTAGCAGATGAAGACAAGGAAGAAGCGCTGCCTTTGATCCGCCGTTTCTATCAGATGGGCTTCAACATCGAAGCTACCATTGGTACAGCCAATTTCCTGAAGGAACATGGAATCCGTACCAGAGTCCGCCGCAAACTCAGTGAGGGAAGCGAGGAAATTCTGGAATCCATCCGTGCCGGTTATGTCAGCTATGTGATTAACACACGTGCAGTCCTGTCCGGAATTCACTATGAAGACGGCATTGCCATCCGGCGCGCGGCCTGCCAGAATAACATTACTATGCTGACTTCGCTGGATACGGTAAAAGTTTTACTGGATGTACTGGAGGAAACGACGATCGGTATTTCTACGATAGACGCATAAAACATTGCCAAAATCAGAAATGAAAACCTTCGGCAGACCGGTTTGGAAGGAACCTGCCGAAGGTTTTTCTGACTCTGTGAATGGCTGCCGGGACTCACTGACGGCAAATGAAAAAAGCTCTGCCAATTGGCAGAGCCGGAAAAAACGATTTTTTTTGGGGGGGGTACCCGGCAGCAAGCTGCCGGGTATGAGTATGAAAAAGCTTTTTTCAAGTGATGGGGATCAACTTGAATGTACCAGGCTGTTTCCTGAGTACATGTTCATAATAATCCGTAAATGTGACAGAAATTTGTACAATCTCTGAAAAATGAAGAAAAAAAATAAACAAACCGTGAAAAACAAATTGCGGAATTGAAAACAGGGAAAACGCGGTGGGGAACCGGAAGAATCTGCTATATTTTTTTCAAACTTTTTGAAAAATCCGCTTTTCTTCTTTTCTGTTATGGTATATAATGATATCGGCAGTCTTTTGTCCTTGGATGGGCGAAGGCTTGAGAAAGGAGTTAAGTCATGGCTTTTGGCGTGTCTACAGATATAGGAATTGATTTGGGTACAGCCAGTATCCTTGTTTACATTAAGGGTAAGGGCGTTGTATTAAAGGAACCATCCGTGGTTGCTTATGACAGAAACACCAACGAAATTAAGGCAATCGGTGAAGAAGCCAGAATGATGATCGGCAGAACACCGGGAAATATTGTTGCAATCCGTCCTCTTCGTCAGGGCGTGATCGCAGATTATACCATTACAGAAAAGATGATCCGCTACTTCATTCAGAAGGCAGTGGGAAAGAGACTGTTCCGCAAACCGCGCATCTGTGTCTGCGTACCAAGCCACATCACAGAGGTTGAGCGAAAGGCAGTGGAAGATGCAACCTTCAATGCAGGAGCGAGAGAAGTGTTCCTGATCGAAGAGCCGTTAGCAGCAGCAATCGGGGCCGGAATCGATATTTCCAAGCCGTGCGGAAACATGGTCGTTGACATTGGCGGCGGAACCACTGACGTTGCAGTCATTTCCCTTGGCGGAACGGTTGTCAGTGAATCCATTAAGGTTGCCGGTGATGACTTTAATGAAGCAATTGTGAGATATATGCGCAAACGCCACAATCTTCTGATCGGTGAACGCACCGGTGAAGAGATTAAAATCAAGATTGGTACCTGCTATCGCAGAGCAGAAGAACTGGCGATTGATGTCCGCGGACGTAATCTGGTGACCGGACTTCCGAAAACAGTTACCATCACCTCCGATGAGACACTGGAGGCACTCAGTGAGTCAGCCAACCAGGTTGTGGAAACAGTACATATGGTACTGGAGAAAACACCTCCGGAACTGGCTGCAGATATCTCGGACAGAGGAATTGTGCTGACAGGAGGCGGAGCACTGCTTCACGGTCTGGAGCAGCTTCTGGAGGAGCGTCTTGGAATCACTACAATGACAGCAGAGGAACCGACCACCTGTGTTGCAGTCGGAACCGGCCGTTATATTGACTTCATGAATTCCATGGAAGACTGATGAAAAGAAGCCTGACAAAGAACACCTGCCGAGTCAGGATACATGTGTGATCGGGAATAACTGAGAAGTGTTTTCGATGGAAAAAGTACGACGTGAGCCCCGGATACAGGCAAGGAAGCCTGCTTCCGGGCTCTTTCTGTTACGGCAGGACGCAAACGTGTGTGGGAGGCATAAGGAGTTGTCAAATGGAAAAAATTGAGGGATATATCGAGCGGATCGTATTCCAGAACAAAGAAAACGGATATTGCGTGTTGGCTGTAGCCCACGAAAATGAGGAAAGCATTCTGACCGGTTTCTTTCCGGATGTGTCTCAGGGGGAATACATCCGTGCGCAGGGAGAACTAGTTGTACACCCGACCTACGGGGAACAGCTTCGTGTTTCTTCCTATGAATATACAGCACCGACAGACCGCGCGTCGATGGAGCGGTATCTGGCATCCGGAGCGATTAAGGGGATTGGGGAAGCACTGGCGGCGCGAATCGTCCGCCATTTCGGAGACGACACCTTCCGGATCATGGAGGAAGAACCGGAACGGCTGGCGGAAATCAAGGGAATCAGCGAGCGGAAAGCAATGGAGATATCTTCTGTTCTGATCCAGAAGAAGGATGTTCGTCAGGCGATGCTTTTCCTGCAGAATTACAACATCAGCCAGAACCTTGCGCTGAAAATCTATGAGCGGTACGGACAGGAGATCTACCGGATTCTGAAAGAAAATCCCTATCGCCTGGCCGATGACATTGAAGGTGTCGGTTTTAAAATCGCGGATGAGATTGCAGTGCGCGCAGGCATTCGTGCAGATTCGGATTTCCGGATCAAAAGTGCACTGGTCTACACACTGCGCCAGTCCATCAGCCAGGGACATACCTGTCTTCCCTACGAGGAGCTGGTTCAGTCGGCATTTTCTCTGCTTGGAATTGAACTGCGTCAGATTGAGTCACTGGTTACAGATCTTGTGATTGAAAAGAAAATTGTGGTGAGAAATCAGAACGGGATGCAGATGGTTTACAGCGATTCCTGCTTCTATACGGAACTGGCAGTCGCACAGAAGCTGAAGGAATTAAACCTGAGGGATCATGTGCCGCAGCAGGAGATTGAACGCAAACGTGGGCAAATTGAAGCTTCCGAAGGTGTTGAGCTGGATGAAAGGCAGCAGTTTGCCGTGGCAGAAGCAGTCAATAATGGACTGACAGTCATCACCGGCGGTCCCGGTACCGGAAAGACAACAACGATTAAAACGATCATTCGTTACTTTATTAATGAAGGACTTGATGTGCTTCTGGCTGCACCAACGGGAAGAGCGGCAAAGCGAATGAGTGAAGCCACCGGTTATGAGGCGAAAACCATTCATCGTCTTCTGGAGGTGGCAGGCGGTCCGACGGAGGGCAGCGGCTTCTTCGGCAGAGATGAGGAGAATCCGCTGGAGGCAGATGTGGTGATTATTGACGAAATGTCGATGGTGGACATTTTCCTGATGAACGCGCTGCTGAAGGCACTGGTTCCCGGCATGCGTCTGATCCTGGTCGGCGATGTGAATCAGCTGCCCAGTGTGGGACCGGGAAACGTGCTGAAGGACATCATCCGGTCCGGACGGTTCCCTGTTGTGCGGCTGGAAAAGATCTTCCGCCAGGCTGCGGACAGTGACATCATCATGAATGCCCACCGGATCCATGCCGGCGAGCGGATCCTGCCAAGAAAGGGAAGCCGTGATTTTCTGTTCATTCTCAGGGATAATCCGGGAAACATCATCGGCGCTTCCATCACCCTGCTGAAGGAGAAGCTGCCGGGCTATGTGCATGCCCAGGAGAAGGACATCCAGGTGCTGACGCCGATGCGGAAAGGAGTGCTTGGCGTGGAACAGCTGAACAATGTGCTTCAGCAGGCGATCAATCCGCCGGATCTGTCCAAGCAGGAGGCGCTTCTTGGAAGCGTGACCTTTCGTGAAGGGGATAAGGTCATGCAGATTAAGAATGACTATCAGAAGCCCTGGTCCATCATCAACAGCTTCCGCCGCCCGGTGGAAGAGGGAATGGGTGTCTTTAACGGGGACATGGGAACTATCCGCGAGATTAATACGGTACTGGAACGGATTACCGTTGAATTTGAAGAAGGCAAACGGGTGGAATATGAATTCAAAGAAGCGGAAAACCTGGAACTGGCCTATGCGGTAACGATCCATAAGTCCCAGGGAAGCGAATACCCGGCTGTGATTCTGCCCCTGCTTGGCGGCCCGAGGATGTTAATGAACCGGAACCTGCTCTACACAGCGGTAACGCGTGCAAAAAGCTGTGTCTGTGTGGTCGGCAGCCTGGAAACCTTTCAGGCGATGATTGACAATGAGCAGGAACAGAAGCGTTACAGCGGTCTGAAAGAAAGGATTGAAGAAGTAAATGGCCTGGATGGATGAGTGGCTGTTCCCAAGGCGCTGTCCGGTCTGTCTGGATATCGTGACGCCGCGCGGCGCGTGGATCTGCGATACCTGCAGAGGCGGACTTTCGCCTGTCGTTCAGCCAAGCTGCTTTCGGTGCGGAAGGCAGCTGATTCATACCGAAGAAGAATACTGCAGCAGATGCCAAAAAACAGGACGAAGCTTTGACGGAGGAATCGCGGGCTGGAATTACAGCAGCGTTCCGGTTCGCCGCCTGATCAGCGAGGTCAAGTACCATAATCACAGGCAGCTTCTGGATTATCCGTGCAGAGAAATGGCACTGGCCTACGGGAAAAAGGTGAAAGGCTGGGGAATCGAATGCCTTGTTCCGATTCCGCTTCATCCGTCAAAGAAACGGAGAAGAGGATTCAATCAGGCAGAGGAAATTGCGGTGCGGCTGGCTGATGTGTGGGGCATCCCGATTGAGCGGCGGATGCTGCGCCGTGTCCGCAGAACGCTTCCGCAAAAAGAGCTGGGAGAGGCTGCAAGACTGCAGAACCTCCTGGATGCGTTTGATGCAGATCTGCAGATTGCCTGCCGGTACCGCTGTGTCGGACTGACCGACGATATTTTGACAACAGGAAGCACAATGGAAGCATGTACCCGTGTTCTGAAAGCGGCAGGTGTCAGACAAGTTTTCTGCATTTCCCTTTCTGCAACAGCAGGGCGCTGAACAGAACGGTTGTGGAAATCCGCTTTGCGGCATGAACGTTGGCAGATCGGACGGCAGTTTATTCTTTTTTTAGAAATAGAAGAATTTGTTTAGTCGTGAGCTGCGTGAAAATGTGCTATGATAAGAACAGGTATCGCATACATGTGATAAATACAGACATCTGCCTGCCGAAACCGATTGCGGAAGCGGCAGACAGCAGAGTGGAGACTGGTCATGAAACTGAGAACGAAACTAATGATTTCTTTTTGCTTCATTGTAATGATGCCGACAGCCTTGTTTATTGTTCTGGGAACGACGCTGGTACAGTACCAGGTGCTGTCGTTCCGTTATCAGTACGGCATTGAAGCATCCCCTTCGGATTTCATGCTGAACAGCACAAAACTGGTAGACCGGATGATCGATCAGTTTCAGCTGGAGCTGGAAGAGAAAATAAGTGTGGATCCGGATTTTTTTGATGACGGGGAGGCGCTGATTGATTTCTGCAATGAGGTATCCGTGAGCAATGTGGATGTGGTCATCTTCCGTGATAATGCACTTTACTATCAGACGGATGATGTGCACCAGTATCTGGCAGAGGACTTCCGGGAAGAACTGGAACAGGGCAATCAGGATCCAAACGCCAGCTATATCGGTGATAAAAATGTGCTGATCTATCAGGTGATGCAGGGGATGCTGAAAAACGGGCAGCGTCAGACTCTGTATGCAGTTGTTTCCGTGGATCAGTGGATGCCTCAGATGAAGAATCTTGTGTTCCAGTCCATCTGCTCCATTGTTTTCATCCTTGTGCTGACGGCGGCGTTTTTTACCATGTGGATCTACCGTTCTGTACTGCGCCCGATCAATGTTCTGAAGGATGCGGCAAAAAAAATCAGTGACGGCAACCTGAATTTCCACATCAATGCCAGCGACAAGGATGAGCTGGGCGAATTGTGCATCTGTTTTGAAGAGATGCGGCAGCGTCTGAAGGAATCTTCCGAAGAGAAAATTCAATATGACGAGGAGAGCAAGGAGCTGATCAGCAACATATCCCATGACCTGAAAACACCGATCACGGCGATCAAGGGATATGTAGAAGGAATCATGGACGGTGTAGCGGACACGCCGCAGAAACTGGACCGCTATGTAAAGACGATTTACAACAAGGCGGTGGACATGGACCGGCTGATTGATGAGCTGACCTTCTACTCGAAGATTGATACCAACAAGATTCCTTACAATTTCAATAAAATCAATGTAAAGGAGTATTTCGCCGACTGTGCGGAGGAGGTTGGAATGGATCTGGAATCGGCAAACATCCGCTTCCAGTATGCCAACTATGTGGATGAATCGGTTCAGGTCATTGCGGATCCGGAACAGCTGCGCCGTGTGATCAACAACATCATCAGCAACTCGGTCAAGTATTTTGACAAGGAACGCTGTTTCATTAACATGCGCATCCGCGACGTGGGTGATTTTATCCAGATTGAGATTGAGGATAATGCAAAAGGCATCGGTCAGAAGGATCTGCCCTACATTTTCGACCGTTTTTACCGGACGGATTCGTCCAGAAATTCAACGAAGGGCGGAAGCGGTATCGGACTTTCCATTGTGCGAAAGATTATTGAAGATCACGGAGGAAAGATCTGGGCGAACAGTAAGGAAGGGATTGGCACAGTCATGTGTTTTGTTCTGCGTAAGGTACATGTGGAACAGAACTAAGCGGTATGCGGCAAAGAGGCAGGGATCATCACCGGCAGAATGAGAAAACAGGAGGAGTATCATGGCAAAAATTTTGATTATTGAAGATGAGATCAGCATTGCGGAACTGGAGAAGGACTATCTGGAGCTTTCCGGCTTTGACGTGGATATGGAACATGAAGGGATTTCCGGTCTGAAAAAAGCGCTGGAGGTGGAATATGACCTGATCATTCTTGATCTGATGCTTCCGGGAATGGATGGATTTGAGATCTGCCGCAAGATCCGTGAGGAGAAGGATGTGCCGGTGCTGATGGTATCGGCAAAAAAGGACGATATCGACAAGATCCGCGGTCTTGGACTGGGAGCGGATGACTATGTTACGAAGCCGTTCAGTCCCAGCGAGCTGGTTGCCCGCGTGAAGGCCCACCTGGCCCGTTATGAGCGGCTGGTGGGAAGCAATGTTCAGAAAAATGATACGGTTGAGATCCGCGGTCTCAAGATCGATAAGACGGCAAGACGTGTCTGGGTAAACGGGGAAGAGCGCCAGTTTACAACAAAGGAATTTGATCTGCTGACTTTCCTTGCGGAGAATCCGAACCATGTCTACTCCAAAGACGAGCTGTTCCGCCGGATCTGGGACATGGAATCCATTGGTGACATCGCAACGGTGACGGTTCACATCAAGAAAATCCGCGAGAAAATCGAATTTGATACGGCAAAACCGCAGTACATTGAAACAATCTGGGGCGTGGGATACCGCTTTAAGGTGTGACCGCGCCTGGTGTCCCGCTGCCGGATTGGACGGGATCGAATGAAATGCATGGATGGGGGAAGGAAACATGAAGAAGTACATATTTTTTGATCTGGACGGCACGCTGACCGATCCGATGGTTGGAATCTGCAAATCTGCTGCCTATGGCCTGGCGCATTTTGGGATTGAAAAGGATTATCGTGAACTGACCTATTTTATTGGTCCGCCGCTGATGGACACGTACCGTGAGCGGTTCGGTTTTGATGAGGAACAGACGAAGGAAGCGGTGCGCGTATTCCGTGAATATTTTGTGCCGACCGGCATCTATGAGAATGAAATCTATCCGGGAATTCTTTCGATGCTGGAGCATCTGGAGAAGAAGGGATATTATCTGGCACTGGCGACCTCAAAGCCGGAGCCGATGGCGGAAATCGTGCTGACTCATTTCGGCATCCGTCCATATATCAGACTTCTTGCAGGAAGCACCATTGACGAGACAAGGACAAAGAAGGCAGATGTTCTGAATTATGCGCTGGAAACACTTGGCCTGACGGATCTGTCAGAGGCGATCATGGTGGGGGACAGAAACTATGATGTGATCGGTGCGAAACAGGTCGGCATGGAATGCATTGGCGTGACCTATGGCTACGGTTCCAGAGAAGAACTGGAGGAAGCCGGAGCCGCTTATGTGGTTGACAGTGTGGAGGAACTGGAGAAGGTGCTGATGTCTCTGTAAGAATGGAGACAGCCGTTTTGGAGTGATGTGGGGGAAAAGGATGGAATCGAAGAAGAAACGGTATGTGGGGCGAATCATAACAATCATTCTGCTGGCAGTCATCGTCGGCGCATGTGTCGCCGTGTATGTCGCTTTTCAGCATTACTATGGGAAAAGCAACTATGTCAGCGATGAATCGTTTACAATCTATTATGGCGAATTTCCGCCGCAGACTGCGGCGGCACCGGCAGAGCCTGTGACTGAATGCGAGACAAAAGAGCTGGAGTCGACTGTGGAGAATCAGGAGCCGTCGAAAGAGCCTGTGACCGGGGAGGAACCGGGAACACTGGAAGCAGGGGAAACTGAGGAGGAGCCGGCTCCATTGAAAGAATCGGCGGCTCAGGAGGATCCGGAATTGCCGGAAGAGTCTGTGACCGGGGAGGAACCGGGAACGCTGGAAGCAGGGGGAACAGAAGATAAGCTGAACCCATTGAAGGAATCGGCAGCTCAGGAGGATCCGGAATTGCCGGAAGAGTCTGTGACCGGGGAGGAACCGGGAACGCTGGAAGCAGGGGAAACTGAGGAGGAGCCGGCTCCATTAAAAGAATCGGCGGTTCAGGAGGATCCGGAATTGCCGGAAGAGTCTGTGACCAGGGATGAATGGGAACTAATAGAAGCAGCGGTGACAGAGGATGGGCCGGAATCGTTAACCGCATCAGCGACAGAGGAGGGACCGTCATCGTCAGAAGTAACAGCAGCAGAGGTGGAACCGTCAGTCGCAGCAGAGACATCCCTTACCTCAGTAACTGCCGAGTCGGAAACTGCCGAAGCGGAAACTGCCGAGTCGGAAGCAGCTGAGGCAGATACTGCCGAAGCGGAAACCGCTGAGATAAAAACGAGTGCGCCGGAAACAGGTGCACCGGAGACAAGTGAGCTGGAGACTGCCGAAATGCAGACAACGGAAGCGCCGACGCCCGCACCGGAGACGGAAGCAACGCTTGCCAGCAGCGATGAGGAGGAGCTTCGCAGGGAACACGAAGCAGTTGCGCTGGCACTTCAGCAGGCGAAAGAAAAATATGTATACAATCTGCTGCTGATCGGTGCGGACAGCCGCGGCGGATGGTATGGAAATTCCGATGCGATGATTCTGCTGTCCATCAATACAAAGACAAAAAAGATGTTTATGACCTCCTTTATGCGTGATCTTTATGCGGATATTCCGCAGATCGGCGTGCGAAAGCTGAATTCGGCCTATGCGCGCGGTGCAGGTCCGCTGCTGGTTGCAACCATCGAATCCAATTATCGGATTGATATCAATAATTATGCAAGTGTTGATTTTTCATCCATGTCCGGAATCATTGATCTTCTGGGAGGGGTAGACCTGCAGGTAAGTACTGCCGAAGCAGAGGTCATGCGGATATATATCGAGGAGATGGCGAAGCTTTACGGACTGGATCCGGAACAATATTACATTACGGGAGGCGGAGTCACCCATCTGAACGGAATTCAGGCAGTTTCCTACGCCCGCGTGCGCTATGTCGGAAACGCGGATTATGAGCGAACCTCCAGACAGCGGCGTGTGTTGGAGCAGCTGATCGTAAAAGCCCGTTCCATGGACACAGCGACGATGCTGAATGTGGTAAACCAGGTTCTTCCGCTGGTTACCCATAACATCGATCCGGCTCAGGTTGTCTCGCTTCTTGCCGGACTTCCGGACTACCTGAATTATGAAGTGATCATGGACCGGATTCCATATGACGGCGCTTACGGGCACATGGGCGAAATTCTGGTGCCTGATTTTGATTATACCATTAATCGCCTTCAGGCAACAATTTATGAAGGAATCTATGCGGAACAGATGCCGGAATCGCTGCCGGCAGCAGAGAGCGGGCAGGAACCGGTGAATGAACCGCAGGAGTTGCCGGAAACCGGCAGGTTCCGGATTCTGGAGCGTCCGCCGCTGCTAAACTGGATGAAAGACCCGGCTGATGTAGCCTGGCTGACAGGACGTGCAGAGCGCCTGTCTGTTCTGTTTGGCAAAGCAGCTGATTTCTGACCGGAAATGAATTCCGACAGCAATTGAATGGAATTGTATGCAAAAAAATACTTGACGTGCTTTCATACCTGTGCTATACTGGCATAGCGTGTGGAAGACGTCAGGTCTTTTTTTTGTGTGCAAAAAAGAGACCGCAGTAAATTTAATTACAAGTGGAGGTGGAAGTTGTGCGCGTAAAGATCACATTGGCATGTACCGACTGCAAGCAGCGGAACTACAACATGACAAAAGATAAGAAGACACATCCTGACAGAATGGAAACCAAGAAGTACTGCAGATTCTGTAAAAAGCATACGACACATAAGGAAACAAAATAAGTTTTCGGTAAGGAGCGATTTATGGAAGAAACAGGAAAGAAGAACACTGCAAAATCCACAGACGCTGCAAAGAAACCATCTTTTGTGAAGCGTGCAAAGGATTTCTGCAAGGGCGTGAAAGCCGAGTTCAAGAAAATCATCTGGCCGAATAAAGAAGAACTGAAGAAACAGACCACAGCAGTGATTGTTGTTTCTGTTGTTCTCGGTGCTTTTATCAGAATCTATGATATGCTGTGCCAGTTTGTAATCAGTTTCATCAGGTAAGAGAGGAACAAGCATGGAAGAAGCAAGATGGTACGTTGTCCATACCTTTTCCGGTTATGAGAATAAGGTAAAGGCAGACCTTGAGAAAACAATCGAAAACCGCAATCTCCAGGATCAGATCTTTGAGGTTACGATTCCGCTTCAGGAGGTAACGGAGCGCAAGGATGGCGAATCGAAGACATCCATGAAAAAGCTGTTTCCGGCCTACGTTCTGGTTCACATGATCCTGAACGATGACACCTGGTATGTTGTGCGGAATACCCGCGGTGTGACAGGTTTTGTAGGACCGGGATCAAAGCCGGTTCCGCTTACGGACGAAGAGATCGCAGCACTTGGCGGATTCATGAGCGGCTCTGCTGCAGCAGAATGCCCGTACAGGGAAGGCGATTATATCACCGTTATTCATGGCGCCTGGGAAGGCACGTCCGGTTTGGTTCGTGCAGTAAATGACCAGAAGCAGACAGTAACCATTTATGTCGACATGTTTGGCCGTGAAACGTCAGTTGAACTCAATTTTACCGAAATCAGGAAAGAATGACCTTAACAGGTCGCTGTGTCGCAGTGGGAGGGACATTCCCGCGAATACCACATTATTTTAGGAGGTGCCACAATGGCAAAGAAAGTTACAGGATATATCAAATTACAGATCCCGGGTGGAAAGGCTACACCAGCTCCGCCAGTAGGTCCGGCTCTTGGACAGAAGGGCGTTAATATTGTACAGTTCACCAAGGAGTTTAACGCTAGAACCGCAGATCAGGCTGGTCTGATCATCCCGGTTGTTATTACTGTTTATGCAGATAAGAGCTTCACTTTCGTCTGCAAGACTCCGCCGGCAGCCGTTCTGTTAAAGAAGGCTTGCAATATCCAGACCGCATCCGCTAAGCCAAACAAGGATAAGGTTGCTACAATCTCCAGAGCAGAGGTTCAGAAGATTGCAGAACTGAAGATGCCTGACCTGAACGCAGGAAGCCTTGAGGCAGCAATCAGCATGATCGCAGGTACTGCTCGCAGCATGGGCATCAGTGTTGTTGATTGATCAAAGTAGATCCATTTGGATAGATAAGTAAAGTGGGAGGGATATTCCCGCAAATACCACCAGGAGGTTTATCATGAAAAGAGGAAAGAAGTATGTAGAGGCTGCTAAGCTTGTAGACCGCGCAGCTCTCTATGATGTAAATGACGCCATTGCCCTTGTTAAGAAGGCAGCCAGTGCAAAATTCGATGAGACCGTAGAGGCTCATATCAGAACAGGTTGTGACGGACGTCACGCTGACCAGCAGGTTCGTGGTGCAGTTGTACTGCCGCACGGAACCGGTAAGACTGTACGCGTACTTGTATTTGCCAAGAACGAGAAGGCAGATATCGCACGCGAGGCAGGTGCAGACTACGTTGGAGCTGAGGAGCTGATTCCGAAGATCCAGAACGAAGGTTGGCTGGATTTTGATGTTGTTGTAGCTACCCCGGATATGATGGGTGTTGTAGGACGTCTTGGACGTGTACTTGGACCGAAGGGCTTAATGCCGAACCCGAAGGCTGGTACCGTAACCATGGATGTAGCTAAGGCTATCAAGGATATCAAGGCTGGTAAGATCGAATACAGACTGGACAAGACCAACATTATCCATGTTCCGTTAGGAAAGGTTTCCTTTACTGAGGAGCAGATCGCAGACAACTTCCAGACGCTGATCGACGCTATCATCAAAGCTAAGCCAAGCACTCTGAAGGGAACTTACCTGAAGAGCGTTGTAATTACTTCCACCATGGGCCCGGGTGTTAAAGTGAACCCGACCAAGTTCTTTGGCTAATTAAATGTTAACAATAACGGGTTTGCCTGGTGACAGGCAGACCCGTTTTTGCGTCAAAAAAAGTGAAAAAAAGAAAAAAACGTATTGACATAACGGAAAACATGTGGTATCATTTTTCATGTTTGAGCCGTATGGCGAAAACAGTTGCCGAAGACAGCAGGTGCCGAATGGCGTAAGATGAGATCGCCTGCCGAGGAGATAAGTTTTTTGATAAAGACTATCGATGCTCCCTGCCTTCGTGCGCAGAGGGCTTTTTTTCGGCCATCTTTTTGGATCTGTGCAAATGGATCCGGTTCGGTTGGAAAACCGGACAAAAAATAAAAAAAGGAGGGCATATACCATGGCAAAGGTTGAGTTAAAGCAGCCAGTCGTTGACGAGATTAAAGCAGCGTTAGACGGTGCGAAGGGTGTTGTTCTGGTTGACCATCGCGGTCTGACCGTTGAGCAGGATACTGTACTTCGTAAGTCTCTGAGAGAAGCAGGCGTTTCCTATAAGGTATACAAGAATACTCTTGTAAAGCGTGCAATCAAGGGAACCGAGTTTGAATCTCTGACCGACTTACTGGAAGGACCGTCTGCTCTTGCTTGCTGCAAGGCTGAGGCTACACTTCCGGCAAACATTCTTTGCAAGTTTGCAAAGGATAACAACAAGCTTGAGATCAAGGGTGGTGTTGTAGAGGGTACCTACTACGATGCAAAGGGTATCGAGGTTATCGCAACAATCCCGTCCAGAGAGGCACTTCTTGCAAAGTTCCTGGGAAGCATTCAGTCCCCGATTACGAACTTCGCACGTGTTATCAAGCAGATCGCAGAAAAGCAGGAAGAGGCTTAAATGCGAAAAACGGTCAATGCGCGGCCTGATTTGGTCAGCGGCTTAGACCAGAGGAAAGAAAAAAGGCGTAAGCCTGAATCTATGATGAATGATTTATAGGAGGAAAATATCATGGCTAAGTTAACAGCAGTAGAAATTATCGAAGCTATTAAGGAAATGAGCGTTTTAGAGTTAAATGACCTGGTAAAGGCTTGTGAGGAAGAGTTCGGCGTATCTGCAGCAGCAGGCGTTGTAGTTGCAGCAGCAGGTCCGGCAGCAGCAGCTGAGGAAGAGAAGACCGAGTTCGACGTTGAGCTGGTTGATGCAGGTGCTGGTAAGGTTAAGGTTATCAAGGTTGTTCGTGAGGTAACTGGTCTTGGTCTGAAGGAGGCTAAGGATCTGGTTGACTCCGCTCCGAAGGTAATTAAGGAAGCTATCTCCAAGGAAGAGGCTGAGGATCTGAAGAAGAAGCTTGAGGAAGCTGGCGCTAAGGTTAACCTGAAGTAATTTGCCTTTCTGAAAAGAGAGAACAAGAGAAAAATGCCCTGGGATTCTGCAGGAATCCCAGGGTTTCTTTCATTATACGGGCAGCGAGATGGAGAGGACTCTTATCCCGGGCAGTGAGCCGGAAACGGCACTTGTCCCGAGCAACGGGCCGGAGATGGCATCTGCACACATGGCAGGAGGGCGCCGATGCACCGGAAGAAACCTGCAAAACGTGCATGGAACATGGAAAAACGGATAAGGGCTTGACGAAAGAATCCGTGACCGCTAAAATAGTGGTATCAGAAAACAGGGTGGTGGGAAGTGCTGTCTGGAAATGCGGATTGTATTTTGATACAGCAAAAAAGCCGGATTTGTTTCCGGCTTTCAAAATCGGGGCGACAAGATTCGAACTTGCGGCCTCATGAACCCCATTCATGCGCGCTACCAAACTGCGCTACGCCCCGTGCCAAATCAGTATAGCAGAAATTCAAACGTTTGTAAAGGAGAATTTTTCATGAAACGAATTTTTTTGATTGTTCTTGACAGTGTTGGAATCGGTGAGATGCCGGACGCTGCCGACTATGGAGATGCCGGAAGCAATACACTTCGCTCTGCGTCTTCCTGGCCGGGATTTCAGATGCCGAACATGAAGAAGCTTGGTCTGTTCTCCATCGACGGTGTGGACTGTCAGCCGGCAGAGGAGAAGCCTCAGGGAGCCTTTGCCCGTCTGGCTGAAGTTTCAAAGGGAAAAGATACGACCATCGGTCACTGGGAAATCGCCGGTCTTGCTTCTTTGAAAATGCTCCCTGTATTTCCGAATGGCTTTCCGCAGGCCCTTTTGGACGAACTGAAACAGGCAACTGGAAGAGAAATCCTGTGCAATCAGCCTTATTCCGGAACAAAAGTGATCGAAGACTACGGTGCAGAGCACATGAAAACGGGCGCGCTGATTGTGTATACGTCTGCGGACAGCGTTCTTCAGATCGCGGCTCATGAGGAAATCGTTCCTCTGCAGCAGCTGTATCAGTACTGTGAGATGGCCCGGAAGATCTGCAGCGGAAACTGGGGGGTGGGACGTGTCATTGCCAGACCGTTTAACGGAGCGCCGGGAAGCTTTGTACGCACAAGTGGAAGACATGACTATTCTCTGACACCGCCTGGAACAACCATGCTTGACCAGATCTGCGAGGCGGGAAAGAGTGTGCTGTCTGTCGGTAAAATCGAAGATATTTTCGGCGGCCGCGGCATCACCAGGGGCGTCCGCACATCTTCCAATCAGGAAGGAATTGACCGGACACTGGAACGGATGGCAGAATCTTTTGAAGGACTCTGCTTTACCAATCTGGTCGATTATGACATGCTCTACGGGCACAGAAACGACATCGAAGGCTATGCAAAGGCATTGATGTATTTTGATGAACGGCTGCCGGAATTGCTTGCAGCGCTGAAAGATGAGGACATTCTGATGATTACTGCGGATCACGGCTGTGATCCGGCCACACCGTCCACGGACCATTCCAGGGAATATGTTCCTCTTGTGATGGCAGGAAAATCCATTTGTGCGGGATGCAACCTTGGTACAAGAATGTCGTTTGCGGATATCGGCGCCACCATACTGGATTATCTGGGAATCGAAAGCAGGATCAGCGGAACCAGCTTTTTGTCAGAGATAATCAGGGAGAACAGCAGTCAGGGAACAGGAGAATAAGTTGGAACAGATCATTCAGGGAATAGGAGCAGGCTTCGGATGGCTGCTTGATAACTGGTTTTATATTAATGTATTGCTGGCTGTAACGATGGTGTTTTTCCAGCGGAATGAACCGGAAACGGTCTGGGCATGGCTGCTTGTTCTGTATTTCATCCCCATCGTCGGCTTTTTCTTCTACCTGATCCTTCACCATGACTTCAACAAAAAGCACATGTTCTACGTGAAGGAGCTGGAAGACGAGCTTAACGCCATGATCCACCGTTCCTCCCGCGGAGAACTTCCCATGCGGTTTTCCATCAGTGATCCGGACATGCAGAAATATAATCAGCTGGTGACCTATAATCAGGAAGCCGGTGCTGCTGTTTATACAGAGGACAATACTGTTGAAATCATTACAGACGGCAGGATGATGTTTAGCCGTCTGCTGGAAGAAATCGATAAGGCAGAGCAGTTTATTCACATGGAATATTACATCATTCAGGATGATGTCATGTTCGATGAGATCCGAAAGCACCTGTTCGAAAAGGCAAAAGCCGGAGTGGAGGTGCGCATTCTCTATGACGCGCTTGGCTGCCGGTCCATGTCGAAGAAAAAGTGGAAGGAGCTGAACGAGAATGGAATCAGGACCGGTGATTTCTTTCCGGCCAAGCTTCAGTGGGCTCATGTGCGGATAAACTACCATAATCACAGAAAGATTGTGGTAGTTGATAACCGGGTCGGCTTTGTCGGAGGTTATAATATAGGAAGAGAATACATTTCGCTGGACAAGCGGTTCGGCTACTGGCGTGATACCCACATGATTCTGACCGGCTCTTCTGTGGTTGCTCTGAATCTCAGGTTTGCGCTGGACTGGAACTATGCAACCAAAGAGAACCTGTTTCTGAAAGCGGACTATTTTCAGGAGCAGTATCCGCCGGTCAGAGGGACAACCGGCGTGCAGATCATTACCAGCGGACCGGACTCAAAGGAGGCGCAGATCCGCAATACCTATGTGTCGCTGATCCATGGCGCAAAGAAACGCATCCTGATCCAGACACCGTACTTCATCCCAGATCAGACGGTGATGTCCGCGCTGGAGATCGCGCTGCGTTCCGGCGTGGAGGTTTGTCTGATGATCCCGTGCAAGCCGGACCATCCGTTTGTCTACTGGGCAACCTATTCTTACATGGGCGACCTGCTGGAACGGGGAGCAAAGTGCTATATCTATACCGACGGATTTCTCCACGCAAAGGGAATTGTTGTGGACACGGAAGTTGTCTGCTACGGCACGGCAAACATGGACATCCGCAGCTTCAAGCTGAATTTTGAAGTGAATGCCGTTGTCTATGACAAAGAAATCGCGGAAGAAATGGAGCTGACGTTTGAACGCGATGTGCTGCAGTGCAGGGAGATCACCTGGGCGAGCTACAGTCGCCGGAACCTGATTGTGCGCCTGAAAGAGCAGATCTCGCGGCTGCTTTCGCCGGTGCTGTAAAAATCCGGGTAAAAAACAGAAAAAAATTACAAAAAATGAGTTGACATATTGGCTTTCTGATGATATCATGATAGTTGCACTATCATGGAGTAATGTGCCTTTGTCAGCTCATTTTTTATCCATATGTGATGCATATGAATATATGCTGAGATGAAAATATAAAAGCAGGGGTGAACAATCATGGAAAAAAACAGAATTCGAAAGGTCGATTCTGGCAGAAGCTTCCGTATGAGCTATTCCAAGCAGAAGGAAGTTCTGGAGATGCCGAATCTGATCGCAATTCAGATGGATTCTTATCAGTGGTTCCTCGAAGAAGGGTTAAGAGAGGTCTTTGATGACATTTCGCCCATCGTAGATTACAGCGGAAACCTGAGCCTTCGCTTCGGTAATTTCCGTTTGTGCCCGGACGAGATCAAGCATACGATCGAAGAGTGCAAGGAAAGAGACGCAACCTATTCCGCACCGTTAAAAGTTCAGGTTAAGCTCTACAATAAAGAAACAGAAAACATCAAGGAACATGAGATTTATATCGGTGATCTTCCACTGATGACAGATACCGGCTCCTTCGTGATCAACGGAGCAGAGCGTGTTATTGTCAGCCAGCTGGTTCGTTCCCCGGGTATCTACTATACAATCGGTCATGACAAGACAGGTAAGGAACTTTATTCATCCCAGGTAATCCCCAATCGCGGTGCATGGCTGGAGTATGAAACGGATTCCAACGATATTTTCTATGTTCGTGTAGACCGTACCAGAAAGGTTCCGGTGACGGTACTGATCCGTGCCCTTGGATGGGGTACCAACGAGCAGATTCTGGAAATCTTCGGTGAGGAGCCAAAGCTTCTGGCAACCATTGCGAAGGATACCAGTGACAGCTATCAGACCGGTCTGCTTGAGCTGTACAAAAAGATCCGTCCGGGTGAGCCGCTGTCTGTTGACAGTGCAGCAAGCCTTCTGGAGAGCATGTTCTTCGATGTCAGAAGATATGACATGGCTAAGGTAGGCCGCTATAAATATAATAAGAAGCTTCACTTCCGCAACCGTCTGAACGGACATGTTCTTGCAGACGATGTGGTTGATGAGAGCACAGGTGAGATTATCGCTGAGGCAGGAACCACCATGAACCGCGCAATCGCAACAAAGATTCAGGATGCTGCTGTTCCCTATGTTTTTGTAGACGTGGACGGACGCAGAGTAAAGGTTCTTTCCAACATGATGGTAGACGCTTCCAAGTATCTGGACTTCGATCCGGCTGAGGCTGGAATCGGTGAGCTGGTTTACTATCCGGAACTGAAGCGTATCCTTGATCTTGGTCTGGAAGGCGAAGAGCTGAAGGACGAGCTGGCTGTCAACATTGCCACCCTGATCCCGAAGCACATCCTCAAAGTGGATATCCTTGCCTCCATTAACTATTGTATGCATCTGGAATACGGCATTGGAACCAAAGATGACATCGACCATCTGGGCAACCGTCGTATCCGTGCTGTCGGTGAGCTGCTTCAGAACCAGTACCGCATCGGTCTGTCCAGAATGGAGCGTGTGGTAAGAGAGCGTATGACAACCATGGATCCCAGCGATCTGTCTCCGCAGGCTCTGATCAACATCAAGCCGGTAACGGCAGCGGTAAAGGAGTTCTTCGGAAGCTCCCAGCTGTCCCAGTTTATGGATCAGAACAACCCGCTGGCTGAGCTGACCCACAAGAGACGTCTGTCCGCCCTTGGACCAGGCGGTCTGTCAAGAGACCGTGCCGGATTCGAGGTTCGAGACGTTCACTATACACACTATGGACGTATGTGCCCGATTGAGACCCCTGAGGGACCGAACATCGGTCTGATCAACTCTCTGGCATGCTACGCAAGAGTAAACAAGTACGGCTTTGTTGAGGCGCCTTACCGTGTCCTGGACAAGACCGATCCAAAGAATCCGGTTGTTACGGACGATGTCATCTATCTGACTGCAGATGAGGAAGATGACTACACCGTTGCTCAGGCAAACGAACCGCTGGATGAAGAGGGCCACTTCATTAAGAAGATGGTTTCCGGCCGTTTCCGTGAGGAAACCTCCGAGTTCGAGAAGAGTACGGTTGATCTGATGGACGTATCTCCGAAGATGGTATTCTCCGTTGCTACATCCATGATTCCGTTCCTTCAGAACGACGACGCAAACCGTGCGCTGATGGGATCCAACATGCAGCGTCAGGCCGTGCCGCTGATGATGACCGAGGCTCCAGCTGTCGGAACCGGTATCGAGGGCAAGGCTGCCTATGACTCCGGTGTCTGCGTAATCGCAAAGCATGCCGGCGTTGTTGAGCGTTCCGCATCCAGGGAAATCGTGATCAAGTGCGATGACGGTACCAGAGATGTATACCGTCTGACCAAGTTCACACGAAGCAACCAGAGCAACTGCTACAACCAGAGACCGATCGTTTACAAGAACGACCGTGTTGCTGCCGGACAGGTAATTGCCGACGGTCCGTCCACCAATCAGGGTGAGATCGCGCTTGGTAAGAACCCGCTGATCGGCTTCATGACCTGGGAAGGCTACAACTACGAGGACGCAGTTCTTCTGAGTGAGCGTCTGGTACAGGATGACGTATATACCTCCATCCACATCGAAGAGTACTCCTGTGAGGCCCGCGACACCAAGCTGGGACCGGAAGAGATTACCCGCGATGTGCCCAGCATCGGTGAGGATGCGCTGAAGGATCTGGATGAGCGCGGAATCATTCGTGTCGGCGCGGAGGTTCGTGCCGGAGACATCCTTGTCGGTAAGGTAACTCCGAAGGGTGAAACCGAGCTGACCAGTGAAGAGCGCCTGCTGCGTGCAATCTTCGGTGAGAAGGCAAGAGAGGTAAGAGACACTTCTCTGAAGGTTCCTCACGGCTCCTACGGTATCGTAGTTGACACAAAGGTATTCAACCGTCAGAACAGCGATGAGCTGTCTCCTGGCGTAAACGAAGTAGTTCGTATATATATTGCCCAGAAACGTAAGATCTCAGTCGGCGACAAGATGGCAGGCCGTCATGGAAACAAGGGTGTCGTTTCCCGCGTACTCCCGGTAGAAGACATGCCGTTCCTTCCAAACGGACGTCCGCTGGACATCGTTCTGAATCCTCTGGGCGTGCCGTCCCGTATGAACATCGGACAGGTGCTTGAGATTCACTTAAGTCTTGCAGCGAAGGCTCTTGGCTTCAACATCTCCACTCCGATCTTCGACGGCGCAAACGAGCAGGACATCGCAGATACCCTGACTCTGGCAAATGACTATGTAAACATGGAATGGGAAGACTTCAAGGCAAAGTATGAGGATACGCTGAGATCTGAGGTACTTGAGTATCTTGGCGAGCATCTGGAGCATCGTGCGCTCTGGAAGGGCGTTCCGCTGAATCCGGATGGAAAGGTTCGCCTGCGTGACGGACGTACCGGTGAGTACTTCGACAGCGCGGTAACCATCGGCCACATGCATTACCTGAAGCTGCACCATCTGGTAGATGATAAGATCCATGCACGTTCCACCGGTCCATACGCACTTGTTACCCAGCAGCCTCTCGGCGGTAAGGCACAGTTCGGCGGACAGCGTTTCGGTGAGATGGAGGTATGGGCACTTGAGGCTTACGGTGCTGCCTACACCCTGCAGGAGATTCTGACTGTCAAGTCCGATGACGTTGTAGGACGTGTAAAGACCTATGAGGCCATCAGTAAGGGCGAGAACCTGCCTGAGCCGGGTATCCCGGATTCCTTCAAGGTACTTCTGAAGGAGCTGCAGGCACTGGCACTTGATGTGCGTGTCCTCAGAGATGACAACACCGAGGTTGAGATTACAGAGAATATTGATTACGGTGTAAGTGACTACGCAATGATGGAAGATAACCGTCATTACACCGATGAAGAACTTGCACGTTCCGGATATACCCAGCAGGAAGTAAAGGATGGAGAATTTACCAATGTTGAGCCGGATGCTGATGACGATGATTTTGGTGATTCGTTCGATGGCGATTACGATGCAGACTTTGACAGTGATTCCAGTGACGATTACGACGATCTGGATGAATAATTTGAGAAGGGAGAGCCATTATGCCTGAAACAAATAATGAAACAAGCCAGTCTTTGGTTTTTGATGCCATTAAGATCAGCTTGGCTTCACCGGAAAAGATCAGAGAATGGTCAAGAGGCGCGGTTACCAAGGCTGAGACCATTAACTACAGAACATTAAAGCCGGAACCGGATGGCCTGTACTGTGAGCGTATTTTCGGACCGAGTAAGGACTGGGAATGTCACTGCGGAAAGTACAAGAAGATCCGTTATAAGAACATTGTTTGTGACCGATGCGGAGTAGAGGTTACCAAGTCCAACGTTCGCCGTGAGCGTATGGGACATATTGAGCTGGCAGCTCCTGTCTCTCACATCTGGTATTTCAAGGGTATCCCCAGCCGCATGGGACTGATTCTCGATGTTTCTCCGAGAAATCTGGACAAGATTCTTTACTTTGCTTCCTACATCGTTCTCGATGCCGGTACCAGCGGACTTTCCTACAAGCAGGTACTTTCCGAGAAAGAGTATCGTGACGCAGTAGACCAGTACGGCTACGGCAGCTTCCGCGCAGGAATGGGCGCGGAGGCAATCCAGGAGCTGTTAAAGGCAATCGATCTGGAAAAGGACTCCGAGGAGCTGAAGGCAGAGCTGAAGGATGCTTCCGGTCAGAAGCGTGCGCGTCTGATCAAGCGTCTGGAAGTAGTTGAAGCGTTCCGCAACTCCGGAAACCGTCCGGAATGGATGATCCTTGATGCAATCCCGGTAATGCCGGCAGATATCCGTCCGATGGTACAGCTGGACGGCGGACGTTTCGCAACCTCCGACATCAATGACCTGTACCGCCGCATCATCAACAGAAACAATCGTCTGCAGAGACTTCTTGAGCTTGGCGCTCCGGATATCATCGTCCGCAACGAGAAGCGTATGCTGCAGGAGGCAGTGGATGCCCTGATCGATAACGGCCGCCGCGGACGTGCGGTAACCGGACCTGGAAACCGTGCGCTGAAATCCCTTTCCGACATGTTAAAGGGTAAGCAGGGACGTTTCCGTCAGAACCTGCTTGGAAAGCGTGTTGACTATTCCGGACGTTCCGTTATCGTTGTAGGACCGGAGCTGAAGATTTATCAGTGCGGTCTTCCGAAAGAGATGGCAATCGAGCTGTTCAAACCGTTCGTAATGAAGGAACTGGTAAAGAACGGCGATGCAAATAACATTAAGAATGCAAAGAAGATGGTTGAGCGCATGGAAACCAAGGTATGGGATGTGCTCGAAGAGGTAATCAAAGAGCATCCGGTTATGCTGAACCGTGCTCCTACACTTCACCGTCTTGGTATTCAGGCGTTCGAGCCGATTCTGGTAGAGGGTAAGGCAATTAAGCTTCACCCGCTGGTATGTACCGCGTTCAACGCTGACTTCGACGGAGACCAGATGGCAGTTCATCTGCCGCTGTCTGTTGAAGCGCAGGCAGAGTGCCGTTTCATGCTTCTGTCACCAAACAACCTTCTGAAGCCTTCTGATGGCGGTCCGGTAGCGGTTCCGTCCCAGGATATGGTTCTTGGTATCTACTACCTGACTCAGGAGCGTCCTGGTGCAAAGGGCGAGGGAATGGTATTCAAGAATGTAAACGAAGCGCTGCTTGCCTACGAAAACGGCGCAGTAACCCTGCACTCCATCATCAAGGTTCGTGTCCGCAAGGAGATGCCGGATGGAACAGTACTGCAGGATACCATCCAGACAACTCTTGGCCGCTGCATCTTCAACGAGATCCTTCCTCAGGATCTGGGATTTGTTGACAGAAGCGTTCCGGGCAACGAGCTGAAGCTGGAAGTTGACTTCCTTGTAAAGAAGAAGGAACTGAAGAAAATTCTGGAGAAAGTCATTAACACTCACGGAGCAACAAGAACAGCAGAAGTACTTGACGCAATCAAGGCAATGGGTTACAAGTACTCCACAAGAGCAGCAATGACCGTATCCGTATCCGATATGACCGTACCTGCTGAAAAGCCGGCAATGCTGAAGCGGGCACAGGACACCGTAGACGTGATCGCCAGCCACTACAAGAGAGGATGGATCACCGACGAAGAGCGTTACAATCAGGTAATCCGTACTTGGGAGGCAACCGATAAGGAGCTGACCAATGCGCTGCTTTCCGGTCTGGACAAGTACAACAACATCTACATGATGGCAGACTCCGGTGCGCGTGGTTCTGATAAGCAGATCAAGCAGCTGGCCGGTATGCGAGGCCTGATGGCAAACACAACCGGTAAGGCAATTGAACTTCCGATTAAGTCCAACTTCCGTGAAGGTCTTGACGTACTGGAGTACTTCATTTCCGCTCACGGTGCGCGTAAGGGACTTTCCGATACCGCGCTTCGTACCGCGGACTCCGGTTATCTGACCAGACGTCTGGTAGACGTTTCTCAGCAGCTGATCGTCCGTGAGGATGACTGTTGTGAAGGAAAGGCAATTCCGTTTATGGAAATCCGTACCTTCATGAACGGTAAGGAAGAGATCGAGAGCCTGCAGGAGCGTATGACAGGCCGTTTCATCGCTGAGACTGTTACCGATCCGGATACCGGAAAGGTGATTATCCGCGAGAACTGCATGATTACACCAAAGCGTGCTGCCATGATCATGGATGCGTTCAACCGCATGGGCCGCGACAGCATCAAGATCCGTACCGTACTGAGCTGTAAGTCTCACGTAGGTATCTGTGCAAAGTGCTACGGTTCCAACATGGCTACCGGACAGCCGGTACAGGTTGGTGAGGCAGTTGGTATTATCGCTGCACAGTCCATCGGTGAGCCTGGTACCCAGCTGACCATGAGAACCTTCCATACCGGTGGTGTGGCAGGTGGAGATATTACACAGGGTCTTCCCCGTGTCGAGGAGCTTTTCGAGGCACGTAAGCCGAAGGGTGTTGCAATTGTCTCCGATATCGCAGGTATGGTAACCGTTAAGGATAACAAGAAGAAGAGAGAGATCATTGTTACTGACACCGAGACCGGTGATTCCAGAACCTACATGATCCCTTACGACTCCCGCATCAAGCCGCTGGACGGCAAGGTGATCGAGGCCGGCGATGCGCTGACAGAAGGTAGTGTAAACCCGCACGACATCCTGAGAATCAAAGGAGTCCGTGCAGTTCAGGACTACATGCTTCAGGAAGTTCAGCGTGTATACCGCAGCCAGGGTGTAGAAATCGGTGACCGTCATATCGAGGTAATCGTTCGTCAGATGCTTGAGAAGATCCGCGTGGAAGAAAGCGGAGATTCCGAGATCCTTCCGGGAATCACCATGGATGTTCTTGATTTCGATGAGATGAACGAAAAGCTGATTGCTGAAGGCAAGAAACCGGCAGTCGGAAAGCAGATCATGCTTGGTATTACCAAGGCATCTCTGGCAACCAACTCCTTCCTGTCCGCTGCGTCCTTCCAGGAAACAACAAAGGCTCTGACCGATGCTGCTATTAATGGAAGAATCGACCCGCTGATGGGAATGAAGGAAAACGTAATCATCGGTCAACTGATCCCAGCCGGTACCGGTATGAAGCGTTACCGCAACATCAAGCTCAACACAGAGCTGAAGTTTGATGACGAGGTTGCAGTTGACGAGAACGAGGAGATCGCTCTTGACGAAAACGATGACATCAGCTTTGCAGAGGAAGAGAAGGCAGAGGCCATGGCCGCAAGAGCCGATTTTGATTTCGAAGACGAAGTTGATGTGACCGAAGAGGATGGAGAGGAATTTGCAGAAGATGACGTGTTTGACGGCGCGGACGACTTCGAATAAATCTCTGATATAATTTTAAAAAAGTGCTTGACAAGTAAGTCGAGTGCGTATATAATTTGAACGTATGCGTTTTGGACAACCGCCAAAACCATGCGTTCAAATTTTTTTGTCCGGAAATCCGTAACGATTCGCGATTCAAAAGCGAGGAGGAAAACGTCAGGACCGGACAGAAAGTTATAGTCGTTTATTTCAAATCTCAGGAGGTGAATAGAATGCCTACATTTAATCAGTTAGTTAGAAAGGGAAGACAGACTGAGGATAAGAAGTCTACCGCTCCGGCTCTCCAGAAGGGTTACAACTCCCTGAAGAAGAAGCAGACCAATCTTTCTGCTCCGCAGAAGAGAGGTGTTTGCACCGCAGTTAAGACCGCAACTCCTAAGAAGCCTAACTCCGCTCTTAGAAAGATTGCCAGAGTTCGTCTTTCCAACGGTATCGAAGTAACCAGCTATATTCCGGGTGAGGGACACAACCTTCAGGAGCATAGCGTAGTACTGATCCGTGGCGGCCGTGTTAAGGACTTACCAGGTACTCGTTACCACATCGTAAGAGGAACCCTTGATACAGCAGGTGTTGCTAAGAGACGCCAGGCTCGTTCCAAGTACGGTGCTAAGAGACCGAAGGACGCAAAGAAGAAGTAATTCACGTTTTTTGATTAGTGCCGGCATTCGAACGGAAAATCCCATCTTCTGACGGTTGCAGATATATTTGGGCTGGAGATCAAAAGAGACTCCCGGAAACAAGAACCAGCGCGAACACAAAGATTATGTGAGTACCGATGAGATAACTGCTGGGCCTGCAGTATTAAGGCTCAACTCATAGTTAAGGAGGGAAGTAACGTGCCACGTAAAGGACATACTCAGAAAAGAGACGTTTTAGCAGATCCGTTATACGGCAATAAGGTTGTGACCAAGCTGATCAACAACATTATGCTGGACGGAAAGAGAGGCGTTGCTCAGAAGATTGTTTACGGCGCATTTGAGAAGATCGAGGCTAAGGCTGGAAAGCCGGCTCTCGAGGTATTCGAAGAGGCTATGAACAACATCATGCCAGTTCTCGAGGTTAAGGCTAAGAGAGTCGGCGGAGCAACTTATCAGGTACCGATCGAGGTTAAGCCTGAGAGAAGACAGGCTCTGGCGCTTCGCTGGATCACCATCTATTCCCGCAAGAGAGGCGAGAAGACCATGGAGGACAGACTGGCAAACGAGCTGATGGATGCAGCAAACTCTACTGGTGCATCTGTAAAGAAGAAGGAAGATATGCACAAGATGGCAGAGGCAAACAAGGCGTTTGCTCACTACCGTTTCTAATCAGTTAAGGAGGATAAAAACTTGGCTGGAAGAGAATATCCGTTGGAGAGAACCAGAAATATTGGTATCATGGCTCATATCGATGCTGGTAAGACCACATTGACCGAGCGTATCCTTTATTACACTGGTGTTAACTATAAAATTGGTAATACTCACGAAGGAAATGCTACCATGGACTGGATGGCTCAGGAGCAGGAGAGATGTATTACCATCACATCCGCAGCTACAACCTGTCACTGGACTCATCAGGAGCAGGCAAAGACTCCGGCAGATGCTCCGGAGT
>JAFUPV010000067.1 GCA_017472605.1 Lachnospiraceae bacterium
CAGAACATCAACGAAGCTCTGTTTTGTGAGGAATTTCTGCATGAGCGCAGGATCATCTTTGCAAACGGAGCTTTTTTCACGCCCGATGGTCGAGTGACTGACGATGGCAGAAAGTCAAGCAAGTGCAACACTCATTTTGAAAATTTCCAGTGGAGAGCGCCAGGCGAGACATTTTCTGGGACGGTTGTTGATGAGGTATTCAACAAAGGCAATATCTGCATCGGAAATCGACCTGAAATCAAACCCTTTCGGAAAGAAAAATCTGACAATATCATTGGTATTTTCGTTTGTACCACGCTGCCAGGGTTTATGGGGTTCGGCAAAGTAGACCGGAGCAGAGAGATTATCTTCCAGCTTACGGAACTCCGAAAACTCAGAGCCGTTATCCAGACTGATGCTGTTAACCGGCAGGCCGCGGAGCAGCTTCTCAATGACTGTTCTGGTCTCTTCTGCACTGCGGGTTCGCAGCAGACCCATCCTGAGCATTCTGCTCTTCCGGTCTACCAGCGTCACAAGAAACCCTTTCCCAACGCCGCCGTACACCGTATCACCTTCCCAGTCTCCGATTCGGATTCTGTTCCGAATTTCGTCCGGCCACTGGGGAATGATGCGATCCGGCTGAATACTGTTATAATTGGACTTTCTGGGTAACATCCGCTTTCCGGGCCGTCTTAGGTTAGATTTTACCGTGATTTTGGGGAATTTCCCTTTTCGGATATAGCGGTAAATTGTGGATACACAGAGCGGTTTTTCTTCCGGGAATTTCAGATGCCAACGGCCTGCGATTGCTTCCGGTGACCAAAACTGTGTGAGACCGGAAACGATAAAGTCCCATTTCAGCGTACTGGGATGCAGCGCAGCGCGAACCTGTTCTCTGCGACGTCTGATGTACAGATTGTTTGCACGCCAATGGTTGTACCAGTACTTGTTGTCGGACTTCTGATGCGGTCTGTATTTGGCCTTGTTCCGGTGAACCTCACGGCTGATCGTGGACGGACTGCGGTCCAGGATCATAGCAATCTTTCGGAAACTCAGACCTTCTGCCAAAAGTTTTTGTAGATATTTTCTTTCTTCCAGTGTAAAATGTGTGTAGGACAATATGCTTACCTCTGTATCTATGTTTGTGTCGCAGCTAACATTTTACACTTTGGTTTGCATATTGTCTCTTTTTATTTGCGTGTTGCACTTCGTATGATAATCTGTCGATCTCCCTCTGCGTGGGGAGATTTACGAAAAGCTGAAATTCTGTGCCGTGAATAACATTCCCCGGAAGATCACCAACATTCTGGAAGTGCTGAAACTGGAAGCGCAAGAGCCTGACTTTCCGCCGGAACAGGATCGTATCCATGTTGCAAATGGTACGCTCCTGCTGAACGGCACCTTCACGGAGGGCAGACCAGCTATCGTGAGAAGTCGTCTGCCCATTGCCTACAACCCCAATGCTCCTGCGCCGGTGATCTGGCTGAACTTTCTGAACGGCCTGCTCCATGCAGAGGACATTCCCACCTTGCAGGAGTTTATCGGTTACTGTCTGATTCCCTCCAACAAAGGTCAGCGCATGATGGTGATTAAGGGCAATGGCGGCGAGGGCAAATCCCAAATCGGTGCGGTGCTGTCAACCATCTTCGGCACGAATATGAAAGACGGCAGCATCGGAAAGATTTCTAAAGACCGCTTCGCCCGTGCCGATTTAGAACACATCCTGCTGTGCGTGGATGATGATATGTGTATGGAAGCTCTGCGCCAGACCAACTATGTAAAATCCATTGTGACAG
>JAFUPV010000068.1 GCA_017472605.1 Lachnospiraceae bacterium
ATAAGCTCCTTAAGGTATTCCTCTTTTTGAGTGCTCTGGAAAAACTCCACTAGCTCCTCATTAGTATAATCGTGTAATTCTACTGTAAAAATCCTGTACTTTTCCTGCATATCCTTTTCCTCCTGTTTCATACCTCATATATGAGGTACCTTATACATATTATAGTCTAAGGTACCTTAGATGTCAATAGGTTTCCTCAAAATTGAGTTAAATAATTGAAAATTTTTCTGATTATGATATAATAAGAGTAATTCTAAACAGGATGGAGTAGCGTAGATGAGTACCACGGATGCACAAAAAAGAGCGGTAGCTAAATACCAAGAGGAAAAAACGGATCTTATTAAATTCCGTGTACCTAAGGGCAAAAAAGAGGAGTACCAAGCCTTAGCGGAGAGATCTGGAGCTAAGAGCTTAACTGCATATATTACCTCCGTACTGGAGGAAAAGCTAAAGGAGGAGCAATAACGCCCCTCCTTAATTTTTTGCATAGAAAAAGGGCGATACATTACATACCGCCCAGTTTCTTTAGGATTATCTTAGGTTTTACCCCTATTTATATTATAAGCTATTCTGCTTTAATTTTCAACCTCATCCAGCGATCCCTCAGCTCCGATAATACTAGGATCGCTAAGAGGATCATACTCACATAATCTACCCAATTTATAGGGCTCTCTGCTGGCTCCTGTGGCGTTTCTACAGGGGAGTAAGCTGTAGGTATTGTATCCGCCTCTGTGGTGCTCTCTGGGGCTATGTATGGGCTTATGGATATGCTTACCCCATCCGCTGTATATTCGTACTTTACATTTACGCCCTCCGCCTCAATATGGATATTCTGGGCTATGCTCTGTGCCTCTGTGGGCTCCTGTGTGCCTGTTTCTGGCTCCTTAGCCTGTGGTACCGTTACATTTATCGTGATAGGCTGAGAGATGCTCTGTGGGGCTCCTGTAGAGCCTTTATCCTGCTCTGTCTGGTAATAGTTATAAGTGGTAGTATTATTACTATTCTCTGTATTGGAGCTCTCACTCCTGCTAGAGCTGTTATCTGTGTTACTCACTACTGAGGAGTTATCTACAGTAGAGGAGTGCTGGCTATTATCGGCAGTAGAGCTGTGGGTACTGTTATCCGTAGTATTTCCAGATCCGCTATTATCCTCCGTATGAGTGCTGTTATCCGTGATACTGTTATCTACAGTACTATTATCCGTAGTGGAGTTATCGGTTACTGAGTTATCCGTAGAGCTCTGGCTATTATCTGTAATACTGTTATCCGTAGTACTGTTATCTGTAGAGCTGTGATCGCTGTTATCTGTGGTACTATGATCGCTGTTATCTGTAACGCTATTATCCGTAACAGAATTATCAATATTATCCCCTTGCTCTGTATCGCTAGGAATATCTGGCTCTACAGGATCCTCTCCAGAGCTATTATCTCCGCCCTCATCTGGAGTAGTACTAGGATCTGTAGCATCATCCCCTCCATCTGGAGTAGTAGGCTCCTCATTATCTCCTGTATCTGGATCCTCTGGGGTAGTGGTACCGCCATCCTCAGTATCTCCGCCTGTATTATCGCCCTCATCTGGCTCCTCTGGATCTGTGGGATCTGTGGGCTCTGTAGGCTCACTAGGATCCGTAGGAGCTGTATCTGTAGTGAGGAGCTTTTTATATTCCCCAGCTCCGCCTATGCTGGTATCCAGCTCATTCTCCCAGCCTCCAAAATAAAGGCTATAGCGGTTAAGGAGGGTATTATATTCCTCCTCCGTTGTATAATCGCTAAGGCTACCCTCATTAGCTATATCGGATCCGTGTATGCTGGCGGTATTATTCCATACTAAGGAGCTGTAGAGCTCCGTAGAGGCGTTATTATAGAGCCCTCCGCCCATTCTAGCGGTATTACCCTTAAGCTCTGTATTTTTAACTGTGAGCGTACCAGCGTTATATATTGCTCCACCTGTTTCCTCCGCCCAGTTACTCTCTAAGATACAATTTTCTAGGGTTAGGGTACCTTTATTAAAAATGCCTCCTCCATAATCCGCACAGTTATCTATAACCCTGCAATAAGATAAAGTAGCATTTCCAGAGCTTTCTACATATACCGCCCCTCCATTACCACCCTCATTAAAGCAATCCTCAAAATCGCAATTCTCAAAAAGGACATCTCCACTAACTGTAATAAATGGCTCAGTACCTCCTACAGGATTATCCCCACTACTGTTACCATCAAAATGTATTTGCGTAATAGTAGCCTTAGCTCCCTCTCCGTAATTCCCTGTAATAAGGAGCTTAGCATCCGCCTCCATTCGCTTTATCACAATGTACCTATCTCCAGCATCCATAGCTATAGTAGCTGGGATTGATATGGTACCCTTTACGCCTATTACATCTCCATCTCCAGCCTCTACAATGGCGGTATAGAGAGCTCCGTAACTATCTACTATAGTTGTCGGATCTCCAGTTGTGGCACTAGCCCTCATCGTGTTACTTGTGAACAATACCAGCACTAGAGCCAGTATCGCCACTCTCCTTAGTTTTGTTTTCATAGCATTTAAGCCTCCTGTAAAATATTTTACGGTACTCTGTACCGCATCTATATTATACAAGATAAGTATAGCCCCAGCTTAAAGCACAAAGAAAAAGAGCCAGATCCTTAAGATCCAGCCCTTTTTAGTAACTACCTAAAATGTTATATCAGCCTTTCAGGCAGACACTGCCGGCGCCGGTGCCGGTATACATTCCCTTTGCAGCAAATTTCTCGATTTCCCATTCACCGTTTGGCAGAGGGGAAATCATGCAGCAGGCCAGCACTTCCCCGGAATCATCCAGAGTAAAGAAAATCTGTCCGCCCAGTGCCAGCGAATGCTCAAACTGACTGAGGACACGGGTATCCTCTGCTTCCAGAGCAAACATCGCCTGAATCCATGCTTCGTTCAGCTGGATGAACGCTTCCCGGTATCTGGGATCATAGGGAACAACCTTCATCACTGATTACCTCCGGTATGCCTCAGAATTTCGGTGACAGTATTCAGGGCTTCTTCCAGCTTTGCGCATTGTTCGTCATCCAGAGAATCGATGATTCTTCCGATTTCCTCATTGGATCTGCGGATCAGATCTTCTGTCAGCAGCCTGCCGGATTCCGTCAGGTGCAGGTCAAATGCCCGGGCGTCTGACTCAGAGCGGGTGCGAATGATGTAGCCGCTTTTTTCATGGCGGGTCAGGATCCGGCTCAGATAGCTCTTGTCGATGTTCATCTTTCGGGCAATATATGCCGCGTTGCAGCCGTCCTTTTCGTAGATGTCAAAGAACACGCGGGCTTCCGTTGCACAGTATTCCGAGTCCAGATAGTGATTGCCGAGCAAATTCATGGCGGGCAGATAGAAGCGGTTGAATGCGCGGATTTGCAGTACAGTGGATTGTTTCATGTGATACCTCCTGGAATATGGTTGCCTTTGTCCACTATTATAAGATGAATAGTAGACTTTGGCAACTATATGGAAGCGATATTAATGAGATAACGGTAGAACATTGAAATCGTATGTGTTAGAAGGAAGAGAACGTTTTATGATTTTTGATTTTCTCATGAAAATATGGTATACTGAATGAGGAAATCAAGCGGAAAAGGAGGGGCAAATATGGGAATTTATTTGAATCCTGATAATCTCTCATTTTATAATGCGGTGAATCATTCTCATTTTTATGTGGATAAAACTCCGCTGATTGCATTCACAAATTCGGTTCTGTTTGGTGAGCAGAAAAATATTTGTGTGAGCCGCCCGAGAAGATTTGGTAAATCAATGGCTGCAAATATGCTGGTCGCATATTATAGCCGCGGCTGTGATTCCAGAGAACTGTTTCAGAATCTTAAAATTGCCGGGGATCCGGGTTTCGAGAAGCATCTTAACAAATATAATGTCATTCACCTGAATATTCCGAATTTTCTGGAAGATGCTGAGGATGCAGGTGATTTGATTCGATTCATGAAAGAAGATCTGCTTGACGAACTGCTCCGTACATTTCCTGATGTGCAGATGCCGAAACGTATCACATTGACATCCGTGCTTGCCACTATTTTTGATCAGCTGAAAGTGCCGTTCGTGTTTGTGATCGATGAATGGGACTGCATTTTCAGGGAATATAAGAACGACACTGCTGCGCAGGAAAAATATCTTATATTTCTGCGTAATTTCCTGAAAAATCAGCCGTATGTTGCGCTGGTTTATATGACTGGTATTCTTCCCATTAAGAAGTATGGCGACCATTCCGCGCTGAATATGTTTGATGAGTACTGTATGACAAACCAGCGAAATCTCGCAGAATTAACCGGTTTTACGGAGGCTGAGGTCAAGGAACTCTGCGACCGTTACCAGATGGATTTTGAGATGACGAAACGCTGGTATGACGGGTACAACCTGAAAGGCATGTCAATTTATAATCCCCGCTCTGTGGTGATGTCTATGACAGGGCATGACTTTGACAGTTATTGGACGAAAACCGAAACCTACGAATCTTTGAAAAAATACATTCAGATGGACAGCTTCGGTCTGCGGGAAATCATTACAAAACTGATTGCAGGTGAGCATTACCCGGTAAATTCGGACAAATTCCAGAATGATATGGTAACTTTCAACAGTGCGGATGATGTGTTGACGCTGCTCATTCATTTAGGCTATCTGACCTATGATTTTGATACGGAAACGGTATGGATTCCCAACGCAGAAGTGCAAAAAGAATTTTTGAATTCCGTTGAGGACGGAGGATGGGAGCATATTATGCATTCCATTCAGCAGAAACAGCGATTACGCAGATTAAGCGAAAAGAATATATGAAGTGCCTGAAAGATTATTCCGGAGATATTTTGCTGGTTGGAATCAGCTATGATAAAACGGAGAAACAGCATACCTGTTTGATTGAAAAGGATGGAAAGGATTGAGAAACAAGGCAGAGTGGTCAAACCGGCTGGTGGGGCCGTAAAACAGATATCCGAATGTTGACAGAACCGCACGGACGAAAGGAAAACGATATGGAACATATGCCAGAACGTATTGAGCGTACAACAATATATGAAAGCGAGCATGTCTGTTTATATACGGATAAGGTGCGTCTTCCAAGTGGATATATAATTGAAAAATATCATCAAATACACTACCCGAAAGAGGCAGTAGCTGTTGTAATATTTAACGAGAATAACGACATTTTGTTCATTCATAATCGTAGATATACGATAGGACACCTGGAATGGGAGATTCCAGCTGGAAAAATTGAAATTGACGAGGAGATCGAAACTGCTGCAGAACGGGAAGCAAAAGAAGAAACGGGGTGCGAATTGCATGATTTGAAATATTTGTGCAGCCAAAATCCAGCGAATGGAATGTCCGATGCAGTGGTGCATGTTTTTGCAGCGAGAGTTTCTTCAGAGTCCAAAATCATTGATACAGATGAAGTGAGCAGTAAAAAATGGTTTAAAGAGGAGGAGTATCTTGAATTATTGCGAACGAATGGAACAAAGGATGGTGTGTCCATGTTAGCAATTCTGTATGCGCTTCAATTTTATAAATGAGGCAAGTTAAATTGGGGAATAGACTTGAATCCTTTCTGTTTATTTTAGCGGCAGATATTTTCTTTGCAATCATTTCAATATTCCAGGGCGGTATTTTTAGAGGATGGCTGAGTCGGAAATAAGATAAAAAAATGAAATTCGAGGTATCAGGTATGGATATTAAGCAAAAAGAGATAGAAATGTGGGAAGCGGCAAAATGCAGAGACAGGATAACGTTTTTGGAACTGGTATGCACAGATGCAGTGATGATATGTGGTGGGTTTCGCTGCAGTGGGTTGGAATATTCAAATATTATTAAGGATTTTGACCTTGCCGAGTATGTAATATCCGATTTTAAAGCAGTTAATGAAACAGAAGATACGTGTCAGGTGCATTATTGCATCGAAACATTTGTTGAAGATACAAAAAACATAGATTTACAGGGACAATTTCACATTACCTCTACATGGAAAAAGATTAATGGAGATTGGAAGCTGATATTTAATATGGATTCGAGAAGAAGTGGGTTTTGAAGTTTCATTGCAAAGCGATGAAGAGGCTTAAGAAACTTTCAGATTGACCTGAGTTTATGCAGCAGCTGCGCCAGCTCCATCCAGTCATTTCCTTCGTACTCAAAATGACGGCAGCCCTCCGGTGCCCGTCCCGGCAGGAGGTTCGGATCGGCTTTTTTCTGATCCGGCGGTGTCAGGTTGGTATGCATGTACAGGGTGGAGAGTCCGGCTGCTTTTGCACCGGCAATGTCGGTTTCGCGGTCGTTGCCGATCATCAGGCATCCGGCAGGATCCAGCTTCTGTTCATCGATTAACGCACGGAAGAAACGGATATCCGGTTTCCGGCAGCCATAATCGGAGGAGAGGAAGATTCCGTCCAGCTGGTTTCCCAGTCCCAGGTGGCGCAGCTCATACTCCGTGAAAACCCGCTGGGCGTTGCTCAGCAGCCAGAGACGATATCCGCTCTTGCGCAGAGCGGCCAGCGCTTCCGGAACATGGGGATAGAGCCGGATGTATTCGATGGATGAGATGCGGAACAGCTGCGCCGCATAGATGCCAAGGGCATCGGCATTCCCGGTCACGTCTTTGTTTCGGAATAGTTCCGTCATCACCTGCTCAAAAGGGATGTCCGGGAAACATTCATAGCTTTGGCCGGCTTTTGCTTCTCTTGCCGCCATGGCAGTCTGAAATGCCTGACGCAGCCCGGCTCCCGTGTAGTGGGCGCCGTAAAAGCCAAAGAAGAGGGCGGTCTTTTCCCAGACCAGGTCATTTTCTTCTGTGTGGATATCAAGCAGTGTGCCGTAAAGGTCAAAAATCAAATCCGTGTATTTCATTGGTTTCCCTCGATGTCAGAATCCGTTTTCTCTGCAATGATTGCGCAGGAGCAGCAGCTGGCTCCAGTGTTTTTGGATGCTTGGAAGAACGGATTCTTTTTTATTGTTTTCGAATGCATTGATTACGATTGAGTAAAGAATGCCTGATTACGATGCGGCGCGGATAGTTGGAACGACCGCTTCAGAAAAGCAACTCTCTTCTCAATGCTTTCCTTCACAATCGAACTCTCCATCACCACGTCAAACCCATGCATGGTTCCCTTCGTCTGGTGCAGTTCCACAGAAACGCCGAATTCCTGCAGACGCTCCCCGTAAAGAATCCCTTCATCGTGGAGGCAGTCGAATTCTGCCGTCTCGATGTAGGCGGGGGGAAGAGAAGCCAGAGATTCGGCTTCAATGGGAGAAGCATAATCCTTTTTGCCGGCGGTTGGATCCGGGAGGTAAAACTCCCTGTATTTCTCCATATCTCTGCTGTTGCACATCGGCGTATCCGTGTAGGTTTTGACGGATTCCGTGATCATGCGCATGTCAGTTACCGGATACACCAGCATCTGGGCGCATGGAACGGCCTGTCCCCGATCCCTTGCTGCCAGGGAAACGGCAGCGGCCAGGTCACCGCCTGCGCTGTCGCCGCCCACCGCGATGCGGGCCGGATCGATTCCCAGTCCGTTTCCATGCTCATGAGCCCAGCACCAGGCAGCATAGCAGTCTTCCATTGGGACCGGGAATGGGTATTTGGGTGCCAGACGGTAATCCACAAACAGAACGCGGCAGAAAGCACCAAGGGCATAGGCGCGGGCCAGTTCATAGTGATAGGGGGCAGCAGGAAAAACAAAGCCGCCGCCGTGGTAATAAACAAGGCAGGGAGCCGGTTCCTTCAGAGAGACCGGAGAATAGAGGAGCGCACGGATTCCTGTTCCGTCTGCAGCGGGGATTTCCTGATGCGAAACGGTCAGCTTTGGCGTGGATTTTTCACGGGTGAAAAGCATTCCCATCAGCTTCTGCGTGGGAGGAAGAAGTTCCGCCTTCAGGGGCGGCTTCATTTTTGTCCATTTCTGAAAATCAGAGTGGATGGGATAAACGGTTCGTTTCATGGAAATCCTCCTTCGCAGTGTTTTCTGTGTCTCCAGTATAACGGAAATGAACTGTTTTTTCAATCCGAACTGTACGCAATTCCGTTCCGTTCGGACCATTTTTTTAACATGACAGCAACGGCGAGAACAAGGATTTCATAGATACCGAAGGTATGCCATACAACGATCTTTCCGAAAATCAGGGGCGCAAAGGTAATGACAATACTGTTCATGATCAGGCTGCGGACGATGTTCAGGGCAATTGCCTGGCCGGAGCGTCTGGTGGAATAGAAATAAGCGGAGATCATGGTGTTGATGCTGCCGACGACGAAGCCCCAGCAGTATTCCCACAGATGGAGTTCCGTAAAGGCAATGGTTTCGGCGTCGCCGCCGAACAGCCGGCAAAGCGGGTGGGAGAAGAGGATGTAAACAACGACGCAGACAGCACTTCCGATGATGCTGATGAGCTGACCGGCCCGATAATAATGCTTCAGATCCTCCTCCTGTTTCGCGCCGTATGCCTGACCGAACAGAGGCTGCATGCCTTCGGACGCGCCGAAGAACACAGACATGGTAAAGCTGGACAGGTAAGAGATGATGGAGAACACGTTGATGCCGATCTCACCATAGGCAGCCATCAGGGTCCGGTTCATGCAGAAGGTAGTGACCGGTGTGGAGAACTGGGCAATCGCTTCCGGAAGTCCGCGCAGGACGATTTTGCAGTAGAGCTTCATCTGCGGCCGGTATCTGCGGATGCGCAGCTCACCCCTTATGAAAGAGAAAATGGGTCAGGATGACCAGAAGACCAGCAACCTGGGAAATGCCGGTTGCAATGGCAGCTCCGGCTACGCCTTTGCCAAGCGGAAAGACAAAGAGCCAGTCAAGGAAAATGTTCAGGACGGTGATAACCACATTGGTAACTGCCACCAGTCCGGGATTGCCGTCGTTTCGGAAGAAGGACTGCAGGTTCAGCGATACGGAATTGGCGATGGCGAACAGCGCCCACCAGAAGACATAGTCCTTTGCAAGCTCATAGTAGCTTTCGGATGCGCCGAGGAGACGGCATACCGGACCGGTCAGACCGCAGCCGATGAGAGTGACGAGGCAGCCAACGATCAGGTTGATCGTAACCGCGTGCATGAAGGCGCTCTGGGCGCCTGCTTTGTCACCACTGCCGAAGCGGATCGCTGTGATCGTTACGCCGCCGATGCTGGCCATGGCATTCAGCGCCTGAACGATCAGGACAAAGGGGAGGGCGAGATTGACGGCGCCCAGTGCCTGCATTCCGGCACCCTGTCCGACGAAAATGCCGTCTACCACAGAGAACAGGAATACACAGGCGTTGGCAAGAATTGCCGGTGCTACATTCTGAAAAATGATTTTGTTTCTTGAAGTTTTCATGATAATCTGCCTCGTCTTATTTTTCTTCAAACCAGAGCTTTGCGTATGCTCCGATTGCCGGAACCAGAGAACGGATTTCTCTGCCGGAGGTGTTGACACACAGGTGATAGGATTCTTTTCTGCCCCAGGCAGCTTCCGTGAACAGCTGGCGGTAGGCGGAGCGCTCTTTGTCGATCTGCTTCATTTTCCGCAGCATTTCTTTTTCGGGAAAATGCTCTGTTTCACTGGCTCTTGCCTGACAGCGCGCCAGCTTGGACAAGGTATCCGCATAGACAAAAATGTTCAGCGGATTCATGTCACGGCACACATAATCGGCACAGCGGCCGACAATGACACAGCATGTTATTTTATGTATGACGCAAGCTTCTTCTGAGTCCTGCGGAGCATATAAAAAGCAAGGATGCCAACCGGCACATAGGTTGCCGCCTGATTCAGCCACAGACCGTCAAGGCCAAGGGGCCAGAGAAGAACAACCATGATTAATGGAAAGATAATAGCGGTTGACAGGGTGAGAATCGTTGCGTTTTTGGGCTTTTCAATGGCATTGAAGAAGCTCTGGGACGCGTAGCCGAACCACCAGAAGAGAAATTCCAGGCTGAAAAGCCGCAGCGCATGGGTGGAGAGATCCAGCAGCTCCCTGTCATTTGCTCCTACGAAAATCGATGCGATGGCACCGGGGAAGGAGAACATCAGAAGGACTGCTGCGGCGGAAACGACAGCAGTGGCGATGAACACGCACTTGACAAGGCTTACCACACGGCGATAGGCGCGCGCGCCCCAGTTAAATCCGATGGCAGGCTGCATGGAGTCGCAGAGACCATAGAGGAAGGGCTGAACCAGGTCGCTGCAGTACATCAGAACGGAGAAAACGGCAACTGCTGTTGTTCCGCCCTTGCGGATCAGAAGCACATTCATGAGCAGGGAAAACAGACGGCCTGCAATGTTGTTGAGGAAGGTGGGAGAGCCGCAGGCGATGGTTTCCTTCAGCGTGTGCAGTTCAAATACCGGCTTTTTGAATTTCAGCAGCGCTTTTCCCCGGAGAAAGGGGATCAGAGAAATCAGGCTGCAGGTAGCCATGCCCAGATTGATTGCCAGAGCGGAACCGGCAAGACCCATGTCCCGGACAACAACAAACAGGATTAACAGAGTGATCTGCAGTCCTGACATGAACAGGTTCAGAAACATGCTGCCACGGATGAAGCCGCAGATCCGCATGTAATTGTCCATGGCGAATACAAGACAGGTCAGCGGATTCATGACCGCGTTAATCCGCAGATAGAGAATGGCAAGGCGTGCCACTTCTGCTTCTGCGCCCATCAGATGGATTACGGCAGGCGCAGAGAAGTACATGAGAAGCCCTGTCACAACCGCCGCCGAGACAATCAGAAGGACGGAGCAGGTGAAAATGTTATTGGCACGTTCTTCGTTTCCCTGCCCATGGGCGATGGAGATGGGCACGGAAGAGCCCACACCGATCATGTCCGACAGCGCAAAGGTGATGAAGACCAGCGGCATTGCCAGGTTCATGGCCGCAAAGGCGTCGCCGCCGATGAACTGACCGACAAAAATTCCCTCAATGATGTTGTAGATGGACATGGCAAACATGCTGATTACGCCGGGAATGGCTGCTGAGAAAAACAGCTTAACCGGCGGTGTTTCTGCATAGAAACGATTGGAATTTGTACTCATGGTAATGTGTTTCCTCCTTTTTTGGACAAAAAAATGCCCGGTTATCTGTTACAATAACCGGGCGCACCCGACATCTTCTTTTCGACAATCAATCATTGCGATGATCCGTCCTCCGATGACATCAGTTTGATTCAGTTGTTTTCTCTTCCGAATGCGGGACAGACCTGGGGGAAGGAACGTCCTGCTTTGATCGGAATTCGGAGGAAATTATAATGCGGATTCGGAATAATGTCAAGAGGGAGCGGTAAAAAAACAGATTGCATGTTCCGAAGACGGATGATGTGCAGGCGAAAGACGTTTCGTCGAAAGATGTGCAGGCGAAAGATGGGGAGGGAACGCTTTGGAGAAAGGAAAACGCTTGAAAAGCGGCTTCGTTTGTGATAGCATCAGGGAAGAAAGTACAGCAGATTGGCTGCCGGGCAACGCAGATGCGGCATGCCTGGAATAAAACTGCCGGAAGCCGCGCAGATCGCAGCAGACGAAACATGCAGGGTTGATACAAAAGAAAGTGAGGAACTGTCAGTGATTACAAGAGATAAAAAGGTACTGGATGAATACTTGGAGAAACGGATCCGGGAAAAGAAGCTGTCCGGCGTTTCCGTCGCAGTCAGAGGACCGGAAGGCGTTCTGTTTGAGGGCGGCTACGGCGTCCGCGATGTGGCAATGAGCTGTGCGCCGGATGAAAACACCATCATGGGAATCGCGTCCATGGGAAAATCCATGGCAGCTTTGAGCTGTGCGATTCTGGCGGCAGAGGGAAAGCTGTCCCTGGACGATCCGGTGAGCAAATATATTCCGGCGTTTCGTGTGCCGGGCAATCCAAAGGATGCGGTCACAATACGTCACCTTGCCATGCACACAGCGGGAATCCCGCCCATGGAGCCTCTGGAGTGGTCCATTGCCATGAACACGCCGGGCAGAACCAGCGACTGGGATCTGGAAATGCAGCGGACTTCCCCCAATCAGATGGATACCATTGAGCAGATCATTGACTACATTGCCAACTGCCCCTATCCGTCCCTTGGCGGTCCCGGCGAGTATATGAGCTATTCCAACGAGGGCTATGCAATTCTCTGCTATGTGGTTGACGCGGCGGCGGGAATGAGTCTGGAGGAGTTTCTGGATGAGCGGATCTTTACGCCTCTCGGCATGACAAGAAGCACACTGGATACCGATGCCAGCCGGGCAAGAGCGATTGCGGCAGACGGAAACATTACTGCGCTGTTTGAAGCAAACGCAGACGGAACACTGGCTGTGGATGAGCAGTGGTCCATTCTTCCGCCGTTCCGTGCATGTGCCTGCGTCAAGTCCACTGCCCATGACATGGCCCGCTACTATCAGTGTCTGTCCAATGGCGGTGTCCTTGACGGAGAACAGGTTCTTCCGGCAAAGGCGGCTGAACTGATGATTGGTTCCGCGTTCCCGGAACAGAAGAGGGCATTTTATTGTCTCGGACTGAATAAACGTGTGGAAGACGGCCATGTGTTCTGTGAGCATTCCGGCGGACTTCACGGTGTTTCTTCCGAGGGCGGACTGATCAAAGGCGAGAACTATGGATTTGCCGTTCTCTGCAACGAGGGCGACTGCGATCCGACAGACATTCTCTGGACTCTTTACAA
The DNA here is from genome assembly GCA_017472605.1 of Lachnospiraceae bacterium. Lineage (GTDB taxonomy): Bacteria > Bacillota > Clostridia > Lachnospirales > Lachnospiraceae > Anthropogastromicrobium. Next base: position 12,657 of record JAFUPV010000068.1, read on the forward strand.
CTGGGTTCTCGGTTATCCGCTGGAGCAGGAGCACTACTGGCTGGACCCGGCCGGATGCGAATTTTCGGAGCCGGAAATGCTGATGGGAAGCTACATCTGCCACGAGGGAATTCCGGTAATCGCGAAGGTTTACCTGGAAGACGGCAGACTGATGGTGAAGAAGGGCGATGTGGTCAGCCGGATGGTATTCTGCGGAGAAACCTGGTTCATTCTGGTAAATGAAGAGGGAAAACGCACCGGACGGATGCACTTCTGGATCCGTGATGGAAAGGCCTGGGGCGTTCAGGTGTATACACGGATTTATCAGAGGATGGAAGAAGAGTAAGTAAAAAAGCAGAAGATCGGCGAACCAGGGGAACCGAAGACGAGTGAACCGGAGAACCGAAGAATAATAGAACGGAAAAGGAAAGAACGGTAAGTCTGAGAATAAATAGATGAAGAATGGAGGTTTCTATGAACTATCCGAAACCATTAAGAAAAGGAGACACAATCGGTCTGATCGCGCCCAGCTCGGCGGTATCGGGCGAGCGGGTGGACGCATGCATAAAAAAGCTGGAGCAGATGGGGTTTGGCGTGAAAGCAGCCGATAATCTCAGCGCGGACTATGGCGGTTACATGGCAGGTGACGGGAAAATAAGAGGACAGTGGATCAACCGGATGTTTGCCGATCCGGAGGTGGATGCCATTTTCTGCATCCGCGGCGGTGACGGCGGAAGCAGGGCATTTGAACATGTCGATCTAGAGCTGGTGCGCCGCAATCCGAAAATTTTTGTCGGCTACAGCGATGTGACCACCTTCCATCTGGCGTTTAACCAGTCCTGTGACCTGGTAACCTTCCACGGCCCCATGGTTTCTTCCAACATGGTGGATTCCTTTGACGCGGAGACGGAAGCAGCATTCCGGGCGGCGCTGACCGCCAAAGAAACCTATGTGTTTCAGAATCCGGCAGGGATGGAGATTGGCGTGCTGAAGGAAGGACGGGCGAGCGGCCGTCTGGTGGGCGGAAATCTTGCTCTTTTGAGTGCTTCCATCGGAACGCCCTATGAGTTGGATACAAAAGATAAAATCCTGTTTCTTGAAGAAGTGGGAGAGACGCCGGGACGGCTGGAGCGGTTTGCCTGGCACCTGCGAAACAGCGGAAAGTACAGAGACTGCCGCGGAATCCTTCTTGGGCAGTTTACCGAATGTGAGAATAAGGCGGTGCCGGACTATAATGTGCTGCGCTGCTTTGCGGATATTTTAAAGCCCTTTGACATTCCGGTTCTGTATAACCTTCAGTCGGGACATGGGGAGAAAATGATTACGGTACCAATGGGAGCGATTTGTACCATGGATACGGCAGAGCGGTCGATCCGGTTTGATTATAAATAAGAGAACCTATGCGGCCGCATGGCCTTCAGAAGAAGCGGAAAGGAGAATTGGAAGGGGAATATGACAACTTTAGATGCAATAAAAGTCCGTCACAGTGTCCGTCAATACACGGATCAGCCGATTGATGGTGAGATTTTGAAGGCTCTGCAGGAAGAAATCGATGCCTGCAACCGGGAAAGCGGCATGCACATTCAGCTTGTGAGAAACGAGCCGAAAGCCTTTGCCGGTTTTATGGCGCACTACGGCAATTTTAAAGGCGTAACCAATTATGTGGCGCTGGTTGGTAAAAAAGGGGCAAATCTGGAAGAAACATGCGGCTATTTTGGCGAGCGCATTGTTTTAAAGGCCCAGCAGCTTGGTCTGAATACCTGCTGGGTAGCTCTGACCTACAAAAAAATCGCAGGTGCCTTTGATGTGAATCAGGGAGAGAAACTGGCAGTCGTCCTTTCCATCGGTTACGGCAAAACACAGGGCACAGTGCGCAGTTCAAAGACGGCTGGACAGGTCAGCAATGCAGGTTCCCAGACACCGGACTGGTTTAACGCCGGAGTGGAAGCGGCTCTTCTGGCTCCAACTGCCATGAATCAGCAGAAGTTCACCTTAATGTATGAGAATGGGAAGGTGTCCGCAAAGGCAGGAAACGGTTTCTATACCAAAATGGATCTTGGTATTGTGAAGTATCATTTTGAAATCGGAGCAGGAAACGGTGAGTGGAGCTGGAAATAAGGGAACAGCGAATAAAACGGAATCATGTGAGGAAAAGGATGACAGGGATGTGCCAGGAAAGCCGTCTCTGTCATTTTTACAGGAAAGTTTCCTTCGCAGCAGATAAATTTTAACCGGAATGCAACACACACCCGCTTTTTTACGGTGTATACGGTAGAAGACAGAAAGGAAACTGCACAGCATTTCAAAACGGCGGCCAGTCAGATGAGACTGACAGCAATCGATGTCTTCTGCAGCATATGTTTGACAGACAGCACAGCCAAATGGCAGAGGAGGGGTGGCATGAAGGACAGTAGTATCATTAACTTATTCTGGAAGCGGGACGAAACCGCAATTCGGGAAACGGAACGAAAATATGGACATTATCTGCTGAAAATCGCATACAACGTTCTGGCGAACCATGAAGACAGTGAAGAGAGCGTAAACGATACCTATCTGAAAACATGGGACTCCCTTCCGCCGCACAGACCGGAGATCCTTTCCGCCTACCTTGGGAAAATTGCCCGGGAAACTGCCATTGACAAGCTGAGAAAGCGCAGCGCCAGAAAGCGGGGCGGTTCGGAGTACATGCTGTCCCTGTCGGAACTGGAGGACTGTGTTTCCGGAGGAGAGTCGCCGGAGCAGGAAGCGGAATTCCGGGAGCTGGTGCGGCTCATCAACCGGTACCTGAGAAAACTGCCGAAAGAAAACAGGGATGTCTTCATCTGCCGGTACTATTTTATGGACGAAACGCGGGAAATCGCAGCATATACCGGCTGTAGCGAAACAAAAATCCGGAGCATGCTGTACCGGATGAGACAGGGACTGCGGAATAATCTGGAAAAGGAGGGGATTCGCGTATGAAGCCGGAAAAATTGATGGATGCATTTGGGAAGATTGATGATGACATGATTGAGTCGGCGCAGGAGATGAGAAGCGGGAACAGCGGGATCCGAAAGAAAAATCAGAAAGCGGCAGCAATGCGGAAGAAGTGGAGAAACGGTCTGCTGACGATGACGGCGGCAGGATTGATTCTTGGATTCTGTTTCCTGGTGGCAGACCTGAATCAGAGGGAGATTGTGTCGAATACGAATCCGGCTGAGGTGTCCGAAGAGAGTTCCGAGAGTCGGACGGAATCGATGGAAGAGGGGGGAACGGAAGCACTCAGCACAGAGGGAAGTCTGGATGCGAAGGAGGCGGATCGATCAGAAGAGGTGACAGAAGCTACGACAGCGTCTGTAGAAGAAACGGGAGAAGAAAGCGCTGAAAGAACAGAATTTGTAAGTGCGCTTGAAACTGCAGTTACGGACCGATATGTGTTTGCTGTTAAAGACAAAGCTTTATATGCCGAGAGCCGCGAGACCGGGACTGTGATCGCAGAAAATCTGATCAGCTCTGCGCTGGTGATGAAGGACGGGCTGGTCTACTATGCGGCGGTGAGCGGGGATGGATACCGCATTCATGAGCTGAATACGGAGAATCTGCAGTCGAAAGAACGGTATTTCGTTCCTGGAGCAGAATCCGGTGCAGAAAGCAGCGAGCCGTTCTGTCTGGAAGGAGTTCAGGGGAACTATCTGATTTGCCGGATTGGTTCCAGTTCAAACAGTCATCCGAGTCTGGGATATAATCGCCTCTATTCGATTGATCTGGAAGACGGGGCAATCGCAGCGCTTTCGGAGAGCGTTGGCTCATATTTTGTTGGATCGGATGAATGGCTGGTCGGCGCAGGCGATTCCCTTAGCGTTTCTGTCGCTCCGTTGTCTGCAATGAAGCTGGATGGAAGTGACAGCAGGGAGCTGACAAACTGCACAGCCGGTGCTGTCATCGAAGACGGAACTCTCTATTACATGGATTATCCGGAATATATGGACGGGAATACGAAAAGCGGCTATTTAATCTGTTATGATCTGGAACGTCAGAGGGAACAGACACGAATTCCCATTTCCGGGTACTGGTATCTGAGAAATGGATGTTTCATGTCTTCCGGACCGGATCAGACGATGCGTTTGCTGCTGCCTGATGGAACGGTGTGCAGCTATCCGGAAAACTTCCGTTTTGTGCGGCTGAAGAACCGGTATTTTGCAACGACAGACCGCATGATCTATCAGCTGGACGTGCAGAATGAAACATATGCAGAGCTGATGCAGCTGGACATTAATGCCAGCGCAAATCCGTACACCTTTGAGCTCTGCGAAGGAAAGGTGTACATGTATTACACGGATTCGGAGCTGGTATCACAGACCCTTGTCTGGGAGGAATCGGAATTTGGACTGGACGAAGTCGGTCAGGTTGAGATTGAGCAGACACAGGAAGAGAAGCAGATTCGAAACCGAAAGCTTGCGCAGCTGCGCGGCACCTATGACTTGTCCTCTGTGGAGTGGGATGGCTTGAAATTTTCTGTGGAAAACGGCTGCTTATACCGCGGCGACTCCGAATACATATCCGGAAACATGGAATTCGAGCACTTCATTCTTGATTCGGACTCGGTTTTTTATTGTGTGCTGAGGGAAAATGCCAATCAGATCATCCGCTATGATATCAAGAGCGGAGAAAACGAGGTGTTATATTCTCAGCCGGCAGAAGCATATGTACAGTATGGCATTACCAATTATGAACGGATGGATTTAGCCGATGTGACGGACTCGTATCTGTATTTCCGCTGTGGAAGGCAGGAGTTGGATGCCAATACGCTGTATTCTGTCAACCGTGAAACAGGAACGGTTCATCTTCTCGGAGAAAATGTGCAGAGAAATCTGCTGATCGGAGACGGATATGTGGCTGCTCTGGAAAACAGAGACGATACCTGCCCGGCAGCCATTTATCTGTATTCATCCGATGGAAGCAGCAGAAATATGCTTGCGGAATACTGCGCAGGCGCTTACATTGGAGATAGCAGTCTGGAGTATCTGGAATGCAAAAACGGGAATCCAAACGAGGTGTATCATGTTCGTTATGATGCAGGAAATGGCGTGGAAGTCAGCAGGACGCTGCTGTCAGAGGGCTGCTGGTCTGAGTGGAATCGGTGCTTCTATGAGGCAGATTATCACAGGATGCTTGCGGAGGATGGAAGCGAAGTGGATCTGCCGGATGGTCTGTATCCGGTAAGGATTGGACGGAAGCTGTATCTGTATTCCGGTGATGTCTTGTACGAAATCACATGCGACAATGGTGAGATTACCTACGGAAGCATGTATGAAATGGATGGACCGGAAAATCTGGAGCCATGGCAGCTACTGTTTCGTGAGCAGGGAGAGCTGGCGCTGATTACGGGGCCGGGGGGAGAAGCGAAGGTATTGAGCTGGGATCAGCCCACGTTCTTTCCAGAGGAAGGAACACCGGCTGTAATGAATCAATCCGGGCAGGGAAAAATGGAAGAGAAGCGCAGCCTGGAACGGCTTCCTGGCGAGTATGCCATTACGTCGCTGCAGAATGGGTCAGATTATTATTACATGGACGGGAAGCAGCTGGAAGGTCCCGGCGTGACGATCTCGGACTGCATCTATGAGGACAGCCATCTGCTGTCGGATGGCGTGTATCTCTACTATACGGCAAACTGGAATCAGGAGAATCTGGTACGCTGCTATAATCTGGAACAGGGGACAGTCCGGACTCTCTATGGTGTGGATGAAAATTACCGTCTGGAACTGGTGACCGTCTGCGGCGATTCTCTGTATATTCGTTGCGGAACCAGTGATTTATCAAAGAACCGGCTGTATGCGGTTTCTGTGAAGGACGGAACTGCCTTCTTACTGGCGGAGGATGTTCAAAATGTGGTTTCCGCGGTGGAAGGATATGCTGCGGTTCTGAAGCAGACCGGCGAGGTAAGACCGACGCAGCTTTTGGTGTGCGGAAGGAAGGTGAAGGGGGTGGACCTTGCGGACAGCAGCGAGATCTGGCCGATCAGCGAGTCGTGTTCCGGTGCGCGGATGACGGCGGATGAGACCGGGGAGACCGTGCGGCTGGAATATCTGGAGCATGACAGCAGGGATGGAATGGTCGATCTGGTGATTTATGATGTGAAAGAGAAAACAGAAATGGCACGAACAGAGCTGCCCAACGGAGAATGGCTGGAGTGGAATGGCTGCTTTTATGATGCAAAGGCTCACTGTGCCGTATTTCCGGATGGAAGTGTGGTAAATTTGCCGGAGGGATGCTATCCGGTCCGGATCGAAGACACCATGTATCTGTATCTGGGAACGTCCCTCTATGAGGTTGTTTATGAAAATGGGAAGATTGTGTATGGGGAGATCTATTCGACAGGTGCTGTACCGGAAGCGGACGCATGCCAGTATCTGGTGCGTGGAATCGGGAATCAGATTCTGGTGACAGCGCCCGGCGGGGAAACGGTGATGGTTGACCTGGAAGTAAATCGCTGCATTCCATGGTTCCAGTTAGAATTGGACAGTCCGGTAAGCAGGAGACCGAAATGCTTTATCAGAGAAACCCCTCAATTAAAGGGTCAAAACCGCTTGACAACCCCTCAAAATAAGGGTAGTATTTAGTAGGAAGGCAAATGCGAAGCATTTCTGGAATGCCTTCCGTACAGCCGCCGACCGCAGGTGAGGGGGCATTACCCGTGAAGGCAAATGCGAAGCATTTCTGGAATGCCTTCCGTACAGCCGCCGACCGCAGGTGAGGGGGCATTA
>JAFUPV010000069.1 GCA_017472605.1 Lachnospiraceae bacterium
ATGGAAGACGATGCCATCCGGGATGGCTTTGACCATCTTCGCCCCGGATATGAATTTGACGGTCTGCATAAGAGCGCACTTTGCCGTGCCAAGGCAGACTGGCTGGTGGGCATCAATGCTACCCGGTTCTTTTCCCTTACTTACGGTTCCAAGCTGAATATCGGCAGAGTCATGTCCCCGACACTGGCTCTGTTGGTTCAGCGGGAATCGGAAATCGGCGCATTTCTTCCGGAGAACTATTACACTGTGAATCTGGAATATGGCAGCTTCACCGCTTCCAGCGAGAAATTTCCGGACAAGCAGAAAGCCGATGCTTTGGCCTCTGCCTGCCGAAACGATGATTCTATCATCCAGAATGTTGATACCGTAGAAAAAGCAGAAAAAGCACCTGCCCTCTATGATCTGACTACCCTCCAGCGGGATGCAAACCGGATGTTGGGCTATACAGCACAGCAGACCCTGGATTATCTGCAAGCTCTGTACGAAAAGAAGCTCTGCACCTATCCCAGAACAGACAGTCGTTTTTTGTCCGATGATATGGAAAACAGCGTAAAATCTATTGCATTGTGCGCTGCCGGGATCTGCGGTATGGATGTTCCCGGAACAGTCCTTTCCCATCAGGTCTGTAATTCCAAAAAGGTTTCTGACCACCATGCGATCATCCCAACCATCGTTGCTGGTGAGTACGATCTCAGCGCACTTCCCAAAGGAGAACAGGAAATTATAAAACTGATCTCCAGACAGGTTCTGATTGCTGTCAGCGGTGTGTACCGGTATCAGGAAACCAATATTACAATTTTATGTGGTGGTGCTGAATTTACTGCAAACCTAAAAATGCCGCTGGACATCGGATGGAAGCAGTATTCCCACCAGGAAATCACGCAAAAACGGTGTGATGGTTTATCCACCGGAATGACCTTGAATCCCAACAACATTTCCGTTAAGAAAGGCACCACCAAGCCGCCCCGGCATTATACAGAGGATCTTCTGCTGGCATCCATGGAGACTGCCGGTGCAAAGGAAATGCCTGATGAAGCGGAGCGAAAAGGTCTGGGTACACCTGCCACCCGTGCAAGCATTCTGGAAAAGCTGGTTGCCACCGGCATGGTTGAGAGAAAGAAATCCAAAAAGCAAACCAACCTCATTCCCACCGCTCTGGGCAATGCACTGATTACCGTCCTACCGGAACAGCTGCAATCTCCCATGCTTACCGCAGAATGGGAGCATGGTCTGTCCTTGATCCAGCATGGCGAGTTGGAACCGGAGGTGTTCATGGACGGCATCGTAACCATGCTTCAGGAGCTGATTCACGGTTATGAAGTAGTCCCTGGAACTGATGTTCTGTTTCCCTCTGACAAAGAGGCAATCGGAAAATGTCCCCGTTGCGGAAACCCGGTGACAGAAAATAAGCACGGCTTTTTCTGTGAAAATAAGGACTGCCAGTTTGCACTTTGGAAAAGCAACCGTTTCTTTGCGGCTAAAAATAAGGTACTGACCAAGAAAATCACATCGGCGCTGTTGGAAGATGGCAGAGCTTTTCTGAAAGACTGCTATTCTCCCAAAACAGGAGCTACCTATGATGCTACCGTCATTCTGATGGACGATGGCCAGCGAACCAATTTCAGACTGGACTTTGGCAATGGCTGAACTTCCGAGAATTTCCGACGAACAGCTTTTGGATATCCGGAAGCTGATAAAGAAACGGTGCTGCAACTATGACCAGGGCAAATGCCTTGCGCTGGATGATGGAATCGTCTGTGCCTGCGCTCAATGGTACTCCTATTCCTTACTGTGCAAATGGTTCCGAAACGCAGTCCTTCC
>JAFUPV010000070.1 GCA_017472605.1 Lachnospiraceae bacterium
GCTGATTTTTTATAAACATGTACCAAGCGTCACAAACTATCCGGTGTATCTTGGTGCGCTGGATCAGCTGCTTGATCCGTTTGTGCAGGATGTGGATGAAGAGCTGGCAAAGAAGCTTCTTCGGATGTTCCTCATCCATGTAGATCGCACAATCCTGGATTCTTTTTCCCATGCAAACATCGGTCCCGCGGAAACAAAAGCAGGTCGCCTCCTTCTGGAAGTGGAGCGGGAGCTGGAGCAGGCTGTCCCCAATCTGACTATGAAATATGATCCGCAGATTACGCCGGATTCCTTTGGTATTGAATGCGTGAAAACTGCCCTGAAGACGGCGAAGCCAAGCTTTGCAAATCACCGCATGTTCCAAAACGAGCTTGGTGACGGCTATGTGATCGCCAGCTGCTACAACGGTCTTCTTTTGGGTGGCGGTTCCTATACCCTGTGCCGTCTGATCCTTGGAAACATTGCGAAGCGTGCTTCTGGAAAAGAGGAATTTCTGACGAAGGAGCTGCCCTATGTGATGCAGATCATGGCAGAATATATGGATGAAAGAATCCGGTTTGAGGTGGAAGAGAGCGGATTCTTCGAAAGCAATTTCCTGGCGAAAGAGGGATTCATTCACTGTGATCGTTTTACCGCCATGTTTGGTCTGGTTGGTATGGCAGAGTGTGTCAATCTCCTGATGGAGAAGGAAGGAAAGCCATACCGCTATGGAAAGGATCCGGAAGCAGCTGCTCTTGGCGTTGAGATCATGGAAGCAATCCGACAGTTTAACGAGGCCCATGTAAACCCATACTGCGAAGCAACCGGCGGCCATTTTCTGCTGCATGCCCAGGTCGGCATTGCTCAGGATCAGGATATTACACCAGGAACAAGAATTCCCATCGGTGAGGAACCGGAGAACCTGGCAGATCATCTGCGGTTCTTAAGCCTGTTCCATAAATATTTCCCGTCCGGCACGGGTGATATTTTCCCGGTGGATCTGACTGTACACAGAAATCCGGAATTTGTACTGGACGTGGTAAAAGGTGCGTATGCCGCTGATCTTCGCTATCTGTCCTTCTATGAAGGCGGCAGCGATGTGATCCGCGTGACCGGTTATCTGGCAAAACGTTCGGAAATCGAGAAATTCCAGAAGGGGCAGGCAGTTCTGCAGAATACCACTCATCTGGCAACAGGAGCGACGGCCAACGGTCATGTGCAGGAGCGAAAAGTATGGTAAGGGTGCCGGTAAACCGGATCATACCGTTCAGCAGTGTGGACGGTCCCGGGAGCCGGACAGCCGTCTTTTTGCAGGGATGCAATCTGAACTGCTGGTATTGCCACAATCCGGAGACAAGGAATTCCTGTGTCCATTGCGGAGCCTGTGTTGCCGTCTGTGAAACGGGGGCGCTGCATTGGACAGAAAGCCTGAACGAAGATGGCAGCAGGAAGGTCGGATATGACCATACAAAATGTGTGTTCTGCGATTCCTGCATCGAAACCTGTGCAAATGGAAGCAGTCCGAGAATCCGGCAGATGAACGCAAAGGAAGTGTATGAGGAAATTGCCAGACAGCTTCCCTTTATCCGGGGAGTTACCGTTTCGGGCGGTGAGTGTATGCTTTGGCCGCAATTTCTGGAAGAACTGCTTGGTCTTTGTAAGAAGAATGGGCTTCACACGCTGATTGACAGCAATGGGACGGTGGATTTTTCCCGTTTTCCGCAGCTGATGGAGGTAACGGACGGTGTGATGCTGGATGTGAAGGCAATCCGGGAAGAGGAACATAAAAAGATGACCTCTTCCTCCAATCAGATGGTTCTTCAGAACCTGCGCTGGCTTCTGGCGCAGAAGAAGCTGGAGGAGGTCCGCACCGTAATTGTACCGGGGCTGTTTGATCTGGAAGAAACGGTTGAGACGGTAGCCGGGATTTTGAGCGTTCAGGAAAACAGGGATGGAGCATACAAACCGATATATAAACTGATTGCGTATCGCGAGCAGGGAGTTCGCAAAGAGTATCGTCTGTTTCAGCCGCCAAATGCCGGGCGGATGGAGAAACTGGCAGATCTTGCAAACAAAGCAGGCGCAGAAAACGTACAGATCGTTTAGCAGCCTGCAGGAAACCAGGAGGAAACTGCTGGCCGCACGGCGGACAGTTGTGATACAAGTGCCGAAAGGCAGAGGGAAAAGGAGGAACAGATGGAAAGAACCAGTCATGTGGATGAATCGGTAATTGCCATAGAAATGAAAGAAATCGTCAAGAAATTCGGCGATTTTGTGGCAAACGATCACATCAGCTTAACGGTCCATAAGGGAGAGGTTCATGCGATTCTGGGTGAGAACGGAGCCGGAAAAAGCACATTGATGAATGTGCTGTACGGTCTGTATCGGCCCACATCCGGTGAAATTCACGTCAGAGGAAAGAAAGAGGAGATTACGGATCCGAGCCGTGCCATCGAGCTTGGTATCGGCATGGTTCATCAGCATTTTATGCTGGTACAGCCATTTACGGTGACGGAGAACATTATCCTTGGCATGGAGCCCACAAAGGGAATTGTTCTTGACATGAAAACAGCGCGCAAAAAGGTAGAGGAGCTGTCGAAGCGCTATAACATGCAGGTCGATCCGGATGCTCATATAGAGGATATTTCGGTTGGGATGCAGCAGCGTGTTGAGATTCTGAAGGTTCTGTATCGCGGCGCGGACATCCTGATTCTGGATGAGCCGACTGCGTCTCTGACACCGCAGGAAATCAGGGAACTGATGGAGATTATCAGAAATCTGACGGCAGACGGAAAATCGGTCATTCTGATTACCCATAAACTGAAGGAAATCAAAGCCTGTTCCGATGTCTGCACCATTATCCGGCAGGGTAAGTATATCGACACGGTAAAGGTAGATGAGGTAACGGAGCAGGATCTTGCCTCCATGATGGTGGGAAGAAACGTTGAATTTGTTGTTGAAAAGAAAGCCATGGAACCGGGTGAGGTTGTTCTTGATGTGAAGGACATTCACGGAAAGGATTATCGTGGCGTTGAGATTCTGAAAGGTCTGAATCTGACTGTGCGCCGTGGTGAGATTGTTGGTCTTGCCGGTGTCGATGGAAACGGACAGACTGAGCTTGTCGAAATCCTGACCGGTCTTCGAAAAGGAGAATCCGGTGCGGTTTGGATGAATGGAAAGAATCTGTTCAACAAATCGCCGAAGGAGATTTTTGAAAGCGGAATCACCAGCATCCCGGCAGACCGTCAGAAGCATGGTCTGATTCTGGAATTCTCGGTGGCGGAGAATCTGATTCTGCAGAATTACAAAAAATCGCCTTTCTCCAGAAAAGGCGTTCTGAAAAAGAAAGCAATTGAGGACCATGCAAAGGTTCTTGTTGAGAAGTTTGATGTCCGTCCATCCGGCAGCGAGAGCCGTGCAGCCGGAACGCTTTCCGGCGGAAACCAGCAGAAGGTTATCATTGCCCGTGAAATCACCAATGATTCCGATCTTCTGATCGCGGTAAATCCGACCCGCGGTCTTGATGTGGGAGCCATTGAATTTGTTCACAAATATCTGGTCGAGCAGCGGAATAAGAACAAGGCCGTTCTTCTTGTATCCTTTGAACTGGATGAGATCATGAGTCTTTCCGACCGCATTGAAGTTATTTTCGATGGAAAAATCAGCGGAAGTGTGGAAGGAAGCAAAGCAGATGAGAATGAGCTTGGTCTGATGATGGCAGGAGGTGTACGACATGACTAAAAAGAAGATTTTACAGGGAAATGCGCTGTATACAGTGATTGCCATCGTGTTCGGTTTTCTGGCCGGTGCGGTTGTACTGACCGTTGCGGGAATCAGTCCGATTGCGACCTACAAAAAGCTGACCGACAGCATTTTCGGTCAGCCGAAATACATGATCTGGTCTGTTGTCTATGGAATTCCGCTGATCTTTACCGGACTCAGCGTTGCGTTTTCGTTCCGCACCGGCGTGTTCAACATTGGAGCGGAAGGTCAGTTTGTCGTGGGAAGTCTGGCAGCTACTGTAATCGGTATCACCGTTGATCTGCCTCCCATTCTCCACGTTCCGCTTTGTCTGCTGGCTGCGGCTGCGGCCGGTGCCATCTGGTCAGCGTTTGTCGGTCTGCTGAAAGTAAAGCGAGGGATCAACGAAGTCCTCAGCTTCATCATGATGAACTGGATCGCGTTCTATCTGTCCAACTATGTGGTCAATCTGAAAGGAATCAAGGCGGAAGGAAAGGAAGCCACTGTGGATATTCTGGAGAGTGCGGAGATCCTTCTTCCTCTTTCCGTGCGTCAGATGACAGGCTGCAAGAGTGTGAACTATGGTATCATTCTTGCAATCATTGCCGCAATTGTGATCTGGTATATCATCAATAAAACAACACTGGGCTATGAGCTGCGTTCGGTTGGCTTCAACCGCCATGCGGCTTCCTACGGAGGAATCAATGCGGACCGCGCGATCATGAAAGCAATGGCAATCTCCGGAGCCATGGCCGGTCTTGGAGGTGCATGCCACATCATGGGGAATGCGTCTCGTATTGCGCAGTTTGCCGGTCAGGAAGGCTATGGATTCCAGGGAATCACCGTTGCGCTGATCGCAGGTTCCAATCCCATCGGCTGCATTTTCTCAGGTATTTTCTATGGCGCAATGAAATATGGCGGACTGAAACTGTCAACCATCGGCGCTCCGAAGGAAGTTCTGGACATCATCATGGGAACCATCGTCATCTTTATTGCGGTGTCCCACATCTTCCGGCATCTGCTGAACCGTAAGCTTAAGAACAGGGAGGAATAAAAATGGATGAATTGATTAAAATTCTGGGTCTGCTGATCAATGCAACTCTGGTGGCGACTCCGCCGCTGCTTTATGCGGCACTGGGCTCCTGCATCTCTGAGCGAAGCGGTGTAGTAAACATTGGTATCGAAGGAATGATGACTGTCGGCGCGTTTGTCGGAGCGACGCTTGGATACTTTACAGAAAATCCCTGGCTGTCTTTTTTGTGCGGCGGACTGGCCGGCGCCGTTGTTGCGCTGATCCATGCCATTGTCTGCGTTTCCTATAACGCGGATCAGACAATCTCCGGTACTGCAATCAACTTCCTTGCTCCAGGTCTTGCGCTGTTTGTCAGCCGCATTCTGTTTGACGGCTCAACGGACACAGAGCCGATTTCGGATGCGGGACGTCTTCCGAGAATGTTTGAGGGTGTTTTCCCGGCCGGTTCATTCTGGAACAATGTTCTCTGCACTCATGTGGCATGTTATCTCTGTTTTGCCTGCGTGCTTGTGGTCTGGTTTCTGTTCTATAAAACAAAGTTCGGTCTGCGTCTGCGTGCAGTTGGCGAGCATCCGAAAGCGTGTGATACGCTGGGAATCAATGTTACAAAGACACGTTACATCTGTGTTGTGCTGTCCGGCTTTTTTGCAGGTCTCGGAGGTGCTTATGTAACACTGGCAACCATCAATCAGTTCCGTCCCATCGTTATCGTCGGACAGGGCTTCATGGCGATCTCTGCGGTAATCTTCGGAAAGTTTACCCCTCATGGCTCCATGATGGCATGCCTTCTGTTCGCGCTCTGCAGCGGCGTGAAGGTTCTGGCAAGTTCCTACAATCTGGTGTCTCCGAACCTGATCTCCATGATCCCTTATATTGTTACCATTCTGGCACTGGTATTCTTTGTCGGCAAGGCAAGAGTTCCGGCAGCAAACGGTAAACCGTATATTAAGTCAAAGTAAGCCGGAAAATGGCAGTGTTATGTTTTGGGCAGGTAAGACAGCGGGGAGAAATTCGCTGACGGCTTGCTGACGCGTAAATAGAAAGCCTCTTTGAGACAGCCGCGGAGGGCAGTTCAGAGAGGCTTTTCTCTGCACTTGAGGCAGAAGCGCAGTATGGAAAGAAACTGTGCAGCCAGAGGCGGGAAGAAAAAGATGAAAGGAGACAGCAATGAATATCAGTCAGTTAATCGAAGAAGCAATCCAGGCAAGAAAACATGCCTATACCCCATATTCCCATTTTCAGGTAGGTGCCGCGCTTCTTGCAGCTTCCGGAAAGATATACCGGGGCTGCAACATTGAGAATGCGGGATATACGCCGAGCAATTGTGCGGAGCGCACAGCATTCTTTAAAGCAGTCAGCGAAGGAGAGAGGGTGTTTGAGGCAATCGCGGTGGTTGCCGGACCGGAAGGAGGAGAACTGGAAGAGACGGCTCCCTGCGGAGTCTGCCGCCAGGTGATGATGGAATTCTGTGACTATGAAACGTTCCAGATCATCATGGCTGTTTCTCCAAAAGATTATCAGATACTTACACTGAAAGAGCTTCTGCCCATGGGATTCGGTCCTGCAAATCTAAATTGTGCAAAATGACCATAAAACTGATAAAAGCATTGAATTATTCAGAAAATTGTGTTATACTGTGTTCATCGGTCTGCGGAGGAGCTTTTTTTGGACAGCAGATGGCAGGATAAAGAAAAATGTCTTTATCTGACAGACAGTCCGAAAAGGAAGAGGCGCTGCAGACAATTTCAGGAAAGACAAGGAGACATAACAATGGAAGATGCAAAAAGCCTGGTAAAAAAACTGTTACAGGATCCGTATAAATCCATCCTGCTTCAGGATTACGATAAGACCCTTAACAATAGAAGAAACCGCAAGAAGCTGGAAGAGATTGAGAAGGAGGTAACCTGGTTCAACGGCAAGGCTGCAAATTACCGGATCGAGGACAGACAGGGCTTCCTGAAGCACTTCAGTGAGCACTACGGAAAAGACAAATCAGTCGTTTCTTCAATCTACCGCTCAGTTGTTGACTACCCAAGCGGTCAGGAACCGAAGATTCTTTATTTCATGATGCTCTTCACAAAAAGAAATCAGCAGATTCAGGAGTTTCAGGTAACTCACCCGCTTTCTGAGCTGAAGGAGAGCTTAAAGCTTCGTCTGGAGCACAAGAAGCTGGTGAATGAGGCAAGGCTGCTCAGTGCGCTTCTGGAGCGTCTGTCAGTTGTTGTTGACGGTGTGGAGAAGTCCATCGACGAGCTGTTTGTAACCGATTTCCTCAAGGATGCCGATAAGGTTGGTCCCGCAGTTCTGCAGAACCGTTTCATCCGTGCGGTGCGCATGTCCCCGGATCCGGAAGTTTCCGCAAAGCTTCTTGAGATGCTGAAAGAGGCCGGCGCAAAAGAAACCTATTACATGGATGCTCTCGTTTCCATGAAGAGAAAGGATTTTGCAAAGACTCTGGAATCCCTCAATCAGATGAAGCCGGACCATCCGAGCTATGCGTCTGCCATGTCCATGGCTGTTGAGTGCTGTGCAAACCTTGGCGATATCAAGGGCTTTACCGCAGCGTTTGACAAGGTAAAGGACAGCAAGATGGATGCCATGTACTTCATCTACCTGCTGCAGATCCTGGTATGTAAGGCTGACTATAAGGATCTGGATACCGATGAGTTTGAGGCGGCTGTTCAGGAAATGATGAAGAGCGAGTTCAACCAGAATCCGAATCCGATGTTCACCGGTCTTGTTTCCCGTAAATTTGTTACCATTCTCCTCGAGGGTCTGCCTATGGCTGAGAAGCTGGCTGCCATCAAGCAGGAGTCCGGCGAGGATGCGATTCCGGAAGAAGAGCTGGATGCCCTTTATAAGCTCCAGATGGCTCTGCAGCTGTATCCGGTTGAAGCAGTGGGCAACCTGATCGACATCGACTATGTGATCGAGAACGGCGCGGAGAACTGCCGCAGAAAGCTTGGCCGTCAGGCAGTTGCAATGCTTCTTGAGCAGAATCCGGACAAGTCCTTTGAGAACATCTTCCTTGCGTTTGTCGCATTGGAGAAGATGGGCATGATGGATGTCTATGCGAAGAACATCGAAGGCAATCTGGAAACCATTGCAAGATACGGTGAGAAGGGTCAGAGACGCGCATATGCAATGATCCGCAAGGCTTATGACTATAAGACCGCAGCAGGAGAGGATGCGTCCGAACTCGCTGAGGTGCTGACTGCAGCCGGTCTGATGGAATAACAATGCCGCACAGGTTCGGGTCTGTCTGCAGATCCGCAAAAAAAGGAAATACATAGAGAATCCGGCGCTGTGTCCCTGACACGTCTGTCCGGATGAATATACAACAGGAAGACAGCTGCCGTTCGGGAAGGAAAACCGGCGGCGGCTGTTCCCAACCTTGGGGGAAAGAAAACGGCTTTGTGCAGCAGGAACCGGATGAGCAGTCTGCTGAGAATCCGGCGGCACAAGAGGTGCAGGCATGTCAGAAAGGTAGGGCAAACGATGTATATTACAAAAAAGGAGCTGTTGGAACAGACGGGAATCTCCTACGGACAGCTGTATCGCTGGAAGAGAGAAGGACTGATCCCGGAAGAGTGGTTTATCAAAAAGCCGTCCAAAACAGGACAGGAAACCTGTCTGCCCCAGGAACAGATTCTGGAGCGGATCGCGTTTATTCAGAAAAACAAAGGGCTTCGTTCCCTGGACGAGCTGGCAGGAATGCTCAGCGTGCCGAAGGGACTGAAGGAATTTAATAAAGAACTGCTGGAACAGATGAGTGAAATCCATCCGGAGATCACAAGGGCAGTCACAGACGGAGAGTATTCCCGGATTGAAGTGGCGTTTCTTGCGATCATTTCCAATGTCTATACCAAATATCGTCTGACGAAAGGCGACATGAGCGGACTTCTTTCCGGATGCGCGGATTATTTTACCGATCTGCCGCAGGGCCGGCATGAGTTTCTTGTGTACCGTGTCTTTGGAAAAGTGTTCGGTATGGTAGCAAAAGAAGGGGCAGACCCTCTTGCGGACAACCGGATCGCCCTGATGGAAAAGTTCCAGATTGAAGAACTGGCCAATGAGCTTGCAATTAAGTATATCAGAGGTGCGGATGTCTGACGGAGAGAAAAAGTCAGAGTGAAATCCGCTGAAACACAGCAACCTTACAAAAAGATGAAGAAAATCTAAAGAAAAAATAAAATAGATTAAAAAACATCAAGAAAAAGATGAAAAATGCTGTTGTGACTCGTCAATAGTTATGGTATCATTGGTTAATATAGCGTAATTGTTGTGCAGAACGACAGTTGCCGCTATAACGCATACAGTACAGCGAGAAATCGCTCAAGCTGGTAACAGTGGGAGCGTCCCAAAGCCGCAGTATCGGCGGTGAACGAACGCTTAACGGAAAGGAAAACACATGCAGGAAAAATCGACGGAATTACTGGAAAAAATCTTAAAATCCTATGAGGCTTATTTTGACATTTCCAGAGAAACCGAATATGAAGGTGTGCCGGTAGCCGCGGAAGCTGCGTTTCATTCCCGGTCGGAGAAGTATGTGCTGGTAAAGAAAGCACAGCTCTGGGCAGCGGAAGCACATGAATATACATTTTTCCTGACAGCCGAATCACTGGACTGTGAAAAACTGGAGGCGTACCGGGAGGTAATTCTGAAGGAGGGACTTTCCAGAGTCAAACCGCAGAAGGATCATATGTACACCTATGTTACAATGATCGTCATTGCCGACCAGGTCGATGAACGTGTCAGCAGTCAAATCCGCAGAATGCGTTTCCACAAAAGCTATCGCCTTTCCATTCATGGATGGTGCGATCTTCGTGTGGCAATCTGTGATATGTCCGGTGAAACAGTTCAGGTGTTGACCAATCCTGCAGGCCGCGAGCTGAGAAAGATGGTCCGTGCTGTTACAGATAAAAAACGGAGGGCAAAAAGATGAATGCAGTAGTTATTCTTTTAGTAGGTATTGCCGTACTTGTACTTGGCTATATCTTCTACGGCGGATGGCTGGCAAAGCAGTGGGGCGTAGGTGAGTCCAAAGAGGAAACACCGGCTCACACAATGTACGATGGCAACGACTATGTGCCTGCAAAGGCTCCAGTCCTGATGGGCCATCACTTCTCCTCAATCGCAGGAGCAGGTCCGATCAACGGACCGATTCAGGCAGCTGTTTTCGGCTGGGTACCGGTTTTCCTTTGGGTTTTAATCGGTGGTATCTTCTTCGGTGCAATGCACGACTTCGGTGCACTGTTTGCATCAGTTCGTAACAAGGGTCAGTCCATTGGTGAGGTTATCAATACTTCCATCGGTTCCCGTGCGAAGAAGCTGTTCCTTACTTTCTCTTACCTGACTCTGATTCTGGTAGTAGCAGCGTTTGCTTCTATCGTTGCAAATACCTTCAAGGCTACCTATGTGGATGGTGTTCTTGACAAGGCTGCAAGTGCTTCCAACGCTTCTACCGCGATGATCTCAATTCTGTTCATCGTTGTAGCAATCGTTTTCGGAATCTTTGTTTATCGTAAGAATGCACCGGTTCTGGTTGCGACCATCGTTGGTGTTGCTGCAATTGTTACATGTATGGCACTTGGTCTGAACTGGCATCCGCTTTACCTGGATGGCAACACCTGGATGATCATTGTTGGTATTTATATTGCAGTTGCTTCCGTAGCTCCGGTATGGATTCTTCTTCAGCCGAGAGACTATCTGAGCTCCTTCCTTCTGTACGGCATGATTATCGTTGCAGTTGTTGGTATCATCGGCGCTCACCCGACAATCGACATGCCGGCATTCACCGGTTTTGTTGATTCTGCTGAGAAAGGCTCCGGTGTTTCTCTTGGAACCATGTTCCCGGCTCTGTTCGTTACCATCGCCTGCGGTGCAATCTCCGGTTTCCACTCTCTGGTAGGTTCCGGTACCACTGCAAAGCAGCTGGACAAGGAAACTGATGCGAAGCCGATCGCTTACGGCGCAATGCTGATCGAGTGTGGTCTTGCTCTGATCTCTCTTTGTGCAGTTGGATACATCTGGAATCAGTACTACAACGGCGAGGG
This sequence comes from Lachnospiraceae bacterium, assembly GCA_017472605.1. Lineage (GTDB taxonomy): Bacteria > Bacillota > Clostridia > Lachnospirales > Lachnospiraceae > Anthropogastromicrobium. The sequence continues at coordinate 10,810 of JAFUPV010000070.1, forward strand.
CGGCATCTATGCTCCTACTGCTGTATTTGCAACCGGTATCTCCAAGATGTGTGCTGAGATTCCGTTCCTGGCTGGCGCTGAGAACGTAATTTACTCTCTGCTGATCCTTGCAGTTTCCGCATTCTGCCTCACTTCTCTGGATACAGCAACCCGTCTGGCACGTTACATGTTCCAGGAGTTCTGGCTTGAGAACGGACAGACCTACAAGGATGTAACCGGCATTAAGTCCATCCTGGCAAATCCGTACTTTGCAACTGCTCTGACTGTAGTTCTTGGTATTGCTCTTGGTATGAATGGATACGCAAACATCTGGGCTCTGTTTGGTGCTGCAAACCAGCTGCTTGCTGCTCTTGGTCTGCTTGCTGTTGCTTCATGGCTTGGAAAGATGGGCAAGAACAACAAGATGTTCCTGTTCCCGATGGCATTCATGCTGATCGTTACCATCGTTTCTCTGGTTCAGACCATCATCGCAAACGTAACCAATGGTTCCACCGTTTGGCACTGGGTTCGTGCAGGTGTAGGTTCTCTCCTTGTACTTCTTGCGATTGTTCTGACTGTTGAGGGGGTTCAGACTCTGTTTGGAAAGAAGAAGAACGCGTAATTGACCATACGATCCGAGAGGTTTCTCTGACCGGTTGGATGAAATTACATAACGAATGAAAAAATCCAGTACAATGTACACGCATTGTACTGGATTTTTTTAATCCGGGCGAACATGCCGACGGCAGATTCAGCCGGATTTACGAACGCAGCGAGTTTTTTGCCCGTGGTTCGGAGTTACATGTTAGGACAGCATGGACTTTCCTTCAAAGAGACTGCGCACTTCCTGGATTTCTTCCTTGGTGGCAGCCTGTGCCGGATGATAATAACCATGCTGTTTCGCCATGTCATAAAGTTCGTACTGGGAAACTTCGCTGGCGTTGCGGGCCTGGATCAGTGTCTGGCGCAGCTTCTGATTCTGGGTCTGCGCGATCATGGATCCGTAATGCTCCAGACTGGAGTTGATGTGAGTCAGGGTATCAACAACCATTGCTTTCTCGTTCATAGGATTACCTCGTTTCGTTGTTTTTGCCGGATTGTTTCTTCAGTCCGGCTTCGTGTTTCAGGAATGGTATTATTTCAGGAAGGTCATCAGCTGCTGGCGTGTATCATCCGCACAGCGGGCCGCTTTTTCAAAGTATTGTTTAAATTCCGGTGTGGAAGCGTCCTGAGCATAACAGGACATTTTGCAGGATACGGTCTCGTGCTCCATGATCAGATGACGCAGGTTCTGAAGTTCCATTTCGGTAATTGGCATAAGATGCCTCCTTTCGGTAAATATATGATCACGATGATATATATTAACGGTTTCTGGTTTCGTGCCGGGATCCACAGCGCGAAGCGAAGGAACCGATCAGTGATAGGATGTGCGGAAAGTGAAAAAACATTCGCTGAAGGTACGGGATTTCGCTGGTGAAAACTGGATGGAACATGAGAAACAGAAATGCCTTGTCACTGTTTCTGCGGCATGTTAAAATACATGTAAAAGCGGGAAAGAGAGGAAATGGAATGGAAGAGAAATATCTGAAGCTGCTTGCGAATGAATATCCGGATCAGGAATCCGTTCGCATTGCAATTGTGAAGCTGACGGCTCAGACCAGACTGCCCAAAGGTACGGAATATTTTTTCAGTGATCTTCATGGAGAACAGGAAGGGTTTTCCTACCTGCTGCGAAGCGGATCCGGAATCATCAAGGAGAAAATTAAGATCCTGTTTCAGGGAACGCTGTCGGAAGCGCACCAAAATCAGCTGGCAAACCTGATTTATACGCCGGAGCATGTGATCTCTCTTCTGAAGGATCATGACTATGACAGCAGTCTGTGGATGAAGCAGATGATCCCTCATCTCGTTCTTCTGTGTAGGGAAATCAGTTCCAAATACTCAAAAATGCGCGTCAGGAGCAAGATGCCCAGTGAGTATCGGCATCTGATGGAGGAGCTTCTCTATCCGGGTCAGGAGGAAGGAAAGAAGGAATATGCACAGGATGTGATCGAAGCGATTGTGGAACAGGGACTTGGAGATACCTTCATTCCTGTCATCTGCCGCCTGATCCAGGGACTGACCGTGGACCGGATCCATGTGATTGGCGATATTTTTGACCGCGGTCCGCGGCCGGATCAGATTATGGAAGAGCTGATTGCCTTTGGCGATGTGGATATTCAGTGGGGAAATCATGACATTTCGTGGATGGGCGCTGCCTGCGGAAACCCGGTTCTCATTGCCAATGTGGTGCGGATGGGAATCAGCTATAATAATTTTGACTGCCTGGAAGACGGATACGGAATTAATCTGCGTCCGCTTTCTTCGTTCGCGCAGAAAACATATGGAAACGATCCCTGTACCCAGTTCATTCCGAAGGTGTTGGATGAAAACCGATATGATCAGGTGGATCTGGGACTGGCAGCCCGGATGCACAAGGCAATTGCAGTCATCCAGTTCAAGCTGGCAGGGCAGCTGATCAAGAGAAGACCTGATTTTGGAATTGGTGATCGCAGCCATCTGGAAAAAATCGATTATGAGAGAGGGGTGCTGTTAGAGGGCGGATTGGAGTATCCGCTTCTGGATACCCATTTTCCCACGGTTGATCCTCAGGATCCGCTTCGGTTGACCAGGGAAGAAGAGGAATTGATGACTGCGCTGACGGCATCCTTTGCTCACAGTGAAGTACTTCACCGTCATGTACAGTTTCTTTACTCCCATGGAAGCATGTACAAATCGGTAAACGGGAATCTCCTGTTTCATGGATGTGTTCCCATGAAAGAGGACGGAAGCTTTCAGACCATGGGTGTCTGCGGAACGGAATACAGCGGAAAAGCGCTGCTGGACCGGTTCGGGGAAGTTGCAAGGGATGCCTATTTTCTGTCATCGGACGCGCAAAAGAAGGCGCGCAGCGTAGACTGGATGTGGTATCTGTGGAGCGGTCCCTGTTCCCCGCTGTTTGGAAAGAGCAAGCTTTCGGCATTCGAACATTATTTTGTTGCGGATAAAACATTGCAAAAGGAAGTGATGGATCCTTATTACAGACTCAGTGAGAGAAAGGAAACGTGTGAAACAATCTTACGTGAATTCGGTATGGATGTGGAACATTGTCACATCATCAACGGTCATGTGCCGGTGAAAATCAAGGATGGAGAGAAGCCGGTAAAGGCGGAAGGAAAGCTGTATGTGATTGACGGAGGCATTTCCAAAGCCTATCAGTCCAAAACAGGAATTGCCGGATATACGATGATTTTTAATTCACATTACATGGCACTGGCGGAGCACCATAATTTTATCACAGAAAAAGATCGGGCAAAGGAGAAGCTGAATCTGCAGATTACAGAACAGATGCCCAGACGGCTTCTGGTGAAAGATACCGATGCGGGAGCCGTTCTTTTGGAACAGATTGAAGATCTGAAAGCGCTGCTGGCAGCATACAGGGAGGGCAGGATCCGGGAAAAGAGAAGGTAACGTCATAATTCAGACAGGCACCACATAGACTGAACCATTCCAGTTGAGGATTCAAAGGGGGAGGTTCATATGCTGAGTGCGGTGTATATGGCGCAGACAGGCAGCAGTGCGGCGGCATCCGGCACGGTTCCGGTGTCAGGTATGGTGGCGGCATCCGGTGCAGTTCCGGTATCCGGTGCGGCGGCACTGTCGGCGTCCGGATTGGAGACGTTTCTGGAAACAGTGAATCAGGTTGTCTGGGGACCCTGGATGATCTGTCTCTTTATCGGAACCGGTGTCTTTTTCTCCATGAGCTGCGGATGGATGCAGATCCGCTGTGCCCGCATGTGGCTCTGGGAAAGCGTGGGGAAATATTTCAGCAGGAAGAACAGGCGGCAGGTTTCCGATTTTCGCAGCGTCTGCACGATTTTGTCGGCAACGGTGGGAACCGGAAATCTTGTCGGCGTGTCGGCGGCTCTGATTGCAGGAGGACCGGGAGCGATTTTCTGGATGTGGGCTGCGGCTATTCTCGGAATGATGACAGCCTATGCGGAAAATGTGCTGGGAATTCTGCACAGGGATGAAAAAACGGCAGGACCGATGGCATATATCCAAAAGCTTCCCTATGGCAGGAAGCTGGCAGTTGTCTATGCGTTTCTATGTGTCTGCTGCGGACTTGGAATGGGAAATCTGACGCAGATTAACACAGCAGCCGAGGCAGTGTCAGAAACCTTCGGCATTCCGGCGTTGGTCACCGGCATTTTGTTTGCGCTTGTCATTGCGGTGGTAGCTGCTGGAGGAAAAGAACGGTTTGGTCGTGTGATCATGGTTGTGACACCGGGGATGGCTGCCATGTTTCTGACTGCCTGTTTCTTTGTTCTGGCTGGTCACCGGGAACAGATTCTACCTGCGCTGCGTGAAATTATTTCGGAAGCATTCCGGCCGGAGGCGGCAGCAGGAGGAGCAGCCGGCTATGGAATCCAGACTGCAATGCGGATGGGAATTGCCAGAGGCGTGTTTACCAACGAAGCGGGAATTGGCACCTCTGTCTTTGCCAATGAGGGAAATGACGGGGCATCGCCGAAAAAGCAGGGCTTTCTTGCCATGTTTGCAGTCTTTGCGGACACAATCATCATGTGCACGCTGACAGCACTTGTTCTGTTAGTCAGCGGAATTTATGATACAGCCGTCTACGGAGCTGCGGCGGCATCCGGAACGCTTGAAAAACTGCCGGATGCGACGATGCTTCTGGTACAGTCATTTGAAACAGTTTTTGGGAAAACAGGAGGAATCTTCCTGACGGTTCTGACAATGGTCTTTGCATTTTCTACCCTTCTGGCATGGTCCGGATTTGCAGGGCAGGCCTGGAATTACTGCACACGGGGCAGAGGAAACCGCTTTTTTTACGGGATTTTTCTGATGGTAATTGTGGTCGGATCAGTCGTTTGCGCACAGCTTGTCTGGCAGATTTCCGATCTGTTCAATGGAGCGATGGCACTGATTAATCTGACGGCACTGCTTTGCTGTTGTCGGGCTGTTATTGATATTAGCCAGAGAAATATTGACGAATTGTGAAAAAAGGAGTACAATATTACAGTGAGTTATCGGCAGATTGCCGGAAACGAACGAATCGATGAATTGATTCAGAAAGTTGAGGAAAAGTTATGAAGTACAAAATCATGGATTATGACAATCTGCTCGGGAAGTATGAAAAAGATCTCGATCTGCGTGTCAATAATTATCAGAAAAAAGAAAAGGAGATTTTGAAAAGCTCTGCGACTTTGACTGACTTTGCAAATGGATATGAGTACTTTGGATTTCACAGGACAGAAACCGGCTGGGTGTACCGTGAATGGGCTCCCGGTGCCGAGATGATTTATCTGACCGGTGAATTCAACAAATGGAATCTCGGTTCCCATCCGATGACCAGAATTGAGAACGGTGTGTTTGAGCTGGTACTGGAAGGGAAGGATGCTCTCTGGAACGGCTGCCGTGTGCTGGCAGTTGTGATTCATGATGGAAAACAGCTTTACCGCATCCCGCTGTACTGCCGCCGTGTTGTACAGGATCCCAAGTCCATTCAGTGGTACGGTGAGATCTATGTGGAAGACGAGGCGTTTGCCTGGACGGATCAGAAATTCAGCAGCGAGCTGCCGCCATATATATATGAATGTCATGTGGGAATGGCTCAGGAAGAGGGCCGTGTAGGTACCTACCGTGAATTTGCGGACAATGTTCTCCCGCGTGTAAAAAAGCTCGGATACAATACCATTCAGATGATGGCTGTGATGGAGCATGCCTACTATGGTTCCTTCGGCTATCAGATCACCAACTTCTTTGCGGTTTCTTCCCGCAGCGGACTTCCTTCCGACCTGAAGTATCTGGTAAACAGAGCACATGAGATGGGAATCCGTGTTCTCCTTGATGTGGTTCATTCCCATGCGTCCAAGAATACCCGTGAGGGAATTAATGAGTTTGATGGCACAGACTATCAGTTTTTCCATGCAGGAGCAAAAGGAAATCACAGCGCCTGGGACACAAAGCTGTTTAACTATGGAAAAAATGAAGTCATCCACTTCCTCCTTTCCAACCTGAAATTCTGGATGAGCGAGTATCATTTCGATGGTTTCCGCTTTGACGGAGTAACAAGCATGCTCTACCATGACCATGGTCTTGGTGTCAGCTTTGACTCCTACGATAAATATTTCTCCATGAATACCGATATCGAGGCGATTACCTACCTGACCCTTGCAAACCGCCTGATCCACGAGATCAACCCCAATGCGCTGACCATTGCGGAGGACATGTCCGGTATGCCTGGTATGTGCATTCCGGTGGAGGACGGCGGCGTCGGTTTTGATTACCGTCTGGCTATGGGCGTCCCGGATCTGTGGATTAAGTTCCTGAAGGAATACCGTGACGAAGACTGGGATCTCTGGAAAATCTGGCATGAACTGACAGGCAGACGCCCGAAGGAAAAGGTGATTGGCTATGCGGAGTCCCACGATCAGGCGCTGGTCGGTGACAAGACAATCATGTTCCGTCTCTGTGATAAGGAAATGTACTGGTCCATGGGCAAGAATGTCCAGAACATGATTGTTGACCGTGGAATCGCACTCCACAAGCTGATTCGTTTCATCACCATGTCTCTGGCAGGAAACGGCTATCTGAACTTCATGGGCAATGAGTTTGGTCATCCGGAGTGGATTGATTTCCCGCGTGAGGGAAATGGCTGGAGCTATCACTACTGCAGACGTCAGTGGAGCCTTGTTGACAATAAAGATCTGAAATATGAATATCTGAATGATTTTGATCAGGCGCTTGTAGCGATGACCAAGGAATACGGCATTCTCAATGCACCGAAGGCATACAACATGTGGACGCACCAGATGGATAAGATGCTGATTTTTGAAAAGGCTGGTCTGACCTTTGCTTTCAACTTTAACCCGACCAGATCCTTTAACGGCTATTTCATCCCGGTTACAGAGGGAGGACGCTATCAGGCAGTCTTCAGTACCGATGATGAGGCGTTTGGCGGACAGAACCGGATTGCGAAAAATGTAATCTATAAGACCGTTGAGCTTCCGGACGGCCGCCGCGGCTTCCTTGTTTATCTGCCGAGCCGCACTGCCGCTGTCTTTAAAAAGCTGGAGGAACCGGCTGAACAGGCAGAGCTGACCGATTCCGCTGAGAAACCAAAGCACGGTCGCAGAACAAGAAAGGAAACAGAGGCAGCAGCAGCCAAAGCGGTGACAGAAGCAGCGGATGCGGCGAACGAAGAAATGCCGGCAGAGAAGCCGAAGAGAGGACGGAAACCGAAACTCGCAGAGGCGCGTGCCGCGGAAGAAAAAACTGCAGGATCCCTGGAAGCCGGAAACGAAGAGGCGGCAGCCGTGAAACCAAAGCGCGGCAGAAAACCGAAGAAGGCAGCAGAAAGCGAAGCATCAGAGAACGCGGCAGCCGAGAAGCCAAAGCGCGGTCGTAAACCGAAGAAAGCGGCAGAAAGCGAAGCTGCAAAGAATGCGGCAGCGAAAGCCGCAGAACCGGTGAAGGAAGAGGCGGCAGCCGAGAAGCCAAAGCGCGGCCGTAAACCGAAGAAAGCTGCGGAAAGTGAAGCGGCAGAACCGGTGAAGGAAGAGGCGGCAGCCGAAAAGCCAAGACGTGGCCGCAAGCCGAAGAAAGCAGCAGAAAGCGCTGAGTGATCCCAGGATAAATGATTCGAACATCCGGCCGGAAGTACCAGAGGCACGTCCGACCGGATAGAAATACAACGCAACAGACCGTTCGAGAAGCAATCACAACATGTGATGTGCAGGCGAACGGTCTGTTGCGTTTGTTCTTTTGTACTTACATTCGGGCGATCATACCAGTAGCACGGTTGTCCGGGTTTATGCGGGCAGCGAGTCAGACGGGCGCTTCTTTACATGCATCCGGCAACCATGTTTTATAGATCTGGTTCCATCCAGCCATTAAACTTCATGATGCGGGCATTCTGAAGATTTTTATCATCGATGGACGAACGGCGGTATTCCCGCGGGGACATGTTAACAAGGCGGTAAAAATAGCGGTTGAAGCTGGAAATTGAGTGGAATCCGACGCTTTCGGAGATGTTCAGGACCGATTCTTCGGTACTGCGCAGAAGATAGCAGGCTTTTGTGATCCGGACTGTGTTGAGGTATTCCAGCGGACTGCCGCCCATGGTCGTGTTAAAGACACGGCGGAAATGGGTTGGGCTTAAACCGCAGAGATCCGCGAGAGACTCCATGGTGAACTGATTCATGTAATTGTGCTTGATGTATTCCAGTGCCGGGACAATTGCCAGGGTATGGTTCTGCTCCAGCTTGTCCGGTACAATTTGCGGTGCCTGTTGGTGGTTTTCGCCGCAGTAACGGCAAAGCTCGATCAGAAGGGAAAGAAACAGAGCGCGGGAATTCAGCTGGTACTGCGGTTTGGTGTCTACGATCTCCTGGATCAGCCGATTGACATAGAATGCGAGAACCGGATTGTCCTGTTTGTGGATGATTCTGGCGGTATTGATGGATTCCAGCATCTGACTGATCGGATAGGAGGAGCCTGGGGCGAAGGAATCCAGCATTTCAGTCATGTCAACCATGATGTAGGACCATTTGCTGCTGCTTCCGGAAGCGGACCAGGTGGTGTGGGGGATGTTGCGGGCAATAAACGTAATATCATCCCCTGAAAAAGGAATGTTCTGTTTGCGTACTTTCAGGATACCGCTTCCTTCATGGCAGTAGCCAAGTTCAAGACAGTTGTGGAAATGAAGGTGCTCATTTGGTTTGTCAGAGATTCGCCAGTGCTCGCCCGTCAGAACAAGAACCGGAAATTCAACCGGAAGATAATAGCTGCGGAATTCTGTAATTGTTTTCTTTGGTTTGGACATGGATTACCTCTCTGTTCCTTTGCATGCCGGCGCTTTTTGGTTTTTCTGATAGATCAGCTCCAGGCCCTTCAGCATCAGACCATCGTCGTAAATGATGGGGTGACTGCAGAAAGGGGTAATAAACCGGGCAATTCCGCCGGTGGCAACAACCGTTGCCGTATCATTCAGTTCATTCAGGATGCGGGTGATCATTCCGTCTACCATGGAAGCGCTGCCATAGACGGAACCGCTTTTCATGCAATCAACGGTATTTCTTCCGATGACTTTCTTCGGTTCTTCCAGACTGATTTTGGGAAGCTGGGACGTGCCGCTTGTCAGAGAGCTGAGGGCAACCTCAACACCGGGGACAATCGCGCCGCCGAGAAAATGTTTCTGACGGTTGATCACGGAAAAGGTAGTAGCTGTTCCCATGTCGATCACAATGAGCGGAGCCGGATAGGAGGTAAGCGCGGCTACTGCGCCTACCACAAGATCACTGCCAAGCTGAGCAGGATTGTCAATCATAATCTTCAGACCGGTTTTCAGTCCGGGGCCAACAACAAGGGGCGGTTGTCCGAATACCTTTCTGACTGCTTCACAGAGAAGATGGGATACGGGCGGAACAACCGACGAAAGAATGCAGCCTTCGATCGTGGAGGGCTCAATGTTGTGAAGCTCCAGGATCAGCTTAAAATCAATGGCATACTCCAGTTCTGTCTTGGCAAGTCGGGTGGAGATCCGTTCCGTAAACAAAACCATTCCTTCGGATATGCATCCGGTTACAATATGGGTATTTCCAACATCCAGCGCAAAAATCATAGAAACCTCCTGCCGGTCCCTGGAGAACCGGTTCTTCTTTTTCGCATTTCATACATGCGGGCATGCCGATCGGATCCTGTAAGGTACATGCTCACCAGATAGTATATCACAGGAACGGCCGGATGCAAAGTATAAGACTGGAAAAAAAGGAGATACTTCGGATAGGACTGCAGACACGGAAGAAACAGCGGATGGATGCAGCAGAGAAGAAAAGGAGTGGACATGGGAAAAAAAGCAAAACCGGACTGGGACCATCTGACACAGGAGGATCTGAAAAAACTGGAAATCGCAGAAGAACTTGGTTTGCTGGATAAGATCCGGGAGGGGGGATACCGCTGTCTGTCCGCAAAGGAGTCAGGACGGATCGGAGGGATCATTGCCAGCCAAAAAAAGAAGAAAAGTGTTGAAGAACAGGTGTAAAACGATTATACTATAGACAGAAGCATCAGAACACATATGACGGAAGGAGAAGGAAAATGGATAAAAAACAGCTGCTTGGTATGGTGGATCATACCTTATTGGCTCAGGGCGCAACCTGGGCGGAGATCAGACAGATCTGTGATGATGCGATTGCATATCAGACTGCTTCGGTATGCATTCCGCCTTCTTACGTGGAAAAAGCAAAGAAATATGTCGGAGACCGAATGCCGATCTGTACGGTAATCGGATTTCCAAACGGGTACATGACTACTGCGGTTAAGGTCTTTGAGGCAAAGGATGCCATTGCCAACGGTGCAGACGAAATTGACATGGTAATCAACATCGGCTGGGTCAAAGATTCCCGCTACGATCTGGTTCAGAAGGAGATTGAAGCGGTAAAGGAAGCTTGCGGCAGTAAGATCCTGAAGGTGATCATCGAAACCTGCCTGCTGACAGAAGAAGAAAAGATTCGGATGTGTGATGTGGTAACAGCGGCAAAAGCGGACTATATCAAAACCTCAACCGGATTTTCCCGCGCCGGAGCGACTTTTGAGGACATCGAGCTTTTTGCAGCTCATGTGGGACCAAATGTAAAGATGAAAGCTGCCGGAGGAATCTCTTCCTTTGAGGATGCGGAGCGGTTTGCCGAGCTTGGCGCATCAAGACTCGGAACGAGCCGTCTGGTGAAGCTGGCAAAAATCTGAGAAAAATGGTGAACAGAGGACACCCCCTGTTGAGACAGATGTTTCAACAGGGGGTGTTTGTATGCATTGGTATTCCGCGGAGAAACGGTGGCGTCTGCAGACGAACCGGATCATTCCTTGCCATTCCAGCAGTAAGTGCAGAGCTGACACGGATCCAGGCCGATGGACTCGATCAGGTCATCCAGACGATGGAACTTCAGCGACGTGAAATTCATCTTCTTTCGGATCTCTTCCACCATCTGGCAGTAGCATTTGCTGTCCGGATCTGCGTATTCCTCCAGTTTTTCCGGTGACACATCATCGCCTTCCAGTTCACGGATCACACGTCTGGTGATCAGATCCATCTCGGAAGAAGAGCGGGAGAAATTCAGGAATTTGCAGCCGTAGATCAGCGGCGGACATGCCGGACGGATATGTACCTCTCTGGCTCCGCTCTGGTAGAGGAATTCCGTTGTTTCACGAAGCTGGGTTCCGCGGACGATGGAGTCATCGATCAGCAGAAGGCTCTTATCCTGGATCAGAGAGTGGACAGGGATCAGTTTCATCTTGGCGATCAGGCTGCGCTGATTCTGGCTGGTCGGCATGAACGAACGGGGCCAGGTCGGCGTGTACTTGATGAACGGGCGGGAAAACGGGATGCCGGATTTGTTGGCATAGCCCACCGCGTGGGGGGTTCCGGAATCGGGAACACCGGCAACGCTGTCAATGTGGATTCCTTCCTGATCACGCTTCGCAAGCATGGCTCCGCATTTATAGCGCATTTCTTCCACGTTGATTCCTTCGTAGGTGGAGGTTGGATAACCATAGTATACCCACAGGAAGGAACAGATCTTCATCTGTTTGCGGGGCGGTGCAATCGTTTCCACACCGTCCGGAGTCATGAAGACAATTTCGCCGGGACCAAGTTCTTTATAGTCTGTGTAGCCGAGATTTAAATAGGAAAAGCTTTCAAACGCAACGCAGTAGCCGGTATCCTTCTTACCAAGCACAACAGGAGTCCGTCCGACACGGTCGCGGGCTGCATAAATTCCCCGGTCGGTCAGCAGCAGAAGAGACATGGAACCGTCGATCTTTTCCTGAACATAGCGGATTCCTTCTTCGAAGCTTTTATGACGGCTGATCAGGGCAGCAACCAGTTCCGTATGATTGGTGTTGCCATGGCTCATTCCCATGAAATGGGTACATCCGTTGTCAAAGCAGTCACGGATCAGCTCTTCCGCATTGTTGATCTTGCCGATGGTGGTGATCGCAAAGGAACCGAGGTGGGAGTTTACTAACAGCGGCTGCGGATCAAAGTCGGAAATGCAGCCGATTCCCAGATGACCGTTCAGTTCATCAAAATCTTTTTCAAATTTGGTACGAAACGGTGAATTCTCAATGTTGTGAATTGCCCGTTCAAAGCCCTGCTCCCCGTAGATCGCCATACCTGCCCGTCTGGTGCCCAGATGGGAATGATAGTCTGTGCCAAAGAAAATATCCGGCACACAGTTTTCTTTTGATACTGCACCAAAAAATCCACCCATAATATGCTCTCTCCTGTCTCTTTCTGTTGCTGTTGGTTTTGGGAAATCGGATACCAGTACATCAGTTGCAAAACGCTGTACCAGTATATTATAAACGTTATTTTCTCAAACAACAAGCCTATTCTGATTTTCTGGCGAAAATGACAAAAAATGGAATGGATCCGGTTTATTTTTCTGCAGAATTATTGCAGTGGAAACGCGGCAGCTTCTTCAATCAGACAGCGCAGTGCGGGGGCAGCCCACCGGTTTGTATTGTAGATAACCTGAATGTACATGCTCAGGTCATAATCCTGCACATGGATCAGGGAGATGGTTCCGTTTGCCAGGTCATTGAGGAGGGTACATCGGGGGAGAAGCGAGATGCCCAGGTGACTGATCACTGCGTCGATAATAAAGCGGGTATGACCGATTTCCAGACAGCAGGGTGCTTCCAGTCCGTTCTGAGCCAGATACTGCTCAAAGGCATGCCGGTAATTGCAGCCTTTTTCGACAAACAGAAAACGCTCCTTCAGAAGTTCGCCCAGTGTGACAAAATCCCGTCCGGCAAAGGGATGGTCGCTGGCACAGAAGAAGCAGATCTGTTCGGAAATGGCGCGGGCTGTGGTCCAGCCTGGCCGGCTTGTCATGTGATCCAGCAGAAAAATCAGGTCCAGTTTTCCCCGTTCCAGCAGATCAATGGCTTCGTAAGTCGTTGCAACCTGAAGACGGCAGGTGATCTGGGGATATTTTTTCATGAACCGGTAAAACAGGCTGACATAGGGCGAGGCACAGATGCTTTCCATGATGCCGATGTTCAGATGGCCCTGGGGAGCCTGAGGTGTCTGAAAGAATTCTTTGGCCATGGATTCATATTTCGCAATCTGGTAGGCGAAAGGGAGGAACGATTCGCCGGGCTGGGAAAGGGCGATCAGTTTGCCGTTTCGTTCAAACAGCTGGACGCCGAGCTCATCCTCAAGAAGCTGGATCTGGGTGCTGATGGTAGACTGTGCATAGCCGAGATCTGCCGCTGCATGGGAAAAACTTCCGAGTTCCGCGACTTTAATAAAGGTTTTGATGTTTTTCAGTTCCATAGGATGGCCTCCTTCGCGCAATGCGTCTTCCTGTTTTAATATAGGGAAAACAGAAAACTCATATCAATTATTTTGATATGAGATATTATACAATTCAACTTTACAAATAGCAACCCCTATGGTAAAATTATACATAATATTCGCCCTCAATTGACCGCATTAACGTGTTAATACGGTCGAAACGGGGAAATTGTTGCAGGCGGGAACCGATTCCCGCCGATTCGATGCATGGAACGCATACGAATGAATCATATGCAGAACGAGAAGAGGAGTCAGGGGATGAATACGCTTTCGAAAGAGATCTGTGATACTTATATCCAAATTCTGAATGAAGAGCTGGTTCCGGCAATGGGATGTACAGAACCAATCGCTGTTGCTTACTGCGCGGCAAAGGCAAGGGAAGTTCTTGGATGCCTGCCTCAGAAGGTAACCGTGGAAGCCAGCGGCAATATTATTAAGAATGTCAAGAGTGTAATTGTTCCGAATACGGAAGGGCTGAAAGGAATTCCGGCTGCTGCAGCTGCCGGTATCGTTGCGGGCAAGGTGGAGAAAATCCTTGAGGTAATTTCTGAAGTAACAAAGGAGCAGAAAGAAGAAATCTGCCGTTATCTGGAGGAAGTGCCGATCCAGCTGCTTCCGCTGGAAGAATGCGACAAGCTGGATATCATTGTTTCTGTTGCTGCAGGTGAGGAGCGCGCAAAAGTGCGGATCTCCCGTCTCCATTCCAACATTTCCTACATCGAGAAGAACGGTGAGGTTCTTTACCAGGAGGGCGCAGTCGAAACGGATACGGCCAGTCACCATGCGGACCGTTCCACGCTTACGGTAGAGCGGATCATTGAATTTGCTGATACGGTTGACACCGATCTGGTAAAAGATCTTCTCCAGCAGCAGGTTGATTATAACTGTGCCATCGCAGAGGAAGGTCTGGCAAATGACTGGGGCGCAAATGTGGGAAGTGTGCTGATTAAATGCAACGGCGACTCGCTGAGAAACCGTGCGAAAGCAATGGCGGCAGCTGGAAGTGATGCCAGAATGAGCGGCTGTGAGCTTCCTGTCATGATCAATTCCGGCAGCGGAAATCAGGGAATTACCGTTTCGGTTCCGGTAGCCGTTTATGCAAAAGAGCTGGGCTGCTCCAAAGAAGAGATGTACCGTGCGCTGCTTGTTTCCAATCTGATCGCCGTACATATTAAGACAGGAATCGGTCCGCTTTCCGCGTTCTGCGGAGCTGTCAGCGCCGGATGTGCGGCAGGCTGCGGCATCGCTTACCTGCAGGGCGGAAGACTGGATGCCATTGCCCACACGCTGGTGAATGCCATTGCCATTGTTTCCGGCATTGTCTGTGACGGAGCAAAGCCGTCCTGCGCGGGCAAGATCGCTTCGTCTATTGACGCTGCTTTCCTGGGCTATGACATGTATTTAAACAATCAGCAGTTCTATGGCGGAGACGGAATTGTCTCCAAGGGTGTGGAAAACACGATCCGCAACATCGGCCGCCTCGGTGCGCAGGGTATGTGCGATACCGACCGCGAGATTATCCGCATCATGACAGATTAAATTTGTTCAAGGAAAAACAGCTTTTTTCCATGGACACAAACAATGGATTATGATATCATTTTTCTGCGGCAGAGGATAGAACGTTCTGTCGGTCTGCGGCAGAAATTGAGATATCTCCTGATGAAAAGAAAAGTTATGTTCATTGGGAGTAAACAAGAGGAGGATTTATCATGAGAAACGCAAAGAAGTTTTTAGCAGCTGCGCTTTCCGGTCTGATGGCTGTAACCATGGCTGTTCCGGCTTTCGCTGAAGAGGCTGTGGAGATGGATGAGGTTCAGGAGCTGAATCTTGTCTTTTCCGATCTGGCTACTCTGGACGTTAACGACGTTCGTAACGCAAACGAGTTCCAGGTTCTGTCTCAGGTACAGGAAGGTCTGTTCCGCGTATTTACCGATGAGAACGGCAACGATGTGATTGAGAACGCAGGCTGTGAGTCCTATGAGGTTTCCGAGGACGGTCTGACCTACACCTTCCATCTGAGAGAGATGAACTGGTCCGACGGTGTGCCGGTTGTTGCTCAGCACTATGTGGATTCCATCAAGCGTCTGCTTGATCCGGAACTGGCATTTTCCTACTCCTTCATGGCTTACGACATCGTAAACGCTGAGGAGTACTATGACGGCAAGTGCACCGTTGATGAGATTGGTGTCCGCGCAGTTGATGATTACACACTGGAGATCCAGCTGGATGCTGCAATCCCGTTCTTTGACAAGAAGCTGACCTGCGTATGCTTCTTCCCGATCCGTAAGGACATCATCGATCAGTACGGTGAGGACTGGGCTACCGACTATACCATGCAGGTTTACAACGGACCGTTCGTAATTGACAGCCGTATTCTTGAGAACGAGATGGTTCTTGTAAAGAATGAGAACTACTGGGATGCTGAGAACGTATACCTGGATAAGGTTACTCTGACCGAGGTTCCGGAGGAGGCTACTCAGTCCCTGCTTCTTGAGTCTCAGCAGCTGGATATGGTAACCGCTTCCACAGACTATGTTGCAAAGTGGCAGAAGATGACCAACGAGGGTGTTCTGGTTAACATCTCCAAGGCAAGCCCGAGCTGCAACTACATGGTATTTAACCATCACACTGGCGGTCTGTCCGGTCTGATGAACAACGCAAAGGTTTGTAAGGCTCTGTCTCTCGCACTTGACCGTGAGGAGATGAACGAGCTGATCTACAGCGGAATCAACGTTCCGGCTTACGGTCTGATCCCGGCTAACATGATGGTTGGCGAGCAGGAGTTCAGAAGCCTGGCTGAGGAGCCTCTGTACGCTGATGCAATGCAGTATGTGAACGATACCGAGTATCTGCAGAACCTGTTCAAGGAAGGTATGGCAGAGGAGGGCATGGGCGATGACCTGAGCTCCGTAACCCTGACCATCATCTCTTCCGGAAACACCACTCAGACTCAGGCAATCCAGGAATACTTCAAGCAGACCTGGGAGTCCAAGCTGGGTGTTACCGTTGTAACAAACATCTGCCCGGATTCCTCCACCTTCGTAACCGAGAGAAACGAGAACCGTTATGACATGGTATTCATGGGCTGGAACGGTGACTATAACGATCCGATGACCTTCATGGAGCTGTTCAACACCGGCAGCGGCTATGCAAAGTTCATGGGCGGATACAGCAACGAGACCTACGATGAGCTGTTCAACGCTCTGGCTACTATCTCCGACAGTGAGGTTCGTGCAGAGAACTACATCCAGATGGAGTATAACCTGGTTTATGAGAATGCCGGTATCGCTCCGATCTACTATAAGAATACTCAGATCTTCGTTCAGTCTTACGTTAAGAACCTGAGCACTCCGATGTTCGGAACCGAGTTCGACTTCAGCCGTGTTTACATTTCCGGTAAGGAGTAATTTCCGGTATTGACAACAGATTGTCTGTGTTTTGAAAATAAGGTGCCAGCCAAAGGGCCTGGCACCTTATTTTCTCATATTGTTTCTACATCCAGGCGAACGTGCCAGTGACACGTTCGATCGGATTGGTTTTTATGAGAATCCGGCAAAGCGCACTGCCGATGTGTCTTTCTGCCCCATCTTTTGCAGTGGGATACATCAGTGATGCGTTTTGTCGGACAGGAGGTAAGTGACAGATGATAAAATATACGATCAGACGTTTTTTTGTTATGCTGTTTACACTGTTCATCATTGCTACTGCCACCTTCTTCCTTCTGGCAGCAGTACCAGGTGATGCGCTGACAGCTCGAACAGAACGTCTTCAGGAAAAGACAGTCATCAATCTTTATAAGAAATATGGTCTGGATAAGCCGCTGATGGAGCGTTATCTGATCACAATGAAGGGACTTGCAGTCGGTGATTTCGGTGAGTCCATCGTTTTTGAGGGACAGACCGTTCAGAGCATCATCCGGGACAAGGGACCGATCTCTGCCCGTCTTGGTCTCCAGACAATGACCCTTGGTGTTGGCGTTGGTCTGATTCTCGGAATCATTGCAGCAATGAAAAAGGGTACATGGATCGACTACGCGATCGTTACGCTCTCCATCCTGCTGATATCCATCCCCCATCTGATATTTGGTATGCTTCTTCAGAAAGTTTTCGGAGCAGAGCTGCGATGGTTTCCGATCATCGGATGGCCGAAGGGAAAAGATCTCTGGTTCGGAGGCTGGGAGTATACCGTCCTGCCGACGCTGACCGGATGTTTCTCTTACATTGCCAGCTACGCGCGTCTGTTAAAGACGTCCATGCTGGATGTCATGAATCAGGATTACATCCTGACTGCAGAGTCCAAGGGATTAAGCAGATGGCAGATCATTCGCAGGCATGTTCTTCGTAACTCTTTCATTCCCGTTATGACGAACCTGCCGATGAGCGTTGCCATGTGTATTACCGGTTCCTTCTTCATTGAGTCCATCTTTGCAATCCCGGGATTCGGTAAGTACTATGTGGAAGCTGTTTCTACCAGAGATGTCAGCATCGTAATGGGACAGACTGTCATCATTGCGGCAATTTACATCGTTGTTGTATTCCTGACTGACATCCTGTACACGGTAATTGATCCGCGAATCCGTATCCGCGGTGGAAAGAAATAAGGAGGTGTCGATGTGGCTGAATTAACAAAAGAAAGCTTTAAACGAGTAGAACCGGGCCGCTTTGACAGTGATTCCATCGCCAGACCGACGGTAACGTACTGGCAGGATGCATGGAGACGTCTGAAGAAAAACCCAATCGCCATGTTTTCCCTTGTTCTGCTGTTTCTCTGTCTGCTGATGGTAATCTTTGCTCCGTCTCTGCGCGGTCTGGATTATATTTCCATTAATAGTAAGACAAAGTATCTGGAACCGAACAGCACCTACTGGTTCGGAACCGACAACCTTGGCCGTGACCTGTTCTCCAGAGTCTGGGTCGGTGCCCGTGTTTCTCTGATCGTAGCAATGGCATGTACCGTTATTCAGATCGTGGTTGGCTGCGCTTACGGCGGAATCATGGCTTATTTTGGCGGAATTGTCGATGAGATCATGATGCGTATCGTTGAGATCATCACTTCCATGCCGTCCATGCTGATCACTCTTCTGATCATGATGGTTCTGGATAAGAGCCTTGGTGCGCTGCTTCTGGCAATGTGCATCACTTCCTGGTGCGGAACCGCAAGACAGATGCGCGGTATGATCATGCAGCTGCGTGAGTCCGAGTACGTGATGGCAGCTGAGACTCTTGGCGCGAAGCCGTCCCGGATCATTGTGAAGCATCTGCTTCCCAATACCTTAAGTATTCTGATTCTGAATGTAGCGTCCAGTATTCCGAGATATATCTTCAGCGAGGCTTCCCTGAGCTTCCTTGGCATGGGTCTGGACTCCAACCAGATCAGCCTTGGTGTTCTGATCTCCAATGGACAGGCAGCTCTTGACCTGTATCCCCATCTGCTGATCTGGCCGGCTGTTGTTCTGTGTATCATTGTGCTTGCATTTAACCTGTTGGGAGACGGTCTTCGTGACGCTCTTGACCCGAAGCTTCGTCAGTAAGGAGGAAACGACATGAGCAAATTATTGGAAGTAAAAAATCTGCGCGTTTCCTACCATACATATGCAGGAGAAGTGCAGTCTGTCAGAGGTGTTACCTTTGACGTTGAGGAAGGCGAGGCAATTGCCATAGTTGGTGAGTCCGGCTGCGGCAAGTCAGTAACCGCAAAATCAATCATGGGCCTGATTAAAACGCCTCCGGGAGAAATCAAGGCGGGCAGTGAGATTCTGTACCGCGGCGAAAACATTCTCAACTATGATAAAAAGCAGATGAGTCATTACCGCGGCGGAGAGTCTGCGATCATCTTCCAGGATGCGCTGGCAGCTCTGAATCCGACGATGACTGTTGGAAAACAGATCGTCGAGAACCTGATGATGCACCGCAAAACGATCATGGTTGACGGAAAAGAAGTGAAACTGACAAAGCGTCTTGCCATGCAGGAGGCAGTCAAGATGCTGAAGATGGTTGGAATCCCCAATGCGGAGCAGCGCGCAAAGCAGTATCCTCATGAATATTCCGGCGGTATGCGTCAGCGTGCCATGATTGCAATCGCTTTCGCCTGTCAGCCAAAGCTGCTGATCGCTGATGAGCCGACCACTGCTCTTGATGTTACCATTCAGGCGCAGATCATGGATCTGATCAAAGATCTTCAGAAGCAGCTGAACACGTCCGTAATCCTGATTACCCACGACCTTGGTGTGGTTGCGAATGTTGCGAAGCGTATTGTTGTTATGTATTCCGGAAACATTGTCGAGCGCGGAAACGCAAGAGACATTTTCTATCATCCGAAGCATCCATATACCTGTGCACTGCTTGAGGCAGTGCCGCGTCTGGACCTGAAGAACAAGCAGGAGCTGGCTTCCATCGAGGGAACACCGCCTGATCTGCTGGCGCCGCCAAAGGGATGTCCGTTCAGTACCAGATGCAAATACTGCATGGAGATCTGCTGTGAGCAGGCACCGGCAGCAACTGACTTCGGCGACGGCCACGAGGCGGCATGCTGGCTTCATCACCCGTTGGCGCCGAAGGATGATGTACCATTTAAGACGGAGGTGCGCCATGAATAATCATGTTATTTTGGACGTACAGAATCTGAAGAAGTATTTCCAGGTCGGCAAGAATCTGACTTTGAAGGCCGTGGATGATGTTTCATTCCAGCTGCATGAGGGTGAGACACTTGGTCTGGTAGGAGAGTCGGGCTGCGGCAAGACAACCTGCGGAAGAACCTGCCTTGGTCTCTACAGCAGAACGGATGGAAAGGTTCTGTACAAGGGTCAGGATGTTCACCTGATGAAAGGTGCGGAGAAGTTTGCGTTCAAGAAGGAAGCGCAGATGATCTTCCAGGATCCTTATGCGTCTCTGAATCCGCGTATGACCGTTTCTGATATTGTTGCCGAGGGTATTGACATCCATAAGCTGGCAGCGAATAAGAAGGAGCGCGATGAGAAGATATTCCATTACCTGAATCTGGTCGGTCTGAATAAGGAGCATGCAAATCGTTTTGTTCATGAGTTTTCCGGCGGACAGCGTCAGCGTATCGGTATCGCGAGAGCGCTGGCAGTTGAACCGAAATTCATGGTTCTGGACGAGCCGATTTCCGCACTGGACGTTTCCATTCAGGCGCAGATCGTTAACCTGCTGATCAAACTGCAGAAGGAAATGGGTCTGACCTACCTGTTTGTGGCGCATGATCTGTCCATGGTTAAGCATATTTCTGACCGTGTTGCTGTTATGTATCTTGGTTCCATGGTGGAGATCACCACGTCGGAGGAGCTTTACGAAAATCCGCTTCATCCGTATACCAAGGCGCTTCTGTCAGCAATCCCGATCCCGGATCCGGATGTTGAGCTGCAGAGAGAGCAGACACGAATCAAGCTGGAAGGCGATGTGCCAAGCCCGATCAATCCGGCGCCCGGATGCCGTTTCAAAGGCAGATGCAAATATGCAAAGGCAATCTGCTCCGAGCAGACACCACAGCTGAAGGACATGGGCAACGGTCACTGTGTTGCCTGTCATCTGTATAACCAGTGAGGTCTGAATGAAGGTCATTAAAGAGTATCTGATTGACATACTGAAAAGCTTTCTGATCGGAATTGCAGTCGGTCTGATTCTGCTTGTGTTCTTTTTCCTGATCGGCATGCTTGTCAACTGGGGAAGTCTCAGAGACGCGCTCTGGTTTGTACGCGGCGGACTGCTTGTGGTCAGCGCACTGATGCTGATGATTTCCGCGGCAATGATGCTGATGAAAAAGGAAGGAATTTCCGAAAAGAATAAACTGCGCTGGCGAAGCCATTTCCATCGGCTGTATCTGGCAGGTGTCATGATCTGCCTTGCGCTGGGAGAGGTTTCCATCGCGGTAATCGTCGACTATTACCTGATGGTGTGGGCGAAATAACTGCCGTTGTTTTGCGGCGGCTGTCTGGCGGCTTGACCGCTGTGTCATAAAAATGAAATAAAGGCATGATTTACAAGCCCCCTTTCATGGAGTAAAATACATGAGAGGGGGCTTGCCTGCTGGTGTGTTTGCCAGCGCGTTTGGTCGCGATGCCTGACTGAAATGACGGCGGATTATCCGGCGTGTACAGGAAAGCGATTAACAGGAACCGGATTTGTCAAAGGACGGGTTAAACGCATAGAAGTTTTTACTGTTGAGACGATCCTGGGTGATGGCGAGCGCTTCCCCGAAACGCTGGAAGTGAACAATTTCGCGCTGACGCAGGAAACGGATCGGATCACAGATCTCCTGGTCATGGACAAGACGCAGGATGTTATCGTAAGTGGTTCGTGCCTTTTGTTCCGCGGCAAGATCCTCCGTCAGATCCGTGATCACGTCCCCTTTGCTCTGGAACTGGCAGGCATTAAACGGGACGCCTCCGGCTGCCTGGGGCCAGAGGGCAGCGGTATGATCCACATAATACTTATCAAAGCCGGATGATTTGATTTCGTCGATGCTGAGATTTCTGGTCAGCTGGTAGACGATGGCACAGATGATTTCCATGTGTCCCAGTTCGTTGGCACAACAATAATGGAAATGAAATTTTTCCTGAAATAACAGGCTTTTTTAGAGGGTGCGACCAGCCATCGGCGGCGCGCTTTCGCACTCAATTGCTTCCAGACAGGGGATTTTGGGATAGATGGTGAGTGAGAAGTTGTCAAAGGGACCGCCCTTTGGCGACTTTTTATGCTTCTCATAGTCGATGTGATCAATGACTTCTTTTAACAGGGCATTGCGTTCCGCAGGGCTTTCGATGGTCCAGTACACGTCCACCAGATGGACCATCTTCGGAAGAATTTCCTGCTGACGACGCTCGATGGACTTCTGGTTCTCCAGCCGACGCCGTAGCTCCCAAAGAGCCGCTTTCGCAGCATCCGCCTGTTTCTTCACAGAAGCGGAGCGGGAGAGAAACAGATCATCGGAATACACGCCGCGCTCAAAGGCGGCATAGATGTTCTCCAGCTGACCGGAGAGGGCAGCAAGTTCCTTTTCCTTCTTCTGGATGGCTGCCAGGAGGGCAGTTTGCTGACTGCCTGCATGGTCGGTACAGATCTGTTCATCGGTGCAGCTTCGGATTGCATCGATGACACGCTCTTCCAGAATGTCATAGAAGCAGCCAATGTTATGACAGTCCCGGTTGCCGCAGAGCATGGTGTCGTGGGGACTTCGCGCGCCGGCTTTCCGGTAGAAGAGGCTGCGGCCGCAGTCCTGGCACCGGATCAGTCCGGTCAGAGCGTTGCTCGCTTCGGATTTGCAGTGGATGTGTGCCTGTTTGCTGCTGTGGCGTTTCTCCTGGGCGGCATAGTAAAGCGCTTCCGGGATCAGCGCCTCATGGAGTCCGTCATAGATGCCAGCATCCGGCACTGAATGGTTCTGGCGCGGTCTGGCAGCCCCGTTTTCATCAATGCTGTCCAGCTCATGCCGTTTCCCCCAAACTATTTTTCCTATGTAGACCGGATTCTTCAGAATATCATGGATGGAGCAGTAGCTCCAGCGCTCATTGATCCGCGGCCTGGCACCGACCGCGTTCAGCTGATCAGCGATCCGGACCGTTCCGGCCGGAATCCGGATTCCATCGTCACCGGGAATTCCATTGACATACCAGTTGAAAATGTCGCGGATCACCGGCGCTTCGTCCGGGTCCGGAACCAGCTGAAAGCCCCGGTCATTGCGGATCCGTTCCCTCCGGTAGCCGTAAGGGGCAACATTTCCGCAGTACTTTCCTTCCTTGGAAGCGGCAACACGTCCCCGCTGCAGGCGGCGCTTGATGGTCTTGTACTCCCTGCGGCTCATGAACAGGCCGAATTCAAAGTATTCCTCATCGAATTCATTGTTGGGATCATAGGTCTTGGTTGGTGTGATGATCAGTGTGCCGGATTCCTGGAATGCCCGGGAGACCAGTCCCTGATCGATGGTGTCGCCTCTTGCCAGACGTTCCACCTCCACCACAAGGACACCGTCCCACTGGCCGTCCGAGACCTCACTGAGAAGCTTCTGCATCATCGGACGGGCTGAAATGGAATCGCCGGAGCGGACTTCCCGGTAGATGTCGCCAATGGCGATGCCAAGGCGCTTCACCGTCTCCCGGAGAAGACGTTCATGCCGGGCAAGGATGTCTTCATCGCAGTTGTACTCGGCATCCTTGCGTGATTTTCGCAGATACATGACGTATCGGCCGGATTTGTCGAGTTTCATTATATCATCTCCTTTGATTTTTGGGTATACAAAGAACGGGTGTTTTGAATTGACACCCGCTGCCTACTGATGATATAATATGCCTTGCTTAGGGGCATTGTGTATCATCGGTACGCAGTGTTACGAACCGCTTCCGGATTGCCGTCCGGAGGCGGTTTTTCTATTGGTTATCATTGATATATTTTGCAGATATTGTCATGAAGGATGACAAAAATATCAATTGACAATCCGCGATAGTGTGGTTATAATGTATGTGTATTAGCGATGAAATCATCCATTAGGTTGATGCTAATATTAAGAAAAGAACATAGAACAGAAATGTTCTTGATTGTTTTGAGAAAATAGCTGATGGTGTTTCTGGTGTGTACCAGAAAATGTCCGTCAGCTTTTTTCTTTAGTGGCTCCGTGTTCCATCAAATCGAGATACATAACGCATCTTTTGAAATGAGTAGAACGCATGGCATCATTTCTGTTGAGTTCAAAGAGCGTACAGCATACAGAACGTATTATATCCGGCGTAAAGAACTCCAGATTCTTTAACAAAATACCAGCTTTTTTATTTAAATCATCAATGATATTTATTTCAGCGAGCAAAGAATCATAAGTGGTTAATACAGGCAGGTTCTTTATCTGCTTGCTGATATTAGATGGAATGATCAAATCAATTGTGTTATGGTTATTTACATAACATTTCAGTTTTTCATTACGGGCAAGGGCATCAGGAAAGGCAGATACATATTTGAATACAGGAAGCAAACGGGTGGTGGGAATTGATTTGAATCGGTCAATACACATACTTTCTGCATCGAAATTTTTATTTGAATATAAAACATCTTCAAAAATCATTTCATCAGCCAGTAGTCCGTATCCAACTTTGTTCAGGATATTCTCCCGGTAACCAATAGCAATAGCCAGTGGTTTGTTTGATAAATCAATTCCCGTAAGATCATCAATACCTACAATAACAGAATCGGCATTGTGAGAAACAACACTTTGATCAACAATTGTTTTTACAAGCATCCTGGTTTCTCTTATACGAGAGGGGGAGATGCCGGGCGTTATTTTTCCTAAAGTGTCATATACTGCTGAAAAATTGTCTGTCTGTATTTCTGTGATAGGAATTTCGATACCATGTTCGGTGACAATTGTACGTTTGATTTCTACTAATGAATTCTCATTCTTTTTATAGCTGATAAAGACAAAATGCTCGTCAATATTAGTCAGCTCTTTGTCCGTAAGACAGCTGAGAAATTCAACGATGATCTGACGTACATTTTCGTCTGTGAAAGAATAACCGAGAAATACGATCGGAGATTCTGCAAATAAAGTTAACATTTTTGCAATGATCAGTTTTCTGGATTGCGTAAAATGTTTATAGTCAGCCTCAGTAATAATGATGGAGTCTGCATCCGACACACATCCGTGTATTTTATAAATTTCTGCAATATTATAACTGTCAGAGGAAAATAGTTCATTCTGATGAACGAATACCTTAAAATCCGAAGAAAAAATTTCTTTCTCTAAAAAGAGATCATAATTGGTTGTAATTACAGCAGAAATTTTATTTTTTAACAACTTCAGTTTCTGAATTTCTTCTCTTGTTTTGGGAGAATCATAAATTTTCATTTGTTTAAAGTATTTCGAAAGGAACATTTTATAAGGAGATACTCCGCGTTTTACCCACTTGGGATTTTTGATACGATCTATTTTTATTTTGCGATCAAAAAACGCTTCATTAAACTGATTCTCGATAGCAGTAGCTACTTTCGTGTTGATTTCAAACGGAGATAATCCCTGACGAGCATACTGGTCATAATATTTCTGCAACTGGTAAGGGTCATCATTGATTCTTTCAAAAGATAATGCTAATAGTTCGTCCCAGGTTGGGTACTTGTATAAGTAGCGTTTTGATAAACCTGAGCCGATGAAAAGAACAGGCATACGCTTGCTTTCAACAATTTTTTCAAGTGCTGTCATAATAATCCTTTCATAAATAAGCTGTCATTCCAACGGATACATTTCATAAACCTGCAGATTCGGTATAAACCGGATCAGATAATTATCCACACTGGTAACATACCCATATTTCTTCTGATAAGCTTCCAGCGCATCTTTCAGATATTCTTCTGTCACATCTAAGTATTCTGCAATTTCATAAGCATTCCGGCATCCGGCTTTGGCTGCCGAGATAAGACCGGACAGGCCGATCATCTGGTTGTAGCCCCATAATCTGGCTTTCAGTTCCTGCTTTCGGTTCAGCACCGTGGTCTGATCGAGGATGTTGCCGGAGCTGGTGTGATAGTGGCCGAGTTCTTCGGCCAGGACGCAGGCCTTTTCCGTTTGCGTCCTTATGTTCTTTCGTATCGCAATACGATTACCGGAAATCAGGCCGTCATGTTCGATTAGTTCTTTCTCTTGTACTTTCAGTCCTTCACTGCGGGCTGTATTGATCAAATTCTGGTATGTCAATAAATAATCACCTCAAAACTTCTTATGCACTCTGCTGATAGTCAACAACAGCAATTTCCGTCAGTACGCCTTTGATCTTACTGATAATTTTTTCAATATTTTCCAGTGTGCGTCCGTTCAGATATTCTTCGCCGCACTGTGAGCATTTTTCGCAGGGGACATTTTTAATGATAATGTAGCAACCATGATAGTCGGTCATATAGGTAGTCGTTGAAGCTTCCAGATTTCCTTTACAGTAAAAACAAGTCATTATGCATTCTCCTTTTTGGGGCAGAATCCTATTCCTTCCATTCATCATCGTCATCCATAATTGCAAGATCATGGGCTTTTCCTTCGGCTGTGTGTTCTATGTCTGTTCGTTCGTGGGCGGCACGGAGCTCGGATTCCATCCGGTTAGATTCTGCGAGGGTATGGACGTATTTGGTGGCCTTAACCTTGTTAAAATCCGATAGTGATCGAAAATCTGTCAATAATTGGATTTCAACAGGTATAAGATCGATGGAGGGGGTGGCAGTATAAGATTCTTGTTTGAGTTCCATTGGAACATCAAATCCCATTAACCAGGCTTCATCGACATTCAAAGCGGATGCAATTAAATGAAGATTATTTTGCCTTGGTTTATATTTTCCCGAAATATACGAACTCAATTGTCCTTTATCGATACCGGTTTTTTCTACTAGATCAGTCTGCTTAAAACCACGTATATCCATAGCTTCTCGAATTCGATCTTTAGTTTCTGATTTTTTCATAGGCGCGCTCCTTAAAGAAATCTTTAATGATATTATAAAGTTGGGTTGAGAAAATGTCAACGATTATTTATGAAAGTTGAGAAAAACTTAAAAATATCTTGACACGTTCAGTTGAAAGTGCTATGCTTATCTTGCAAGTTGAGAATATCTCAACTTTTGGAGGTGATATTATGGAACCATATGATTACAGAAAGTTGAGAGGAAGGATTAAAGAACGATTTGGCACCCAATCTTCATTTGCTAAAGCTATTGGTCTTTCCGATGTATCTGTAAGTAACAAACTTAACAATGTAGTTGATTGGGGGCAAGAAGAAATAGAAAAGGCTGTCATTGCTCTTGATCTACCACATGAAGAGATTCATTTTTATTTTTTTACACACGAAGTTGAGAAAAACTCAACTACAGAATAAGGAGGTGAGAAGGGGATGACAATATTTTTTACAATAACCACGATAATCAGTATCATTGGTTGGGTAACCAGTTATATAGCAGCTAAAGCCCTTATGTATTACATAAAAGAAAGCGGGTACAGACCGCCAACAAAAGAGGAGATTAAGGACTGCACCCGTTACGCTGCTCGGCATACGTTAGGAATTTGGGACTAAATTCAAGATATTAATTAAGTATTGAATGATTACAGCAGAAGCAATACCAAGCATCCATGTAAGCAAATATGTTATTGGTCGTCCGAAAACAGCAATTATTTTGTTAAGTAAGGCTTTTCGACATTCCTCGTCATATGAATAGGCTTTGCTTAGTAATATCACATGACGAATTCTGGGCTTCAGATATTTTTCTTCGGCGAGTTCATCAAGATACTGCTCAAGGATTGGCTTTGGGATTGTTTGTATGTATGGATCGGTATAATATTGGCTAATGCATTTTTTGTCAGAAATCTTTATTAAGCGTTTTAGAGTTTTATATTTTGATGGGATTTTGACTTTATTACGAAATTTAAACATTCCGGATCTCCTTTCGACGAATTCATAACTCTAAATATGAATAATCGTATTATATAGGAAAGTAGGAAAGTAATCAAGAAGAAAACATCGACAAATTACGACATGATATCTGGATAAGGAAGTGGGGTGAGATGGGATGGCACAGATAAAAGAATTAAAGACATTGAATCTTGATATCGATAAGGGCATTTGTGAAGTCAACGGAAGAGATATTTCCAAGAGCACATCAGAGCTCAAAATGGAATTCTCAGAGGATCACTGGTCATTGGTGATTACAGAAGATACCGTATATACCAGTGATCCTCGTATGCTCTTATCAAGGGATTAATTTGCTGATAAAGTCAACAACACCAGTAAGTCCATCTTTAAAACGGTTTTCCATATAGATAATAAACTGTTCATTGGCAGAAAAGCCTCCATTGATATATGTTTTACCTAAGCCAGTACGTTTGAGTTCTGCAACGGTGACTTTAATATCGGAATCGCTCCAGGAAGAACATATCTTAAATGTTTTGATATCAGATAGCTCAAAATGCAGTGCGTTTATTTTATTTATTCCAGCCTTTCGTTTTTCTAAGTAGGACTTATACATGAAACACACAAGTTTATCAGCATCTTTAGTTAATTGCATGGTTAGTCACTCCTCTCTTATAATACTCGGGTGTTGCAGCAGCCTGTACTTTTTAGAATAGGGAAAAAGGAAGATCATGTCAATAAAAAATGTCGAGAAAGCAGGGGCGGAATTTGCCACAGAAGTATCAAAGCAGATGGTACCGTAACTCAGACAAACCATAACACATACGATAAAACATGGGGGTGAATCTATGATCGTTAAAGAATGTAAGGTAGGAAATACCACAATCCGCTGTGATAACAGCTGTGTCCGGAGTCCGGACGAAGTGGAGCAGATCCACAAGAATCTCGGAGCGATGGTCACCAGACAGTATACCAGAAAGCTGGAGAAGGAAGCAAAAGAGGAAACCGCCTGATGGCGG
Source organism: Lachnospiraceae bacterium (assembly GCA_017472605.1). Taxonomy (GTDB): domain Bacteria; phylum Bacillota; class Clostridia; order Lachnospirales; family Lachnospiraceae; genus Anthropogastromicrobium. The sequence continues at coordinate 39,608 of JAFUPV010000070.1, forward strand.
AGAAAGGAGGACAAGCAATGAGAGACGATGTTTGGTACATGCCGGTCACCCGCAGCAGCGCAAGGGCAGAGCTTCTGCTCAACCAGTTGCCAGATCCGGAAGAGGACAAGCCAAAAACCGACTGGCTGGAGGTTGCAGCCCTGTTTGTAGAGTTCTTTCTTGGACTCTGGCTGTACGCGCTGCCATTCCTGCTGTTACTGGCAGGATGGATGATCGAGAAACTGTTTATGTAGGAGGATGACATGAAAACTAGAATCGAAGAAATGATGATGAACATCAACCTGGTCCTCGGGGATGTGGAGGAGCAGATCATGAATCTGGAAACCGGGAAGTATGAGAACGAAGATCTCCGGGACGAGATCCGTACCATGACGGACGGCCAGCTGATCGTCCTGAGAAAGCTCGGGCTGATCACGGAAGAACAGGAGGTTCAGGAGAGGAAACGGATCCAGCCGGAAGCCGCCACGACCAGAAAGCCGCTCACACAGAAGCAGCTGATTGATTACTGCAACCTGCATCAGCCCCGCTGGTTATGTGATTCCTGCCATTTTCTGGGAGCGGAATGCAAAGTGTTCCGGGAAAAGTATGGAACGATTCCGATGGATGAAGAATCACTGCATCCGGACCGGTATACAGATGAGGTGCTTGGCGATGGGGAAGAGTAGGGCGGCGAAGCCGACGCGGGAGCAGAAAGCAATAATCGCCGGAGCGGAGAAGGACTGGAAGGAATACCTGGTTGTCATGGATCTGCCGAACAGTCTGATCATCAAGAATGTACATACCGGCGAGAATGAGGTAATTGAAAAGCCGCTGCAGGTCGGGAAACCTGGTCAGCGGCACAAATAAAAAACACAATGTTAGTTTATCAAAAACGGGAGGAAGTTGCAAGATGGTTTTAGCAAAAAATGGAAGGGTTGCGATTAAGGATGTGACGAAGCAGGGGCTGATAGCTGATTTCCTGATGGTCACGATAGCAGTAAAAGAGGCTCTGGTAAAAGCGGGAATGCCGGAGGATGTGGTAAAAGAAATAATGGAGACAAGCTTTCGCGTTGGTGTGGCAGATGATATAAAGTGTGCCATGGATAAAGAACTGGAGAGGGTAGCGAAGCACGCATTCGAGCGGATTTTTTGGAATCAGGGGGGGTAAGGTATGTTTGTGAATATGAACGTATTAAAGCGGCTGGTGAAAGCCGCTTTTAAGAACAACAGCCTGATGATCGGCAATGTCGAAGATTCGCTGATCATCAGCACCGGCCACGTGACGGTTCAAGTGTTGGATGGTTTCGCCACGAATTCCTATAAGGCACTGATCATGGAGTATCTTGGTGAGCTGCCCAAAATCGGCGAGGTCTATTCCATCGGAGGAGGTGCCGGGAACCAGGCAACTGTAGGATTCGAGGAGGAACTGGATATATACACAAAGGTTCCCCTCAGCCTTCCAAAGCTGCAACGCACGGCAGTGCGAATCGGAACCTGGGTAATCTTTCAAGATGCTGCACTGAATAAGTATGGGGTGGAAGAAGGGCTTTGGAAGCTCTACGACCCGTCGGAAGCTGACCAGGAGAAAGAAGGATTTCCGGGAATGCCGCAGCTTATGAAGGACAAGTCTGGAATTCTGCTGCGCAATGATGGAATGGCATTGAAGATCCGGGTGTATGAACAGTTGAACAGCACCGCATTCCGTGAGATGGCACTGATTGATCTGGGAGAGGAGGATGACTGGGAATGAGTACATTATACCAGCTGACAGCAGATTTTGAGGAAGTTATCAACATGCTCTATGATGAGGATGTGGATGAGCAGGTAATTCTTGATACCCTCGAGGGGATCGAGATGGAATTTGAGGATAAAGCAGACGGATATGCCAAGGTAGACAAGCAGATGAAGGCTGATATCGAGGCGATGAAAGCCGAGCGTGACCGGCTCAGCGAGCGGATCAGCCTCGCGGAAAACCGGAGAAAGCGTCTCCTGTGGAAGCTCGAGAATGCTATGAGAACAACCGGAAAGACAAAGTTTAAGACCGCATTGTTCTCGTTCGGCATCCAGAAGAACGGAGGCAAGCAGCCGGTAGCGATCGATGCAGCGGATGTCACGTTGATTCCCGCAGCATATCTGATCCCGCAGCCACCGGTTCCGGATAAGGAAAAGATCCGTGAATATCTGCAGGCGGGAAACAAGCCGGCATGGGCACATTTGGAACCGAGGGGCGAGAGCCTTCGGATCCGGTAAGGGAGGTAGTGACATGGGAAATTTTGATAAAGTCGTTCGTGCGAAAACGAAGCTGAGACTGGCGCTTACCGGAGTATCCGGGGCAGGAAAAACGTTGGGTGCACTGTTGATCGCTTACGGCATGACTGGTGACTGGGATAAGGTCGCTTTCATTGATACCGAGCATGAGCGTGCAAGGGCATATGCAAACCGTTCGGAGTATGGCATCGGGGAATTTCTGTACGCACCGTTAAAACCACCGTATTCGGTTGAACGGTATAAAGACCTGGTGAAAGAGGCGGCGGGGCTTGTTGGACCGGATGGGGTTGTCATTATCGACAGCTTTTCACATGCCTGGAACAATGAGGGAGGCGTACTGGATGTAAAAGACAAGATCGCGTCAAGGGCTGGGATGAACAGCTATACTGCGTGGAATGAGGCTGGGAAACTGCAGAACAATCTGGTCAATACGATCCTGGCAGTGAACTGCCACACGATCGTTACTATGCGTTCCAAGATGGAATATGCACTGCAGGAAAATGACCGTGGAAAGCTTCAGCCGGTAAAGCTTGGGCTGGCCCCGATCCAGCGTGACGATACTGAGTATGAGTTTGATATTGTTCTGGATATCGCAAGGAGCCATGTGGCAACGGCAAGCAAGGATGTAACGTTCCTGGATAAGTACGGTGATGTGATCAGTGCGGATCTCGGCCGTAAGTTAAAGGCGTGGTTGGATGAGGGCGTAGCACCGGTGGTAAAGCCGGCAGCGCCATCCATCCAGGTAACAGCAGCTTCCGCGTCTGCATCCGGAGAGAATCCGATCACTGCGGAACAGTGGCAGCTGATCAATACAGAGTCCGGAAAGAATAAGGAGATCCTGATGGCAGCATTGAAGCATTTTAATGCATCGAAGCCAACGGAGCTGAAGCAGGGGCAGATGAACGAGATCCTGTTCTATGTCCGCGAATGTGTGCAGAATGGAGGTGTCCCTTTTGAAGACAGTGCAGTTTGAAATCCCGGGTGCAGTAAAAGGGAAGGGACGGCCGAGAGTGACCAAAGCCGGGATTGCGTATACCCCAAAGGATACCGTCCAGTATGAAAATCTGGTCCGTCTTTGCTACCGGGAGAAGGTCGGAGAATATTTGGAAGGGCAGATCCGGATTGAGATCGATGCGTACTTTCCAATTCCCAAAAGCACATCGAAGTACAACCGGAACCAGATGATTCTCGGTTTTCTGCGTCCGACAAAGAAGCCGGACTGGGATAATATTGGCAAGATCATCTGTGACAGCCTGAATGGTGTTGCCTACCGGGATGATGCTGCGGTCGTATCCGCCCGGTTTGACAAGTGGTACACAAATGAAGAGCCAAAAACGATCGTAACAATGGTTGTGATCGGGGAGGGATGAGATGGTTATCACAGTGGACAGTATGATCACCATTCAGCATCCGGATCCGAAGCTTCTGGACTGGTGCAATGCAAATCTGGTCATGGATAACCCGGCGTATTTCAAGCTGATCCGGATGGGGAAGCGTGCATGGAATATCCCGCAAAAGATTGTGTTCTACAAGTATTATGACGGGACGCTGATTCTTCCACGCGGCTGTCTGAAGCCGATCTGGGATATGTTCCCGGACCTGTCGCTGTACCGGCACCGGATGACGAAATGTCAGCCGGTGGAGTTCCGTTCAAGGATTGAGCTGCGTGACTACCAGCAGCCCGCGGTGCAGGCAGTGAAGAGTGAGAAGCAGGGGATCATTGTGATGCCCTGCGGCGCCGGAAAAACGGAAACTGCCCTGCAGGTCATTGCTCAGCTCGGACAGCCGGCACTCTGGATCACACATACGACCGATCTGCTGAACCAGTCCCTGAACCGGGCGAAGGAGAAGCTGCAGCTGCGCGATGGAGAATATGGCATCATTGGCGGCGGCGAATACCGCATCGGCAGCCACATCACATTCTCTACCGTACAGAGCTTGCGGCAGAAGGATCTGGACAGTCTGGCGTGGCGTTTTGGAACAATCGTTGTAGATGAATGCCACCGGGCATTCATGAGCGACAGTAAGATGGGCATGTTTGAGGAAGTGATGGAACGGCTGCCAGCTCTGTACCGGATCGGCGTGACTGCTTCAGAACATCGGTCGGACGGCCTGATCCAGGGAATGTACCATTTGATCGGGAAAAAGATCTATGAGGTGCCACAGGAACGCCTGAACAAGGCCGGGAACCTGGTCCTTCCGGAAGTAAACGCAATTTCGACTGGCTGGAGCTACCAGGGAGACAAGACACTGGAATTCGGAGCCATGCTCTGCGAGATGGTGTCCGATCTGCCGCGCAATCAGCTGATCCGATCCTATATCAATGAGAACGATGGGCACAGTTGTCTGGTCCTGAGCGACCGGCTGGATCAGCTGGAATGGCTGAATGATGCCCTGTCAGACCGGTTCGCGCACCGGGAATATATCAATGGAAAGTCGAGCCGCAGGAGCAGAGAGGAAGCGATCCGGCGGATGAGAAATGGAGAATCAACGATTCTTTTTGCAACCTATTCGCTGGCGAAGGAAGGGCTGGACATCCCGTGCCTGGATCGGCTGTTTCTCTGTACACCACACCGGGACAAGGTAGCGATCCAGCAGTCTGTCGGCAGGATCATGCGCCGTTTCGGCGATCGGAAGAAAGCAGTCGTATATGATTTTGTTGACGAAGAGGGCTTGTGCATGAGCCAGTATAAAAGCAGGAGGGCAGTATACCGGAAGCTCGGCTGCCGGGTAAATGAAGAGGATCTGGTTGAGCACCGGATCCGGATGAAAGGAGTAATCGTGCCATGAAAGTAAATTATCAGAATGCGGAGCAGCCGACAGGTGTTGCTCCGGGAGAATATGATGTAACCGTCTGCGCCTGGGATGTACAGACATCAAAAACATCAGGAAACACATGCGTAATCCTGGATTATGAGGTAAGAAGAGACGTGGATCAGCCATATGCGGGAGGTAGGGTCCGCTATGATAACTTCACCTTTATCGATTCTTGCGGCTGGCGGTTCAGTCAGGCAGCAATGGCTGCGGGAGTCCCGGATGGGTATGACCTGCAGACACCGGAAGACTTTGGCCGCGTCATGCATTACCGGAACCTGCGCATTACCGTGGACCAGACGGAACGGAATGGAAGAAAATATGCGACAGTGAAATCGTTTGCTGCTTCCAGGAACCCAATGCAGCAGCCGCCATTACCCGCCGCACCGGATGCAAATGGATTTACGGCAATACCGGATGATGTAAGTGATGAAGGTCTGCCATTCAATTAAGGTGAGGAGGGATCGGCTGCATGAACCGAGCGATATTCAGAAAGCTGCTGGAAACGCAGCCGGGGGAGAAGGGATACATCTATCTGTTGGATGACTTCAGTATGAGTGAGGCGGTCTGCGCTGCCGGTTATCCAGCAGTCTTCCTGTCGAGGAATGACCAGAATCCTGCCTATTTCACATGGGAAGCATTTGAAACATGCATCCGCCAGAAGCAGTTCACGGGAACGCATTTGACGGAATATACGTATATTTTGGCATGTAAGCGGAAGCAGCTGAATGAGGATTGCAGAGAGCTGCTGCGGAGTGCCGGAGCGAAGGTGAAGGAAGGCTGGAAGCTGTTTGCAGGGAAGGAATACCTGTCAGATCAGCGATTTGACCAAGAACTGAAGAATGTCCTGGAGAGGTTTGAGCGCAGCCAGAAGGGGCCGGACTCGGATATGCAGCTGAAAGACCGCTTTTGTCTGAAGGACCGTTACGGGAACCGGAAGGGAATCAACGATAAGGAACTGGTTGACTATCTGATGGAGACACAGGAAATGTTTGTCTGCATGGGCTCCCTGTACCTGTACGAGGATGGCGTGTATACGGAAGACGTGGATGAAATCCGTATCAGGAATATCATCCAGCGTTACCTGTATACAGAGATGATCCGGGCAAGGACATTGAGCAGCATCTGCAGCCTGCTTCTGATGCAGGAGGGGCTGCAGCGCCCGATTGAAGCGGTGAACCAATATCCCATTACCTGGATCAACTTCAAGAATGGGATGCTGGACGCGGAGACGATGGAGCTGCATCCCCACAGTCCGTCATACTATTCGATCAACCAGATCCCTCATCGGTATGTACCGGAGTTCGTTCCGGAGAAGTGGATCGTGACCAGAAATTTCCTGCAGTATTCCGCTGTGGCGCCGGATGATATCCGGATGCTCCTGACGTATGCCGGGCTCTGCATGACCAGAGATACCAGGCAGCAGGTATTTTTGATGTTAAAAGGCGAAGGCGGCACCGGAAAGAGCCGGGTGATCCACCTGATTGAACATATCGTAGGCAGGGAGAATACCAGCAGTATCCCCCTGCAGGATCTGAATAAACGGTTTTACCCGACCGCGCTGTTCTGCAAGCTGCTGAACTCCTGCGCGGATATTTCTTCTGCGGCAATGGAAGATGTGGATACGATCAAGAAGGCAACCGGCGAGGATATTCTGATGTACGAGAAGAAGGGAATGGATCCAGGGGCGTTTTTCAGCTATGCCAAGCTGCTGTTCTCGGCCAATAAGATCCCGATGAACCTGGATGAGAAATCCAACGCGTACTACAGGCGCCTGCTGATCTATGAAATGAACCGGCTCCCGGAGAAGGAAGACCGGATGCTGGACCAGAAGCTGGAAGCCGAAGTGGAGATGACGATCAACCGGGCTGTATGGGCGCTGCATGAAATGTACGCATCCAGTTCCGGGAAGATCATCAAGTCAGCAAATAGCCAAAAGCTGGTCAATAAGCAGCGTATGGACGCAGACAGTGTGGAAGCATTCCTGCAGGAGGAGACCGTTCGTGACAGTGACAGAAGGACGCAGCGGGGCGTTTTATTTGAAGCATACCGGAAGTATTGCGAAGAGAATGAGCGTGTCTCTTACAAGAAGCGGCAGTTCTTTACGAGCCTGGAGGAACGCCGGTTTCAGGTCGTAAAGATACGTGGAGAGCACTATTTTCAGGGGATTATCCTGCGGGAGAAGGGAGAAGGAGAGTTTCTGCCGGTAGAAGAATATGGGCAGACAACCCTGCCGTTTTGACCTTCTGATGCCCATAAGGGGGAATCAGGGGGAACGAGGGGGGAATGTTGTGGGGAATTTTTGATTTGTCGGAAACCCTTGTATTTCCTGGTTTTTTGAAGCATGTGGGGAAAAGGGGGAACATTTATTTTACTTTAAAGAGATTTCAAAAAAAGAAAAATAAAAAGAAAAGAAAATGGAAAAATCATTCCCCATTTTCCCCACAAAACGCGGAATCCCTTGATTTTGCTTGATTTTCTGCAAAATGAAAATTCCCCCGGATATTCCCCATCATTCCCCCTATGGCTTTCAAAATTCCCCCTGCAAGAAAACAGAGGAGAAGGAGAAGCTATGGGAAGAGCAGAATACCGAAGGGCGCAGCGCGCTGCTTCGAAAAAAAAGAACGCGACAGAGCCGCCTGCCCTGATATCGGAGCAGATGATATCGAGGGCGCTCTGGGAGAAACAATTAACGGAAAAGATTGACCGTGAGCTGGGGAACCGGTATTACAGGCAGGCCAGCAAGGAATCCTGCGATAACATGTATTACATCATGATGTGCAGCATGGCGCTGGCCCTGCATGACTGCAATCCAAACTGGGGCAGTGAGCCGATCGGAAAGAGGCTGCAGCTCACGATGGAATACGTAGACCGTTTCGCAAAGGAGTGGAATGGAGACATCCAGGGGTATATAAAGAAAGTGGAAGAGGAAACCGGATTGATCATTACGGTTGATTCGGTTCCGGCCGGGGAAGGAGAGGGTGGATATGATTGATAAACGATGTCTGCGTTGTGGTTGCTATGACCCTGACTATGAATGCACGATGCCTGCATACGATAAGTATTATGCTTGTCCACTGGAGAACGAAGAGTTTGAACGGGAAGTAAGAGAACGCGGGTATATTACCTGTGTGGAGGAGGAAGGATGAATCGAACATGTAATGGCTGTTACGCAGCGATAACCGGAGGACATCCAAGGAACGGAGAGTTGATCACAGGATGTCAGTTGCGATTTAAGAACAAGGATGGGAAACCGCAGGAAGAATGCCCGAAGCCGAAGAGCTGGAGGCAGCTGGAGAATATACGGAAATGGGGATGGGAGCATGGAACGACTGACACATCAGAGAAATAATGGGATTAAGAGTGGTTACTGGTCACCAGCGAAGAAAGAGGAGCTTGTGCAGCGGCTGGCCGAGTATGAAAATGCCGGACTGGATCCAGAGGAGATTCTGGAAGGCAGACTGCTCACTGGCTGGATTGCGGTAGAAGAGAAGCTGCCGGAGAATGGACAGTATGTACTGGTATGCTTTGATTATGGCACTGAGGATGATCCGCAGGTAGAAGTGCTGGAGTTCAAAGGCGAAATTGGTGGCTTTGGTTGGGACGGAGACCAAACGATTGTGGCCTGGATGTCGTTGCCGGAACCGTATCAGGTATAATGGAGAAGAGAAGCTGATAACTACATGAAAAAGAGGGGAGTGATACCGATGGAGATCAAAGAGGTTCTTGTCCAGTATGCAGATCTGATTCAGGAAGCGGAAGAATTGCGGAAGCGGATCGAAAAGACGCAGTATGAGATCGACAGGATTGTTTCCGGAAAGAATGGTGTTGTTGATGTGGTACAGGGCACAACAAATGATATCAGGTACGCTCCCTGCTTAATTACGATCAGAGGGGCAGACAGTGTAGGGTATTACCGGAAAAAACGGAATCTGATCAGGTATAGAATGCAGTTAGAGAACCTGGAACAGAGAGTGCTGGAGCAGCTGACGCTTGCACAGGAGTACATAGAGAAGATTCCGGACAGTCGGATGCGTCGGATTATGACATATCGTTACATGGACAACCTGAAATGGTACCAGATCGCGCAGCGGATTGGAGGGAAGTGTACATGGGATAGCATCAGAAAAGAACATGATCGGTATTTGGAAAGAAAATAAGGTTTGTCCAATTTGTCCAGTTTTTCTGTGCTATACTTGTATCATGGAGCTCCTGCAGGATGCTCCAGCGTTTTTTTCTCCCCTTTTGTTACGACTGCCAGGTGCCACAGCCTGGCAGTCGATTGTTTGTATAAGATATAGTATTTATAGGTTAAGAAATATCATAGACAAATGGGAACAAATGTTCTATAATTATATTATTCACTCGTATATTTTTTTGATTGGCTATTGTCAAAAAATATATTATGTTTTACAATAGAGAAAAATATATTGTGGAGGCAGAAGATGCAATACAAGAGAGTGATTAAATTTCAATACTATAGAGTAAGATGCAAGAGGAGGTTGGCAAATGGTTCGTTTAGTGAGCCAGTACTCTATAATTTAACGGACTGGATAGAAAGGGTAATCGATAAACAACAAAAAGGCATCGTATTTGGGAAAAATATGGCCAGAATAGACATAATAAAATATAACAGAATAACACAACTATGGGGAATTCGATTACTGAAGTTAAGAGATACAAATCCGCCAACAAAGGCTAAAGATGGTGAAGCATCGGTCGCAATTTCGTTGGAAGAGGATGAGTATATCGGCGAAGATGTAACTATGTTATACGAAAGAAGTAGTAGTATATTAATGGTACAGTCTAACCGTTTTTCATTAGGGATATCTAAAATTGAGGAATTCATAAACTATATGAATATGGATGAAGATACTATCATAAGTATAGATCCCATTGGTAATTTCAATAATAGAAGCCTATTAGAGAATGGTAACTATAAGAGCTTAGAGGTATCATTTGCAAACTTGAATTCATGGGAAGATGATTTAGAAAATAAATCATCGCTTAGAGACATGATTTCATCAATTAGAAGAACTGGTGGATATACAGCCTATGTGAAAATAGGTTTAGGAAGAACCAAAGGAAACTCGCTGGATAAAAACACAATTTCTGACTTTATATACAATGTTATTGGAAAAGATAATCATGTAAAACGTGCAAAAGTGAAGGTTGAATCCTTAGCAGGTGACGAAGGAACAGAACTAGTGGATTTAATAGAAGAAGTGTTTCATGATTATATCACTTTCGAATTAGAGAGTAAGGAAACACTGAAATATGAAGACACTATCATGCGCATGACAAGCAAGTTTAAGGAAAGAAAAGATGACTTGTATTCAGCTATAAAATATAAATGAGGTGATAAGAGATGTTAATGAAAATCCCATCGAGTATAAAGTATTATGCTGAACGCATTATGCCATATGCATTGGCTCTAGGAGTTACAGTGGTATTGTGGAAGTGCAAAATAAATTATATTGATAATTGTAATTTTAATGATGCAATTGATGGGATCAATACAGTTGCAGCCTTGATTATTGGTTTTTTAGGTGCAATTCTTCCTGTTATTTTAGGCATGAAGAATGAGTCTAAATTCGTACAATATGTATTTGAGAAAGATACGAACCGTTTATTACTAAAATATATTAAGTCAACGATTGTTACAGGGCTTACGTTAGTAGGTGTATCGATAACATTGTATTTTAGAAACGATTTTACTAAAGAGATAGAGTCAAAAGCTTTTTATGCTTGGGTGTTCATCGCAATATTATTTTTCTTGTGTACTTATAGAAGCTTATCTAATATGTTGGAACTGGTATTTACTACTGATAACAGTTTAGATACTGGTAGACAAGGAAATAGTAATCCTAAAAGTGATAAGGAAGAAGAGTTAGAGAATCGGCTTGATGATAGCAAGTAATATAGTATTTGCTTCAAAAGAAAGTGCAAGTTCAATGTTTGGCATGATATTGAGATGAAGTGCAGGCGGAAAGTATAATTATTTTTCATATGCGTATACTATCCCCATGAGGTGATAATCATGGATAAAGACAAACAAGAGAAGCTGAACCAGCAAAAGAGCAACGAGAAATTCAACAGTATAACCCAAAAGGTAAAACCGGAAAACCAGAATCAGGAACACAACATCCGATCTGCAGCGGTAGAACCGAAAATAAGACAGGTATGAGCAGTCCTTCGGGGCTGCTTTTCCTATTCCAACAAAACGACGAACAAGCGAGGTGATGATGCATGGCCAGAGCGCCGGATGCAAGAATTGAACAGGCGAAGGCCATGTATCTGGATGGCATGAAAATGGTTGAAATCGCAAGTCAACTAAATCTGCCGGAAGGAACAGTCCGTCGATGGAAATGCACCCATGGATGGGATAGCGAACGTTCGGATAGAAAAGGCGAACGTTCGAAAAGAAAAAAAGGTGGCCAGCCGGGCAACAAAAATGCGACCGGTCCGCCCGGCAATAAGCACGCTGAGAAGTATGGCTTCTTCAGTAAATTTCTCCCGGATGAGACCCGGGAGATTTTTTCTGCCATTGATCAGGCGGATCCGCTGGATCTGCTCTGGCATCAGATTCAGATTGCTTATGCAGCCATTGTTCGGGCACAGCGGATCGCATATGTGAAGGATCAGGAAGACAAGACGATTGAACGGATCGAGGAGAAAACCGGCAACGTGATCGGTGAGAAATGAGAAGTGCAGCAGGCATGGGATAAACAGAACAACTTCCTGAAAGCACAGGCACGTGCTCAGGGAGAACTGCGGTCTATGATCAGGCAGTATGATGAGATGCTGCATAAAAACTGGGATGTATGCAGCGAGGAACAGAAAGCCAGAATTGAGCTGATGAGACTTCGAACAGCAAAGCTGTCTCAGGAGTCGGCAGAAGAATATGAGGATGGAGTGGAGATCGTAAATGACGCGCCAGAAGAAACCACAGGTTAAGATATCGGATATCATCATTCCGAAATATATGCCGATTTTCAATGACCGGAAGTACAAGCATGTAATTTTGACATCCGGACGTGCCGGCACGAAGTCCAGTTTCATGGCAATCCGTGCCGATTATCAGATTGTCAGCGACAGGAATGGTTCCGTGGTTGTTCTCCGCAAGCACCACAATAAACTGCGTAAGACCGTGTACAAGGAACTTCTGCGAGGCTTGAATCGTCTTCAGCTGTCAAAGAAGAAATTCCTGATTACAAAATCACCCATGGAGATTACATACAAAAAGTACCGAACAACAATCTATTTTTCCGGGTCTGACGGCATCGATGATACAAAAGGTATTATTGATGAGGATAAACCGATTCGTTTGGTTGTTCTGGATGAGCTGACGGAATTCTTTGAAGATGGAGAAGGAGAGGACGAGCTGGCCAATATTGAGGCGACCTTTGTTCGCGGAAATAAAGGTGGATTCCAAATGTTGTATCTGTACAATCCGCCCAAGAATCCCAACGCGCCAATCAATGAGTGGTGCAGGAAGATGGAAAAACGTTCCGATTGCATTCATATCCATACGGACTACCGGGATGTTCCAGAAGACTGGCTTGGACCGGATCTGATCGAAACTGCGGAAGAAATGAAATCTGCCGATGAGAAGATGTACCGTTGGGTCTGGCTTGGAGAATCGGTTGGGGTAGATGAACTGATTTATTATATGTTTTCAGAGCGTCACAAACAGAAACCGGATGAGAACCGAACCTATGAAAGAGTATACATTGGCGGTGACTATGGTCAGCAGAATGCAACGACCTTTCAGGCATTCGGTCTGAATGAGTATCACAGAAAGATGACTGGTCTGGCTGAATACTATCACAGTGGCCGTGAAGCCGGAAAACAGCGCAGTCCATCGGATTACGCGAAGGACATGGTTGCATTTATGGATCGTATGCACGAGATTTATCGGACATCAACATTTTATATCTTTCTGGATCCTTCAGCACAGGGGTTGCAGGAGGAAATCAAGCGCGCATCCAGACGACTGAATTACAATGTTTTGATCAAAAATGCGGAAAATGATGTGGCGCTGGGAATCAGCCGTGTACAGAAGCTGCTCACGTATGGCATCCTGTCCATATCGCCGCTTCAGGAACATGCGATCAAAGAATTTGGTTTGTATGAATACGACAGGAAATCAATCGAGAAAGGCAAAGAAGTACCGGTCAAGGAAAATGATCACTGCATGGACGCAATTCGCTATGCTGTGATGGGAGCATGGAAGCTGACTAAATACTGGCTCCCGCAGGAGATAAGGGAAGACACAATAGATGCTGATGACATTTCAAAGAAGGAGATGAAGGAAGATGGATATATTTAGCTTTTTCCAGAAGAGGGGAATTGACACGGTCAACGCTTCCTTCTACCGGAAAATTGAAGAGTGGAAAAGCTGGTATAATGGAAATGTTCGAAATTTTTCCTGGTACAAGGTATATTCAGGACATGGCACATACAGCCGGCACAAACGAAAGACGCTTGGAATGGCGAAAAAGCTATCGGAGGACATTGCTGATCTGATGCTGAATGAGCGGGTTGGCGTTTCGCTGGCAGATCAGATGACCAATGATTTTGTTCATAAGGTGCTGGAAGAGAATCATTTTCTGGTAATTGGCAATGATTATCAGGAACGAAAGGCATACACTGGAACCGTGGCGTATATCCCATACCTGGATAAAACGGATGTAGACACAACGGGAATGATACACTCTGGAAGGATTCGGATTAATTATGTCAGTGCAGGAAATATCTTTCCGATCAGCTGGAGTAATGGAGTGATTCATGAAGTGGCTTTCACCTTTGAGAAGACGGTGCGAAGGAGGAAGTACATACAGGTACAATTTCATACGCTGCAGAATGGGTTGTATGTGATCGAGAATATGGTATTGCAGAATGTTGCCGGAAGTAAAGATGGGATTGAACTGACTCCGCAGCAGTGGAAGCAGCTGAAGCCATTCCGGTATGTGGAGCCCAGAATAGAGACCGGATCTGCCAATCCGCTGTTTGCAATTGACCGCCTGAACATTGTGAACAATGCGGATGATGACGAAACCAATCCGATGGGCGTGGCGATCTTTGCAAATGCCATTGATATCCTGAAGAAGCTGGATATTGAGTATGATTCTTACGCGAATGAGTATGATCTTGGCCGAAAACGTATCTTTGTTGCTCCGGAGCTTCTGAAAAACTCAGATGGTTCTCCTGCATTTGATCCGGAAGACACGGTGTTTTACAAACTCCCGGAAGATTACTCGGGGGAAGACGGTGAAGGAAAGATGATTCAGGAGATCAACATGGAGATCCGGGCGGATGCGCATGAAAAGGGTATCAACGATGACCTGAACTATTTGTCCCTGAAATGCGGCTTTGGAACAGAGCGGTACCGATTTGAGAAGGGAAGTGTAAAGACTGCAACGGAGGTAATCTCGGTAAATTCGGACCTGTATCGGATTCTTAAGAAGCATGAGATCATTCTGGAGGATGCCTTAAAACAGCTGATCGGCATTATCATCAATCTTGGCTGCGTTCTGAATTATCCGTTGGATCCGGAAACGGAGATCACCATTGACTTTGATGATTCCATCATTGAGGATAAGCAGGCAGAACGCAATACAGACCGGCAGGATGTAGCCATGGGAGCGATGAATCTCTGGGAGTACCGAAAAAAATGGTACAATGAGACAGAAGAACAGGCAAGGGCTGCAGTGAGCCAGCCGGTGGAGGTGATTGAGTGACCCAGGGAGAACTGGAGCAGCTTCCGCAGCCTTTTGTCACACAGATGAGCGAACTGGAACGCCGGATCATGGAAACCATCGTCCGTCTGATTCGTGAGAATGGCTTTTCCCCAGCGTCAGCGGACTGGGAGATCAATCGCCTGCAGCAGCTGGGAAAAACAGAGGAAGCGATCCGTAAAGCCATCAAAGACGCGCTGGCAGTCTCTGATTCAGAACTGGATAAAATGTTCTCTGACACGGTTTATGAGGAATATTACGGTCATGAGCGTGCATATCGGCTGTCAGGAATGAAACAGATTCCATTCGAACAGAACCATGAACTGCAGTCTTTGATCGAAGCGGTACGGACGCAGACAGGAGAAACATTTCAGAATATGACTGCTACCATGGGCTTTGCTAAGCGCCTTCCATCAGGCGAACTGCAGTATCAGGAACTGAGAGACTTTTATGTTTCAACCATGGACTCGGCCATGATGGATATCCATTCCGGTGCATTCTCATACAACACAGTTCTGAATCGAACAATCAATGAGATGACTATGAGCGGAATCCGGTGGATCGACTATGCATCCGGACAACGGAACAGAGTCGATGTGGCGGCGCGCAGAGCGGTCATGACCGGTTTTCGTCAGCTGCAGGGGAAAATGAATGAGCAGGTGGCGCGGGATCTGAAAACAGATAGCTATGAGGTTACATACCATGTAGGTGCACGTCCCACGCATCAACCGTGGCAGGGACGTGTGTGGACGTATAAAGAGCTGCAGGATGTCTGTGGACTGGGAAGTGTGACAGGACTGCATGGCGCGAATTGTTATCATGATTACAACGCATTTATTCCTGGTGTTTCTGTGCGGACATACACAGATGAACAGCTGGATCAGATGATCGAGGAAGAAAATACACCAAAGGAGTATAACGAAAAGGCGTATACCACATATGAAGCGCTGCAGGCGCAGCGTCAGATGGAGCGCAGTATGCGAAAAACCAGACAGGACATCCATCTGATGCGTCAGGGAGAAGCAGATCCGCAGGATCTGATTTTGAAACAGGCGAAATACCAGGGCCAGATGCAGACCTATAAGGATTTTTCTGAAAAGATGAAGCTTCCGGAACAAATGGACCGTGTTTATCAGGATGGTTTAAAAGGAACTTTTGCGCTGGGAAAGACGGCGAAAAAGAAGATGGATCAGATGATACAGGAAAAGGAGCAGGAGGAAGCGGAGAAAATCAGAAAGTCCAGATTTTCTGAACGGTTTACTGAGTATAATAACGGGCAGAAAGACACAATCACTACCCGGAGACTTATTAATAACCTGAACAAATCAGAGATTGGAAAAGAGATCGTTGCGTATATTTCTGAGCATCCGGAACTGGACATTAAGATGTGCTATAACATTGATCATGATCCGAGCACAAGAGGAGAACAGTTCAAGGATACGATCTGGATATACGCATCTGAAACAAAGACGGTGCAGAATACAGCAGAGACATTGATTCATGAGATCACACACCACAGATACGACATTGGTGGATCCCAATGGTCAGAATGTGTGTGTCTTGCGCAGGAATGGAAACACAGGACTGGAAAAACGGAATTGACAGGGGAGGATCGGAGGAATATAATTAAAACAGTAAAGGAATTGTATCCGGATCTTCCGTGGAGGTAATGCGTATGGAATCGATTGAACTGAAAGAATTTCGGGAAATGGTTCAGCGGATCAGGAAAGGTGAAAATGTGATCTGTCCATCGTGCAAAAAGGGCGTGTTCGAAACAAAAGGTGATTACAGGACGTCTCCCGGATTTCAATGCACACATTGCAAAGCAAGAATAAACATCAACTGATACCGCCGGTTATTTTGACTGGTGGTATTTTTGTACCCATTTTCGTTGCGCCGGCGCAACAGAAAGGAGGAATGATGATTCAGATAAGGATAACAGAAAACGGCATTCGGATGGATGGACATGCGGGATGCCGCAGGAATGGTCAGGATCTGGTTTGTGCTGCGATATCGGCGTTGACTTGCAGCCTGCTCCATTCCATTCAGGATCTGGCTGGAGACCGGATCCGCGCGGAAACCGGTGACGGATTCACTCAGATTGAATGGGAGAAGCTGTCAGAAGCGGGGAAATTACTGGTGGATTCCTGGTTCCTTGCAGTCGATGATATCAACCATCAATATCACTGCATCCAATATGTTACGTTAATGAGACCGGAAAAGGGTCTTTTTTCTTTGTCCAAAACGTGATGACATGAAAAGCTCGGGAGCCTGTCGAGGCGAAACGGAGGTAAAGAGAGATGAGAAAGTGGTTAATGAATCTGCACCTGTTTGAAGGAGAAGGCTCAGAGGGAGCCGATGAAAAAAACGGTGGAACTGGCGGCAGCGGCCAGAAAGGAAATGCTGGGTACACGTATGAACAGGCAGAGGAGATCGCCAACAGCAGAGCGGAGAAGGCATCCAGAGCCGCACTTGCCAATTTCTATCGAAAGCAGGGCCTCAGTGAAGAAGAGGTGACTGCCGCAATCAATGATTTTAAAGCGAAGCAGAAAGAGAATCAGCCGGATGTTTCTGCAGTAGAAGCGGAAAGAGACGAGTATAAGGCGCAGCTGGAACAGATGAAGAACGAAAAGCTTCTGACGGCGAAGGGTGTGAGAGCGGAAGATCTTGATTATGTGATGTTCAAGATCGGCAAGCTGGTGGATGATAAGACGGATTTTTCAAAGGCAACAGACAAATTCCTGAAAGAAAATCCAAGATATGCAGGAACAGGTGCAGCGTACCGCGTTGTTCCAACCGCATCTGAGACATCAGACGGAGCGGGCGCTTCTGCCGGAGGCTTGAATGGTTCAATCAACAGCGCGATCCGTGCTGCAATTCGAAGATAATGGAGGTAAAGAATGCGTAAGTATCGTATGAATTTAAGAATGTTTGATGAGGTAAACATCATCGACCGTACCGGTGCGGAGTCCCTGATTCCGGTACAGGAATCCAATGAGATTATTCAGGGAGTAGTTACTCAGTCAACAGTATTATCCAGAGGTAGAAAACTGCCGAACATGACATCTAAGCAGTATAAAATGCCGGTGCTGGATATGCTGCCAATCGCTTACTTTGTTAACGGTGATACCGGTCAGAAACAGACGACAAAGCAGGCGTGGAGCAATAAGTTTCTGATTGCGGAAGAGATTGCGGTTATTATCCCGATCCCGGAGTCTGTTCTGGACGACTCGGATTATGACATCTGGGGAGAGGTAAAGCCGAGAATCATTGAAGCCTTCGGTGCAAAGATCGATGGCGCGATTCTGTTCGATGAGGATAAACCGAACACCTGGAGAGACGGTGTCGTAACAACTGCAACCAATGCAGGAGCCGTTGTTACGCTTGCGACTGGTGATGATCTGTATGACAAGATCATGGGAGAAGATGGTGTGATCGCAAAGGTAGAAGGATCCGGTTACTTTGTGAACGGCCATATGTCTGATATTTCCATGCGCGCCAAGCTGAGAGGACTGAAGGACACCACCGGACAGCCGATTTTCAAGTCTGACATGCAGAATGGAACCAACTACTCTCTGGATGGTTCTCCGATGAACTTCCCGAACAACGGTGCTTTTGATAAGTCCAAGGCATTGATGATTTCCGGGGATTTCAACCAGTTGACCTATTCAATTCGTCAGGATATCACGTTTAAGCTGTTCACGGAAGGCGTGGTGCAGAATACAGATGGTTCCATCGCTTACAACCTGATGCAGAATGATATGGTGGCGCTGCGTGCAGTTATGAGACTTGGCTGGGAGATTCCGAACCCGATCAATCGTCTGGAACAGGATAAGGAAAAGAGATGTCCGTTTGCTGTTCTGAAGGCTGGTGCCTGATAAGAGGTAAGAGATGCGTGTTGACTTTGATTATTACTGCAATCAGTTTGCACGGGGAAGGGAGCCGACCATACCGGAAGCTTCCTTTTCCCATTATTCATCAGCGGCAGAAGATGAGATGCGATATGCAACCGGGAATCTCCTGGAATCGGACGATGAACGCCAGGAAATAAAGCGGTGCGTCTGTGAACTGGCAGAGTTTCTTTGCCAGGCAGATCAGGCGCATCAGACCGCTGCAAGAGCGGGTGGAGCCGGCATCATGACCTCTTACAGTAATGATGGAGAATCTGCTTCCTTTCAGGCGTCTGACAGCGAATTTACGGCATCCGGGCAGCGAAAGAAGATTACAGGGATCATACGGAAACATCTGCTTTGGACCGGGCTGCTGAGCCGGAGGTGTGCAAGATATGAATCCTAATTATATCCACACGATTACAATATATCGGAATCAGAATGGAGCATGGAAGAAAACCGTGCTCCATAACTGTTTCTGGAAGTCGAAAATCGTGGTGCTGCAGAATGAAACGGAAGCGAGCCAGACGAATACCTATATTGTCCGGATTCCAGTCGAGTCTGTTGGAAACAGTTTCCCTGTTTCTCCCGGAGATATTGTTGTCCGCGGTAATTGCAGGGACAAGATTACGGGAAAGAGCCCGGATACGGCAACGGAGGTTCTTTTGAGGAACAAACCGGATGCGTTCAAGGTGACCGCTTTTTCTGACAACACTTCCCATCCAATGGGAAAACACTATCGTCTGGGGGGATAAGTTTGAAACTGACATTTGAATGGAATCAGCCAATACCAACGGTTTCCAAACAGATCATTGATCGGGATGTACTTCTGTTTGAAGCGAATGAAGCAAAACGTCTGATGGATCCGTATGTACCGGCTGATAAGCTGATATTGGCACAGAAGGTAAGAGTTTATGTGGAAGGAGAACATGGAGTCATTCATTATCTTTCTCCGTATGCGCATTACCAGTATAAAGGCATTTTATATGCGGATCCGGTGACGGGTGCGGCCGCTTTTACAAATGGAGAAGGACGTTTCTGGTCACGGCCTAATGTTGCAAAAGTGCCGACAGGAAAGAAACTGAATCACAGCACGTTTCGCCATCCTCTGGCAACGTCTGAATGGGATAAAGCAATGATGGCTGCAAGAGGTGAGGAGCTGACGGAATCGGTCGAGAATTTTATAAGGAGAAAATCATGACGAAACACGATGCAATGACAGCATACTTTACACCAGTGATTCAGGAACTGGTAAAACGGGAATTGAATTTCAATTTTTCGCCGGAGTCACAGGACTCTATTTCGTTTATAACCAATTACTCAGACCGGCGTCGGAAAAAGTATATTGGGGGAGAGGAAAAGGAATATGCATTCACAATCATCATTGTTAAGTCATATTCGACGGATGAGGATGATCTGAACCTTCAGGCAATGAATTTTGCGCAGGGATTCATGGACTGGCTGGAGGCACAGAATGCGGCGAAGAATTATCCGGTATTTCCGGATAACTGCCAGATCAGGCGCATGGAGAATTTACAGAACATGCCGAATCTGGCCGGAATTAACACAGAAGCGGGGCTTGCACGGTACATGATCCAGTGCAGGCTCATTTATTTTGAGAAAGGAGCAGGCAGATGAAGTTAAGCGAGCTTATGAGCGATGTAACACCAAACGCAGACTATGAGGGCTGGGTGACGGCGGATGACTGGGTACTGGCAATTGACACAGCCCCCAATGGAACGACGGAAACAAAACCTGCTGATTATGTGGTTGTCCAGATGGGTGTTGAAGGTTTGGACGCGCAGCTGAATCCGATTACATCGGAAAAGACTTATATCAGGGCAGGACAGTCTACGATGAAGACAGGAACGGCCAGGGCATTTGCTGTAACCGGTGACCGATATGTTGGCGATCCGGCCCAGGACTATATGCTGTCCCATGCAATCAAATATGGACGTGGAAACAGTGTAGTAACAAACTATGTATACTTCTGCATTTTGAATGGAAAAGGAGAGAAGGGACAGGTATCCATTATCGTGAATACAGAAAGCGGCGGTGCTGCAGGAGAGTCTTCTTCCGTTGATATTAATCTGAATAAGATTGGTGCTGAGCCAAAAGAGTATACATACGCATCCGCATAAGGGCAGAGGGAGGTAGAACATGGTAATTAGTGGAAAAGAAATCCGGTTTAGTCCAACGAACCGCAAAGATGCGGCGAAGCTGCAGCAGGCACTGGATGAAATGAGTCGGACAGAAGAGAAGATTCAGACAATGCGGGAAGATGGAGATGTGTTGGAGATGTTGGATATGTTGATCGGGATGTTCCGGCAGTTCTTTATCACGACAACCGGTGTGGATGTAGTCGGAACCTGTGAAGACGCAGCCGAAGCAGCAGAGATGTACAATCAGTTCCTTTCGGAGGTTGCGAAACAGAAAGGAAGGCTGATGAATGCATTCAGCCCGAAACGCGTGAAATGAGGCAGTACAACATCAATGTGGATGAACTGCCAAAGAAAGTCATAATTGACGGAGAACCGTTTGCGGTCAATTATGGTTTCCGGACCTGTATGCTGATTGAAATCTGTATGTTTGGGGATCTCCCGGATGAAGAAAAGATTGCAAATGCACTGCATCTGTTTTATGGGGAACGGATTCCGAATAACAGGGATGAAGCAATCAAAGCGATGCTGTGGTTTTATGCATGCGGTCCGGAAGAGGACGGTCAGGATTCAGCAAAGGCTACAGCACCGAAGCGGGCAATCAGGCGGGCATACTGTTTTGATCAGGATGCCCCAATGATCTATGCCGCGTTCATGAGCCAGTATCGGATTGATTTGAATCAGACGCTGAGTTGTGAACTTCACTGGTGGAAATTTGTTGCTATGTTCGAGTCTCTGGATGAGAACCTGTTGCTGTCACGGATTATGTACTACCGGACTGCGGATACAAGAGGGATGGGAAAGAAACAGAAATCACATATCGAGAAGATGCGTGCACTTTATGCACTGAAAGATCCGGAATCATCGCTTGACAGCAAGACGAAATTGGCAAGACGAAATGCAGCGATGAAGGAATATGTTCGAAAACGGATGGAGGGTAAATGAAAAAGGTAGCATGCACACACTGCGGGTATGAGATGCCGGTGGTGATCCTTCCGAGAGCGGAGTGCAGAGGATTGACAGTCCGGTGCAAGAACCAGAAATGCAAGAAAGTGTTTGAAATTAAGGTAGAACAGGGAAAACAGAGCAGATAGAGCCATTATGAGCCAGTTGCTCTCTCGGAAAGAGGTGAGATAAATTGGCTTATGATGGAACCGTGAAAATTGGTACGGAACTGAATACAGATGGCCTGCAGAAGGGAATGTCAGGACTTGGAGGATTTGCTCAAAAAGGATTTGGGGTATTAGCTTCTGTGGCCAAAACTGCAGCAGCGGCAGTAACCGGAGTTTCTGCGGCGCTTGGAGCGACTGTAAAGGCAGCGCTGGATGTAACGGCCAGCATGGAACAAAATATTGGTGGAGTCGAAACTCTGTTCAAAGAAAGTGCGGCGGCAGTAATTGAAGCTGCAAACAATGCTTATAAAACAGCCGGCATGTCAGCAAATGATTACATGTCGACCGTGACGAGTTTTTCCGCAGCGTTGCTGCAGGGGCTTTCCGGCGATACGAAAAAAGCAGCCCAGGTAGCAGATATGGCCTTGACGGATATGTCTGATAACGCAAATAAAATGGGAACCGGTATGGAATCCATACAAAATGCGTATCAGGGATTCGCCAAACAGAATTATACGATGCTGGATAATCTGAAGCTTGGATATGGCGGCACGAAAACAGAAATGCAGCGGCTGCTTGCGGACGCGCAGGAATTAAGCGGAGTCAAATACGATATCAACAATCTGAGCGATGTATATTCCGCAATCCATGTGATTCAGGAAGAAATGGGAATCACGGGAACAACTGCTAAAGAAGCGGCAACAACGATTGAAGGTTCCATGACATCTGCGAAAGCAGCATGGAATAATTTTCTGGCCGGAGTAACCTCGCCGGAAGATCTGGTCGCTTCATTTGCAACTGCAGCATCCGTAATCCTTAGCAATTTGGGCGAGATCATTCCGAGACTGGCACAGACAATCCCCGCGGCGAAAGATCTGATCATTGAAGGCATCCTTTCCAATTCGGAGCAGCTGCTGGAGAGTGGTCGACAGATCCTGTCATCCCTGATGAATGGTGTCACAGAAAAGCTGGTTGAGGTTTATCCGCTGGCAGCGAACATTGCGACTTCGTTTTTGTCCGGTGTACAGGAATATCTGCCTGTTATTCTGCAGGAAGGCCGAAATCTTCTGATGCAGCTGGGAGCCGGATTGCAGCAGGCAATTCCGGAATTTCTGGCGAGTGCGCTGCCGGTGCTCATGAATTTCACATCATTCCTGAATGAAGAAGCAGGGAGACTGATTGATTCCGGAATTCAGTTTATCTACAGCATTGTCGATGGACTGGTTGCAGCTCTGCCGGATCTGATCGCGTATGTACCGACAATCATTAAGAATGTCGCGGATATTATCAATGAAAATGTTCCAAAACTGCTTGTATGTGGGGCGAATATCATAATTAAGCTGATCAATGGAATTGTTGATAACATCCCGAACCTGATTGCGGAATTCCCAAAGATCATATCCTCCATTTTTTCTGTAATCGGCGCAGTAAACTGGATCGGTCTCGGATCAAGCATTATCAAAGGAATCTGGTCAGGAATCAAATCCCTGGCACAGAGTATTCCACAGGCACTGAAATCAATCGGAGATACTACGGTCAGTGCACTGAAGAACATTAAATGGCTGGAACTTGGTAAAAGTGTCATTAATTTTATTTTGAACGGAATTAAGTCACTGGTTACGGCGATTCCGAATGCTCTGGCAAACATCGGAAAGAATGCCCTTGCCGCTCTTGGCGATATCAAGTGGGGAGATTTGGGAAAGAACATTATTTCAGGCATCGCAACCGGTGTGACAAACACTGCTTCATCTTTAGTTCAGTCTGTGAAGGATACAGCCGCCAATGCATTTAATGCAGTAAAGAATTTCTTCGGTATTCATTCTCCATCCAGGAAGATGAAGGATGAGATTGGCATCCCGATGATTCAGGGAGCTTCGGAAGGTGTCAGAGAGGAAACTCCGGAATTTGCGCAGACGGCAGTGCAATCAGCTCAGGATGTGATGAAGGAACTGAATGCATCTGATTATGTGAGACAGTTCCAGGCAGCTCAGAGCCGTCATCATGCAGATGGAATTGAGAATACCGTTGCAGCAGCGGCCGACACGCAGGAGAACACAGGCATTGCGCCGACACAAGCCGGAACGGATTATGAGAAGCTGGCAAAAGCAAATGCAAAAGCATTCTCAGAAGCTCTTGACGGTATGAGGGTTGAAATGGATGGAAAAGATGTCGGACAGATTGTGACTCCATACGCAAATGATAACATGAACGATATTTCAGACCTGGAAGAAAGAGGGGTGATCTGATGGAATGGGCATATGAGGATGTCCAGATCGGGGAGCGAAAATTGTCTGAATGGAAACTGATGCTGCGTGAGGCTTCCATTCCGCAGCCATCGGTAAAGACAAACTATGTGGAAATTCCGGGAAGCGATGAACCATTGGATTACACCGAAGCGTTTGGTCGGGTATTCTATGGGAATCGAACCGGAGTGAAAATGGTCTTTGATTACATTGGAGATTACAGGGAATTTCAGAACGTTGTTTCAAGAGTTGCAAATGATATTCATGGAGTGCGGAAAAAAGTTGTTTTTGGATTTGATCCGCTGTTTTATTATCTTGGCCGTTTAACTGTAGATCCGGATAAAACGAATGAGGCGACCGGAACAATCACATTGACCGGAACCATGGAACCTTACAAATACAGACGGACAGTAACGGTAAAAACGTATACGATATCAGAAGAAATCACGGTAACGCTGGAAAATCTGCGAAGACCGGTTGTTCCGATTATGACTGTTACAGGAGAGGTAACAGTCAATGGATTGACGCTGGCTGCGGGAACTGTACAGAATCCGGATATCGTGCTGGAATCCGGAAAAAATGTGTTTACATTATCCGGATCTGGAACAATTCGGTTTGAATATCAGGAGGCGGGATTGTAATGTATCAAATAAAAATTGACGGTGCACTGGTCTATGATCCGCGGCTTCCGGAATACCGGATTGAAGAAGGACTTCTGAAACAGCAGATAAACAAAGCCGGTTCTTTTTATGTTACATTCCCCAGGAAACATCCGCAGAAAGATCTGGGAAAACGATTGAAAAGTACCATTACTGTGCATCGGGATAATGAGACGATTTACAGAGGACGGATTCTGAATGAAGAAAATGGATTCTATGGAACAAGGCGACTGGTCTGTGAAGGGCAGTTGGCATTTTTTAATGATTCTACCGTGCGGCCATATGAATATACCGGGTCTGTTGAGGGATATGTGGACTTTCTGATTAGTCAACATAATGGACAGGTCGCATCAGACCGTCGTTTTACGCTTGGAAATGTCACAGTGGTTGATTCTAATGATTACATCGTAAGAGCGTCCAGCCAGTATCCAAAGACATGGAGCGAGATTGAAGAGAAGCTGATAAAGAACCTTGGAGGTTACATAATCCCTCGCATTGTCGGGGACACTGTGTACATCGATTATCTCAGTGACGTGACAGAGAAAAATCAACAGGATGTTCTGTTTGGAACCAATCTGATTGATTTATCTCAGATCATAAAGGGGCAGGATGTGGCGACGGTTCTCATTCCACTGGGGGTGAAAGATGAGGACGGAAACAGGCTTACGATAAAATCGGTAAATGATGGAAACGATTACATAGAAAGTGAGGAGGCGATTCAGCGATTTGGCCGCATTACCAAAACGGTTTTTCATGATGATGTGACCATAGCACAGAATCTGCTGAATAAGGGCATAAAAGATCTGCAGGAAAGCATCCTGTCTGCAGAAACAATCAATGCAACGGCGGCCGATTTATCAGCCGCCGGTTACGAGATTCAGTCCTTTCGATTCGCGAAATATGAGAAAGTAATCAGCAGCCCTCACGGACTGTCCACATATATGCTGGTATCAAAGATGGAAACGGATCTTCTGCGGCCGGAAAATGGAAAATTGACGCTAGGTAAGACGAAACAGTCTTACACAAGCGCGCAGTTGGAGATGAAAGAGACGCAAAAGAAAGATGCGCTGAATCTGTTTGACCTTGCACAAAACGCACAGAAGACAGCAGAAGAAGCAAAACAGACCGCAGCCAGTGCAAACACGCTGCTTGTCGCCCTGGACAACGAAGCACATGTTGTCCCGACGGATTCGGATGGCAGCAACGGTGATTACTCCGGATGCTCCAGTGGCGTTCTTGTTCTGTATGGATCTACGGATGTCACAGCAGATGCAGAGATCTCCGTGTCAGCAAGTTCCGGTATCACCGGATCCTGGGACGAGGCAGAAATGCGATATATCGTTACCGACATGACCACAGCAACAGGAACGGTTACATTTACTGTTACATACAAGGATCTTACAGCCAGCAAGGTGATGTCAATCAGCAAGGCACCTGCAGGGGAAAAGGGCGAGACTGGCCCACAGGGACAGCAGGGGGAAAAGGGAGAGCAGGGAATTCAGGGGGAACAGGGACAAACCGGATCCACAGGAGCTGCGGGGAGAGTTTATTTTATCACTGCGTCTACCCTGGTGATCCGGAAAGGTGCAGATGATGTTCTGACGCCGGAGAATGTGACATTTTCCGGTTACTACAGGAACGGAACAACAGCAACACGAACCATCTATTCCGGCCGGTTTATCATCGAAGAGAGTGAAGATGGAAGTACCTGGACAACGAACTACACCTCCGGCGCAAACGAGAATGCAGTGACTTACACTCCCGGCAGTTCTGATGTAACGATGATTCGCTGTACCATGTATGCTGCCGGAGGTACAGCGAATGCGTTGGATCAGCAGAGCGTCACAGTGGTCACTGATGTGGAGAACATTGAGCCGGAGCTGGACGAGATCCGCGCGGAGATTGTAAATTCCAGCACGAACGCGGTTAAGAGCGCCAACGAGATCATTCTGGAAGCGGTGAAAGAGTATGTAAAAACTACTGATTTCGAAACCCTCCGCAGTACCATTGAAACGCAGTTCAAGCAGACATCGTCAAGCTTTGAATTCAACTTTAACCAGCTGCAGGAATCACTATCCAATCTGCAAAATTCCACATCGACACAGTTCGCAGAACTCTCTAAGTGGGTACGGATTGAGGACGGTGTCATCAAGCTTGGTGAGAGCGGAAATGAGATCGAACTGCGGATTGATAATGATATCGTCTATTTCGTTGACAACGGATACACGGCGAGCTACTGGAAGGACCGGCGCTTCTATTGTGTGGATGGAGAATTCACGCATTCCTTACGTCTGGGTAATTTCGCGTTCCTTCCCAGGGTAAATGGAAATCTGACATTTAAGAAGGTGAAGAACAATGGCTGATTTATCCTTACAATCATGGGTCCTGTATGCCAATGGCGACCAGGGCTCCAATCATATTTTCGGAAAAGTTGTACTGACGGAAAAGGCGCATGAGATCGATGCCAACTACACGCTAGTTGGCTGGGAATACTGGATGTGGAACACGGGCGAATGGCTGACTTTCGACCAGAAAAACGCGCTGAAGATTCTGTTGGATAACACGGAAGCCATCAACACATCCAATGTCGGAACGGTTCGTCTGCCTCCGACAACGGAGTCCACAGCAATTCGGATCGCTTCGGGAGAAATGCCGGTCTATCATGAATCGGACGGAACAAAGACCATATCGGTCTCTTTGGACTCCAGAAACACCTGGTCGGAAGCATACATCCTGACCGGTGAGTTATCGGTAGAAATGACCGTGATTCCGAGAGTTACGGTACCAGTGCTTTCTGTCGAGTCAGCAGTGCTGGGAGACACGATTACAGTCAGCTTCCCGAGGGCATCCGATACATTTAAACACAGTCTTTCCTATCGGCTGAATGATTATCATGAGAACATTGTTGAACGGGCAGAGACCGAAGTAACGTATACGCTCCCATATGACCTTGCCAGTCAGCTTCCCAATTCCACCAGCGGAACAATCACATTCTATTGTTATACCTGGGCGAGTGAAAATGACTGTATCGGCAGCACGACAGTCACGTTGCCGGTATCCGTTCCGGAGTCCTTTGCGCCGACCATCGCATCAGCGTCGATCACAGAGGCATCGGATGAAGTAAAAGGAAGCTTTGACAGTTTTGTGATGCGAAAGAGCTGGTTGGATGTGGCACTTGAAGTTTCCACGATGTACGGCGCTTCCGTTGCCCAGATCGAAACGACGATTCAGGGCGTAACATATAGTGGACTCAACTTCACCAGTTCGGTTCTGGAGAAATCAGGGACTTCGGACATTGTCATCAAAGCAACCGACAGCCGTGGCCGGATTGGCACAGCAACCGTTCCATTGACGGTTTTGTATTACACCCAGCCCATTATTACAAAGCTGGATGCATATCGCGCAAATTCGGCCGGTACTGCCGATGAAGAAGGATTGTACCTGGCGGTTGACTTTTCATTCATTGTTGAAACAGTCAACAATCAGAACGAAAAGGAATGGATTCTGGAGTATAAGCTTCAGACGGACTCAGCCTGGACAACACTGGAATCCGGGAACGACTATTCCCTGGAAAAGGTAACGGTCACCGCTTCGGAAGTCCTGACGGAGGATGATGAGTACGATGTGCGCCTTACGGTGACAGACAGTTTCCGCTCCGTTTCCGCTTCGGATGAAGTTCCGTCCAGTTTCACACTGATGGATTTCCATCATAGCGGAAAGGGCATGAGCATCGGAGAGGTATGCATCAATCCGGGCTTCTGGGTGGCAATGGAAACTACATTCAAAAAAATGACTTCGTTCCGGATGCAGGAAGCGGTCACTGATTTTTTCACTCATGAGATCGTTGATTTTCAGGATAAGTCCGGAAACATCGTTGCGAAGCTTATGTCGGATCCGGAGAATCCAGAAGATGGACTGGCTCTGATGACTGTAGATTCCGATGGAAACACCTTATCAATGACTCAACTGTCACCGTCCGGAAACGTGACAATGACTGGTCAGATCGTTCTCAATGCGGAACTGACACTGACTCTTTATAATAGTTGGAGGCAGTATTCGTCGTTCAAAACGGCTTCTTATTACAAGGACAAATTCGGCATCGTCCATCTGTCCGGAGTGATCTGCGGCGGAACAATCACATATGGTACCCAGATTTCCCTGCTGCCTGCCGGATACAGACCAGCGGCGGCAGAAATCTTTCCTGTCAGCACAGAAGGAGATTATAACGGAAAGATTGGCATCGGACCGGATGGAAATGTGTATGTTCATACACTGGCAAACAATTCATTTGTGTCATTCTCCGGGATATCATTCCGGGCGGCACAGTAAGGAGGAACAATGGAAGCAATTAAAATTACGTTCCCGTCTGGGGAACGCTGCGTAACCCGGTACGGCGCATTGCAGCAGTACGACTATGGCCAGAAATTGGAGATCAGCGGATTGGATCTTCCCACCACCGTCCGCGTCGATTTTTCCACAGAGCGCAATGGAGGAGTTGCGTACAGCACGACTGGTACTACAGCAAATGGAGTAACCACGGTTGAGATTCCTGATTATATGCTTCAGAACAATGATGTAGACTGGGATTACACGGTTTATGTGTACTTCTTTGTGATTGATGAAGAAGCCGGAAGAGTGGAATATCGAATTAATCTGGAAGTCATCGCACGTTCAAAGCCGGAGACCGTTGCACCACCGGATGCGGAGCCGGATTATTTTAATCAGGCGATCACGGAGGTTAATTCTGCAGCCGAACGAGCGGAGGCGGCAGAACAGAGCGCAGCGGATATTCTGGAACAGGTCAGTGCGGATGGCGCCGATCAGGTACAGAAGATCAGGGAAACGGGAGATGAGGTCCTCGGTTCGATTCCGGATGATTATGAAACTGCCGCAGCCAACGCGCGGAAGGCTGTCAGAGAGAAAGCGCCTGCTATCGTGTGCGAGATGTCTGGTGCGGTTTGTGTGGCAACAGACGCTTCGGAGGATTATGTGAGAGGGCTTACGGTGTTTGGGCGAACGGAGCAGAAGACGACGACTGGAAAGAACCTGTTGAAGAACACGGCGACAAGCCAGACAAAAAACGGGGTTACATTTACGGTAAACGAGGATAAGAGCGTTACGGTAAACGGTACGGCAACGGCTGACGTTGGTTTTGTTATCAATTCAAACGTGGCACTGACTGCGGGACAATATATTCTTTCTGGCATTACTGGTGGAAGTTCTAGCACATACTTGCTGTACTTAACCACTGCGATTAGTGGTGGAACTATAATCGCAATCAACGCTGAAAGGGAAGTTAATTTCACGCTAGAAGAGAGCATGGAGAATGTGATTGCACGTATAATTGTTAAATCGGGTGTTACAGTTTCCAATCTTGTGTTTAAGCCCATGATCCGCCTTGCCGAAGTCGCAGACTCAACCTATGAACCCTACACTGGCGGAATAGCAAGTCCTAATCCGGAGTATCCGCAGGAACTCACCCCCATGGGAGATTGGGGGAATCTGTTTGATATATCTACCGTTACAAATGGTTTTAATATTAATGGTGCCGGAGAAATTATTGTAAACGAAAGTTATATAGTATCTGATTTTGTGTCAGCGAGCGGGGGAATTATTTATACTAGTGCAGAAAATCAAAACTATTCTGCTCCTGTAAGCACATATTCAAGATGTGCCGGATATGATGAGAATAAAAATTTTGTCTGCCTTGTTTATGAAAGCGAAAGAACTGAAGTAAAAAGGTATTCAAAAACTTTTACTGTTCCAGATGGCGTTAAGTATATACGTTTTTCTTACCGTAATACAGATACTGATATTATGGTAAATATCGGTTCCACCGCCCTTCCATACCGCCCCTACACCGGAGAGCGGGAAATCGGGGTGAGTGTGTTAGGAAGTAATCTGTATAACGTTGCTAAATATACAGGCTCAGGAGCAAGCGTTGATGCAGATGGGTGGTATACAATTAGCCTTGACAATACGAATGGAACGGCTAATTTGTATAAAGATGTAAATATTCCAGCATCTGAATTATTGGAAGAAAATAAAGAGTACGCTATTATTTGCGAGATTGCATCAATTAGTAACATGGTGGTACAGGTTGCGACTACAACCGAAACATCGAACAAAGGGCAATTCGCAACATATTATGGTTTAAGCGAAAAAGGAACGTTTGTTAAGCTTTTGAAGACGAGAGAATCACTTGATGGTTGCGTGACAATACTCAGAACCTTTCTTGTTTTATCTGCCGGATTGAGTGGCAGTGCTAAATTCCGTATATCGGTATTAGCAGATACTACAGTAACAGCAGGTTCATTTGTTTACGCCCCCTACACCCACAAGTCCCTCATCACCCCCGTAGGCTCTGGCTTGCACGGTATCCCAGTAACAGATGCCAGCCTTGCAACGTATACCGATGAAAACGGGCAGATGTGGTGCGCGGACTATGTGGACTGGGAAGCTGGGGAGTTGGTGCAGAGGGTGAAATTGTATTCGCTTGTTGATTATATGAGTTATATCAGACTGAACGATAATACAGAATATTCTGCAGATATACTGCGTTTTGATTTTTCGTATATATTTACATGTCAAACGTTTAGCTTGGTTTTGTGTAATAGATTTATGCATAATTTTGCACACGGCAACAATTCATCTGATGTTCGTGCAACCGAGTGCATATCATCTCATCCAACAGATGATATTGTTTCGGTGTTTATCAATAAAAATAGATTAGAAACCGCCGACATTGAAGGTTTTAAAACGTTTTTGAAAAACAATGAAACATTGATCGTGGTTGTCCTCGCCACCCCCATCCGCACGAAGCTTTCAACAGAAGAAATGATCACATACAATGCTTTACACACAAACAAGCTGACAACCACAATAATGAACGATTGCAATGCTCATATGAAAGTAAGTTACAACGCAGACACCAAAACCTATGTAAACACCAAAATTGCTGAAGTATGCGCAGCAATACTCAATCAGTAAAGGAGGCATTTATGAAAGAAATCTTCGTCAATGTGATTAACAAAGGAAACTATGATCTGGCAGGACTCCTGGCTAAAATCGATACATACCATATTGAGGGCAGGCTGACTGACGCAGAGCGTGAAGAGCTTTATTCCATGGCACGCAAATCCCCGACTGCACTGTTGGATTACGACAAAGAGATCCTTAACATTTGGGCAGCGATTCATGAGCTGCAGAAGCAGCAGAATTTGACTGATGAGACTGAAGGTACTGAGACAAACGATGACTATCCGGAATACATTCAGCCGACTGGAGCACACAATACCTATCAGATCGGCGACAGGGTGACATTTAATGGTAATCGATATACGTGTATCCTTGCAGATTGTGCATGGTCTCCTCAGATGTTACCGGAAGCCTGGGAAATGGTTGAAGTATAAAGTTGCGCCGGCGCAACAGGAGGAAGATATGAAAATCAGAGCGGATCCGCAAGGGTCTTATTTTTATGCTGCATTATCAGCAGCGAAAACAAGAAGAGTGCTGCGAAAATCGCAGCGGAAAGGACTGAAAATGACAGAAACAATCATTGTCGCGCTCTTGTCTCTTGCCGGTACGCTGGCCGGCAGCTACTTTTCAAGTCGGAAGTCGGCGGCATTGGTAGCCTATCGCCTGGAGCAGCTTGAAAAGAAAGTACAGGCACACAACAATCTGGTGGAGCGTACTTATAAACTGGAAGAGCGAGTGGAACTGCATGAAGAGAAGTTTAAGGTAGCAAACCACAGGATTGATGACCTGGAAAAAAATGTTTGAATTAAATGAGGAGGTAATTGTTATGAAAGATAGAACATATTGGATCA
This sequence comes from Lachnospiraceae bacterium, assembly GCA_017472605.1. Taxonomy (GTDB): domain Bacteria; phylum Bacillota; class Clostridia; order Lachnospirales; family Lachnospiraceae; genus Anthropogastromicrobium. The sequence continues at coordinate 72,301 of JAFUPV010000070.1, forward strand.
CATGGGCAAAGGCCGCAGGCGTACGCGCAATCAAGACAGTCGCCCAGACAGCCGTAGCAACCATCGGTACCACAACCGCCATGGGTCAGGTAAGCTGGGGCATGGTGGCTTCCACCGCCGCTCTGGCCGGAATTCTGTCTCTGCTGACCAGCGTGGCCGGACTGCCGGAAATCAGGACTGAGGAATAAGCAGGCTCTGTATCACATCAGAAAGAGAGGACATTATGAAGGATATTTTAGTTGTGATTGACCCCGGCCATTACGCCGGTTACAATCCGTGGGCGATCAGTGGATATTACGAAGGAACAGAGATGTTTATCCTGGCCTTGATGCTGCAGATGGAACTGCAGAAGAGAGGGATTCCCAGCATCCTGACAAAGAGCACAGCGGAAGAAAATCCCGGGCTTTACGCGCGCGGCCAGATGGCCGTCCGTCAGAAAACCAGATACAAAACCGTGGTCTTTCTGTCCCTTCACGACAACGCGCCTGGCGCGTCTGCCCAGAACCCATCCGCCATCCGTGGAACCATGATCTTCACATCCATGTACCGCCTGGAGCAGACAAGAGGATTCCTGACTGGTCTTCAGAAGGTCATCGCAAAGACCATTGGCTGCGGGACACGGGAAATGTATTCGAAAGCTTACACGGAAGTGAATCCGCGTCAGGACTGGTGGGGTGTGATCCGCGGAGCCATGGATGGTGCCGAAAGCCAGGATGAGGCGGATCTGCATGGTGTGGACTATGCTGCCATCATTGAGCATGACTTCCATACCAATCCGGATTACTGCCGCTGGATGGCACAGGAAGAAAACAAGCGAAAAGTGGCCGTGGCAGAAGCGCAGTACATCGCAGACTATTTTGCAGAGAAAGCAGACCAGACATCATCCTACACCGTCTGCAACGGAACGCTGCGCATCACTTACGGCGGCTCGGACGGCGTCAACCTCCATCAGACACCGGATCTGAAGCCGGAATCCGTGATCGGCGCACTGCACTACAACGAGCTGCGCAGGGCTGTCGGAATCCGGAACCTTCCGGACGGCACCGCACTGTACCGCCTGGAAGACGGCGAATACATCACCGCTTCTGGAAGTTATGTCCAGTACACCTCCAACGAATTTGCGTCTTACGTGGCAAAGTCAATCACAGGAGGGTTGAACGTCAGAAACTTCCCATCCAGCCTGTCAGGCGGTGGCGAAGTCATCGCGATCCTTGGTAAGGACAATCAGGTTGATGTCATCGGGGAATGCTACAATCTTGGTCAGAAGTGGCTGATGATCCGGATGGAATATCAGGGGAAGACAGTAACCGGATTCGTAGCAGCCAGGTACCTGGAAGATGTATGATGTCGAAAACGGCGATTGGATCAGGTTGCAGAAAAAAATCCCTCCGGTTGGCACCCGGAGGGAAAAGGCATACTATATCCGTTTCTTCCTTATTTCAATACTTTTCATTCCCACAATTCTGTAGTATGATAATCCATGGATTGCTCCCCGTTTTCTGTAATTTCTGCTTCTGTTGCCCCAGTTCCTCCGTACCAATATCCGTCAGCAATGCCTTACACTCATCATAAGGCATGGTATACCGCTGCGACAGATAGCGCTGAGAGGCAGCCAGTTCGCCGTCAGGACCGCCGAACTGACTGATAATCACCTGAGCCAGTTTGGCGTTGGTCTGGGTGATGTTGACCGGATACTGCAGTCTTTTTTCATAAATCCACATTAACGCATCCCTCCTTCCCAGGGCCATGGTCCGCTGATCCAGCTGTGAAAGCAGTCATCCTGCGTTTCATACATTGTCAGAGGATGGTTGGCAGCCGTATGAGCAGCGCGGTCTTTCCTGTATTTTTCAGAAGTGTTTCTTCCATATTGAATCGCTTCCTTACAATGCGGGTGGGTATCGAGAAAAAGATTCATGTCGGTAAGAGCAAAACCGGATTCGCAGACATCCGTGTACGGACTGTTTTTCTTCATAAGCGGGCACCTCCTTGAACACAGGCTGTTACAAGAAACGGTTGATCGAGATCCGGAAATAGGGTGCCGCGGCAGAATGCCTGATTCCGTTCATACAAGCAGCCAAACTCCTGGTAGGGAATGTATGCCATACCTACCGGCATTGCGTCTGTGGCGCGCAGGGCATGCATCAGCTGGAAACAGTCTTCAGAATCGCTGCGGGTTTCCGGGCAGCACGGTCTGCCAGCCGAAGCCGGTGCATTTCTGCGCTGCTGATTCTGCATTCGTGTATCTTGACAGGAGGAGTGGGAATTTCCGGCAGCCGGACAGAAATGGTTCTGGTTCGATTTATTAGTAACGCCGCACGAAGAGCGGTTGGCGGACATATTCATGTTCATGGTCTGCCGGTACATGCGGCTGTGCCTGGGCGGTTCGCTGGTATTGCAGGTGTCGGCACGGTTGCAGTAGCAATCCATAAGCAGCTCCTTGTGATCTGTTCCATACATATTATGAAATCGTACAAAAATCGTGACAGACATTGAAAACAGGAAAGGTGAGAAACATGACAGAACTGACAAACAGCGAAAAGAGCCTGTACCTGAGGGTATACAGTCATTATCGGGAGATGATCGACAGCGGGCTGCTGAAAACGGGGGCGCGTCTGCCATCCGTCAGACAGTGCGCAAAGCAGCTTCAGATCAGCCGGACAACGGTGGAATCCGCCTACATGCAGCTGGCAGCCGACGGGTATGTGATTTCAAAGCCGCAGAGCGGCTATTATGTGACGGAAAGACCTGCGCGGCGTGAGGGGGAGGGCAGACAGGAGACGGCAGGTCGGAAGCGGGAAGAAATTGTCTATGACTTTTCTGCAAAGTCGGTTGACCGTGACAGCTTTGATTTCAACATCTGGAGAAGGTACATCAAAAGCGCGCTCCGGCAGGATGAACGGCTGCTTTCCTATGGAGAACCACAGGGAGAATGGGAACTTCGCCAGGCACTTGCGGACTATGTGGCGGCGGCGCGAAATGTCATCTGCCGTCCGGAACAGATTGTCATCGGAGCCGGAACCCAGTGTCTGCTTCAGGTTCTTTGCCCCATGTTGTCCTGTGAAAAAGTAGTTTCCTTTCCCACTCATTCCATGGTACAGGGAATTACTATCTTCCGTGATTTTGGATACGAGATTCATTATAAAGATAAAGATGCTGCTGTCATTTATGTATCGCCGTCACGGATGAACCGGATGGGCGACGTAATGCCGGTTTCGAGGAGGCTGGAGCTTCTGCATCATGCGGCGTCCATGGGAAGTCTGATCATTGAAGACGATTATGAAAGTGAATTTCAGGATCCTGGACAGCCGATCCCTTCTCTTTTTGGACTTTCCGGCGGAAGAGGAGTTGTATATCTGGGAACCTGTTCCAGACTGCTTCTGCCGTCAATCCGTCTCAGCTACATGGTATTGCCGCTGGAACTTCTCTCTGTTTATGAAGAACATGGAAAGTTCTACAACCAGACGGCGTCCAAAGCGGAGCAGATTGCCTTGTGCCAGTTTATCCGGGATGGCCACATGGAAGCGAGAATCCGGAAAATCAGGCGCCTGTACCGGGCAAAAACCAGAGAGCTGTTTTTGGCGCTGGAGCGGGAATGGAACAGAAAAGAAGAAAAAGGCGAAACAAAACGGATAGAAGCGCATAATCTCTGCATCACGATCCGGATCGAACAACAAAAATCGAAAGAAGAGCTGACAAAAGAAGCCCTCGCGCTCGGCATCCGGTTTGACGCAATTACAGAAGATAAATCGGGAAACCGGTATCTTGTACTGTCGTCCCTGTCGATTTCACCGGAGATAATACCGGAAGCGGCGAAGGCAGTCAGCCGTCTGCTAAATATGTGACAATTTCTTTCCATCAGGTATAAAATTTAACAATTGAAGCGGCGAAATGTGCTTGAATGTTATCGTGGAATGCGATAAAATAGAAAGACACGAAAAAAAGGAGGTAGGAGAGTTGAAAGAAAGGATTCAACAGCTGGCACAGGGAATCGTGCAGGTCGAAGTGCCGGATCTGACATTTTTTCCGGAAAATCTGAATAAGGACGTCCCGGTTGGTGCAGTGATCAGTCTGGAAGTCATGGTGAAAAGCAGAAACAAGATTCCTTTCAAGGGCTTTTTCTACTCAACCGACGAACGCGTCAAAGTGTGCACGCCAAACGCTGCCGGAATGACCGGAAGCGTATCCCTGGAGATCAGTACAAAAACCTGTGAGATCCGCGATGTAATTGCCGGATCTATCTGGATGGTAAGCAACGCCGGGGAAAAGCAGCTGCCCTTCCAGTTTACCGTAACCGGTTCCGACAGTTTTGAAAGCTGGCCGAAGACACTGCCGGATTTTGCTGAATATGCGAGAACCAACAGCAAAAAAGCGCTTCGGATCTTTCAGTCGCCTCATTTTGTCCGGATGCCTTTCATGGAAGATCCGGGAATTGCTGCAATCTACGATGGTGTGCGTGCCGGCGCCAGAGAGGAGCAGGCGCTGGAGGCTTTCCTGGTTGCCTGCCGGGCAAAGTCTGCGGTGACGTTTTCCGTGGACAAGATACGGGAAACCGTTGAACTGGAAGTGGATGAGAACGGAAGGGGAGAGCTCCATCTGTTTACAAACACCTGGGGAAATGTGAAGATCCGCGTGTTCACAGACATGGAATGGCTGAAAGCAGATAAGAGCGTGCTTACCGAAGCGGACTTTACGGAAAATGAGTCGGTGATTCCGTACCGGATTGTTTCCAAGTCCCTTCACAGTGGAAAGAACATTGGTGAGATTCTTCTGCGAAGCGATAACCAGTCCATTTCCGTGTTTGTTCAGGTAAACCGAAAATCAAAAGACAGCCAGCAGCCGCGTGGAAAAATGCCGAAAGAAATGACAGCCAATCTGTATCAGATGCTGCTGGAATATCTCAATGGTTCCTACGAGGAAGAAGTGATCCGTGCCACAATGGAGCGGACCATCGAAAATGCTGCAAAGAAATATCCGGGAGAGATTGGTCTGCATCTGCTTCGGGGATGGCTTCTTGTGGAAGCCGGTAAGAGAAAGGATGCAAGAGCAATCTTTGACTGGTGCCGTGACACCATAGCCCAGAAGCGCTCGGAGATTCCGGTTGTTTACTGCATTTTTCTCTATCTTGACAGCCGGGCAAGAAACGATCAGACAGTAACAGAGACAGCTAATAAAATCATACATAAATATTACGAGGCGGTTCCCAGCCGCTGGATCGCTCTGCTGGAGCTGATGGCGGTCAACAAGGACCATGTAACCGATGAAGAGATGCTGGAGTTTCTGGAGGAGGTTCATGAAGCTTATGGAAGCAGCCCCTTCGTTTACGCGCTGGCGGCCCGCATTTACCGGAGAAATCCGGCTCTGATCGGCGGAAACACCATGTTTCCGATTCTTGTGTTCCATTACATGATCAAATATGACTGCTGTCCAGATCTTCTGATTGAGCGTTTTTTGAGACAGATGGCAATGGTGCGCAGCGGAAGCAGCCTTCAGCTGACGCTGCTTCAGAAACTGTATCAGAAAAAAAAGAACGATCAGGTTCTGGCTGCAATCTGCAGTCAGCTCGTTCGTCAGGGTAAGACCGGCGAGAAATATTCCCACTGGTATGAGGAAGGAATCCGCCGTGAGATCCATCTGACCAGTCTCAACGACTACTATCTTGCATCGCTGCAGATCAATGAAAACAGCAGCCTGCCCATCGACATCCTGCTGTACTATTCCTATAAAAACGATCTGGACGACAGAACGCGCCAGAGTCTTTACAGCTATATACTTGCGAACTATGCGCCGGACAGCGAGATGTACCGTGCCTATGAAAACCAGATGAACCAGTTTGCAATCAGCCAGCTGCTGAGCGGAACCATCAATGCAGGTCTGGTGCGGCTTTACGAAAATGTGCTCAGTCCGGGACTTGTGGACCGTCGGTTAAGCCGTGTTCTTCCGGATCTTCTGTTTTCCAGACAGATTACCACGTCTCTGCCATATGCGGTAAAGCTGGTTGTCCGTTACCCGCAGCTGCGTCAGGAATGGTCTGTCCAGCTGGAAAACGGTGTTGCCTGTGTTCCGGTCTACACGGATAATGCGGCAATCCTGTTTGAGGATAAATATGGAAACCGCTACGCAGATCCTTCTTGCCGGTCGGAACAGCTGATGTACCAGCCGGAGCTTGTTGAGGCCTGCAGAAGACAGTCTCCCAATCAGCTGATGCTTTTGCTGGAAGAAACCTGTCTTCTTTACCACAAACCAATTCAGGATGACCGGATGTACGAGCAGGTACGTCAGCTTCTGTTAAACGGAGAACTGACCTCGTCCTATCGTCATCTTCTGGTCTGCCGAATGATTGACTACTGTTACGCATGCAGTCAAAAGACGAGGAGAAAAGAGGAGCCTCTTTCGCCTGCAATGGAAGAGGAGGCAACACAGTGGCTTCTTAGTCTTGATCTGCAGACGGTCAGCGGAGAAATGCGGACACGTGTGATCGAACTTTACATCATGCGCGGCTGCATGAAAGAAGCCTTTCTTGCCGTCCGTCAGTACGGCTACAGCCGTATTCGTCTGCCGCTCCTGTTGAAGATGACAGTGCGCTACATTACAGAATCCGTCTACGAGTACGATGAATTCATGATTCATCTTGGTCTTTTCCTGCTTCATAAGAAACAGTGGAATGAAGTTCTCCTTTCCTACATGTCCCAGTATTTCAACGGCACGACGGATACCATGCTTCAGCTTCTTCTGCTGACGCAGGAAACAAAAACGGAGAACGGAGATTTGTCTGAACGTGTCGTTGCCCAGATGATGTTTACCGGTAACTGGACAAGACTGAATGAAGCCTTTGCCATTTACCGCCAGAACGGACAGGTGACGGAACTGATCCAGAACGCCTATTTTGTTCTCAAATGTCACGAGTATCTTCAGGGAAAAGAGCCGATGACCCGTGAAAACATCCGTGTTGTGGAAGCGTCTGTGATGAAGGATACAGATAATCGTCTGCCGAAGTGCTATACCTTTGCACTGCTTCAGTACTACAGCACCCTCACGGTGCTGGAAGACAAACAGAAATATCTCTGCGAGCGTCTTGTGTATGGATTGTGTGCAAAAGAAATCTATCTTGGCTGCTTCCATGCGCTGGGACGGCACATCGAGATGCCCCACCAGATGGAAGGAAAGGTCATTGCCCAGCGAATCGGTCTGTCTGGAGGACAGGTATGGATGGAGGGAACGCTCTATCCACAGAATCGTCCGGTCAGCGAGCAGCTTCGGGAAATTTATCCTGGAATTTACACGGCAGCGTTTTTCCTGTTCACCGGTGAAACCATGGAACTGACCCTCTACCATGATGACGGTGTGGGAACGGTTCAGGGAGATTCGGTGACGCTTTCTGCCGGAAGCTGCTATGCAAGAAAAGACAGTCTGTATGACCAGCTGTGCCGTCTGATTGTTCTGAATCAGGATGGCGAACTGGAAGAATTAAAACGTCACTGTGCGCAGACCGAACGTCAGAAACGGGTTGTAACCGACCTGTTCACGTTGATGTAATCAGCAACAAATGATACAAGGAGTGAGAAGATGGAAGGATTGATACTGGGAATTGATTTATGTGATGATTACTGCAAAGTCAGCGGGATCCGTCCGACCGATCTGGAACCAAAGGACATCGGATTTCCCCAGGCGGACGGCAGAACGATGATCCAGACAACTCTTGGAAAAAAGCGGGATGTAAATGAATGGCTGATGGGAAGAGAAGCCTATGAAACCGCGCTGATGGGAGACGGTGTCATCATAGATAAGCTGCTTTCCAGACTGGAAACCGGTCAGCAGGTGCAGATCGGTCAGATGGTATATTCGGCAAAGGAAATGATGACGGTCTTTCTTGGCCGCATGCTCGAGGCTGCCTACCGGGAACTGGGACAGAATACGGTACGGAAACTGGTAATCAGCATCCGCCGTGTTACGGTTGATGTAATGGAAGCGCTGTTTGCATGTGCAAAGGAACTGGGACTGGAGCGAAGCCAGGTGCGTGTAATCAGTCATACAGAGGCTTTTCTTTACTATGTGCTTTCTCAGAAAAAAGACTACTGGGCCAATGAAAGCATCCTCTTCGACTGGTCCGGCAATGAACTTCACTACTATGAAATGAATGTGGCAAGAGGGGGAAGACCCCATGTTGTCCATGTGACTCACAAAGTGCTTGAGACCGATTTTTCCTGCGAGAATGTCAATGAGGAACGCCGTCAGAAAGTTGCTGATAATCTCCTCTGTGCCCACGCGGAGCGTCTGATGAACCGGAAGATCATTTCTTCCGTTCTGCTCAGCGGAAAGGGACTGGAAAACTGTCAGAGCTGGGGAAGCAAAGCGTTTCTTCAGAAGGTATGCACCCGCAGACGTGTCTATGTGGAGGCTAGTGTGTTCTCAAGAGGCGGGGTGGTAATCGGAGCAGACGATCTGGCGAGAACCACGGCTTTTCCTTACACGATCATCTGCGAAGGAAGAATTCAGGCGTCAATTAAAATTGAAACCGGAAGAAGAACGGAACCGGAGGTAACCCTTGCACACAAGGGAAGCTGCTGGTATGACGTATACAGTGTAAATGATTTTATACTGGATGAGAGTGATTCCATTGAAATTAAAGTGGAGCTGTCAAAAGGAAAGCTTTCACGAAGCGTGAACATTCCGCTTGACAATTTCCCAAAACGTCCGCCGCGGACAACGAGAGTGCGGATCATTCTCAAGTTTGTCTCTGAGAACGAAGCAGCGATTCAGATCATCGATCAGGGCTTTGGCGATCTGTTCCCGGCAACGGGGGCAGTGAAGCGGAGCAAGATCATGTTACAGTAGGAAGGAGAACCATGGGACAGTATATTCATTGCAAAGCAGTAGCGGTGCATCCATACTATGTCAGTGAGCTTGATATCCGGCTGTTTACAGCAGAGGAACTCTGCTACTACATTTACCATAACATCGCGTTGATCGATGATGATTTCATCAGCGCCGAGCTGCTGACCTTTCTTCGAAAGGAAGTAAAGATGCCGGAGCTGGCGGATAAGATCGAGCGATACCATAATTCTGCTGCCGATCTGGATGGAATTCTTGTGATGATCCTGCGTGATGTGGATTACTACTCCGATCTGGAAGTGACCCGTTTTCAGGATCGTCTTGCCAGACTGCGCAAGCAGAACCATTTGGAACGAACCAGAGAAAAGGCAGACCAGCTGTTTGCGCAGAAGCGCTTTGAACGTGCGATCCGCGAATACAGCGAAATCATTACCAGCAAGAGAGATATGCGTCTGAAGCCCTTTTTCTATGCGCAGGTTCTTCAGCACATGGGAGCTGCTTACATGCAGCTTGGTCTTGCGGACGAGGCGCTGGAATGTCTGGAGGTTGCGTATCAGGAATCGCCGGAACCGTTCCTGCTGAAACAGATTTTCTTTGTAGCGATGGAGACAGGAAAGCCCTATTCCAGACTGCTTGAGCAGGTGGATGCAGTTCAGCTGACTCAGTGGCAGCAGAATTTCCTGGATGTGCAAAACCGTCATCTGGCAGCCATTGAATCCGATGAGAGTCAGCTGATTTTCTATGAAGAGGAAGAAGCACGGGCAAAGTCTCTGGAGCTTTACCTGGAAGAGGAAAAGCGGAAATACCGGACAATGGTAATGCGCTAGGATCTGAAAAAAATGCTTGACAAAAAGAGACTTCTTGATTATGCTAGATTGTGTTGAAATACACGGAATCCGTGTTAAAGAATAATGGTTATGAAGAAGAGGAGTATGGTCGATACCGCCCCTACAGAGAGGATCTACAAGGCAGAAATGCCGGGCTGGAAGAGATCCGGGCAGAGCCGGTCAGAAGGTAGCTTCGGAACTGAAATGCTGAACGGGCGGGAAACCGCAGTAAGCGTTTCCGGGCATTTCCCGTTACAGAAACAGACAGTGCAGCTGTTGGCAGAGGACTCCGGCGACCGGGGTCGAAAAAAGGTGGTACCGCGTAAATGACGCCCTTTGTGTAACCGTTTTGGTTATGCAAGGGGCTTTTTTTTCGCAAGCAGCGAGTCGTCGAGGGCGCCTGCACACCCGTTCCGGTGACAGGTTCGGTCGAATTTTCATGGAATGACTGATGGGTTACCGATGCAATACCGCCAGGATGGAGGAGAATATTTTATGAAAGAACTGGAAAAGAACTACAGTCCTTCTGAGATTGAGGGACGCCTGTATGACAAGTGGATGGAAAAGAATTACTTCCATGCCGAGCCGAATCCGAACAAGAAACCGTTTACCATTGTAATGCCGCCGCCAAACATCACCGGTCAGCTGCACATGGGTCACGCGCTGGACAACACCATGCAGGATATCCTGATCCGTTACAAGAGAATGGCAGGCTATGAAGCGCTGTGGCAGCCTGGTACGGACCATGCGGCAATTGCAACGGAGGTGAAAGTAATTAACAGCCTGAAGGAGAGAGGAATCGATAAGGCTGACCTGACAAGAGAAGAGTTCCTGAAATATGCCTGGGAGTGGAAGGATGAGTACGGCAGCCGGATTGTAAATCAGCTGAAGAAGCTTGGTTCTTCTGCGGACTGGGAGCGTGAGCGCTTCACCATGGACGAGGGATACTCTGAAGCTGTTAAGGAAGTGTTTATCCGTCTCTATGAAAAAGGTTACATTTACAAGGGATCCCGCATCATCAACTGGTGCCCGGTATGTAAAACTTCCATTTCCGATGCCGAGGTAGAACATGAGGAGCAGGCAGGCTTTTTCTGGCATATTAAGTATCCGGTAGTTGGTGAGGAGGGCAAGTATGTTGAGGTTGCGACCACCAGACCGGAGACGATGCTTGGCGATACGGCAGTAGCGGTAAACCCGGAGGATGAGCGATATCAGGATCTGATTGGTAAGACACTGCTGCTTCCAATCGTAAACAGAGAAATCCCGGTTGTTGCCGATTCCTATGTTGACAAGGAGTTTGGAACCGGATGTGTTAAGATTACACCGGCCCATGATCCCAACGATTTTGAGGTTGGAAAGCGTCACAATCTGCCTGAAATCAATGTGATGAACGATGATGCCACCATCAATTCCCTTGGCGGAGAATATGCAGGCATGGATCGTTATGAAGCAAGAAAAGCCATTGTTGCGAAACTGGAAGAGCTTGGACTTCTGGTTAAGGTTGAGCCTCACTCCCATAACGTAGGAACTCATGACCGCTGCAAGACGACTGTTGAGCCGATGGTTAAGCCGCAGTGGTTTGTAAAAATGGACGAGATGGCAAAGCCGGCAATCGCTGCTCTGAAGGAAGGACGGCTGAAATTCGTTCCGGAAAGCTTTGGAAAGACTTACATGCACTGGCTGGAGGGAATTCGTGACTGGTGTATCTCCAGACAGCTCTGGTGGGGACACCGGATTCCGGCTTACTATTGCGAGAAGTGCGGCAAGATGATCGTTGCGCGTTCCATGCCGGAGGTATGTCCGGAATGTGGCTGCAGCCATTTTACTCAGGATGAAGATACGCTGGATACCTGGTTCTCCTCCGCACTGTGGCCGTTCTCAACTCTTGGCTGGCCCAACGAGACAGAGGAGATGAAATATTTCTATCCGACGGACGTTCTGGTAACCGGTTATGATATCATTTTCTTCTGGGTAATCCGCATGGTGTTCTCCGGTCTGGAACAGACAGGAAAGGAGCCGTTCCACACGGTTCTGATCCATGGTCTGGTAAGAGACTCCCAGGGAAGAAAGATGAGCAAGTCCCTTGGAAACGGCATTGATCCTCTGGAGGTAATCGATAAATATGGAGCAGACGCTCTGCGTATGACGCTGATTACCGGCAACGCGCCTGGCAATGACATGCGTTTCTACTGGGAGCGTGTAGAGGCATCCAGAAACTTCGCAAACAAGATCTGGAACGCGTCCCGTTTCATCATGATGAATGTGGAAAAAGCAGACGCTTCTGCCGTAGCGGCAGTTACCGAAGCAGATCTGACGGCAGCAGATCGCTGGATCGTAGCCAAAGCAAACCAGCTGTCAAAGGATGTAACAGAGAATCTGGATAAATATGAGCTGGGAATTGCGCTTCAGAAGGTATATGACTTTGTATGGGAAGAGTTCTGTGACTGGTATATTGAGATGGTAAAGCCGCGTCTGTGGGATGATGCAAACACAACAAAGGCGGCTGCAATCTGGACACTGAAGACGGTTCTGATCCAGTCTCTCAAGCTTCTTCATCCGTTCATTCCGTTTATCACCGAGGAAATCTTCTGCAATCTTCAGGATGAAGAAGAGAGCATCATGGTATCCAGCTGGCCGGAGTATAAGGAAGCATGGAACTTTGCAAAGGAAGAGCAGTCTGTAGAGATGATCAAGGAAGCGGTTCGTGCGATTCGTACGGTTCGCACCTCCATGAACGTTCCGCCCAGTAAGAAGGCAACGGTATATGTTGTATCTGAGGACGAAACGGTTCGCAGCATTTTCGAGCACTCGAAGGTATTCTTTGCAACACTTGGCTCCGCAAGCGAAGTAATCATCCAGTCCGACAAGACCGGTATTGCTGATGATGCGGTGTCTGCCGTTACTGCTGCAGCGACCATGTTCCTGCCGTTTGCTGAGCTGGTTGACATCGCCAAGGAGATTGAGCGTCTGGAGAAAGAAGAAAAGCGTCTTGCCGGTGAGCTGAAGCGTTCCAACGCCATGCTTTCCAATGAGAAGTTTGTAAGCAAAGCTCCGGCTGCGAAGATCGCTGAGGAGAAGGAGAAACTTGCAAAATATGAAGCAACCATGGCTCAGGTACAGGAGAGACTGGCTGCGCTTCGGAAATAAATTTCATTTATTCAATTGTAATGCAGAAAAGTCCCGGCTTGGCCGGGACTTTTCTGTGTTACTCAATCAGTTTCGGAAGCGTTAAGGAAACGCCAAGTTCCTGCATGAGGCGGTCTGTTTCCGGCGAGCGCGGTTTCTTTGTACCGCTGCGGACAGCGCGGATGAGGAGGTTTTTTGGTGTATGCTCCATGTCAATGAATTCCAGAATCTGGGTGCGGTAGCCCTGTTCTTCCAGGAGGCTGGCACGCAGGCCGTCGGTAAGCAGCGCACTAATCCGCTCTTTAAGGATACCGTAGTCAAGGACTGGGGAGAGGAGCTCGCTTTTGATCTGCTTGTTCAGTTCATGCTGACAGCAGGGGACGCTGAGGATGACTTTTGCCCCCCAGTGAACGGCCTTTGCAAGCGCGTAGTCAGTGGCAGTATCACACGCATGGAGCGTAACCATCATGTCGATCTGGTCACATGCATCGTAGAAAGCAACGTCTCCGCAGAGAAATTCCAGATTATCATAGCCATATTTCTCGGCAAGCTGACTGCAGCGACGAATGACATCTTCTTTTAAGTCAAGACCGGTGACACGGATGTCATAACCTTTCAGTTCATGAAGATAGTAATACATGGCAAAGGTCAGATAGGATTTTCCGCAGCCAAAATCCAGAATGCGGAGCTGCCGGTCCTTTGGAAGACTGGGAAGAATGTCTTCAATAAACTCCAGGAACCGATTGATCTGCCGAAATTTGTCGTAGTGGGAATGGACAATGTGTCCGTCTGCTGTCATGACACCAAGATCAATCAGAAAAGGAACCGGTATTCCTTCTTCCAGGATGTAATTCTTTTTCCGGTTATGATCAAGGGAGATTTTAGCAGGCGCAGAAGCCTGCTTTTTCTTTTTCTTAACAGTAATCGTTCCTTTTCGGTTAGCAAGGATCGTACCGATTTGGGCAGCTGTTTCCACCTGCCCCTGAAGAAAACGCTCCGGAATCTGTTTCAGCAGATAGGAGCAGGCTTCTTCGGCAGTCAGGTTTTTATGGAATACCTGGGTTTTTGTAAATTCTTCCATTTGAAAAACAAGTTCTCCACGGTGCATCAGCGGTCGCATGCGGAGTTTCTGAATTCCGTTTTTGTCAACCGGTTTACTTAACGTGAGGGACAAAAGCTGATCCGTCAATGATTGTTCCAATAATTGATTTAATTCGTTCATGATTCAAAATCCTTTACCTATTCTGCAAGCAACTGATTTCCGCTCCATCGCCAGACACCAGCTTCCGCAAGCCAGGTTTTCGCGCCTTACAGAAATACATGCTTGTTATTTTCCGCATATCAAGTTATAATCTATCTTACCGGAAGGAAATCAAGCGGCTGCGCAGCAGACATTTGATTTCACCCGGTAAGATAACGACAGACCGTCAGGTCTGGAGTCTGTGCGCAAGCACAGGATACCGGAAGGAAATCAAGCGGCTGCGCAGCAGACATTTGATTTCACCCGGTAAGATAACGACAGACCGTCAGGTCTGGAGTCTGTGCGCAAGCACAGGATACCGGAGACGGTACTCTTATCATATAGTAGAAAGCGGATAAAATCAAGTCTTACCGTCAGAAAAGGACATTTATGGAAAACAGAGAGAGTAAATATGTACAGATATTAAATGAAATATGCCAAGAAGAAGGGATTACACTCAGTTCTTATTCCGGTGACTGGGCATTTATGCTGAAGCGTCAGGACAGGAAAGCGTTTATTCTGGGCTACCAGTTCGGTTTGAACCAATCATCGGTGCAGCAGATCTGTACCGATAAAAACATCGCCAGCGAGGTACTGACACAGGAAAATGTTCCCTGCGTGTTTCATCAGTGCTACATGAGTCCGCAGCTGCAGAGCTATATCGGAGTTCAGGGAAACTGGCGCACGCTTCTTGGAGAACTGGAAAAACATGGGACACTGGTATGTAAAGATAATTATGGAACAGGAGGAAATCAGGTTTATCTGGTTCATAATGCCAGAGAACTGGAAGATGCCGCATCAAAGATATTTACTGTTTCTCAGGCAATGGCGGTGTGCCCCTATGAGGAGATTATAGAAGAATTCCGTCTGGTAATTCTGGATGGAGAAATTCGCCTTGCGTTCACGAAAATTCGTCCGTCTCTTACTGGAGACGGTGTAAAAACAGTTGCTGAGCTGTTTGCGGAAGCGGTCATCGATGGGAAAGCCTGTGGAATGACAGCACCGGCAAAAAAAGATCTTACCATTATTCCTGCAGGCGGCGAAAGCTGGCTGCTGAACTGGAAACATAATCTTGGTCAGGGAGCCCGTGCGAGAGAACTGGATGTTACGGAACTGGATCCCAGAGCTGTTGAGCTGGCAGACCGTGTTTATCATGCGTTAAACATTCGGTTTGCGTCTGTCGATGTGATTCGCTGTGCGGACGGATGGAAAGTGCTGGAGGTAAACAGCGGTGTAATGATGGAGCATTTTGCATCGACTGGCCCGGCTTATTATCAGAAGGCAAAGTCAATCTACCGGGACGCAATCCTGAAAATGCTGCAGGAATGATGGCACATCAGATCGGATAGATGTGATAACAGGAGGAAAGAGATGGAACAATTAAAACAACCAAGTGCTCCAAAGGATCCGGTTCAAAAGCGTCCAGCTGTCTACCTGATGTTTGAAAGTCTGGTGGAAGCCAGACCAAACGGCCAGGGAGGATATCAGGATGTGAATTATCTGGACGGGAGGGTCGAAGCAAAAGTAACTTCTGTTTTGCCTGAACTGGACAAGAATCTGGCGAAGAAACTTCAGGTCTGTAGCAGCTTTCGCCAGCTGGTTCATTCAATCGGTGTTTCTGCATCTGCCGTGAATGCAGAAGATCGTAACGATGTGATGCAATTCTCACTGAACTGTAATTGTCAGAATGGATATGAGGGAACATCCTTTCATACCGATGTTTTATTAAATGGGCGGGAAAGCATTGTTGCACTGGAAGCGTATCCATGCTCAGAACAGGATACCGTTCTTTCTTCTGTTCTCATGAAGTTTCCGCGATATATGACTGCAAAAATTACCGTTGTTTTCTATCTGCAGTATGGAATTCCGGTTCCTGAGCTTACCGTAGACGAGCCGGTGAATTTTGAATCGGAAGCATATCAGAGAATGATTCAGCGGTCTCTTCTTCATGAAGGAAATCTGTCCCGCGTAACTCGTACCATTGAAAAAGCAAAGCGTGGGGATGAGGTGACAATCGCTTTCATCGGCGGTTCCATTACGCAGGGAGCGGCTGCGAAACCAATCGGAACGGCAAGCTATGCATATCTGACGTATTCCTTCATTAAACAATGTTTTGCACCGGGAGACGGAAGAAATGTCCATTTTGTAAAAGCCGGTGTTGGCGGAACTTCCTCTGAATTTGGTGTTGCCAGATATGAGCGGGATCTTCTTAGAAATGGCACAGTGAAACCGGACCTTGTTATTATTGAATATGCAGTCAATGATCTGGGCGATGAAACAGAAGGAATCTGCTATGAAAGTCTGATTCGGAAAGCAATGAAAGGGCCTGGCGAACCAGGTGTCATCCTGCTTTTCTCCGTGTTTATGGATGACTGGAATCTTCAGGAACGTCTGGCACCAATCGGATATCACTATGATCTGCCGATGGTCAGCATAAAAGATGCAGTCGTTCCACAGTTTTATGAAGAAACACCGGTCATTACGAAACGTCAGTATTTCTATGATCTGTTCCATCCAACCAACGAAGGTCATCGGATCATGGCAGACTGCATACGCAATCTGCTGATGCTGGCATCGGAGTGCATTTCAGAAGACGATTGCCTGAATAACGACTGCCAGTTAAAACCGCATCCACTCCTTGGAAACACATGGCAGGATCTTCAGACCATTACCAGAAAAACCTGTCAAAACTGCAACAATGTGATGGCATTGGAATGTGGAATGTTTTGTGAGAGCGACAATGTTCTGCAATGTGTTGAACTGGACGATCATGCATATACAACGCCAGAGTTTGAAGATAACTGGATGTATGCTGGGATGATGTCGGCAGAGAAGGACGAGTTCGTCGTTGAGTCTGATCAGGCTGCATGCGCAGAAGAGGTGCCTGTGAGGAACACATTTTGTCTGACCATTCGCTGTCAGAATCTGATGATACTCTATAAGGATTCCGGTGATCCGTCTTTCGGACCGGCAGACATCTTTGTTGATGGACAGAAAGCGCGAACCATTGATCCGCTGGAAGTTGGATGGAATCATTGTAATGCGGCAATCATCGTGCAGAGCGATCAGGATGCGATTCATCAGGTGGAAGTGCAGATGGTGGATCCGATGAAATGTTTTACGATTCTTGGTTTCTGTTATGTATAAAAAATTTAGAATGGCGATGGTTCATTGCGGTTTGTTTCAAACCGAGCATGAAAAAACGGTTTTGATGGTATGGATAATATCATCAAAACCGTTTTTCGCATGTGATCATGTACGATGGATGCTCTGCCAAATGATTCTGTAAAAATATCAGCAGTTGTTCCGTGCAAAATCAATCGCAGCATCGGAGAGCTTATAAACGTCACGAAGCTTATCGATTGTTTCGTCTTTTGTTAATCCTTCCTGTCTGCAAAGCGTAATAAGCTGCAGGACAATCTGGTTTCTTTCAGACCGGGCATCAAGAGTTGCCTGCTTGATTTTCTCCTGAGAGTCAAGATAAGCCTGCTTCACCTGATTTTCCGTGTCCAGTTTCAGCTGTTCCAATTCCTTTTGCGTTTTACGCTTGAAATCTTCCAGCTTCTTTTCTGCTTTTTCAGTTTTTCGGCGTTCCGCTTGTATGTCCATTTTTTCCATGTTCTCGAAAAGATAACCCATGCGACCGCCCTCCATTTCTTCCATCATCTTTTGTGCATCATCGGTTGGTACTTTCATCTTCATAAGTAAGGATCACAGGATATCCTGAAAAATTTTTCGGATATCTTCTGGCGCGTTTCGGTAGACTTTGCTGACGAATTCCCGTGATGTATTCAGGAACTCAGTATAGTCTTTCTCATTCTGTATTTTGTTAATCAGGAACGCGAGGGAAATTTCATCATTGCGTTCCGCTAACGTTTCATTTGTATAGTCGTGAATACGAACAACCCGATAGGTAAAATCAGGAACCAGTTTCCGGGCATACTTCCAACATTCAATCCGATTATGAAAGTGGAGGTCGGCTGTCCATTTTTTGGCTCCCTCATAGTACACAATGGGAATAATCAGAGGATAGCGAAAACTTTTGCGGATGCTGGCAAATTCTTTTTCACGATTCTTTTTCTTCGCGAATTCGTGCCAGATGGTAACCATGTAACGAAGAAGCTGCATGGAGACGTCGTAATCGACGTAACTTTTGTGGTCGATTAACGAGATAACAAAAATTTCACGGTCAACACCATTAATATTCAAACGGATACGCTTAACCGTATCGGTTTCAAACTCAATGCCAAGATAAGCCTGATAGGTGTTTGTGACATCTTCAATGTCTTCCGGTTTCAAATTGGCAAAGATGGGAAGATCAAGATATCCCTTCAAAAACTGACATGCCAGAGTTGGATTTTTGAAAATCGTCCGGCTGTTTGCGTTTCTGACGTGAAGAGATGCCCGTTCTTCTGGTGTTAATTCCTCCCGATTCTGTGGATTCGTTTCATTCTTGTGAAGTGCGATTTCATCTTTCGTTTCGGTATCCGGACACACATCTTCTGGATGAGCATCACGGGCTTCAAGGTGATCAATCGTTTCCATAAGTACCTCCGTAAGAGAAACAGAACTGTTTATCTTTAAGCGGCAGGTCATCCAATTCGGAAAATGATTTTTATCACATGCGGTATAGTCATTATAACATTATGGGAAGAAATATGCAAGAGAATAAGAAGCTTTTTTGTGCCAATAGCAATTGTGTGAAAAATAGAAATGTATAAATGAATATTATGAATGTTTTTTAGGATTACAGGCGCACATCGTGCGGGGGAATCCGGTAGTATAGAAGAAGCAGAATCATCAAATCAAGCTCCAGACTGGTTTTACGAATAAACAAAACCAGTCTGGAGCTTTTCGTATTATTACTGCATCCAGGCGAACGTGCCAGTGACACGTTCGGTCAGAATTAATTGAGCAGCAAGTCGGGCGAGGAGCTTGCGCAGTATGTACCGTCTTATTTATGGGAGCAGTGAGCTGGATGCGGGCGTCAGTGCAGGTAAAAGCGCTTCGCAAGAATGAGGGAAATTTGCATTTGAACAGCGCTTTTGGCGCTATTTTACTTACATTGAGGGGAAGAAAGGTGTGCAGAGGGATGCTCGATTTTGGGAAAGTACCTACACAACAAGTGTTGCCGATGGAAAAAGAGACCATGGAAATGATACCAAAAACTATTGAAATTGAATAAAAATACACAGAATTACTTGTGAAAAAGAGCGGGCTGATTCCTTTCAACGAGAGTTGGGGCGTTGGCCTTTTTTATAGAGA
>JAFUPV010000071.1 GCA_017472605.1 Lachnospiraceae bacterium
GGGCAGAGAAATCTGCATGGAACGCATCAAGAACAAGATTTGGGAGCGGTTGGGATTTTTGTTGCAGACTGCATGGCATGGAATCAGATAAGGATTTATGCACGCTTCGGCGTGTTATTTTTATGCCCAAACACGAGCATGACTTAAAACTCTGCATGACCGGAGACAGTGATGACAATGGATTCAATAGGGCAGTACTCTTAAAACAGAGAATTACAATAATAAGAAACAATTTGATGCCATCTGATAACCGGAAAGACAACAAAAAAGCACTTCAAACGAAGTGCTTTCGACATGTGCCCAAAGGGATTCGAACCCCCGACCCACGGCTTAGAAGGCCGTTGCTCTATCCAGCTGAGCTATGGACACATTTACATAAAAAGAACCGGTATACTTGTTTTGCATTCCCGGTTTGATGTTCTGTAAACCGAACATCAGCTCCCCGAGTAGGGCTCGAACCTACAACAACTCGGTTAACAGCCGAGTGCTCTACCATTGAGCTATCGAGGAAGATTTGCTGTTGTCTCATCGACAAGTGCTATTATAGCAGGTTTCGTGGAATTGTCAAGCAGAATTTGAAACTTTTTCAAAAAAGTTTTCAATGGGCATTATTATTTTTCAGTTGCATTCCACAGGGGATTGAATTATGATGGAAATATTAAACGGCGTGGATGAATGATGAGGATTGCGCTTGCATGTCTGAGCGGATGTTTCTGCGAAACAGGGATTTCCGTTACGGATAAAACGGTTATGTTACGGAGTGAATGAAATGAACGAGCAGCTGATGAGAGGCATATGGATTGACTGGACGCGGATTGATTCGCACAGTTATTTAAGAAGAATGAAAGCGATTTCCGGCCTGGAACGCCTGGAATTTAAGAAGCCGGTCACGTTTCTGGTGGGAGAAAACGGAACTGGAAAATCAACCTTACTGGAAGCGGTTGCCATTGCTTCCGGCTTCAATCCGGAGGGAGGAACGAGAAATTACCGGTTTTCAACCTATGATTCCCATTCGGAGCTTTGTCAGGCGATGACAGTTTCAAGGGGATATCGAAAGGCAGAATGGGGATATTTTCTGCGGGCGGAAAGCTTCTATAATGTGGCGACGAAGGAAACGGAATATGCGGATATCGCTCATCCGTCTGCCGGGTATCATGAGAAGTCTCACGGAGAAAGCTTTCTGGCAGTTGTCCAGAACCAACTGAGACCAAACGGTTTATACCTGTTTGATGAGCCGGAGGCCGCCCTGTCTCCCCAGCGGCAGCTGACCCTTCTGATGGAAATCGCGGAATGCGCAAAGCGAGGTTCCCAGTTTCTGATCGCGACCCATTCACCGATTCTTCTTGGACTTCCGGGAGCGGAAATACTGAGCTTTGATGGCGGAACGATTCATCCATGTAAATATGAAGAGACAGAAAGCTATCAGGTAACGGAAATGTTCATTAATAACAGAAAGCAGTTGCTGGAACAATTGCTTTCGTGAATTGGCAGTCAGAGAAGGAAACGGTAAAAAGTGCCAGTAATTATTGAAAAAAATCCGTATATTTCTCCAACGGAAAATAAAAGAATCAGTTGCCATTCTGTGAAAGAATATGTTATAGTAGCAATTGTGGAATCCTGTGGTTCGGAAGAATCCACAAAAATGTTCCGCAGAGGCAACTACAGACCGATAAGTATTCCGAGTTGGAGGACGTTATGAGCGTTAGAAGAATCTATGTTGAGAAAAAGGCTCCCTATGCAGTAAAGGCACAGGAGCTGATGGAAGAGCTTGGCAGCTATCTGAGCATCGCAGGCGCAACGGCAGTCCGTGTGCTGATCCGCTATGACATTGAAAACCTGTCAGACGAGACATATGAAAAGGGAAAAGGAACCATTTTCTCTGAACCGCCGGTGGATGATCTCTATGAGACCAGCTTTCCGCATGCAGAAAATGATATCATTTTCTCTGTTGAGTATCTGCCTGGTCAGTTCGATCAGAGAGCAGATTCTGCGGAGCAGTGTGTCAGACTGTTAAATGAGAACGAGAATCCGATCATCCGTTCCGCAACTACATATGTGATTTCCGGCACTCTGACAGAGGAGGAAGTCACAAAACTGAAGAACCACTGCATCAACCCGGTGGACTCCAGAGAAGCCTCCAACGAAATTCCGGAAACGCTGAACACGGTGTTCGAGGATCCGGCTGACGTGAAGATCATGGATCGTTTTACCGTAATGCCGGAAGGGGAATTGAAAGAACTGTATGCTTCCCTTAATCTGGCAATGACCTTCAAGGATTTCCTCCATATCCAGAACTATTTCGCAGAGGAAGAGAAGCGTGATCCGTCCATGACAGAGATCCGTGTTCTGGATACCTACTGGTCCGATCACTGCCGTCACACCACCTTCCAGACCGAATTAAAGAATGTTACCTTTGAAGACGGATACTATCGTCAGGTGCTGGAAGAGACCTACCAGAACTATGTAAAGACCCATGGTGAGATCTTTGCAGGCCGTTCCGACAAGTTTGTCTGCCTGATGGATCTTGCCCTGATGGCAATGCGCAAGCTGAAAAAGGAAGGCAAGCTGGAGGATCAGGAAGAATCCGACGAGATCAATGCATGTTCCATCGTTGTTCCCATTGAGGTGGACGGAAAGACAGAAGAGTGGCTGGTGAACTTCAAGAACGAGACCCACACCCATCCGACCGAGATCGAGCCGTTTGGAGGTGCTGCTACCTGTCTTGGCGGTGCGATCCGTGACCCGCTGTCAGGCCGTACCTATGTGTATCATGCAATGCGTGTGACTGGTGCTGCTGACCCGACCAAGTCCCTTGCTGAGACGCTCAAGGGCAAGCTGCCGCAGAAGAAGCTGGTTCGCACGGCGGCTGCCGGCTACAGCTCCTACGGAAACCAGATCGGTCTTGCAACCGGTTATGTAAAGGAAATCTACCATCCGGACTATGTGGCAAAGCGCATGGAGATCGGTGCTGTCATGGGTGCTGCTCCGAGACGTGCCGTTGTCCGCAAGAACTCCGATCCGGGCGATATCATCATTCTCCTGGGCGGACGTACCGGCCGTGACGGCTGCGGCGGCGCAACCGGTTCCTCCAAGGCTCATACCACCTCCTCCATCGAAACCTGCGGTGCAGAGGTTCAGAAGGGTAATGCGCCGACTGAGCGTAAGATCCAGAGACTGTTCCGCCGTGAGGAAGTAAGCTACCTGATTAAGAAGTGTAACGACTTCGGTGCAGGCGGCGTTTCTGTAGCCATCGGTGAGCTGGCACCTGGTCTTGTTGTCGAGCTGGACAAGGTTCCGAAGAAGTATGCAGGTCTTGACGGAACGGAAATCGCCATTTCCGAGTCTCAGGAGCGTATGGCAGTTGTTGTAGATCCGAAGGATGTGGATACCTTCCTCGGCTATGCGGCAGAGGAGAATCTGGAGGCAACGGTTGTTGCAACGGTTACAGAGGAGCCGCGTCTTGTTCTTCGCTGGAGAGGAAAGGACATTGTAAACATCAGCCGCGCATTCCTGGATACAAACGGCGCGCATCAGGAAACCGATGTTACCGTTGAGATTCCGGCGAAGGAGGACTGTTTCTTCAACGAGACTCCGGTAGCTGATGTAAAAGATGAGTGGCTGAAGATGCTGGCGAATCTGAATGTCTGCTCCCAGAAGGGTCTTGTTGAGATGTTCGACAGCTCCATCGGTGCAGGTACGGTTGTGATGCCTTACGGCGGTAAGTACCAGCTGACAGAGATTCAGACTATGGTAGCAAAGATTCCGGTAGCAACAGGCAAGTCAGACGCAGTGACCATGATGAGCTATGGTTTCAATCCCTATCTGTCTTCCTGGAGCCCCTATCATGGCGCTGTTTACGCAGTTCTGGAATCCATTGCCAAAATCGTTGCGGCTGGCGGAGACTATTCAAAGATCCGCATGACCTATCAGGAGTACTTCAAGCGCATGACTGCCGATCCGCACACCTGGGGACAGCCGTTTGCAGCTCTTCTTGGTGCCTATGCGGCGCAGCTGGGATTTGGTCTTCCGTCCATCGGCGGTAAGGATTCCATGTCCGGCACCTTCGACCAGATCAGCGTTCCGCCGACACTGGTATCCTTTGCGGTAGACGTTGCTTCCGATAAGCATGTGGTAACTCCGGAGCTGAAGGCGGCAGGAAACAAACTGGTTCTCTTCCGCATTGCGAAGGATGCCTATGATTTGCCGGTTTATGAGCAGGTAAAGGAACTCTACGGAGAGATTTTCGATGCGGTAAAGAAGGGACAGATTCTGTCTGCCTATGCCGTTTGCGGCAAGGGTGTTGCTGAGGCTGTCAGCAAGATGGCATTCGGTAATGGTTTCGGTGTTGCGCTGACTGACGCGGTAAGCAGAGAAGAACTGTTTGCTGCCGGCTATGGAAACATCATCGCCGAGGTTTCCGAAGAGGGTCTGGAGGATCTGAAGGTTCCGTGTACCGTAATCGGTGAGGTGACTGCAGATGCGGTATTTACCTACCACGATGTAACGGTAACCATGGAAGAGGCGGTATCCGCATGGAAGGCAACGCTGGAGAAGGTATTCCCGTCCGTATCCGGCAAGGAATCTCCAAAGCCACAGCCGTCCATCTACAAGGCTGACAGCATCTATGTATGCCGCAATAAGATCGCGAAGCCGAAGGTATTCATTCCGGTATTCCCGGGTACCAACTGTGAGTATGACAGTGCAAAGGCCTTTGCCCGTGCCGGTGCGGAGCCAATCGTTAAGGTTGTCCGCAACATGACCGCAGAAGACATCCGTGATTCCGTTGATGTGTTCACGAAAGCAATTAACGAGTCTCAGATCATCATGTTCCCGGGCGGATTCTCTGCCGGTGACGAGCCGGACGGCTCTGCGAAGTTCTTCGCGACGGCGTTCCGTAATGAGAAGCTGAAGGAAGCAGTCATGGATCTGTTAAATAAGCGTGACGGTCTTGTACTTGGTATCTGTAACGGATTCCAGACCATCATCAAGCTTGGTCTTGTACCGTACGGCGAGATCATCCCGGCACAGCTGAGCGATTCTCCGACACTGACAACCAACTCCATCGGCCGCCATATCTCCAAGATGGCTTACGTGAAGGTAATGACAAACAAGTCTCCGTGGCTGCAGAAGGCTGAGCTTGGCGGTGTATACTGCAATCCGGCTTCCCACGGAGAGGGTCGTTTCGTAGCAAGTCAGGAATGGATTCAGAAGCTGGCTGCCAACGGACAGATCGCAACCCAGTATGTGGATGCAGACGGAAATCCGGCTGTGGATGAGGAGTGGAACATCAATGGCTCCTATGGCGCAATCGAAGGTATCACCAGCCCGGACGGACGTGTTCTCGGTAAGATGGCACATTCCGAGCGCCGCGGTGATTCCGTTGCAATCAACATCTATGGTGAGCAGGATCTGAAGCTGTTTGAATCCGGTGTTGAGTATTTCAAATAAGGAACAAATAAAATATCCGACAGGATAAAGGAAATCGCCCTCAAAGGTTAGAAGAAAATCTAACGCTTGGGGGCGATTTCGGTCGTTTAACAGTCGTTTTTACAATTTAAAAAGAATGCTTTGGCTGTCAGGCATCTGGCGAAATGGTTTCCAGAGGAACCAGGCCTGAGCCGGATGCGTCGGACGGTTCTGTCGGCTGGTTTTGTGCATCCGTCGTGGCCGTTGGTTGGCTTTGTGCATCCGTCGTGGCCGTTGGTTGGCTTTGTGCATCAGTCGGAGCCGTCGGCTGGTTTTGTGCGTCAGTCGGAGCTGTCGAATCAGTTTGCGCATCCGTCGGAACTGCCGGTTCGTTGGGAACCGATCCGACTGTCTGCTGCGGAGGCTGGGTGTGGATCGTGCAGCTCTGCAGAGCAGACGGAGCAAGGAAGGAGGTATCCAGGGTGGCCACGGAGGATGCCAGGTCGGAATCGTCAATGCGGAAGAAGACCTTCTGCAAAACAGAGGCGTCAGGACAGTAGATGCCGGCGCTCTGACCGGATTCCTGGCAGATCCACAGCGTATAGTGGCGGTTGCAGTATTCGGTGGGTTCTGTTCCCGGAGCAAACGCCTCCTGATAGGTGATGGCGTTGCTTCCTTCACAGTTGCAGACGCTGTCGATGGCGAGAAGACCGGATTTGCTGCAGATGGTGTAGTATTCCAGCTCCTCACTGAATACAAATTCCCGGTTTTCTTTTCCCTCATGGATCCTCGTCATGATTTTCTGCCAAAGATCCTTGTGATAGACCTGGCCGGTTCCAAGCGCCTTGGAAGAGTCGTAGCCGGACCAGATGGAGCAGGTGTAGTAAGGGGAATAGCCGACAAACCAGACATCATTGGAGTCGGTGGTGGATCCGGATTTACCGGCGACGGTCATGCCTTCCACCTGGCATCTGGCACCGGTCGGCTCAATTCCGTACTGATTGTAAATTCCCTCGTTGGAAACGGTATCCACCATAGCATCGGTCAGCAGAGCGGCAGTTGTGCTTTTCAGAATCCGTGTTCCCTCTGTCTTGTTTTCCAGGATCACCTGACCGGAGCGGTCCAGCACTTTTGTATAGAAGACCGGCTCATTGTAGATTCCGTCATTGGCAATGGAAGAATAGGCGGCTGCCAGTTCCAGATTGTAAACACCATAGGTAATTCCGCCAAGGGCGATGGAAGGAACCTTATCGCTGTCCACCAGGGTAGTGATTCCGAAATTCTCCACATAGCTGTAACCGACAGCAGGGGAAACAAGGGACTGGAGGCATTTTACGGCAACCACATTCATGGAATATTTAATTCCCTGACGGATGTTGTTATAGCCCAGGTACTGGGTACCCCACCAGTTCATGATCTGCTGATCATTTGCCGTGTACGGCGCGTCATAAAACGTAGTGGCAAGCGTGGCGCCTCCATTATCAATTGCCGGAGCGAAGTCGGCAAGAATTTTAAAGCAGGATCCGGGCTGTCTGGCGGAATCTGTGGCGCGGTTCAGTGTCAGGCTTCCCGTTTTCTCTCCGCGTCCGCCGGCAATCGCCAGCACATGGCCGCTGTAGGGATCCATGACAACCAGGGAGGCCTGAGGCTGGAGGATGACCTGGATGGTTTCGTGATTGATCACATCGTCCGCGCCCACTGCGTAGTTCCGAAAGACTTCGACCGCCTGATTCAGTTCTTCTCTGGTCCGGAAGATGTTCTTAAAAGCCGGTTTGTCAAGGTCATTTTTGTGGTAACTGGTAACATCGTTTTCGTTATAGGTAACAACCGTTCCGTCTCCTTTTGTCACAGAAAGGTTGTATGCCAGCGAGTACTCCTCAAGGGATTCTCCGGTGGCGAGATAGTAGTTTTGCGGATTATTAATCTCTTCATCAACGATTGTCTGGATCGTGGGATCCATGGTGGTGATGATCTCCAGGCCGCCGCTGTAAAGAAGGGTGTTGGCCTGAGACGCGGTATAGCCGTAGACCTCCTGAAGATCTTCTGACACCGCCTGGAACACAGCGTCTTCAAAATAGGAAAAGACATCGGTGGAGCTGGTTGATGTCACCGTTTCATTGATTTGCTGAATGCGGGAATAAACATCGTCGCCCAGTGCAAGATTCATTTCCTCCTGTGAAATGCTTCCCTGTTCCACCATGTTGGAGAGAACGATCTGGCGGCGTCTGGCATTGTTTTCCGGGTGTGTGATCGGATTGTAGGCGGTTGGGTTGGAAGTAATCGCAGCCAGCACGGTGCATTCAGACAGGTTCAGGTCGGAGACAGACTTTCCGAAATACCGCCTGGATGCCACCTGAACGCCGAGACAGTTGCTTCCCAGATTAATTGTGTTCAGATAGTCCTGAAGAATCTGCGTTTTGCTGCTGATTTTTTCCAGCTCCATGGCAAGATACTGCTCCTGAAGCTTGCGTTTGAACTTTTCGGACAACGTTCGTTCATAGCCGCCCTCCAGCAGATTGTTCTTGATCAGCTGCTGGGTGATGGTACTTCCTCCTTCGGAAAAACGTCCGGTCGTCAGCGCGACAAATCCGGCACGGAGAATTCCTTTGACATCAATGCCGTTATGGTACCAGAAGCGGCTGTCTTCGATGCCGATAAACGCATTGACCAGATCGGTGGGAAGCTGATCATAGGTCACTTCCTCCCGGTTTGTTCCTGCCATGACCAGCTCCTGCATCAGATTTCCTTCTGCGTCGTAGATTTTTGAGGAATATCCCTGGGGCTGGACGTTTGTCAGCGTCAGCTCCGGTGTATTGTCGAGAATCCCGCGGATCACGCCAAGACCGACGGTGACAGCGGCAATGACGGCAATCAGCACAACAAGCAGGAGCAGTTTCAGCGCCGCGACACCGGCGATGCGGCTCTTGTCTGCCGTGCCGGACTGACGTTTCTGCGTCATCCGCTCCAGATCACGAAAGCCTAATTTCATATGGTAACGCCTCCTTACTGCGTAAATAACAAATGGATGATTCAATCAGTCTCAGTATAACAAATAATTCCCATATTTACCAGTAAAAATTCAAAGGGGATTGTAATGCGCGGAAAAATCGGTTACAATAGCTGAATATGAAAGCGCGGACCGTGAAGAAAAAGACGGTGCCGGCGAAGAGGGGTGCAGATCAATGATAGAATCCTATAGAACGGTATATGAAGGGAAACAGGGGGAAATCGAAGAAAAGAAATCCCGCTTCATCGCCTCCGTTGCCCATGTGGAGACAGAAGAAGAAGCCGTTTCGTTTATCGAGGCGACAAGAAAACGATACTATGATGCAAGGCATAACTGCTATGCCTACTGTCTGGGAAAGAAGGGCGATCAGATGCGGTGCAGTGACGACGGTGAACCATCACAGACAGCCGGAAAGCCGATGCTTGACGTGATCGTGGGGCAGCAGCTTTGTGATACCGTTGTTGTTGTAACCAGATATTTCGGAGGAACGCTTCTTGGAACGGGAGGACTGGTCCGCGCCTACACGGCGGCAACCCAGGAGGGTCTGCGCAACAGCGTCATTATCGAAAAAAAGCTGGCAGACCAGCTGTGGGTAACGGTTGATTACAACGGAATCGGAAAGCTTCTCTATCTGATCGGTCAGAAGGGCTATACCCAGCTGGACAGTGACTATGGGGAGCAGGTCACGCTTGTTATTCTGGTTCCAGTGCAGGAATCGGAACGCTTTCAGAACGAACTGGTGGAGTGCTTCAGCGGAAAAGCCGGGATCAGCGTGGAAGGTCAGATCTGGTATGCAAAGATCGAAAAAGAGCTGGTCCTGTTTGAGAATTAGAGGGGAATCCGATGATTGGAATTGGTGTATGTGATGACAGCATCACGTTTACGGAAGAAATGCATCGCCTGCTTTGCGCCTATGAAAAGGAACATGGACTGGATTTTGAGATCAGGCTCTACAATTCGGCAGAAGAGCTTCTGCGTGCCATGGAAGAAAAAGAAAGTTTTGAGCTTCTGT
Organism: Lachnospiraceae bacterium; assembly: GCA_017472605.1. Taxonomy (GTDB): domain Bacteria; phylum Bacillota; class Clostridia; order Lachnospirales; family Lachnospiraceae; genus Anthropogastromicrobium. Next base: position 9,426 of record JAFUPV010000071.1, read on the forward strand.
TTCTGGACATCGAGATGGGAGGTATGGATGGAATCACGCTGGGGAAAAAACTGAGGGAAATGGTGAACCGCGTCCTGATCGTCTATGTTTCCGGATATGACCAGTATCTGCGTCAGCTGTTTGAGGTGGAGCCATTCCGTTTCTGTTCCAAGCCGGTAAAGAAAGAGGAACTGTATGACATCCTAGAGAGAGCGATGGAACGGATCCGGTCATCGATCCGGGAAACCTTCCGTTTTCAATATGGAAAGAATGTGGTAAATCTGCTCTGCCGTGACATTCTCTATCTGGAGAGCAGCGGAAGAAAGGTTGTCGTCCACACGGCAAACGGAAGCTATGAGTACTATGACAAGCTGGATCATGCCCAGGCGCTGCTTCCTTCCCGAAGCTTCGCCCGGATCCACAAAGCCTATCTGATCAACATGGAACATGTGGAGGCGTTTCAATATGAAAAAGTCGCCATGAGAGACGGGACGATTCTGAACATCAGCGAAAAGAACCGGGCGAATGTGCGAAGTCTCTTCTGGGACTACCTGAAGGAGAAGGAACATGGATGATATCATTTTACTGGTAGTTCTGAATCTGTTTCCCGCCTACATGGGAATTCACTATGCGAGAATGACAGGAAAACAGAACCATCCGTCCCGGTCGCTGACAGAGGAAGTCAGGCAGGATGTTTCCATCGGGATTTCATTCCGGATGAGAAGACGTCTTGTCCTGATCGCCTGGTTTTTGCTCTGGATCATGATCAACGTGGTGTATTTCGCGCTGCAGAGAGGAAATGATACGGTGCGGGTGGCAGGAATGCTGTTCATTGCCTTTGCTCTTGTTCTGGAAACATTGTTCCTGATCCAGGAGGAGGAAGCATTGAAACAGGATCAGGAGCTGAGCGCACGGATCCTGCGAAGTCAGGCAGATTACTATGAACGGCAGTACCGCACCATTGCCGCCTGGCAGGATGCGGCGAGACGGCAGCGCCATGAACGGAAAAATCAGGCGCTGTACCTGCTGAGTCTGGCAGAAAAAGGGGATTGTCAGGCAATCATCCGCCATCTGGAGCAGGAACAGCAGGGTGAGTCCATGCGGGGCAAGTCAAAGGTGACGACCGGCAATTTCACCGTGGATGCCGTGCTGAACTACGAACTGGAGGAGGCAGATAAGCTTGGCATCCGTGTATCCTCAACGGTGTCCGTACCAGGCGACCTTGACATCAGCGGCACAATTCTCTGCGGAATTCTTGGCAATGCGCTGGACAATGCCATGGAGGCCTGTGCCCGTCTGGACCAGGATGAGAGACAGATGGAAATCTGGATGAAGGTGGAAAAGCTGAATCTGATGATCGAGGTAAGGAACCGGTATGACGGAGTGGTGAACGTCAGAGAAGGAAGGCTGCTGAGCAGAAAGGAAGACAGACAGAATCATGGAATCGGAATCCGTGTGATGGAGGAGATGATCCGCCAGACCAATGGAACGCTGGAAACAGACTGGGATGAAAACTGGTTTACCCTGCGGATCGTGGTGTACCATGTAATATAGGAATGCGAGCATACCGTTTCGGGATTCCGATAACGATGCAGAAGGAATGAGCCGGGAGAGAATCCCGGCCTTTTTGTGCCATAAAACGCAAAAATGACAAAAACATCCGGCAGTTTTGACATCAGGAACACAAAACCGGAATCCTGTGATATCATCATGCCATAAGATGAAAGGAAGGAGGGAACATTAATGGAAATTATTGCCTGGTTGATCGCATTTATCGTTTTTGTTGTGATCGAGATGCTGACATTTCAGCTCCTGACCATCTGGTTTGCCTTTGGGTCGCTGGCAGCCATGGCAGCAGCTATGCTGAATCTGTCGGTGGAAGTGCAGCTGACGCTGTTCCTTGTGATCGCCTTTATTCTGCTGGCAACGATCCGTCCTGCAGCAGGAAGATACATAAAGGGCCATGTCACAAAGACCAATGTGGACAGTCTGATCGGTATGACGGCAAAGGTTACAGCACAGATTAACAACAGGGAAGGCTTCGGTACGGCAGTGGTACGCGGTCAGGAATGGACAGCAGCCGCAGAGGATGACGATGCGGTAATTCCGGAGGGAGCCATGGTAACGATTGTGCGCATCAGCGGTGTAAAGCTGATCGTACGCAGAGAAGCTTCGGAAAAAGAGATTCCGGCAAAAAAGGATCCGGTAAAACAGGAAACGTTATAACAGGATCCGGTAAAAGAAGGAAGCAGAAAGCTTCCGTGAAACAGAAAGAAAGCAGTAACCGGGAAACCGGACGATTAAAAGGAGGAAATTTCTATGTTAGCAGCGACGATTAACGTACAGTTTGTTGCAATTGCCGTAGTTGCGGTTGTGATCCTGCTGATTCTTGTATCCAGCATTCGCATCGTTCCCCAGGCTCATGCCGTGATCATCGAGCGTCTTGGCGGATACCTGGCAACCTGGTCCGTTGGCATACATTTCAAAGTGCCGTTCATTGACCGCATCACAAAGAACATTATCTTAAAAGAGCAGGTTGTTGACTTTGCGCCGCAGCCGGTAATCACGAAGGATAACGTAACCATGCTGATCGATACCGTTGTATTCTTCCAGATCACCGATCCGAAGCTTTTCACCTACGGTGTGGAGAATCCGATCATGGCAATCGAGAATCTGACCGCTACCACGCTTCGAAACATCATCGGTGAACTGGAGCTGGACGAAACACTGACTTCCCGTGAGACCATCAATACCAAGATGAGAAGTTCTCTGGACACGGCACCGGATCCGTGGGGAATCAAGGTAAACCGTGTGGAGCTGAAGAACATCACACCGCCGGCTGACATTCAGGGCGCGATGGAGAAGCAGGCAAAGGCAGAGCGTGAAAAGCGTGCGGCAATCCTGACTTCTGAAGGTGTGAAGCAGTCCGACATTCTCCGTGCGGAAGGTAAGAAGCAGGCAGCCATCCTTGACGCGGAGGCAGAGAAACAGGCGGCAATCCTTCGTGCGGAAGCAAAGAAGGAAGCAATGCTCCGTGAGGCAGAGGGTGAGGCAGAGGCAATCCGCCGTGTGAAGGAAGCCGATGCGGAAGGTATCCGTCTTCTCCGTGAAGCAGGAGCGGATGCGGCAGTTCTGCAGCTGAGAAGTCTGGAGGCGTTTGAAAAAGCGGCGGACGGCAAGGCGACAAAAATCATCATTCCGAACGATATTGCCGGTCTGGCAGGAACGCTTCAGGCGCTGGCAGCAGTGGTGGAGAAGTCGGCAGAGAGCAATGCAGACGCGGATCCGCAGGCATGAGATGAGATGCGGCAGATAAGCTGACGCTCCGGCAGAAAAAAACTGCCGGAAATCGTGAAAAAATGAATGTTTTCTACTTGAAATTGATAAATAGGTTATGTTAATATAAAAGGGTTGCTGTGAGCATGGAAATGCCGCAGGAACCTTTTTATCAGTTAAGAAACAGGGAAGGTGTGAAGACGCGTTGCTGCGTTTGGACACGGACCGCTGTTGATACATTCAGGCGGATGTGACATAATTTATTTGGAAAGAAGGACAGAATCCGATGATAAGAGAAGATGTAAGAAACATTGCAATTATCGCTCACGTTGACCATGGCAAAACAACCCTGGTTGATGAACTGCTGAAGCAGAGCGGTGTGTTCAGAGCGCATCAGGAGGTGCAGGAACGTGTCATGGACTCCAATGACATTGAGCGGGAGAGAGGAATCACCATCCTGGCAAAGAACACTGCAGTTACCTATAAAGATACAAAAATCAACATTATTGATACACCAGGACATGCGGATTTCGGTGGTGAGGTTGAGCGTGTACTGAAAATGGTAAACGGCGTAATCCTCGTGGTGGATGCCTTTGAGGGTCCGATGCCGCAGACAAAATTTGTTCTGCGCAAGGCGCTGGAGCTTGACCTTTCCGTCATCGTCTGCGTCAATAAGGTGGACCGTCCGGAAGCAAGACCGGATGAGGTTGTGGACGAGGTTCTGGAACTGCTGATGGATCTGAACGCCAGCGATGAGCAGCTGGAGTGCCCGTTCATCTTTGCTTCCGCAAAGGCCGGCTTTGCCGTGAAGGATCTGGAGGATCCGAAGGTAAACATGGTTCCGCTGTTTGAAACGATCATTGACCATATCCCGGCACCGCAGGGTGATCCGGAGGCACCGCTCCAGATTCTTGTCAGCACCATCGACTACAACGAATATGTGGGAAGAATCGGTGTCGGCAAGGTGGATAACGGTGTTGTCAAGGTGAATCAGGAATGCCTTCTGGTGAATGCCCATGACGAGGATAAGAGAAAGCGTGTAAAGATCAGCAAGCTCTATGAGTTTGACGGACTGAACAAGGTGGAAGTGGCAAGTGCCCAGATCGGCTCCATTGTTGCGATTTCCGGTATCGCGGATATTCACATCGGAGACACGCTCTGTTCGCCGGAGAATCCGGAACCAATCCCGTTCCAGAAGATTTCCGAGCCGACCATTGCCATGCAGTTCATGGTAAATGACAGCCCGCTGGCAGGCCAGGAAGGTAAGTTTGTGACCTCCCGTCATTTAAGAGACCGTCTTTTCCGTGAGCTGAACACAGACGTGTCCCTTCGTGTAGAAGAGACAGAAAATACCGACAGCTTCAAGGTTTCCGGCCGTGGAGAGCTTCATCTGTCCGTCCTGATCGAAAACATGCGCCGTGAGGGCTATGAATTTGCAGTCAGCAAGGCAGAGGTTCTGACAAAGAGAGATGAGAGAAACCGTCTCTTAGAGCCGATGGAGCTGGTTTATGTGGATGTACCGGAGGAGTTTTCCGGTACGGTTATTCAGAAACTGAGCAGCCGTAAGGGTGAGCTTCAGGGAATGGGATCCGCGCAGGGCGGCTACACAAGACTGGAGTTTTCCATCCCGTCCCGCGGACTGATCGGATACCGCGGCGAATTTATGACCGATACCAAGGGTAACGGAATCATGAACACGATCTTTGACGGATATGATCTGTACAAGGGCGACATTCAGTACCGCAAGCAGGGCTCTATCATCGCTTTTGAGGGCGGCGAGGCAGTCACCTATGGTCTGTTCAATGCCCAGGAGCGCGGAACGCTGTTCATCGGAGCGGGAGAAAAGGTATACGCGGGAATGGTCATCGGTCAGACAGGAAAGACAGAGGACGTTGAGGTAAATGTCTGCAAGACAAAGCATCTGAGCAATACCCGTGCGTCCGGTTCCGACGATGCCCTTCGTCTGGTAACGCCGAAAATCATGAGTCTGGAAGAGTGTCTGGACTTTATTGATACCGATGAGCTTCTTGAGGTAACGCCGAAGACATTGAGAATCCGCAAGAAGATTCTGGATCCGACGATGCGTAAGCGTGCAGCATTCCGCAGCAGCGGCAAATAACCGGTTGCGGATGCGGCTGAAACCGTGTATCATGAGGGTAAAGACTTTTTGTCCCTTACATCATTTCTAATATAAGGAGGAATTACTATGGAACTTCGTACCGCTGCAAGTCCAAAGGACGTAAAGCATTACACAACTGAGAGACTGAGAGAGGAATTCCTGATTCAGAATCTGTTCATTCCGGGTGAGATCAAGCTGGTTTACAGCCACATCGACCGCATCATCACCGGCTCTGCCACACCGGCAGAAAGCGAGCTGGTTCTGACAGCAGGAGATGAGCTGCGCGCAAAGTATTTCTGCGAAAGAAGAGAGCTTGGCGTGATTAACATCGGCGGCAAGGGAACCATCACCATCGACGGAAAGGCATATCCGGTTGACTATAAAGAAGGTATGTACATCGGCATGGGTGCACAGGACATCCGTTTTTCCAGCGATGACGCTTCCAGACCGGCTAAGTTTTACTTAAACAGCGCACCGGCTCACCACAGCTATCCGACCGTTCTGATTAAACCGGAAGGAACACCGGAGGACGGCGTAGTCATCGTTAAGCCGGAGAATAAGGTTGAGCTTGGATCCCTGGAGCAGTCCAATCACCGCACCATCTGTAAATACATCCTGCCGGGTCAGGTGGAAAGCTGTCAGCTGGTAATGGGCATGACAAAGCTGGAGCCGGGCAGCGTATGGAACACTATGCCCTGCCACACCCATGACAGACGCATGGAGGTTTATCTGTATTTCGACATTCCGGAAACTGCGTTCGTTATGCATTACATGGGAGAGCCGCAGGAGACCCGCCACATCGTAATGAGAAATGAAGAGGCAGTAATTTCTCCCAGCTGGTCGATCCACAGCGGTGTAGGTTCTCAGGCATATACCTTCATCTGGGGTATGGTTGGTGAGAATCAGGACTTCGATGACATGGACGGCGTTGCAAACACAGACATCATGTAATCCAATTGATACAGGCAAAGGGGCTTTCCGAAGGGAAGCCCTTTTCTGCTCATTTCCGTGTGCGGATTGTGAGGAAGGCGGCGATGCAGAGCACGTCACGATCCGGCCGTAAATTCACAGTTTCACCATAATTGCCTGATAGAATGAAATCAGAAAACGCTGCGGCCCTTTTTGGGGAAACATGCAGGCGGGGAACCGCAGAAAGCCGCTGCGATGGATACAGGAGGTATGACATGGAAGGTGCAAAAATACTGGTAGTTGATGATGAGAGCAGAATGAGAAAGCTGGTTAAGGACTTTCTTGTGCGTCAGAAATATGAGGTGCTGGAGGCGGGAGACGGAGAAGAAGCAGTTGAGCTGTTTTTCCGCCACAAGGATGTGGCACTGATCCTGCTGGATGTGATGATGCCGAAAATGGACGGATGGGATGTGGTCCGGACTATCCGGGAGCATTCGGCAGTTCCGATTATCATGCTGACGGCAAAAGGCGATGAGCAGGATGAGCTGCGCGGATTTGATCTTGGTGTCGATGAATATATCAGCAAACCGTTCAGTCCAAGGATCCTGGTAGCCCGCGTGGATGCAGTGCTGCGGCGCAGCGGTCAGGCGAAGGAAAATGTGCTGGAGTGCGAGGGGATTGTGATTAATAAATCGGCTCATCAGGTGACAATTGATGAAAAGACCATTGATTTGAGCTATAAAGAATTTGAGCTTCTTACCTATTTTGTCGAGAACCGCGGACTGGCTCTTTCCCGGGAAAAGATTCTGAACAATGTCTGGAACTACGATTATTTCGGGGACGCGAGAACCATCGATACCCATGTAAAGAAACTGAGAAGTAAGATGGGGGAGAAGGGAAACTATATCCGTACCATCTGGGGAATGGGATACAAATTTGAGCCGGCGGAAACGGGAAAAGACGAGTAGGGAATGGAGCGGACATGAAACATTCGATAAAGATACAGCTGATTTCCGTTTTCATCGGAATCATCGCATTTACGATCATTCTCTGCTGGGGAATGAATAACTTTTTCCTGAAAACGCTGTATTTCCGGGATAAGCAGGATGCGCTGCGTGAGAGCTACACAGCGATAACGCAGATGATGGAGCGTGAGGATTATGATGGTCTGAACGCGGAAATGGGACGGATGCGCTACGCAGACAACATTTCTTTTATCATGGCGATCCCGGTATCCTGGCAGTTTGTGGAAACAAGTGCGAACTTTACTTCAGTAATCGAAAAAAAAGAAATGCTGAGCCGCCTGCAGGAGAATTTCAATGAGACGGCCGGGGAGCCAAGGCAGGTAAAAGTGCTTGAGACAACTTCTTACTATGTCATCCAGGAAAAGATGTACCCGGCATCCAACACATCCTACATGGAATGTTATGGAACGCTGAAGAACAATAATCTGTTTCTGATGTCAATACCTCTTGCTCCGGTGGAGGAAAGTGTACGGATTGCAAACAGCTTTCTTCTGATCACATGTATGGTCGGCATGGTGATGGCAATTATTCTTGTATCGTTTATTACTCAGGGAATCACCCGCCCAATCTATCAGCTGGCCGATCTGTCCAAACGGATGGCCAATCTGGATTTTGAGAGCCGCTATGACGGCGATCAGGAAAATGAAGTGGGAATTCTCGGAAACAGCATGAATCAGATGGCGGATCAGCTGAAAAAGACTATTGAAGAGCTGCAGGAGGCAAATAAGCAGCTGGTAAAGGATATCGAGGAAAAAATTCAGATAGACGAGCTGCGCAAGGAATTCCTGTCCAATGTTTCTCACGAACTGAAGACACCGATTGCTCTGATTCAGGGCTATGCGGAAGGACTGCAGGATGTGGTCAATGAGGATCCGGACAGCAGAAATTTCTACTGCGAGGTAATCATCGATGAAGCAGACAAAATGAACACCATGGTAAAGAAGCTTCTGACGCTGAATCATCTGGAGTTTGGACAGGACGCGCTGACACCGGAAGTGTTTGATCTGACGGAAATGCTGGATACGGTGATTTCGTCAAACAAACTGATTGGTGAAAAACAGGATATCCGGATTGTTAAGAATTACAATTCTCCATGCATGGTCTATGCGGACGAGTTCAAGATCGAGGAGGTATGTACCAACTATCTGAGCAATGCCATGCACCATGCAGAGGGCCAAAAGCTGATAACAGTTTCTGTTGCGGATGAAGGAAAGAATGTTCGCGTCACGGTAGTCAACACAGGAAAGCCAATTCCGCAGGAAGACCTGGAAAACGTGTGGATTAAGTTCTTTAAGGTTGACAAAGCGCGCACAAGAGAGTATGGTGGTAGTGGGATCGGTCTGTCCATTGTGAAAGCAATCATGGAAGCTCATGATCAGCCCTGCGGCGTCTATAACACGTCGGAAGGCGTGGCATTCTGGTTCTGTCTTGAAAAAGCGAAGGGGGACATGATTGGATGAAAATTGTACTGTTGGACGGGTATACGTTAAATCCGGGCGATCTGAGCTGGGAACCGCTGGAAAAGCTGGGTGAGTTTGTTGTTTATGACCGGACGGCACCGGAGGAGACGCTGGAGCGGATGAAGGATGCGGAGATCGTCATTTCCAATAAGACGGTCATTACGAGAGCGCACATCGAAGCCTGCGAGAAGCTTCAGTATCTGGGCGTCACCGCAACCGGCTACAATGTCATTGACATTGAGGCAGCGAAGGAGAAAGGGATTCCTGTGTGCAATGTTCCGGGATACAGCACCGATGCGGTTGCCCAGATGACCTTTTCCCTGCTTCTGGAGCTGACAACCAACGTGGCTCTGCACAGCGCATCCGTTTATGACGGTCAGTGGTGCCGTTCCAGGGATTTCTGCTACTGGAAAGCGCCTGTTGTTGATCTGGCAGGAAAGACCATGGGACTGATTGGTTTCGGAAGCATCGGACAGAAGGTGGCACAGATCGCTGTGGCGTTTGGCATGAACGTGCTTGTGTACAGCCGGACAAGAAAACCATGGCTGGAAACGGACAGGATTCATTTTACCGACCTGGATACGCTTCTTTCTTCTGCCGATGTGGTATCGCTTCATTGTCCCCTGTTCCCGGAAACAAAGGAACTGATTAATAAGAATACGATTGCAAAGATGAAGGACGGCGCATATCTGCTCAACACAGCAAGAGGAGCCTGCATCAACGAGGCAGATGTGGCAGAAGCGCTGAAAAATGGAAAGCTTGCCGGCGCGGGAGCCGATGTGGTTTCCGTGGAACCGATGAGAGCGGACAATCCGCTATTGAAGGCACCGAACATGGTGATCACGCCTCACATTTCCTGGGCATCCAACGATTCCAGAAAACGGCTGATGCAGATCGTGGCAGACAATATCGAAGCGTTCCAGAAAGGAAGCCCGGTCAACAATGTCTGGGCATGATAAGTGATGGAAAGAAAAGAAACAATCGAACGGATCCTTTCCGAGGCGGAAATGCTTCTGATTGGAATTGGTTCCGAGCTGGAAATCAATGAAACAAACCGGGATGCCGTGGATGAAGCCTATCGGCGGATCGCATCCTATGTAAAAGGAAGACCATATTTTGTTCTTACCGGGAATACCGATGGGAAAATTCTTGATGGAACATTGTTCCATGGCCTTGTTTCGGCGCCGAATCTGGAAGGACAGGAGAAAAGCTGGCAGAGTTACATGAACTGGCTGACCTGTACGCTGAATCACCGGCTGGTGATCCTGGAGATCGGTGAAGGCTTTCGCCAGCCGCAGCTGATGCGATGGCCGTTTGAAAAGGTAGTTATGTACAATAAAAAAGCGGTGCTGATCCGTGTGGGAAAGAGCTTTCCTCAGGTTCCGAAGGAACTGGGAGAGCAGGCAGTTTCTCTGGCAATGGACGGGTGCAGCTTTATTGAGGAGGTACTTCGTTGATCGCGATTATTGATTATGATGCAGGAAATATAAAAAGCGTGGAAAAGGCGCTGGCTGCCCTGGGAGAAGAGACGGTTCTGACGAGAGATCCGGAGACGATTCTTGCGGCCGAAAAGGTGATTCTGCCGGGAGTCGGATCCTTTGGCGATGCGATGCAGAATCTGCGTCAGTTTGGACTGGTTGAGGTGATCCGCGATGTGGTGAAAAAGGGGACTCCTTTCCTTGGGATCTGTCTCGGTCTTCAGCTGCTGTTTGAGCGAAGCGATGAAACACCTGGTGTGGAGGGGCTTGGCATTCTGGAAGGTGAAATTCTTCGGATTCCGGATCAGGAAGGTCTGAAAATTCCGCATATGGGCTGGAATTCCCTGGATGTAACAGAGAATGCAACATTGTTTCACGGTCTGGAAGAACATCCTTACGTTTATTTTGTCCATTCCTACTATCTGAAAGCAAAGGATCCGTCCATTGTTGCGGCAACAACGGAATATAGCACCCACATCCATGCGTCGGTAGAAGCGGGAAATGTGTTTGCCTGCCAGTTCCACCCGGAGAAAAGCTCCCGTGTCGGCCTGACAATCCTTCGCAATTTTGCTGCTATCGGAAGAAAGGGGGAGGCATAACATGTTTACAAAGCGAATTATTCCCTGTCTGGATGTCCATGGAGGACGTGTGGTCAAGGGTGTGAATTTTGTGAATCTGCGCGATGCCGGCGATCCGGTGGAAATCGCCGCCGCCTATGACAAAGCCGGTGCGGATGAACTGGTATTCCTCGACATTACCGCGTCTTCTGACGCGAGAAACATTGTTGTGGACATGGTTCGCCGTGTTGCGGAGACGGTTTTCATTCCCTTTACCGTTGGCGGCGGAATCCGCACGGTCGAGGATTTCAGGGCACTGCTTCGGGAAGGCGCGGATAAAATTTCCATTAACTCGTCTGCAATCAACACACCGCAGCTGATCAGCGATGCGGCAGACAAGTTTGGCAGTCAGTGCGTAGTTGTGGCCATTGATGCCAGAAGACGCGCAGATGGAAGCGGCTGGAATGTTTACAAAAACGGCGGACGGATCGATACCGGCCTCGACGCGGTGGAATGGGCGATGAAGGCAAACCGGATGGGCGCGGGAGAGATCCTGCTGACCAGCATGGACTGTGACGGAACAAAAGCCGGCTATGATCTGGAACTGACACGTCAGATTTCAGAAAATGTGTCCATCCCTGTAATCGCTTCCGGCGGAGCAGGTACAAAAGATCATTTTTATGATGCACTGACGGAAGGAAGGGCGGATGCGGCGCTGGCTGCCAGCCTGTTCCACTATAAAGAACTGGAAATTGCCGATCTGAAGCAGTATCTGAGTGAGAGAGGCATCTCTGTCAGAAAGTGATGTGCGGAATAGGAGGAAACTATGGGTGCGATTGCAAATGACTGGCTGAAGCCGCTTAGTCCTGAGTTTAAGAAGCCTTATTATGCGAAATTATATAAAACGATCCTGGAGGAGTATCAGAATCATCAGGTGTTTCCGCCGTCGGATGACGTGTTCAATGCGTTTTCGCTGACTCCGCTGTCGGAGGTAAAAGTGGTAATTCTCGGACAGGATCCCTACCATGGAGACGGCCAGGCCCATGGACTTTGCTTTTCGGTGAAGCCGGATGTGGAGATTCCGCCGTCGCTGGTGAACATTTACCAGGAACTGAAAGATGACCTGGGCTGTTACATACCGGACAACGGATATCTGGTCAAATGGGCAAAACAGGGTGTTCTGCTTCTGAACACAGTTCTGACGGTCCGCGCGCACCAGGCCTATTCCCACCGCGGAATCGGCTGGGAGGAATTTACCGATGCGGCAATCCGTGTGCTGGCAGAACAGGATCGTCCCATGGTGTTCATTCTCTGGGGGCGTCCCGCTCAGGCGAAAAAGGCGATGCTTCACAACCCGAAGCATCTGATTCTGGAGGCACCCCATCCGAGTCCGCTGTCTGCCTACCGCGGTTTCTTCGGCAGCAGACCATTCAGCCGGACAAATGAATATCTGGAGCAGAACGGACTGGCGCCCATTGACTGGCAGATTGAGAATGTGAGACAGGTCTGACCGGAAATGCTGGTGGTGCATAGCAGAGTGAGTATAATAAAAGAGCTGCGTGCAGAAGTTGAAAACTGTGTGCGCCGCTCATGCAGGAGGATATATGAATTTAATTGAATGGATCCGGGTCATTGTACTTGGTATCATTGAGGGAATTACAGAATGGCTGCCGGTCAGCAGTACCGGACATCTGATTCTTGTGGAGGAATTCTGGAAGACAAACGCAACCGAGGTGTTCACAGAAGAATTCAGCAGCATGTTTGATGTGGTGATCCAGCTGGGAGCGATCCTTGCCGTTGTCACGGTTTTCTTTAATAAGCTGAATCCGTTTTCTTCCCAGAAGGACAGCAGACAGAAGCGCCACACCATCGAGCTGTGGAAAAAGGTAATCATCGGCTGCATTCCTGCCGGTGTAATCGGCATTCTTTTTGATGATCTGATTGAAGCATATCTGATGAAATGGTATGTGGTAGCAGCAATGCTGATCCTCGTCGGTATTGTGATCATTATCGTAGAGACAGGAAACCGGGGAAAAAATCATTCCATCGTCAAGTTCTCCCAGATGAGCTACAAGACAGCTTTTCTGATCGGTGTATTCCAGATTTTATCCATGGTTCCGGGAACGTCCCGCTCCGGTATCACCATTATCGGCGCGCTTCTTCTTGGCTGTTCCCGCTACATTGCAGCAGAGTACACCTTCTATCTGGCGATTCCGGTCATGTTCGGTGCAAGTGCGCTGAAGATCGTGAAATTCCTTCTGAATTCGCCGCAGGTAAGCTCGGAGCAGTTCTTCGTGATGCTGCTTGCAATGGCAGTGGCTTACGGTGTCTCCCTTCTTGTCATCAAGTTCCTGATGCAGTATATCAAGAGACATAACTTCAACATCTTTGCCCTTTACCGCATTGCCCTTGGAATTGTCGTGATTATTGCGGGAATTGCGTTCGGACTGTAAAAAGAGGGCGGTTTACCGGCATTGTTGTCGGCCAAAAAAGAAATTAAAAATATTTTTGAAAAAGTGTTGACAAATCGAACTTCATGTGTTATTATATGACTCGTTGGTGAGAACAACAAGCAGTTGTGGCGGAATTGGCAGACGCGCAAGACTAAGGATCTTGTGATATTACATCGTACGGGTTCAAGTCCCGTCAACTGCACTGACGAGTCAGATGCAGTTTGGCTTGTCAACAAAACTAAATATGCAGTTGTGGCGGAATTGGCATACGCGCATGATTCAGGTTCATGTCCATGTACTTGGGTAGGGGTTCAAGTCCCCTCAACTGCATCTCGAAAGTTACCTCTCTTGTCTGGAAAGACAAGGGAGGTTTTCTTGTGTTTGTGGATTGGATGAATACTTGTGGGAAGGAACCTTCTTTTGTCTCAGTGGGCAGGAGAGGGTTCTTTTGTTTATTAACAATAGGTGTGGAAGGACAATCGCAGCTATATGAGGGGAGGACTTGGAGCTGTGACGAAAATGCTGTGACGAAAAAGGATACGAAAAACTTGTATCATTCGACATATTGTGCTACAATACTTTGTAAATCGATGTTATTTTGCAGGAATACCAACCGTGGGGAACAATGGCGAAGGAAAATTGCCAGAAAACAGAGCATTTATAACGGTATGAGCTTTGAGGGCAATGGGGAAGGTGCAGGTCAGCCAGACTTTCGGGAGATAAAGATTCCAGTTCGGAAGCAGACGAGAATTGCTTCATCGAATGAAATGATTGAGGGATACAGAAGAAAAGCAGCAATGCTGCAAAGGAGCGGAGAGATAGAGTTATGATTAATAAGAATATTTAGAAACGTGCGGAAGAAGCATATATGAGGTGTTTACCGAAGCGCTTCACAGGTAATGAGGATTTTAAATGGAAGGCAATCGCGTATTTTCGGAAGCATTGGGATATTGAGGCATCTGACTTTGCAGCAATGCTTGATCTTGCTCTTGATAAAACGAGTCTTCTTCTTGCGGGTGGGCATTATTTCGCCAGAAAGATGATAGTTAGCTTTGCGAAGAAGGATCCGGAAGGTGTACGTGAACTATTCCGAACACTTTATGATGAGACAAGGGATTTAACTCAAAGGATTGATTTTTTTACTGCCTATGCAGAGAAACGAAAGCAGAATCATAACGACTCTGATTGGAAGAATACATTTCATGATATGCGGGCAATCAGTGTATATCTTTGGCTGAAATATCCGGACAAATACTATATATTCAAATATCAGGATGTAAAAACTGCGGCAGAGAAGCTAGAAAGCAGTTTTATGCCGAAAAAGTTTGCCGGAGTTTACAATCTGATAGAAGCGATCGAATTTTACAATGAGGTACACGATAGTATCATCAAAAATCAGGAAATGATTGATGTATTTCATAGTCTTTTAACAGATGACTGCTATCCGGATCCGGAATACCGGACATTAACTTTTGATGTTGTGTTCTACATCAGTAATTATTTTCAGAAAGATGAATGGTACCCAAGCGATTATAATCCGGGGATTTCCGTAGATGAATGGGTTGAACTTTTACAGAATAAGGAGATCTTTACGGAGGGCAGCCTTGCTATCATGAAAAGGATGAAGGATATCGGTGGACAGGCTACCTGCACTGAGCTTTCAGAAAAATACGGTGGAACAATAAATTTTTACAATAGGGGCTCATCTTGTCTTGCTGAACGTATTGCTACGTACAAAAAATGTCCCGTGCCACAAAGGGATTCTGGAGAACTTTGTTATTGGCCGGTACTCTATGTGGGAAAAGATGCTTCAAAGGAAAGCAAAGGTTCTTTTATCTGGAAATTACGAGAGGAACTGGGTGAAGCTCTTAACAAGATTGATTTATCGGACGTCCCATTATATGTTAGAGAATCCGAAGCAACTGTGGAGGAATCATTCAAAGTAGAAACAGAACAGGTGAAGACAACACTGGTAATGGAGTATGAGTGTTATACGAAAGAAGATTTCCTTTCTGAGGTATTTATGAAGGAAGACGAGTATGGTAAGCTGGTCAGTCTTCTGCGCAGAAAGAAAAACGTCATCCTTCAGGGACCGCCTGGGGTTGGAAAGACATTTACTGCCAGGAGGCTTGCCTATTCCATGGTTGGAAAGAAGGATTATTCGAGAGTCGAAATGGTCCAATTCCATCCGAATTATGCATACGAAGACTTTATTATGGGATATAAGCCGGATGGTGCGGATTTCAAGTTGCGGGAAGGTATCTTTTATAACTTCTGTGAAAGGGCAAGGAAAAATTCAGATCAGGACTTCTTTTTTATCATTGATGAGATTAACAGAGGAAATCTCAGCAAGATTTTTGGCGAATTACTGCAGCTGATAGAAGTGGATTACAGGGATGAGGAAACGTTGCTTGCATATGATCATAAGCCATTTTCAGTCCCGAAAAATCTGTATCTGATTGGCATGATGAATACAGCAGACAGGAGCCTTGCATTGATTGATTATGCTTTGCGCCGCAGATTCAGTTTTTATGAAATGATGCCCGGTTTTGGCTCTAATGGCTTTATTAAGTATAAGAACACTATTCATGACAAGATGTTTGACACATTTATAGAAAAGATTGTGGAGCTGAATGAAGAAATTCATAATGACCCCGCTCTCGGAGACGAGTTTAAGATCGGACACAGCTATTTTTGCCTGAAAAAGAATGAAGTCTATACTGTAGAATGGCTTCAGTCCGTCTTGGAATATGATATTCTTCCTACTCTAAAAGAGTACTGGTTTGATGACAAGGACAGGCATGAGCGTTGGGAGAAAAAGTTGTGGAGTGTATTTAATGAACGAACCGACCATATTGATTCATAATATTTTTTATATGCTTTGCTATGCATTCCGCGTTCTTCGTCAAACAAATTTTGCAGACATTCTTGCGGAGGAATTTGATCATGTGGAGGATTTGATGGCAGCTATCCTCTCACGTGGGATTGCCATGCAGTTAAAGCAGGGGTTGTGCAAGTCTTATGTGGAGAAGAAAGAGCAGACAGAAGCTCTGAGAGGTAAACTGCACCCATGCGAGACAAAACGTCTTCATTCCATGAAAATACCGAAAGTGGAATGTTCGTTTGATGAGCTGACGGAGAACAATGAACTGAACCGGATTCTCAAGGCGACTGCACAGAAGCTGACAGCTTGTCCTGAAGTATCAATCAAATACAGAAAGGAACTCCGCAACAAGCTATATGGGCAAACAGATGGTACACAGCAACAATATTTATCAGATTTACGCCTATGTAAAGAATGAAGATAAGCACCATACCGGCAATGTCAGTGGTATGTTACTATATGCTAAGACAACGGAAGACGTCTTACCCTCCCTTTCTGTTACGATTGGAGGTAATCAGATATCAGCAAGAACCCTGGACTTGAACAGGGACTTTAAGGAAATCGCATGTTCGCTGGATGCAAAGCTCCATCCAAAGCTTTTAAGATATGTGATTTCGTTATTTAAGAATCCGAGGATTAACCGGCATGGAGCGCAGTTACTCTTTACATCTCATGATATGTCTACAATGAAGAATACTGTATTCAGAAGAGATGAAATATGGTTTGCGGCATTGAATGAGAAGAGAAGCAGTGAGATTTATTCGCTTTATGAAATTCGCCATGAGGATAACGAAAGGGTTAAGAGCACAGCAGCTTTCGATAAGCAGTATCTGGAAGGCAGATATGGGGCAGACCCATATCTGCAGAATATGCTGAGCGGAGGTGATTGGCTTTGAGTTTAAAACCTCCGAAAAAGAGTGATTTAAATAAGCCGTGGATGAAGAAACCGGACAGAGAAATCAAAATCCGTCCGGAATACCATTTGATTGTGACGGAAGGAACGGATACGGAACCGGCATATTTTGGAGCAATTCAGGATATCATCAATAGAGATTATCCAGAGAAAATACAATCAAACAATCCCCTCCAAACAAAGCGCCCCATAACCGGTCAACGGATTGGGCGTCACAGGGAACCCGGGCAGCTGTCTGGCAGAACGAGCCAGCGCTGCCTTAATTTTTTCCCCGTAAAGATACGGATCATTTCCTCTCACAATCCCCCATTCCATCAAAAGGGCAGCGCTTCCGGTGACAAACGGTGCCGAAAAAGAGGTGCCGCTGAAGGTCTGGTAAGTGGCAGGCGAAGCAGGAGCGGTAATGTTGACGCCGGGAGCAACCAGGTCCGGCTTGCGGATGGGATCCAGAGAACCTCTGCCGGAAAAATCGGCCAGCTGCCTCGTTGCTGTGGAATAGGCGCCGACCGTGATGGCGCTGGAAGCGGTTGAGGGGATCGTCAGCGTGTTGTCCGGCGAAGGGGTGAGAAAGCGGGTGGAAGAACCAAGAACACCGCCGCCCGGCAGCCACATGGAGAAGGAACCATTCTTGATGGAAACCGGTTCCAGAAGAATCCGCCAGATGCCGGAAGGCAGATAGGAGGAATCCGGGATCAGATCCAGAAAAATTTCCTGAAGAAACTGGTAGGGTCTGGGCTTGCCGTAATAGACAAGAAGAGTGGCTCCCGGAATCTTCCAGCGCTGCGGCCCCTCGGTGGAAGGAAAGGGACCGACTGAGGTCTGGGACGGGGTGACAAGACGGATGGTGAAATCATCGGCATAGTTCTTCCAAAGCTGCAGATCCAGTGCAGGCTCTCTTGGACCGACAGAAAATTCGACTACAGTCTGCCTGCCGGGGATGACAGTGCCAGATGTGTGGATGGGACTGGCGCCCTCATTTCCGCTTCCGGCAACGATTGTCGTCTGACCAAGAAAAGAAGCCTGATCCAGAAAAGTTTCCACAAGGGAGGTTCCAGTGTGGCAGCCGTAATTATTGCCGAAGCTCAGGTTGAGCGCAAGGGGCATGCGCAGGCGGATTGCCTGATTGACACAGTAATTGATTCCCATCATCAGTTCCGCGGTTCGCGGAAAGGAATTGGGGAGAGAAGGGCGCATTTTCACAACAATCAGATCAGCGTTTGGAGCAACGCCGCGGTACTGACCGTCGGATGCCCTTCCGTTTCCTGCGGCAATTCCAGCAACCGCTGTGCCGTGACCGGTGGGATCGACAGACACGCGCTTTCCTTCCCGCAGTGCGGCGGTAATCTGCTCCTGGTCATATTCCGTTCCGACGGAATAGCCTTCGGGTGGATTTCCTTCGAGCGACTGATCCCAGAGGAAACGGATCCGGCTGGTTCCATCCGCCGTCAGAAAATCCGGATGCGAGGAATCAATGCCGGAGTCAATGATTCCGACCAGTGTGCCCGTTCCGTCAAGGGAGAGCGGCGGACTGGAAACCGGACGGATGCAGGAAGCAAGAATCCCCTGAGAGACGGAGAAAAAGAGACGTTTTGGCATTTCCACATAGATCACTTCCTCCAGAGAAGCGACATAGGGGATCAGTTCTTTTGGCAAAGTCAGAATCGCATAGTTCTGGATCAGACTGGTTACGCGGATCTGGGGATGGGTCTGGGACAGAAAGGAAAGATCACAGCAGCCTTTCACAATGATCTCCCAGAGTCCGTTCGGATTAACTGCAGAATCCAGAACAAGAGACCGGGTACGCTGGAAATCCGGTGTGTTGTAGGCCAGATTCAGCAGATTTTCCGCTTTTTGTGTATCCATGGAATCCTCCGGCAAATGCATAGCTGTTCCTATTTTATACAGAGATCGAAAAAAATATGACATAAAAACAGCATGAGATGCATATGTTAAGAAAAGCAACCGGATAAATATCAGAAACAGGTAGAAATTTTGTTCGATTTATGTTATACTCTCTTTAATTACATACCTTCGGCTGTGCCGGAGAAGAAGAAGGTGATTGGATTGACAATTCGTGAACGGGATGAGATCAGAGAGAAACAGATATTAAGTCCCTATGCGGCATTCAGTGCCGAGTCCAGAGGAAGAGAGCGGACAGAAGAGCCATGTGAGATCCGGACCTGCTACCAGAGGGACCGCGACCGGATCATTCACTGCAAATCCTTCCGGCGGATGAAACACAAAACCCAGGTATTTCTGGCTCCTTTCGGCGACCATTACCGGACAAGACTGACCCATACGCTGGAGGTGGCCCAGACAGCCAGAACCATAGCGAGAGCTCTGATGCTCAACGAAGATCTGACGGAAGCCATTGCCCTTGGCCATGATCTTGGCCATACTCCGTTTGGACACAGCGGAGAATATGCCCTGAACCGTGCCCTGGAGGGAAGCGGCTACGAATTTTACCACTACCGTCAGAGCATCCGTGTGGTGGAATGTCTGGAAAAAGACGGAAAGGGACTGAATCTGACCTGGGAAGTAAAGGACGGAATTCGAAACCATGGGACCGATGGACATCCCCAGACGCTGGAAGGACGGATTGTGCAGCTCTGTGACAAGGTTGCCTACATCAACCATGACATTGATGATGCGATCCGTGGAAAGGTTCTGAAAGAACAGTCCCTTCCCTCCGAATATACCGACATTCTTGGCCACAGTGTCAGAGAGCGGCTGGACCGGATGATCAAAGACATCATCAAAAACAGCATGGGCCGTGAATGGGTGTTCCAGTCCCAGGAGATGGAATGGGCAATGCGGGGACTGCGCTCCTTCATGTTCGAACGGGTCTACAACGATCCGGTGGTAAAAGCGGAAGATAAGAAGATTGAAGATATGCTGATCCAGATGTACCGGTATCTCTATGACCATGTGGAGCTTCTTCCAAAGGAATCCATCGAGATGGTTCTTGGCGGCAGTGTTCCCCGTGAGATTGCGGTCTGCGATTACATTGCCGGTATGACGGATCAGTTTGCGATTGCCAAATATGAAGAACTGTTTGTTCCGAAATTCTGGTCAAGATAGTCTGTTTTCAATAGTCTGTTTTCAATAATCTGTTTTCGATAACCGGATCGAAGCGGAAGCCGGAAAAAAGGAAAGATGTGTAACTGCCTGAGTCATCTGCAGTTGCAGAAAGGATAAAAACATGCGGTATTCAGAAGATATCATTGAGGAAGTACGTCAGCGCAACGACATCGTGGATGTGATCGGAAGCTATGTCCGTCTGCAGAAGAAGGGCGGAAACTATTTTGGGCTCTGCCCGTTTCACAACGAAAAATCGCCTTCCTTTTCCGTGTCCGGCATGAAGCAGATGTACTATTGTTTTGGATGCGGCAAGGGCGGAAATGTCATCACGTTTCTGATGGAATATGAAAACGATACCTTTGCGGAAGCAGTTGCCCATCTTGCCAGCCGGGCAGGAATCAGCCTTCCGGAGCAGTCAGAGGACAGAGAGGCAAGAAGAGCTTCCGAATATAAAGCCATCCTTCTGGAGATTCAGAAGCATGCGGCAAAATATTACTTCTATCAGCTCAAAAGCGAGCGCGGAAAGATTGGCTACGACTATCTGAAAGGCAGAGGACTGTCGGATGAGACCATTCTCAAATTCGGACTCGGTTATTCTGTGCCGGCAGCCAACGAAATGTACCAGTATTTGAAAAAGAAGGGCTACACGGATGAACAGCTGAAAGATTCCGGTCTTGTCCGGATTGAAGAACGGGGCGTTTATGACAAGTTCTGGAACCGTGTCATGTTTCCGATCATGGACATCAATAACCGCGTCATCGGCTTTGGCGGAAGAGTCATGGGCGATGGGACCCCAAAGTACCTCAATTCACCGGAAACACCGATCTTTGATAAGAGCCGCAACCTCTACGGACTGAACATCGCAAGAAGAACGAGACAGCCCTATCTGCTGATCTGTGAGGGCTATATGGATGTGATTTCGCTTCATCAGGCCGGATTTACCAACGCGGTTGCCGCTCTCGGAACGGCGTTTACCGCCCAGCACGGTCTGCTGATCCGCAGGTACACAAAGGATGTGGTACTGACTTTTGACAGTGACGGTGCGGGAATCAAAGCGGCGCTGCGTGCCATTCCGCTGGTGCGGGAAGCGGGTCTGAACTGCCGTGTCCTGACCATGGAGCCCTACAAAGATCCGGATGAGTTCATCAAAAACATGGGAGCCGAAGCCTATCAGGAACGGATCGATCAGGCGATGAACGCTTTCATGTTTGAAATCAAAGTGCTACGGAAAGACTATGATTTCAGGGATCCGGCGAAACGGACAGAGTTCATTGAAGAGGCAAGCAGGCGGCTTGGTGTCTTTCGGGATGAACTGGAACAGGACAGCTACATTCAGGCAGTGGCAAAGGAATATGGAATTGATTACGGCATGCTTCGGAATAAAGTGCTGTCGATTCCTCTTTCTGCAGCTGTTCCTGTGACAGAAAAGCCAAAGGAAGCAAGCGGAAGGAAACGGGAAAAAGACGAGGGAATCCGCGCTGCCCAGCGGATGCTTCTGACCTGGCTGGCAGAGGAACCGCGGATCTATGAACGGATCGCGGACATCATCGCGCCCGATGATTTTACCGATTCTCTGTATCGGCAGACGGCTGTGCTTCTGTTTGAACAGATCACAAAGGGAACCGTAAATCCCGGTGAGATCCTGAATCACTTTATTGATGATGAGGGAAGCTACCAGGAAATTGCCAGAGTCTTCCATACCGGGCTTAACGAAGATGCCACAAAAGAAGAGCGGAACCGGGCGTTTCGTGAATGCGTGATCCGCGTGCGCAGAAACAGTCTGGAAAAAATGGCGGATACAGCAGAAGATTTTAAGCAGCTTCAGCAGATCATGCAGGAGCAGAAAGCGCTGGAGCAGCTGAATATATATTTGGATTAGGGCAATAATAAAGTCAGATTATCAGGCAGTCAAATGCAGAAAGCAGAGGCATGCTATATGGAAATGAACCAGATATTATCTGACAAAAGATTAAATGAGCTGGTTGACCGGGCGAAAAAGCAGGGAAACCGGCTGGACTATCAGGAGATCGTCGATCTGTTTTCGGAAGAAGAGATTTCAGAGGACGGAGTCAATGCTATGATCGACTATCTGGAAAAGAATCACATCGAGCTGCAGCAGGACGAGGGCATCGAGCTGGAACAGGAATCCTTCACCGATGATGATCCGGTGCGGATTTACATGAAGGATATCGGAAAAGTCCGGCTCCTGTCATCTCAGGAGGAGACGGAACTGGCAAAACGGGCGGCCGACGGCGAGGAAGAAGCCAAGCAGCGTCTGGCGGAAGCCAATCTGCGTCTGGTGGTAAGCGTTGCAAAGCGGTACATCGGAAGCGGGATGCCGCTCCTTGATCTGATTCAGGAGGGAAATCTCGGACTGATGAAGGCAGTCGATAAGTTTGACTATAAAAAGGGCTTCAAGTTCAGCACCTATGCGACCTGGTGGATCCGCCAGGCGATTACGAGAGCAATTGCGGATCAGGCAAGGACGATCCGGATTCCGGTTCACATGGTGGAAAGCATGAACCGCATCACCAGAACCTCCCGGAACATGGTACAGGAACTGGGACGGGAGCCGACGGCGAGAGAGCTGGCACAGCGGCTGGACATCCCGGAAGAAAAGGTCACAGAAGCTATGAAAATGACGCAGGAGCCGGTGTCTCTGGAATCCCCGGTGGGAGAGGAGGATGAGACGCATCTTGCTGATTTCATCCAGGATTCCCGTGTTGCCGTTCCGGTGGAGGAAACCACCCGGGTGATGCTTGGAGAGCAGATTTCCGAGGTTTTGCGGACGCTCTCGGAGCGGGAAGAAAAAGTGCTTCGCCTCCGCTATGGCCTTGGAGACGGACAGGCAAGGACGCTGGAGGAAGTGGGACGGGAGTTCCATGTAACAAGAGAGCGGATCCGTCAGATTGAGGCGAAAGCGCTGCGGAAGCTGAAACATCCCACAAGAAGCAGAAAATTAAGAGACTATCTGGAGTAGAGACTATGGAACTTTCAAAACGTTTACATGGGATCGCGTCCCTGGTAACGCCGGGAAACCGTGCAGTTGATGTGGGATGTGATCATGGATATACACCGATCTGGCTGGTGGAACGGGGGATTTCACCGGCTGCCATTGCGGCTGATGTAAGACCCGGTCCCCTGTCACGGGCAGAGGAGCATATCCGGGAAGCCGGATTGGAGGAGCAGATTGAGACAAGATTAAGTGACGGCCTTGCTCAGATCCGTCCGGGTGAAGGGGAAAGCCTGATCATGTCCGGCATTGGCGGACTTCTGATGATCCGGCTTCTGAGTGACCAGAGAGAGACTGCCCACAGTTTTCGGGAACTGATTCTTTCTCCCCAGTCTGACTTGGATCAGGTACGGCGTTTTCTGAAGGAAGACGGCTACACAATCCTGCGGGAACGTCTGTGCAGAGAAGATGGAAAATACTACTTCATTTTCCATGCAGTTCCGATCCGCGATGAACGGACCTGGACAGAAGGGGAATTTACATATGGACGGGATCATGAACCGGAGAGCCGACCGCTTGTGCGGGAATACCTCCAGCACATGTTAAGCAAACAGGAAGGGATTCTGGAAAAGCTTCTTGCCAATCTGGCAGAAGACAATGAACGGATCCGGGAACTGAGAGATGAGATCAATCGAACAAAGGAGTATTGCCATGAAATGCAGTGATATCATGAAACAGCTTGAAAAGCTGGCACCGCAGGAGCTTGCCTGTGAGTGGGATAATGTGGGACTTCTGCTGGGAAGAACCGATAAGAATATTTCAAAGATTCTGATTGCGCTGGAGCTGTCAGAGGAAGTGGTGGATCAGGCGATATCCAGTCAGGCGGATATGATCATTACTCACCACCCGCTGATTTTTAAGCCGCTAAAGCGGATCAACAGCGAGGATTTCATCGGACGCTGGATTCTGAAGCTGCTGCGGAGCGATATTTCATACTATGCCATGCATACCAATTTTGACCGCAGCGCGCAGGGAATGGGCGTTCTGGCGGCGGAGAAGCTGGGACTTTGCGGACAGCGGATGCTGGATGAGACGACAAGCTATCGGGACGGCGACGGAAACGAGCAGACGGCAGGCATCGGATGCTTCGGCAATCTGCCAAAAGCAGTGACGCTGGAGGAACTTTGCCAGCGGATCAGCAAGACGTTTGAAAATGAAGGAATCCGCGTCTATGCGCCTGCAGACGCAAAGGAACGGATGATTTCCGAGATAGCAGTAGTTCCGGGATCGGGAGGCGACTACGTGAAGGTGGCAGCGGAATGCGGTGCGGATGTGCTGATCACCGGCGATGTATCACATCACGAGGGCAGTGATGCAGTCAGCCAGGGGATGATCGTGATTGATGTCGGACATTACAGTCTGGAATATCCATTTGTTGAATATATGGAACGTTATCTGACCGAACGGGTCAGTGCGGGAATTGAGATTGAAACGGTATCCTACCGTTCCCCTTACTATCAAACAGGAGGAATGAATGATAACAATCTATTATCGTGATCAGGTGTTTCGCTATGCGGAGCATACCAGATATCTGGAGCTGGCAAGACAGGTTCAGAAGGAATATCCAAATCAAATCATACTTGCACAGGCGGATGGGAAACTGCAGGAACTGAATAAGTACATGAAGGATCAGGCGCAGGTGCGCTTCGTCACGACGGCAGAGCCGATCGGGATCATGACCTATCGAAGAAGCACGGAGTTTCTTCTGATGAAAGCACTCTATGATGTGATTCCGGCGAAAGAGCTGGAACGCGTGATTGTGGACTTTTCTCTGAGCAAGGGCCTGTTCTGCCGTCTGGTTGGATCTGTTTCTGTTTCCGATGAGCTTCTGCAGAAGGTGGAAGAGCGGATGTACGAGCTGGCAAAAGGAAATCTTCCCATTGAAAAAGAAACGGTAAGCACGGATGAAGCCATTGAACGGTTCCATAAGCACCGTATGTACGATAAGGAAAACCTGTTCCATTACCGCCGCGTGTCCAGAGTAAATCTGTACCGGATCAATGAGTTTGAAGATTATTACTATGGATACATGGCACCGTCCACCGGCTATCTGAAGTATTTTAAGCTGTACCGCTATGAAGACGGATTTGTTCTGCAGATGCCGATGAAGGAAGCACCGGATGTGGTGCCGCCCTTTGAACCGCAGCACAAAGTGTACCGTGCGCTCCGGGAATCGGCGGACTGGGGAGAAAAGCTTGGTGTTCCAACAGTTGGAAAGCTGAACGACCGGATCACGCAGGGGGGCATTACGGAGCTCATCCTTGTTCAGGAAGCGCTGATGGAAAAGAAGATGGGTGAGATTGCGGAAGCGATTCTGAAGAATCCGGATAAGCGGATTGTGATGATTGCAGGACCATCTTCCTCCGGAAAAACAACCTTTTCCCACCGACTGAGCATCCAGCTTCGTGCCCAGGGGCTGATTCCCCATCCGATTCCTGTCGATAATTACTTTGTAAATCGGGTAGACAGTCCCCGCGATGAAAACGGAGACTACAACTATGAAGATCTCGAATGCATTGACGTGAAGAAGCTCAACGAGGATCTGAATGCGCTTCTTCGCGGCGAGACAGTGGCGATGCCTACCTACAATTTTGTAAAAGGCGAGCGGGAATACCGCGGAGATACGCTGACGCTTGGAGCAAATGAGATTCTGGTGCTGGAGGGAATCCACTGCCTGAACGATAAGCTGACACCGCAGATCCCGCCGGAAACAAAATATAAGATCTATATGAGCGCGCTGACTCAGCTGAATGTAGACGAACATAACCGTGTTCCGACGACAGACGGACGTCTGATTCGCCGGATGGTCCGGGATGCGAGAACGCGCGGTGCTTCGGCAAGCGAGACGATCAACCGCTGGCAGAGCGTGCGCAGGGGAGAGGAAAAGAACATTTTCCCCTATCAGGAGACTGCGGATGTTGTGTTCAATTCTGCGCTGATCTATGAACTTGGTGTATTGAAAACCTATGCGGAGCCGCTTCTGTTCGGGATTCAGAGGAATGCGCCGGAATATGTGGAAGCAAAGCGCCTTCTGAAATTCCTGGACTATTTTGTCGGAATCCCGGGAGAGGAGATTCCGAAGAATTCGATTTTGAGGGAGTTTATCGGGGGAAGCTGTTTCCATGTCTGAGACGGAAAGGAGAAGGATATGAGATACGATGGATTTAACTATAAGGTACCGGCAGAAAAGCAGGTGCGTGTGATTCTTGATTCGGACGCAAAAAACGAGGCAGACGATCAGTTCGCGCTGGTTCAGGCGCTGCTGACTCAGAAATTTGATGTGGTGGGCATGGTTGCCGCGCATTTCGGAACGAGAGTTTCCGACAGCATGGAACAGAGCTATCGGGAGATGGAGCTGATTCTTGACAAGATGGGTTTTGAGAAAGAGGGCCTTGTTTTCCGCGGATGCAGTCAGGCGCTGGATGTGACCGGAGAGCCGCAGGAGTCGGAAGGTGTCCGTAAAATCATCGATGAGGCAATGAAGAACGATGAACGTCCTCTGTACATCACCTTAATGGGTCCACTGACAGATATCGCAGCCGCCTATCTGATCGAACCGCGGATTGCAAAGCGGATCACGGTTATCTGGATCGGAGGCGGTCCCTATCCGGACGGCGGCGATGAGTTTAACCTTGGCAATGATATCAAAGCGGCCAATGTGGTATTCGGATCACCGATGGAGGTGTGGCAGGTTCCGAAGAATGTCTATGAAATGATCCCCGTTTCCATGGCCGAGCTGGAATACCGCGTCCGTCCCTGCGGAGAGATCGGCAGATATCTGTTTGATCAGCTGATGGAGCATGCGTTCACGGAAACGGCGAGAAAGAGTCCCTTCCGTACCGGTGAATCCTGGGTGCTTGGCGACTCTCCGTCCATCGGCCTTCTTCTCTATGAGCACCGCTTTGAATTTGACTGGATCCAGGCGCCGAGGATTACGGCTGACATGCACTATTTCCATGATCCGCGAAACCGCCCGATCCGTGTGTACCGCAGAATTGATCCAAGGCTGATTCTGGAAGACATGTATGCGAAGCTTGCTCTGTTTGCCGCAGGAAAAAACGAGGGAGGGAACGCACAGTGAAAATTACCGGACTGAAGACAAATCACATCGACCGTCCTCTTGGCTTTGCCATGGAGGAGGCGCGGATTTCCTATCTGATGGAAGAGAGCACCGGAAAACGACAGAAGGCGGCTCGTGTGCTGGTGGCGCTGGATCCGTGTTTTGATACGGTTGTTTATGACAGCGGACTTGTCGAAAATGAATATGACGGAGAACAACAGTTGATTTCCGGCATTAATCCTGCCGGTTCTGTTCTTCCAGTGGAGCTGCTGCCGAGAACCAGATATTACTGGAAAGTGTTCTGCTGTACCGATGACGGAGAAGAAGCATGGAGTGACAGTACCTGGTTTGAGACGGCAAAAGGGAAGGATGAGGCCTGGGCTGGCTGCTTTATCCGGGCGGATTTTGAACAGAATGTCCATCCGGTTCTGTCCCGTCGGTTTCTGATCGGAAAAGAAGTGAAGCAGGCGCGCATTTACATCCTTGGACTTGGCGTTTATGAACTCTATGCCAACGGTAAAAAGGTTGGAGACGAATATCTTCTTCCGGGTCTTCATTCCTATGACTGCTGGCTTCAGTACCAGACCTTTGCGCTGGATCTGAAGGCTGGGGAAAACTGTCTGGAGGTCATGCTTGGTGACGGCTGGTATAAAGGTCCATATGGCCTGAAAAGCCGCCTGCCCCGATATGGAAATGAATATGCGCTGCTGGCAGAGGTTCACATCGCTTATTGTGACGGAACAGAAGAAATCATCGCAACAGACAGTCAATGGACGGCCCGAAAGGGAAATGTCACCTTTGACTCAATCTATAATGGAGAGAATATCGATGATTATACACCGGCAGACGAAACGGTATATGGAGTTACAGAAGCCGAAGCAGACATGACTCTCCTTCAGCCGCGAAAGAGCCCATATCTGAAGATTCAGGAAACGCGAAAGCCAAAACTGCTTTGTACACCGGCGAAGGAACAGGTGCTTGATTTTGGACAGAACATGACCGGATGGGTTCAATTTCAGAATTTCCTTCCGGCCGGAGCAAAAATCAGGCTCTGTTACGGAGAAATCCTTCAGAACGGCAATTTCTACCGGGGCAATCTGCGCAATGCCCGCTGTGAGATGGAATATGTCTCCGATGGACACGAGAAGATAATCCGTCCCCATTTTACCTTCTTTGGATTCCGGTATGTGAAAGTGGAGGGATGGGACCAGCCACTTGATCCGTCCCTGTTTACCGGATGCGCAATTTATTCGGAAATGGAACAGACCGGATGGATCACTACCTCCGATGAAAAAGTAAATAAGCTGTTTGAAAACATTGTCTGGGGACAGCGCGGCAATTTCCTGGATGTTCCGACCGACTGTCCCCAGAGGGATGAGCGCATGGGCTGGACAGGAGATGCTCAGGTGTTTGCGGATACGGCATGCTTCAACATGAATACTTATGCGTTTTATCGGAAGTTTGGCCAGGATGTGTATCTGGAACAGAAGAAGTTTGACGGAAGCGTTCCCTATGTTGTGCCTACCTCCGCATACATTCTGAATGGAGCGACAACCTGGGGAGATGCGGCAACGATTATTCCGTGGCAGACCTATGTCCACTTCGGCGATCCCAAGATTCTGGAAGAGCAGTATGACAGCATGAAGATATGGGTGGATTACATCGGAAGGAAGGCAGAGGGAAAGCGTCTCTGGAAGACCGGCCAGCATTTTGGCGACTGGCTAGCACTGGACGGACGTGTTCCGGGCGGCGTGTATGGAAGAACCGACTTCTTCTACATAGCTACGGTCTTCTACTACTATTCTGCGCAGCTTCTGGCGAAAGCAGCGGTGATTTTGAAGCGGGAAGCGGATGCTTCGTTCTACGGAACGCTTGCCGAAGAAATCCGTGATGCATTCTGGGAGGAATATTTTACTCCGTCCGGCCGTCTGGCCGTTGATACACAGACCGCCTATGCGCTTGCCGCTTACATGGAACTGGTGCCCGTGCGGGCAAAGGAGCGGTTTGCTTCCGATTTCCGGAATAAGATGCAGGAATCCGGATTTGCGCTGGAAACCGGCTTTGCAGGAACTCCATATCTTCTGATTGCCCTGTCCAAGTGGGGGATGGATGATGTGGCATACCGTCTGCTTCTGCGCGAAGAATTCCCCGGCTGGCTCTATGAAGTCAACATGGATGCGACAACCGTCTGGGAACGCTGGAATTCTGTAATGCCGGATGGCTCGATGAACCCGGACGGTATGAATTCTCTTAACCACTATGCCTATGGATCCGTAGGTGCATGGATGTACCGGTACATGTGCGGAATCCAGCCGATGGAGGACGCGCCGGGATTTGCCAGAGTGCGGATGAACCCGCATCCGGGCAGAAAACTGCAGCATGCAAAAGCTGCCGTAGATACCTCATACGGCCGGTATGCCTGCGGCTGGAGCTGGCAGGGGGAGCAGCTGGTGATTGAAGTAACGGTACCCTTTGGCGGATCTGCGGATCTGATGTTCCCTCCCAACAGAGAAGGGCTGTCTGTAATTCGGATCGAAGCCGGTTCCCGCCAGTTCGTGTGTACACCTGTGATTGCTTCGGAACCGAAATACAGTCTGGAGAGCGACTGGCGTCTGCTTCTTCAGGAACCGGAGGCAAGGCGTGTCGTAGAGGAACTGTTCCCACGCGCAGTCAATGGAATCGCGTTTCAGAATGAGATGACTACAATGGCGGAAGTAACGAGATCGCCGTTTTCAGAACTGGATCCGGCAGATGCAATGAAGCTGGATGAAGCGCTGAGAGCGCTTGGCTGATGATACATGAAATCATGAAAAAACAATGAAATGGGCCGTGGTTTCTTGACAGAAACGGGAAACTGTGATAGAGTCTAAAATTGGTGACGGCTGAGCCGGACAAGTGGTCGCGGCTGCAGAAACGAAAGGCTGCAGGTGAGGAAAGTCCGGGCTTCAAAGGGCAGGATGCCGGATAACGTCCGGTGGAGGTGACTCCGAGGATAGTGCAACAGAAATAAACCGCCGTTTTTACGGTAAGGGTGGAAAGGCAGTGTAAGAGACTACCGCCTGGCTGGTAACAGACAGGGCTCTGTAAACCCCATCCGAAGCAAGACCGAGCAGAAGGCATAAGGCGGCCCGTCTGCCTTCGGGTAGGTCGCTTGAGCCTGGTGGCAACATCAGGTCTAGATAGATGATCACTCGTTCGTACAAAGTACGTCTGACATAACCCGGCTTATCGTCCGACTCAGTCGCCGCTGTAAAGAAATCGCAAGATTTTATAGTATTGACAAGGGATTTGTTAAGAGCTATACTATCTGTGTATTTATGTTTGAAATAATAGAAAAATTGAGTGAGGAGAATCAGTCTCTTGAAATATGGTGTTCAGTTGACAATGGCCTGCGCCTGCTGTCTGAACGGATGCGGAAAGGATGGCAGCGTATGAACGATCTCTTTGACATACACTGTCACATACTTCCGTGTGTAGATGATGGTGCAAAAAGCATGGAAATGGCATTGCAGCTTCTTCGTATGGAGTGGCAGGATGGTGTCAGAACAGTAATTCTGACGCCGCATTACCGTCTGGGAATGTTTGAAACTTCCATGGAGCGAATCTGGGATGCCTATGACGAACTGCTGTATCGCGCAAGAGGGATTGGAATGGATCTCCATCTGGGCTGTGAGTTTCATGCGAACATGGACATGGCAGATACACTGGAAGCAAGAGAACGTCCCACGATGGCGGGATCCAATTATGTACTTTGCGAGTTTTCCGAGAGTTCGGATCTTGCTTTCATCCAGGAACGTGGCTACCATCTGATCAGCCGTGGATTTATCCCGATTTTTGCGCATATTGAACGGTACACAAAACTGACAGAGGATTTTGACCTGATTGCAGAACTGGTTGATATGGGCTGCCGTATGCAGGTAAACGCCGGTTCCATTTTGGGAAAAGACGGAGCAGCAACGAAAAAGTTCTGCCGAAAGCTGATAAAGGAGGATCTGCTTCATTTTATTGGAAGCGATGCTCACGATGTGAAAACAAGAATACCGCTGATTGGATCCTGTTCCGAGTATCTGAAGAAAAAAGCGGGAAGAGTTTATACGGGTAAGATCCTTCGGGATAATCCGTCTATGATTTTAACTGAAAAATACAGGCGCTAAGCCGTTTCCATAGAGTTGTGCAAGTGGCAGCGAATGGTTTGGGTGAGTGAAAATTCTCCGAGTGAACTGCTGTCAGAACAGAATGGGAAAAATGAAAAATTGAAAAGGGGAAAGAAATGGATACAAGAGAAAAAGAGAGTATGGAGATGGAAATTGATATTCTCGAAGTTGCCAGATATCTGCTTCGAAAAGCGTGGCTGATCGCACTGGTCGGATTTGTCTGTGCAGTCGTTGCCTATGCGTACACAAAGGTTCTTGTGGTTCCGCAGTATAAATCAACCACCCGCATGTATGTGATCAACAGACAGAACGAATCGACAGTTACCAGCAGTGATCTGCAGAGCAGTAACTACATGGCAAAGGATAATGTTGCTCTGTTGACTGGACGTACGGTCATTGAAGGTGTCATTGAGGAAATGAACCTTGACATGACTTACGAGCAGATGCTTTCCAAGATCAGCGTATCAAATCTGACAGATACCCGTCTTGTTGTAGTCAGTGTGAGTGATGCGGATCCGCTGATGGCAATGAATATCGCAAATAAAGTGTGCGAGCTTGGTGCAAAGCATATTGAAAATGTGGTGAAAGTAGCCGCAGTCAGTGTGGCAGATGAAGCAAATCTTCCGAAGGAACCATACAGTCCGAGCACATTGAAGAATGTAATGCTTGCTGCACTTCTTGGTGCGTTTGCCGTGGCTGCAGTCCTCGTTGTAAAGATGCTCTTAAACGATAAGATAGTGACAGCGGAAGACGTTGATAAGTATCTTGGAATCAGTGTTCTTGGAATTCTGCCGATTGATGAAGAGATTGCAAAGGCAAAGAAGGCAAGAAAGAGAAATAAGCGTCGCAAGTAACTTGAACCATAGAGAACAAAGATAAAGGTGAGTATCGTGAAAAAGATTGAAATTACTAAGCCGGTTCTGAAATACTACAGTGCCGAAGCGTTTAAAACATTGCGTACCAATCTGCAGTTTTGCGGTGCGGATAAGAAAGTAATTGTATTTACAAGCTGTACAGAAAATGAAGGAAAAACTCAGGTTGTGCTGAATCTTGGCATTTCTCTTGCTGAAATCGGAAAAAAGGTTCTCATGATTGACGCGGATCTTCGAAAATCCGTGCTGCTTGGTCGTGTCAAAGCAACGGCAGAGATTAAAGGCCTGACTCATTTCCTGTCCAGACAGGAGTCACTGAACGATGTGATTTATACAACGAACATTCCCTATTTCAACATGATTTTTGCCGGACCTGTTCCGCCAAATCCTGCTGAACTGTTAAGCGGTAATTATTTTTCTCAGATGATTGAAACACTGAGAGACAGCTGCGACTATATCCTGATTGATTCTCCGCCTCTTGGCAGTGTAATAGACAGTGCTGTCATCGCCAAGCAGTGTGATGGTGCAGTTCTTGTCGTTGAATCCGGATGGAACAGCTGGCGATTTGAACAGGAGATCAAGGATCAGCTTGAAAAGGCCGGATGTCCGATTCTTGGCGCGGTTTTGAATAAAGTAGATATTAAGAAAAACGGCTATGGAAAATATGGAAAATACGGGAAGTATGGAAAATACGGAGCGTAAAAAGAGGGAATAAATCGAATGCAGTAAGCGTGCATTTGCCAAAAAAAGCAGATCCTGAAAATGGATCTGCTTTTTTTGAAGTTTTTATCGAGCCAGCCAACCGCCGTCGACTGCCAGTGTGAATCCATTGACATAGTCTGATGCATGAGAGGAAAGATAGACTGCGGCGCCCATGATATCTTCTGCCTTTCCCCAGCGGCCGGCTGGAATGCGTTCAAGAATCGACTGGCTTCGTTCGCTGTCTGTTCGAAGCTGAGTGGTGTTGTTTGTTTCCATGTATCCTGGAGCAATCGCATTAACCTGAATGTTTTTTGATGCCCATTCATTTGCCAGCGCTTTGGTTAAACCAACAATTGCGCTTTTGCTGGCAGTATAAGCCGGTACACGAATTCCGCCCTGAAAGCTGAGCATCGAAGCAATGTTAATAATTTTGCCGCTTTGCTGAGGAAAAAAGAATTCCCTTGCAATTGACTGAGAGAGAAGGAAGACAAAGGTTTGATTCAGATAGATTACCCGGTTCCAATCATCGGGAGACACATCAACTGCATCCTCGCGGAGGATGATTCCGGCATTGTTAACCAGGATGTCAACATGATCTGTCAGCCGCTTTGTCTGTTTCAGAATGATCTCTGCTGCATCCAAAGAATTCAGATCAACAGTGATTTCATGGAAACATCCGTGATCATTGTTGATCATTTGTGCGGTCTCCTCACAGCTTCTTCTGGCAATACCGATGACATGAGCTCCCGCCTGGGCAAGCGCGATGCTGATCGCCTGACCAAGTCCGGTATTCGCTCCGGTAACAAGTGCTGTTTTGCCTGAAAGACGAAAGAAATCTAAAATCATATGAAAACCTCCTGAGTAATTGCTGTTTGAATTTATGAGGTAATTATATTGCTAAAATCAATGAAATGCTATTATAATAGAAGCAGAAAGTAGCACAATCGTAGCGAAAGGACAGAAAGATGGAGAAATTCGAAAGAAAAAAAGAACGGACTGTTGTCAATCAGAATCTTCAGGAAGTCAGAAAACATGGAAGGAATGGATTTCCTTTTGTAATCTATGAAGACGACTTCGCGCATTTTGAACAGGGATTGATCTGCTGGCATTGGCATGAAGAAATGCAGATATCCGTTGTGAAGGAAAAGGCAATTGAGTTTTCTGTTGCCGGTCGTTCCTTTGTGCTGATGCCAGGGGATGCAGTTTTTATTAATTCACAGGCACTTCATCAGATAAAACCATGTGTTCCGTCGGACGGCGTGATCTATTCCTACATCTTTAAGGATACATTTCTTGAATCCGATAAATTGTCTGAAGTCTACCAGGAGTGTATGTTTCCCATTCTGAAAAATCGGGAACTCTGTATGGTAATAAAGAAATCGGAAATGCTTGGAGAAATCCTGACCTGCTATCAGAAAAAAGAGTTTGGATATCAGCTGAAAGTAAAAGCATTGTTATTGGAACTCTTTCATCAGGTGATCAGGGACGGTGTCGAGCAGACAGAATTACATACGGCGCAGGAAGAACGTGATATTCAGCGTGTAAAAGATACAATCTGTTATATTGGTCAGAACTATTTCGAAAAGCTGACACTGGAAGAAATGGCTTCTCATGTACATATCAGCAAAAGCGAATTGTGCCGCTGCTTTCGGCGTGTTATGAAAACAACTCCTGGAGAATATCTGATTCACTATCGGATTCAGGAAGCAGCAAGACAGCTGACTGCAACAAGCCAGTCGATAACAGAGATTGCAGCAATGTGCGGATTTGACAGTGCGGGACATCTGGGACGTTTCTTTCGAAGATATCTTGGAAAATCGCCAGGTGAGTTTCGAACAGACAGGAAGAGAATGCAGGAAAATGAAGAATGGACAGTGAACGAAGAAGAACAGTAAAAAAGTGAAAAAAAGTGAAAAAAGTGGTTGACAAAACGTTTTGCTGGTGGTATTATAACGAAGTCGCTTGAAACAAAGCACAAACAATTAAAACAACTTAGAAACAATTCAGAAGATTGTTAGAAAATAAGTTGAAAAATAATTAAAAAAGTGCTTGACAAGCTTGA
>JAFUPV010000072.1 GCA_017472605.1 Lachnospiraceae bacterium
CACATCAGATTCCTTCAGTTCCAGAGCGAAGTATCTCGCAGTACCGCTCTCACCAATGTCGGGAGCAAACTCAGCAGTGATGATTGCATTGCCCTGGGGAGGACGGGATTCCATCAGAGTAGAGTCAGAACGAAGCCGACCTTTACCGGTGCGGTCACCATAGGCCCGCATGATCGCCTGAGCAGTTCCATTCATCTTCTGTTCCTCCATCCGGCTGGAAGGATGCAGGTCATCAATGACGGTCAGCACATCTTTCAGAGAGAACGCATTGTAGAGGATGCTGTTGGCGGTATCCCGGAACGACAAAGGCAGCTCCGATGCCGTAAACTTTCCAAAGAAAGAGAGCATCAGCGCTGCCAATGTACTTTTGCGGGAGCCGGTCTTTCCCGAAAGAAACAGGACGAACTTGGGTTCACAGCCTGCTTCTTTCAGAAAATGATTGAGGGGACTGAGGAAGGTGAATGCCAGCAGAGGGAGCATGATTTCCTCCGGGACAGGCATCATCCGCAGCAGACAGGCTGCGGTCTGGATGTCAAGCAAATCGAATTTGCGTTCCATGCCGTAGCCCTGCAGCTTGCCGTGGAGGTCAACGGTGTGGTTGTCATCTCCGGGCATCAGGTAATACCATTCCTCTCCGATCTTTTTCCATCCGGTCACAGCGAACATGGTTTTCTTTTCCGCGTGAGCTGCTGTGGTCTGGATGGCATGACGGACGCAATCCTTGACGGTCTTGCCCACTTCCAGGATGCAATCCATACCCCACCGCTCTGCCATCCAGTTGAAGCTGGCAAGGTCAGCGGCAGGGATTTCAATTTCAGGAAGGGTGCGTCCGCTTTCGTGAACACCACGCAGTCTGACATAGGTGGTGGTCACAGCACCGTCATCGACGGTGATCTCGCACACGATTTCCGGTGCGAGGTTGCACAGTTTCCGCTTTACAATGCCGTTCTTTCCGGGGTAGCTCTCGAACAGGCAGTTGTTTTCGACGGCATATTTCTGTGCGTACTTAGGGGGTTGGGTCATTTTTCAGACCTCCTTTCATAGAAAATTTACCGCTCCCTACTTGTTTCTTTTCAGTGTATCTGATACACTAAATAAAAAAGTGGGAGCAGTATCTATATTGCAAAAGGCAGGAGGTGTAACAATGTCCCAGACCAAATATAAAATCTATCGGCTCTCTGCCAGGGCTGTTATGGGTTACGGCAGAGAGAATACCGATGGTTATTATACTTTTGAGCTGAACAGCACTGCCACAGAGAAATGCAAAGTCAGCACCCAGCCAGCGCAGGATGACAATGCCCTGTTCTATCAGATCATGGACGAGCTGCACGGCGGCAGCTTTGCTTTGGATGACGGTGTAGTCAATGACCTGTCTGACATCATTTTCTTCATGGACTTCGCTGGGATTTTTGACCGCACCGGTAGACAGAAAAAGTATCTTGACCGTCAGAAGAAAGCGGAATCCATGTTCCGCCCAGAGGGAATCACGCTGGACTTTGGCTCCGGCGCACATCGTTATGTTGCTTTTGAACGCTCCGCCAGCATGAGCAGACAGGCTATGCTTTCATTTATCCGGGAAGATTTTTATGAGCCTGTCCGCAGAAGAATTATGCTGGATCTGACCATCGGAATGTGCCAGCTCA
>JAFUPV010000073.1 GCA_017472605.1 Lachnospiraceae bacterium
ATTTCCGGCATTCCGCGCCGGTTCTCTTTTCTTTCCCGACATTCCGCGGCCGGTTCTTTTTCATTTCCGGCATCCGTCAGTTCTCTTTTCTTTCCCGGCATTCCGCCGCCGGTTCTCTTTTCCTTCCCGGCATTCCGCCGTCGGTTCTTTTTCATTTCCGGCATCCGCGGTTCTCTTTTTCAATGCCCGGTCCGATTGCACTTCTGCCCGATTCACGCCCCGCGGCCAAGCAGAAATGCCTTCTGATTCATTTCCACAAATTTTTTCGGCACACATTCTTCAATCGCCTGCTGCCATTTCTCCACCGGAATGTCAAAATACTTCGACAATCTTCCCATCAGAACGATGTTGACCGCCTTCGCCGAGCCGGCTTCTGCTGCCAGTGACAGACAGTCCATGGCATCCACCTTCACACCGAGCGCTCTCATTTTTTCCACCAGATCCTGCGGATACTGAGCGGCTCCGGTGATAACCGGCATCGGGTCAATCTCCTGTGTATTGACAACAATCGTTCCGTCTTCCTTCAGATATTCCACATAGCGGGCAGCCTCCAGCTTCTCAAAAGAAACGATCAGATCCGCCTCGCCCTTATCAATGATCGGTGAATACACCTTTTCACCGAAACGCACATATGTAACCACGCTTCCCCCGCGCTGGCTCATTCCATGCACCTCGGAAACCTTCACATCATAGCCCTCTGTCAGCAGCAGATGACCAAGGAGCTTGCTTGCAAGCAGGGAACCCTGTCCGCCTACGCCAACGATCATAATGTTCTTTGTCATCTTGCCACCTCCTTCAGCGCATCCAGTCTGCAGAGCTGGGCACATACACCGCAGCCGACACACTGGGTCGCATCAATCACAGCCTTCTTGTCCTTCATGCTGATCGCCGGACAGCCCAGGCGCATGCAGGAACGGCAGCCGATGCATTTCTCCGCTTCCACAACAAGCGGCGGGTTATGCTTTACATATTTTAACAGCGCACACGGACGGCGGCTGATGATCACCGACGGCTCTTCTGCTGCCAGCTCTTCCTTCAGCACCCGGTCACAGGCTGCCAGATCATAGGGATCCACAACCGTCACGCGGTTAATTCCCATGGCACGGCACAGGCTTTCCAGATCGATTTTTCCTGCCGGGTCGCCTTTGATGTTGTAGCCGGTGGTCGGATTCTGCTGATGACCGGTCATTCCGGTGATGGAGTTGTCCAGAATGATCACCGTGGAATTACTCTGGTTGTAAGCAATGTTTGCAAGTCCTGTCATTCCGGAGTGCATGAAGGTCGAATCACCGATGACAGCAACGGTTTTCTTCTCGCTGTCCGGTCCCGCCGCTTTGTTGAATCCGTGAACGGCACTGATGGACGCGCCCATGCAGAGCGTCATGTCCATGGACGAAAGCGGCGCAACTGCTCCAAGTGTGTAGCAGCCGATATCACCGAGAACGGTGCATTTATTCTTTGCCAGCGTGTAGAACAGTCCGCGGTGAGGACAGCCGGCACACATCACCGGCGGTCTTACCGGAATGGTCTCGTCCAGCTTTCTGGCTGCCGGTGCTTCCAGACCAAGCTTCTCTGCCAGCAAATTCTGGGAGAACTCGCCTTCCATCGGAAGCAGATCCTTTCCCTCAACCGCCAGACCAAGTTTGCGGCAGTGATTCTCAATGATCGGATCCAGTTCCTCAACAATCACCAGCTTTTCCACCTTCGCGGCAAAATCCAGGATCAGCGTTTCCGGAAGCGGATGGATCATTCCAAGCTTCAGGATGCTTGCCTTCTCACCGAAAACTTCTTTTGCATACTGGTAGCTGGTGGAGGAAGTGATGATACCAAGCTTTGTATCGCCCATTTCCACGCGGTTTAATCCGCTGGTTTCCGCAAATTCACGAAGCTTTGCCGTGCGTGCCTCCACAAAGGGGTGGCGGCGGATCGCATTGCCCGGCATCATGACATATTTTGCAATGTTTTTCTCGTAGGGACGGGACGGCGGACAGACTCTCTCTGATGTTTCCACAATGCTCTGAGAGTGCGCGATTCTGGTGCACATGCGGATGATGACCGGCGTGTCAAACTGCTCGGAAATCTCAAACGCCGCTTTTGTGAAGCTGAGCGCTTCTGCCGAATCTGCCGGTTCCAGCATCGGTACCTTTGCCGCAATGGCATAGTGGCGGGAATCCTGCTCATTCTGGGAGGAATGCATGGCCGGATCGTCGGCAACACAGATCACAAGACCGCCG
This sequence comes from Lachnospiraceae bacterium, assembly GCA_017472605.1. Taxonomy (GTDB): domain Bacteria; phylum Bacillota; class Clostridia; order Lachnospirales; family Lachnospiraceae; genus Anthropogastromicrobium. The sequence continues at coordinate 2,235 of JAFUPV010000073.1, forward strand.
TTGACTCCTGTGTAGGAGCAGGTAAACAGCGGATCAGCCGCCACGTTCAGACCTACATGCTTCATTCCGCAGAAGCTTCTTTTTCCAGCCAGTGACGCACCAAAAGCCGCTTCCATGGCTACCTTCTCGTTCGGAGCCCATTCACAATATATCTCATCATATTTCGCAGCCTCCTCCGTCACTTCCGTGCTCGGTGTGCCGGGATAGCTGGAAATTACGCTGCAGCCGGCTTCATAGAGACCGCGCGCAAGCGCTTTGTTTCCCAACATTAACTCTCTCATTTCCGAAACCCTTTCCATCTTTAGATTTGCACGGGAGATTCAAACGCATCAAACCGCTTTTGCATCAGCAGGTCCAACATCCGATTCCCTTCTCCCGTTTTACTCTTCCGATTTAACGCTTCAACCGTTTAAATCAAAATACTATTTGATATCATATCATTTTTTTCTGTTTTCGTAAATAACAATTTTCCGAAACAGTGCTTTTTTGTGCAATATGCATGGAGAAGTTCCCGGTTTTATGGTATTATGATTATGATACCAGGGGCCCAAATTCAGAAATCCGATGCAAGCTTGCCTGTGAGAGGATTTTTGATCTGTATGCTGCCGGATTCCCCGGTACGATGTGGTATCATGCTTATAAGAAAGAGGTACGCCTATGCTTAAAAATTTCATGTCTGAATATCAGGCCAAGCTGCGCACGCCGGACGAAGCGGTCCGCGCAGTAAAGAACGGCGACTGGGTTGATTACACCAGCTCCCTTGGCAAACCGGTTCTTCTGGATCAGGCGCTGGCCCGCAGGCGGGACGAGCTGTCTGACGTGAAAATCCGCGGAAATCTGATCGACGGTCCCATCATGGTTGCGGAATGCGACGAAAATCAGGAGCACTTCACCTACCACAGCTGGCACTGCTCCTCTTACGAGCGGAAGCTCTGCGACCGGGGACTCTGCTACTACATCCCCATGGTCTTCCACAACAACGCCGCCTACTATGAATTCTTTCTTGATGTAAATGTGGTCATGGTCAGCGTTACGCCCATGGATCGCCACGGCTACTTCAACTTTTCCGTCAACACCGGCGTCGCCGCTCCCATCACGCGAATGGCAGATATCGTTATTGTTGAGGTCAACGAACACATGCCTGTGATCCACGGCGGCTATGACGAATGCATCCACATCTCGGAAGTGGATTTCATCGTGGAAGGTCCCCATGAGCCCTTTCACTACGGAAAGCTGATCCGGCCGACAGAAATCGACCGGAAGATTTCACAGCAGATCATTCCCTACCTTGTGGACGGCGCCACGCTCCAGCTTGGCATCGGAAGCATGCCAAATGCACTTGGTGAACTGATTGCAGAATCGGACCTGAAAGATCTTGGGATGCACACGGAGCTTTGTTCCGATGCCTTTTTGAGCCTGCACAATTCCGGCAAGCTGACCAACAAGCGAAAAAGCATTGACCGGGGCAAGGGCGTTTTCGGCTGCGCCATCGGTTCCCCTGAGCTGTTTGACTGGCTGGAAGACAATCACGGCGTTGCCGCCTATCCCCTGGAATATGTGAACCGCCCCAGCATCATTGCGCAGATTGACAACATGGTTTCCATCAACAGCTGTGTTGCCGTGGATCTTTACGGTCAGGTCGCCGCCGAAAGCTCCGGTTCCAGACAGATCAGCGGTACCGGCGGTCAGCTGGATTTTCTCATCGGAGCCTCCGCCTCAAAAGGCGGAAAAGCCTTTATCTGCATGAGTTCCACCTATACCGACAAAAAAAGCGTCCTCCATTCCCGGGTCCGTCCCCAGTTTAACGGCGACATCATCACCTCACCCCGCAGCCAGGTCTATTTCCTGGCAACGGAATACGGTGTCATTAATTTAGAAGGCCGCTCCACATGGGAGCGGGCCGAAGGTCTGATATCAATTGCTCATCCGGATTTTCGCGATGAATTAATTAAGGAAGCGGATGCGCGGAGGATCTGGCGAAGATCCAACCGCAGATAGGAAAAAAGAACCGTACTGGTCTCATTTTTTGAAACCGGCACGGTTCTTTTGCATGGTCGATGCCAGACGATTCCCTTACAGCATCATCTTTCCTTCCATGCCGTCAAAATCAATCACACGCTCCGTTCCGTCCTTCAGCGTAATCGTGATCGGGCCATAGCCGCCGCACTTCTGCGGATCTGTATAGCGAATGGAAGCAACCGGGAAAATCTCATCCTCCGCAAAGTCCTCCAGACTTTCCTTCGTGATGACCTGAGAGATCAGCACAAACGGCTCATAGCCATATGGCTTCTCCCTGCGTGTCTTTCCGTAGATCACAATGGATTTCTCCGAATCCGGATTCGTTCCTTCGCTGTGAATCAGATCGATGTCATCCCAGCCATCATAAACCGTCATCGCCATCTGCTTTTCCCTGCCGGTGGCATCATGTCCCTTCAGAACGATTGCCTTTGCTCCATCCCTTTCCAGACGGATCACTTCCGTTCCATTGTCCGGGAATCCGTAGGAGCCCAGCGTCAGGTCAGCCGTGTAACGGAACATGCGCAGCTTATCGGCACGCATGATTCCGCAGGGTACCGTGAAGTCTGCCAGATTGACTGCCTGAATCCAGTGGCTCTCCTTTTCCAGACAATAGTTGAAGAACTGACGGCGGTAAAGCACATCGTCTTTCTGTCCATGCCAGAAAGTCACGTTGCACCGCTCGATCTCGCCGGAAGTCAGATCTTTCATCACATACTGCTGGGATTCCACCAGCCCGGTCATTGCTTCCTCACCCGGCTCGGTTCCCTTCGGCTCCGCTTCCCACGGATACTTGGTATTGAAGGAAAGCCTGGAATAGTTCCACATTCCGTGCTGATCCGTCATCCGCTTCACAACCTTGCCGTTTCGCAGAATGGTCTCGCCGTTTGCCTGATGGTTGGAAACGCAGAGGGCCGGTCCATCCAGTGCAGTAACCGTTACCTCCTTCTCTCCCATCTTGTCCCAGACACCATTGGTCTCCTTTGCGGTCCAGAACGGATGATCCGCCGGAAGGTGGAGACAGAGGAACGCCTTTCCCAGCCAGAACGGCGACTCGGCACAGGAATAGCCCTGTACAAGCGGTGTAAACTGTCCATAGAAGCCCAGAGTCGGAACTCCCTTGTAGAGGAAGTCCTCTCTGCTCATGAACTGCATCAGGGAACCGGATGAGATTCGTCTTGCCAGTCCCGGATTTGCAGTCCAGTTTTTCAGCATCATGTTTCCGTCAAAGGGGCTTGTCGCCGCATTGCGGTAGATGTTGCTGCGTCCCCACATGTTGGTGAAGCCGTCACGGTCAAAGAAACGGTCATAGGTTTCCATCAGCCGGTTGGAATTCTCTTCAAACCGCTTTGCCAGCCACGGTTCTTTCTCGTAGCCGTACCACTGATTCCAGATCGGCGCATAGACATTGAAGGCCCAGCAGGAATAGTAGTCAAAGGAATGACCGTCACGGTACCAGCCGTCTCCCGCATAGTAGGCAAGGATTGCCTGTCCGTGGCAGCGCATGATGTCCTCGTCAATGGGATAGCCCTCCATGTGCAGGAATGCCAGATCCAGCATGTTGAAGAGACGCCAGTTCTGAGGAACTGTGTTTGCGTGGGCATAGTCGCTTAAAAATTTCGCGATCACGTCCTTCTCCGCTTTTGTGTAAGTGTCCCAGATTTCTTCCTTGCAGATCCAGAGGCAGATAACAAGCGCACAGGTTTCCACCGTCTGCTGGAAGGTCCGGTTTTTGTCACCAACCAGCTCCACCAGCTCGTCAAACGTACCAACACAGACCGGATCGCCTTTCGTGCAGGAACGGAGAATGTGGGACTTATAGTAATCCCGCAGCCTGTAGCCATTTGCAGTAAACTCCGGATTGCTGTGGATCAGCGGCGCCGCAATGAAGAAGGTGCGGGTCAGACCTTCGAAATATTCCGCTTTGAATTCCCAGACTGCGTCCGCGCTGTGCGGATAGGTCACCTTTGTTTCCTTTCTCGGCATCACAACCGGATCGGAAAACGATGCAATGTTTGCAAAGATTCCCTCCATCATGTATTCGCAGGCTTCCAGCCAGCTTTCCCTTGTCAATCCGGTATACGGACTTTTTTCATAATCCAACGTTTTCGGACAGAATGCCATTTATCAAATCTCCTTCCTTACCTTTTTGTATTACCAGATAAACAGCTCCTGACCGGTCAGCTTCCAGATTGCCTCTACAAAGTAGTAGTCGCCGTAAATGATCGGATACTCATGTCTCTGATCGTGGTACGCGCCGGTGCACTTCTCAAGAAGGTTATCCGCGTTTTCATCCCAGTTGCAGTCCTTCTCATCCAGCGCCTTCAGCATCCGGATGGCTGCGTCATGGTACTTCTTCGCTGCCTCTTTGTCAACCAGCTTTTCCAGCTCCAGAAGACCGCAGGAAGCAATGGCTGCCGCTGTGCAGTCCTTCCATGTGCAGTCAGCAGGCTGGTCAAAGTCAACCGGGATCAGACCGTCTTCAGGAATGTTGGAAATGAAGTACTCGGCACACTTTTTCGCTGTCTCCAGATAGTTCTCATCCTTTGTATGCATGTAGCTCAGCGTAAATCCATAGAGCGCCCAGCTCTGACCTCTCGTCCAGGAAGAACCGACGCCATAGCCCTGACCGCCAAGAGATCTCAGATACTCGCCGGTTGCCGGATCAAAGCAGATGATGTGTTTGGAGGAACCGTTTTCACGGATGAAATGCTTCATTGCCGTATCTGCATGCATTCTTGCGATCTGGTCATAGCGCGGATCCTTCAGCTCCTTTGCCATCCAGTACAGAAGCGGCAGGTTCATCATGCAGTCAATGATTGCCCAGCCGGTGCGGTCTGTCTCATCCCAGTTGTTCCATGCGCGGAAGAATTTTCCCGCATAGTTGAAACGTCCGGCAAAATTGTCCGCAGCAAGACGGATGCGGTTCAGAGACTCCGGATTCTTCGTCAGACGGTAATTCGCGCCTGCAGTCGGCAGCCAGCGGAATCCGCTGTCGTGGTCCATTCCGGCAGCGTTCATCAGCGCGCCGTCCAGCTTCTCCTCGCTCCACTCAGCCGCCTCTTTGTAGATCGGATCCTGTGTTGCGTTGTATAACTGCCACATCATTCCGCCCCAGAAGCCGTTTGTCCACCAGCAGATGCGCTGCGGATTGCTCTCGTCACTGTGCACGCCGTTTTCTGTTGTAAACGGAATCTTGTGACAGCTGCGCTCTGCCACCTTCCTAACCTTTTTCTTTATTTTCTCCGATACCTCATTCGCCCATGCCATTTCATTCATGTCTTCGTTCCTCCCTGTTTTTTTCCTGACAGCCCATCCTGCTGTCCGTTTCTCTATCCGCCCGATCCGGTTCCCCATTTTTTCGCGCGGATATGCTGTAACCAGTATAACCAATTGACTTCCATCCTGTAATATCCTATAATGTCAATTACTAACATTTTCTGCTATCAGAAAGGAGCTTCCATGTTTCAGGTATCTGTCGGGGGATGCAATTCCCGCCATCCGGAGCCCTATGTCATGTTCCGGCCAAAAGGACTCAGCGAATATCTTCTGCTGATTGTAAAAACAAAAGCAGCCTTCTCCATCGGCCAGCAGGAGCTGACCGTCGATGCCGACTGCGCCATCATCATTCCGCCGGATCTTCCCTACCGCTACCAGAGCGTCAGCGGGGACTACATCAACGACTGGATCCACTTTTCCTGCGACAGCGATTCGGTCTGGAGCGAGCTGCTGCTCCCTCTTTGCACTCCGATCCCACTGCCGGATCCTTCCCGGTTTTCCATGTTCCTTCAACAGATCTTCTGGGAGCGCAACTACGGCTCCTCCCGTTTCCGCACGGAAAACGTTTCTCTGCTGATGCAGCTGCTGATGCACAATCTGGCAGATGCCTACCGCCACCGGAACAGCCAGCGGCGCTACAGCCCCTATTACAGCCGGCTGCAGACGCTCCGCCTGACCATGCAGTCCCAACCGGACCGCAGCTATGAAGCGGACCGGATCGCAGAAAACCTCGGGATCAGCACCTCCTACTTCCAGCATCTGTACACGGAATTCTTCGGAATTTCCTTTCAGTCCGACCGGATCCGCATGCGCATCGAATATGCCAGACAGCTGCTGGCCGGCACCAGCCTCCCGATCCGTCTGATAGCTGAGATGTGCGGTTATTCCAGCGAAGTCCATTTCTATCGCCAGTTTAAAGCACATGGCGGAATGACACCGGCTGAATACAGAGACTGTTCCAGCACCGGAAAAAGAAGTTAGACAAGAAGAAACAGGCTGCGTGAGCTTCTCCCGTTATGGCAGCATCCGCGCAAACGAACAACAGGAGACACCGGAATCTATGCTTCCGTTGTCTCCTGTTGTTTTTTCTTTGTATTTACGCAACCAGCTTCTCAAACTCACTGAGAGGAAGCGGTCTGCTGAAATAGAATCCCTGAATGTTATCACATTGATGCTTTCGAAGGAAATTTACCTGTGTTTCCTGTTCCACACCTTCTGCCGTGATCTTTAAGCCAAGGCTCTTGGCAAGACGGATCGTGTAATAGAGCAGTTTTTCACCGCTGTCGTTTCCGATGTAGTCGATCAGGCTCTTATCCAGCTTCAGCGTATCAAACTTCATTGTATTAAGCGATGCCAGTGACGAATAGCCAACGCCGAAATCATCCAGCAGCAGTTCAAAACCGGCTTCATGGAACTGACGGATCAGTTTCTGGATGTCCGAGTTATTAATCGTTGCGCTTTCGGTGATTTCCAGCTGCACATATCTGGAATCCAGATCATAGTCATCACGGATCTTTTTGTATTTGCTTGCGACATGGGCATAGTAGAGGCTGACGCGTGAGATGTTGATTGAGATCGGCATCATCGGCTTTCCTTCCCGCTCCCACCGTTTCTGCTGACTGCAGACCGTTTCGAATACATACTCGTCCAGACGGGCAATCATTCCGTTCTTCTCAAAGAGCGGGATAAAGCTTCCCGGGGATACCATGGTTCCGTCCGCTCTGCGCCATCTGACCAGAGCCTCCGCGCCAACGATTTTGCTGTTCTGTGTATCAAATTTGGGCTGGTACCAGACTTCAAACTGCCGTGTCTTCAGCGCTTCGTCGAAATTGTCTTCCAGCTCCTTGTTTCTGAGGATCTGTTCGTAATCCACTTCCTCATAGAAGCAGTAACAGCGGTCACGGCGTCCCTTTACCAGCTGTTTTGCCTGATTGGCAAAGCTGTAAAGCTGCTCCACCGGCTCCGTCTTTGTCACTTCATAGATTCCATAGTAGGGAACGGCCTTCGGCACATTCAGCTGAACGGAAAGCGCGGTAATCTCCTGTTTCAGGGCCACCAGCAGCTCCACCAGCTTTTCCCGGTTTTCTCTCTGCAGATACAGGACGAAACGATCCGCGTTTACATGGGCTGCCAGTTCCTGTTCCCGGATGTTATTGCAGATAATTCCCCAGATACACCGCAGAACTTCATCACCTTTCGCAATTCCGCAGGTGCTGTTGATGATCTTAAACTCTCCCATGTCCATCGAAACCAGATAGCCGGACAGATTCTTCTTTTCCGTGATCTTATGGACAAAGCAGACATAGTTATCGCCTTCTGTCAGCGGATCCACATAGGCAAGCTTCATCAGTTCCCTTCTCCGCTCCTGATAGGAGAGCAGATAGAGCAGCACCGCAGCAACAAGGATCACGATCATGACAACGATCATTCGCTGTACATCATACATGATCGGATTCAGACGCTCATTGAGAACCTCGGCAGGGACGATGGTGAAAACGTACCACTGACCGCCCTCCACGCCGTTTTCCGTTTCACTGGTGAGATTTAACGGCATGCAGTAGTAGTAGCGTTCGCCTTCATACCGGTAGCTGCCAAAGCCGCTCTCATCCTTTTCCGCATAGGCCATCATCTGCTCCACGGCTTCTTTGTTTGACGGATCATAGTTGCGGATTACCGTAAACATGTTTTCCGCGCCGTACATCGCGGCAAGCTTGGAATCCGCGATTACCGTTCCGTCTCTCTTTACCACATAGCTGTATCCTCTGCCGCCAAAGGATTCCACGTTCATCAGCTCACGGAATTTGCTGGTCTGGAACGTGGCAAACAGAACACCAGCCACCTCATTTGTCTTGTCATAAATCGGCACACTGAACACGTTGATGTTCTCTTTCTCACCAATGGTATCGATGATTACATCGCTTACCACCTGCTTTCCTTCCATCGCCTTCCGATAGAATTCGCGGAAACCAATGTCCTGAACATATCCGTCCGTCGTGTAGGCGATTCCCTGGGAATCGATGATTCCTAGACGCTTCAGATGGTAGATTTCTGCCAGCGGCTTCAGGGTTTCCATGATGATCTCCTCATTCTCCGGATCCATCTGTGCCAGTTCCTTTGCCAGTCCGACAAGCAGATCCTGCTCCGATTCAATCTCCCGTCTCAGAATGGTGCTGGTCTGCTCCGCCACATCGTGAAGCGTTACCTGCATTTCATTTTTCAGCTCCGCTTCGATGCTCCGCATATATTGATTTACCATAATGATTGCAACAATTACGGCTGCTACAAGTATCGCAGCCCGAAAGCTCCAGACTTTCTTCTCCCGCATATCGTCCTCCCTGCCTGACAGACACCAGTCTGTCGCTTTGATTATATCACATTCTGACGAATATGCTACCATTTTTTTGTAAAATCCTCTTCCATTTCCCAGTTTTTATGGTAAACTGAATATATAATCATTCTTCTTAAATTACGGAGGAATCACATGTTAAGTTCAAACAAGCGGCTGACGATTGGCGTTCTTGTCAGCGGAATTCTTGATGAGTTTACCAGTCATATCTGCAATGGCATCATGCTGGAAGCCAGAAAGCAGAATGCGGATGTTATCATCTTCCCCGGAAAGTATCTGGATCGTGATCTGCAGGATAACCGGGAATTGATGTATGAGTACCAGTACAGCACCGTCTTTGCTTTCCCGAAAAAGGAAAATCTGGACGCGCTGATTGTTGCGGCCGACTGCATCGGATGTTTTGTCACAAAGGATCGGATTCGCAGTCTTCTTGAACAGTACCGTGACATCCCGACCATTCTGATTGCATCAAAAATGGATGGCTATGTGGATGTCACTTTTGATAATGTGCACGGCATTCAGGAGGCGCTGGAATACCTGATCCATGCCTGCGGATGCAGAAAGTTCGGAATGATCGGCGGAAATAAAAGCAACACAGACGCCCGGGAGCGAAAAGAAGTGTTTCTGTCCGTTCTGAAAGAACACGGGATTGCATGGGATGATTCCATGTTCGCGGAAGGAAATCTCTCCCGCCGAAGTACCAGAGCTTACCGCACGCTGCTGGATCGCCACCCGGATCTGGATGCTGTTTTCTGTGTCAATGACGATACCGCCATCGGTCTTTATTCGGAACTGAAAAAGCGTGGTCTGCAGCCCGGAAAGAACATCTCGGTTCTCGGCTTCGACGATACCCAGGCAGCTGCCAAAACAATTCCGCCTCTTTCTTCCGTCCGTGCCGATCCCAACCAGCTGGGTGAAGCGGCAGTCAGCACGCTGATCTCCCTTTTGAATCAGGAACAGAAAGCAGATGTTGTGATCCCGACCCGCTTTGTGCTTCGCGACTCCATCTGCCCGCCGCTGTCCGCTCAGGAAAACAGGCTTCATGTTCTGGAGCATCTGGATACCAGTTTTCATGATATTTTCTACCGGAATTATCACGCGGAAATGGAGGATCAGATCGACGGTCTGAAACAGGCCTATGTTTCCTGCCTGACGGCTCTTGCCTCCCATTTCCATCCTCAGGACGCAAAGCCTGCCGCCATGGTGGCCGTTTTCCATTCGCTGGATCAGCTTCTGAACCACCCAGGCCTTGCCCAGGCAGACATGGACGCCCTGATGACCGTTTTTGAAGGACTCTATCATGAGCTTCAGAACCGGATCACAGACAAGGATGCCGCTCTGGAACTGAGGGATACGTATCTGGTTCTGTACAAAAAAATAATACGTGCCATGAACAGGCAGACAGCGGATGTTCTGGCAAATGAATATAAAACCAATTACGATGTCAAACTCTTTGTCCAGAACATTCTGCAGTTTGAACAGGGAAATGATCAGAGCTACTGCTCGCTTCTCCAGAATCTGGACTGGCTTCAGATTCAGAATGCCAGACTCTACCTCTATCAGGCACCTGTTGAGCATGCCTTTCTGGAACCGTTTGAGGCGCCGGACACACTGTATTTGAAAGCGGTTCTCAAAAACGGAATCGTCAGCCAGATCTCTGCCGATCAGCAGGCACGCAGTCTTTCCTCCATCTTCACACAGGATCAGGAAGAAGACGGCCCTGCCACTGCCATGGTTCTTCTTCCGCTTTTCAGCGGCCGCATCCTCTATGGTGTTCTTCTCTGTGACATGACACAGGCGCTGTTCACCAACGGTGAGTTCCTTGTCAACCAGCTCGGGTCAGCCATCAAGATGATCACCCTGCTGGATGCCAATGAGAAGATCCAGATGAAGCTGGAAGACAATCTGGCCATGCTCAAAGACCATAACATTGAGCTGGATACCCTGTCCAAATCCGATCAGCTGACCGGAATCCTGAACCGGCGCGGTTTCTACAGCCGTGCGGAGGAACTGATCCAGCAGTACAGGGAAGAAAATCGTCCTGCTCTGCTCTTCTTCGTGGACATGAATAATCTGAAAATCATCAACGACCGCTACGGTCACAAAGAGGGCGACTCCTCTCTCAGCAAAATCGGACAGTTTCTGAAGGAGCTGACCGGAAACCGCGGAATTGCCGGCCGCATCGGCGGCGATGAGTTTGTCTGTCTCCTGGCAACGCGCGGATTTGATGACGAAGAGGAAATCCTTTCCTTCCTCTACCGGAAATTTGATGATTACAACAAAAACAGTTCCAAACCATACAATCTGACCATCTCGGCCGGAGCCTGTCCGCTCCTTCCGGACAGCACGATTACGCTGAAAGAGGCGCTGACCGCTGCTGACCAGAAATTGTATGAAGCAAAAAAGCACAAGTGCAAAATTGTGGAAAAAGAAACTGCCGCAAACATAATCCAGTAAGAACAAAATGCTCCCTTTCTTGCCTGGCCTGCGAACCAGCAGGCACCGGCAGGAAAGGGAGCATTTCCATTTTTTCCCGTCGTTCCGGTTACAGCAGCTTCAGGTTTCTCGCTGCAAGCACCGCGTCCGCCTTTCCCGACACGCCCAGTTTTTTGTAATTCTGCTTGATGTGGTAACGGACGTTCTCCACCTTCATGGAAAGCCGTTCTGCAATCTCGCCTGCAGACAGGCCATCTGCCTGCAGACGCAGAATCGCCAGTGCATTTTCCGAGAAGTCCGGAAGATGAGCCATTTCACGCTTCAGATAGACCGGATAGTGAAGTGCCATTCGCTGTGTCTCCCGGAAAATCCGGTCAAGCCACAGCGGATCCAGTCTGCCGCATGCTCTCAGACGTTTCTCTCCTGCTTCCAGAAGTTCCAGAATCGCTGCGCCTTCCTCTGACAGGATGCGGACGAAATGGTAAGCCGCCGCCTGCTCCATCGCTTCCAGCAGCAGGTCATACCAGTCCTTTTCTCCCATCCGGTAATGGGCAATTGCCATCAGAAGCTTCACTTCCATTCCAATGTATGTCCGATTATAGGATTCCGCATAATAGTTCAGCTTTTCCAGCAGGGAGCAGGCTCTCCAATACTGACCAAGAAGCAGGTAGCAGCGCACTTTTGTCAGGTAGCGGTAACGTTCCAGGATGTAAAATTCCCGGTTTTCATCAGGAGCCGCCTTCATCCATCGCTCTGCCGCTTCCCGGTTTCCCTCAATCAGAAACAGACGGCAGCGCAGCGCTTCCAGATTAGGCAGGATCTGCAGCACCTTTTTCTCCCGTACACGCTGTTCAAAGGAATTCAGCAGGCTGACTGCAGCTTCGTCCTCACCATGAATCAGATTCATCCGAACCTGAATGCCGACACTGGCAAACTCGATTTCCATCCGTCCTCCGGCTTCCGCTTCCATGCGGCTGCGGCTGAGCATCGTAAGGACTTCATAGGTATCTTCCCCTTTTTCGTAGCTGCTCTCACCCAGCGCCAGATTTAAGAACCCTTTTCCGTAACGTCCAAGCGCGCGTTCCATGATTTTTCCGACTGTCGACGCAAGCGCACGGTCATTGCGGCTCCACTCACAGAAATCCTTGCCTCCGTTCATGACCGACGGAAGATTGCTTGTCACGGAAAACTCCGGCAATGTGATTCCCTTGTCGAACAGCATGGCCGGCAGTTTCTTCACAACTTCGAGAATTCCCGTCATACCGCGGTGGGGAAGGGCAATATCCAGGTAAAGCAGACGGGCAAGCGCCTCTCTCCGCTCTCCTCCGCGCACATTATCTGCATGTTTTTGAAGGCGTTCATACCACTCCTCGCTCTTCTGCGGCTGCATCAGCAGCGAATACAGCATGCTCATGCCGCTAATCAGGATGGCACTGTCCTCGATATCCTGTTCCTCCATTCCCAGGTAGTAATCACGCAGTTCATGGTAATGACCATTTCCCGGATTTCGTCTGGCATTGCGGATCAGCAGTTCCTTCACCCGTCCTGTCTGTCCGCACTGTTTATACATGTTAAGAGCCTCCGGTATCCGGTCATGCATCTCATAGTACAGACCGGCGCTGTAGCAGAATTCTCTCACCCGCTCCTGACCAAACGTCTTCTGCGCGCATCGGCGAAGCATGCGAAGGAATTCTTTCCGGATCCGATACACTCCATTGCTTTCTTTCAGAAAATTTCCGGCACGCTGAGCCTGTTCCAGAAGCAGGCTGATGTGTCTGTTTCCTGCAATCATCCCGGCAAGATTCTGATCAAACTCTTCCACAACGCTGACCATCATCAGAAACTCTGCCAGTTCCGGATCCATCTGAACCAGCACACTGTTTTCCAGAAACCGGTCGAAGGTAATCCGGACTTCTTCGATCAGCGTCTCATCAAGCGTTCTTCCTTCCAGCAATTTCATGGAAAACAGATGGTATGCATGTGCATTTCCATTGCACACCTCGCAGATTTTATCCGCAGCTGTCTGGCTCAGAGAAATCCCGGCGGCTTCCAGACATGCACAGATTTCCTTTTTCTTCAGTGCCAGCTGCTCTTCTCCAATGACGACCATTCCCTTTCTCAGATAGGCAGGAAGAAGCCAGGGAAGAACCGGACTTCTGCTGATCAGAATCAGCCAGATATCATCCCGCACGATCAGTGAGAGAATTTTCTTCTGCACGTCTTCCCTGAAAAGCAAATGGAGATCGTCAATGACAACGATTGTCTCGTTCTGTTCTTTCACAGGCATATTCACAAGATCCGAAAGATCCGGATTTCCATTCTCACAGGTATACCATCTGCAGTTTTTCTCACCGACAAACTGCTTTACCAGTTCTGTTTTTCCAAATCCGGTCGCGCCATAAATGTAGGTGACCTGATTCACATGTTTTGCCATTCGGAGCATCTTCCACGCCTCACCGGGAGCAATGTAGTCTTTTCGTTTCATGATTCTCTCCTTCCCGTGTTTTTTTCAGTATACCATACCCAATTTCCATTCGTCCACTACCAAATCAGGTAGTTTTTCTGATGAGTGTACAGGCTATATTCGTCGAATAAAAGCGTAAGCACCCTTACCCGCTCCGCTGCCCGCGCAAATCCGACCGAACGTGTCACCGGCACGTTCGTCTGGATGTATAGACGATCCGACCGAACGTATATAAAAATCAGAAGCGGCATAGTCCAAAGACTACACCGCTTCCAAATGATTTATTTATCTTTCTTTCCGGACATCTTTCCCAGAATCCATACAAACACCATGATGATGCAGATGGTTACGAAAATTCCAAGCATACCCTTGCCCATGATGGCAAGCGCAGCTCCAACTACTTCCCAATTCATATTCGGTTCCTCCTTTTGGTTTCCATTTACAGGAACTGTGATACCAGGTTAATGATCAGACCACCGGCAATTACAGATGCAATCTGACCGGAAACGTTTGCACCGGCTGCGTGCATCAGAATGATGTTGCCCGGCTCTTCCTGCGCTGCCATCTTCTGTACGACACGGGAAGACATCGGGAACGCGGAAATTCCGGCACCGCCGACCATCGGGTTGATCTTCTTCTTCAGGAACAGGTTCATGAATTTCGCAACAAGAACGCCGCCGATGGTATCCATGACAAACGCGAACAGACCGATTGCCATGATCATCAGAGTCTCAACAGTTACGAACTGCTCTGCCTTCATGCTGAAGGAAATGGAAATACCAAGAAGCAGGGTAACCAGGTTTGCCAGCTGGTTCTGTGCCGTATCGGACATGGTTCCGAGAACACCGCACTCTCTGATCAGGTTACCGAACATCAGGAAACCTACCAGCGCAACGGACTGCGGAGCAACAAGACCTACACTGATGGTGGTAACGATCGGGAATGCGATACGGATTCTCTTGGTAACAGCCTGCGGATTGTATTCCATGTGGATTGCACGCTCCTTCTTGGTTGTTACAAGACGGATTGCAAACGGCTGAACGATCGGAACAAGTGCCATGTACGAATATGCGGCAACGGCGATCGGGCCCACATACTTGGAACCAAGAACCTGAGATACCAGGATTGCAGTCGGGCCGTCAGCAGCACCAATGATACCGATGGAAGCAGCATCCAGGATGCTGAATCCAAGACATGCAGCCAGCAGAATCGCTGCGAAAATACCACACTGTGCAGCTGCTCCAAAAAGGAACATCAGCGGGTTGGACAGAAGCGGTCCAAAATCGATCATTGCACCGATACCAATGAACAGCAGGATCGGCATTGCCTCAGATGCCTCAATACCTACATCAAACAGCCACTGAATAATTCCGTGCGACTCAATTCCTCCCTGCAGCGTCTGATCCAGCACGCCGGAAAAAGGAAGGTTTACAAGAATTGCGCCGAATCCCATCGGCAGAAGCAGCGACGGCTCATACTCCTTACTGATTGCAAGCCAGATCAGAACGATACCGATCGCAAACATGACAACCTGCTGCCACGTTAACGCAAGCAATCCCTCCACCAAAAACTCCATGTTACATCCTCCAGTCTTTTGTTTTCCCAGGGAGATTTTTCTTTTGCACGTACAGGCGTTTCCGCCGGATTCCAATTTTCTGCCTGCAGATGGCTGTTCCAGCTGCATCAGTAAAAAAGACTTTCATTGCAGGAAGCGTTCCCTGTAATAAAAGTCTTGCTGTTTCAACTTACCGCGGGCATAAAGCCGGTTTGACGCATGAAAGTCCATATTAATCTATGGTAGCTACTCCCTTTGCATTCTATCATAAAGAATCTGCCGTGGATTGTCAAGCCCTGTTTTCCCCGTTTTTCATCTCTCCTGGCAATCTTTGCCGGAGTCCCATTTTCTTCGTAACCACCGTCCGCTCCGCACAATGCTGGAGCAGACGACTGCAACACACAGTTCCGAAACGGATGACTGCGGCACTAAATACGCGATTGACAGGAACACTTCCATGGCCTTCAAAATCATCAATGTACAGCACCGGCACTGCGTTTTTACCATCGCTGAAAACCTCTCGGCTATGTAAAAACGGCACGGTTCAGTTGCCCGTGCCGCCATGTTAATTATTCAATTTTATACTTATGCCGTAACCGGCTGCCGTGCTTCGATATACAGGTCAATGTCCTCTACAATATAGTTTGCACCTGTGGTATGCAGAGCCTCAAAGCATGAATAAATGTAGTCCCACACACGATAACGGCTGAACAGTTCTGACACCTGCTTGCCGGTCAAATTCTTTGCCGATTTGTACTGCTCTGTGCAATATATCATGAAATCACCTTGTCTGCTCATATTCACCCCTCCGGAAATGTGATATTACCCGTTTTCCTTTCCTCATCATACATATTGAAAAGTGTCAACGGACTGAAATGCCATAATTTTGTATCTTCCTGTTCTAACAGTGAATATACCTTTGATTCATAGAAGGAGCTTGACGCCGTAACCTCATCCAGCTTGTAATTCTCAACGATTAAGCCAATCACTTTCGGAACGATCAGAACAAGCATAGCTTCAAATTTTTTCTGTTCCATCAAAACTCCTCCTTGGGGACTGTCCCGACATATTTCAAGTAACTGAGTGCATTTGGTGAAGTAAGTACCAACTGATTATACAGCTTTTTGATCTTCAATGCTTCGATATGCTTGCGTTTTTCGATTTGCGCCCGGATCTCATCTATCCGGGATTTGGAAATATATTGAGAAGCAACCTTTTTCCCATCCCGATATTTCAAATAATAATATGTTTTGTCGCCAGCCTTTTTCTCGGAAATAGAGCCTTTCGGCAGACGATCATATTCTTCCCGATACTTCGTGAGCATATATTCAATACGCTCCTTTTCCTGCACTATCGTGGTCAAAATCATATTCATAGTCATCACCCACTTATATTATACACAACACAACCTTAAATATCAATGCTTTGTTGTGTATTTTTAGGGCTTAGAATAAAACCGGCAGAACGCCCGAAAACGTTCCACCGGTTCTAACAGGTCAGCTGTGTGCTTTACTGTATCTTATTTACTGCTTCAGGCTTACTCCTTCGCCCTTGAGTCTCTCCACGATGGAGTCTACAACAGCCATAACCTCGTCACGGGTCAATGTTCTGTCGTTCTGTGAGAAGATCAGGCGAACGGTAATGGACTTGCCGTTCTCATCCGCATAGACATCGGTTACGGAAACCTTCTTAATCAGGCTGGAATTCTCTGCCTCAATGGCATTTCCGATCAATTCGAAGCGGTCAGCAACGAAGGACAGATCAATTTCCATGGACGGATATCTGGACGGCTCCTCGTAGGAAATATGCGCATCTGCAACAGCGGTCAGCTTCGCCATATCGATCTCCGCATAAACGATGGCTGCCTTCTTATCAATCTTCTTTGACACAACCGGATGAGCCACACCAATCTCACCGATTACCTCGCCGTCACAGAGAATCGAGTTGAGGTTCTTCGGGTGCTGATAGGAATGAGCGGCCTCCAGCTTTCTGTAGGACAGATTCCTGTGACGGATATCGTCCACAACCACTGCCACCATGTCTCTCAGTTCCAGATACAGCTGCTCCAGAGACTTTGTCTTGCTGAACAGAGTGATCGCCAGCTTCTTCTCCTCATTGCAGAGATTGTCTTCCTTCAGACCGTTGATCACATGGCCAATCTCAAAGATTCCGAAATCGTCCGCATAACCGACGTTGCTCTTTACCTGGCAAAGCTGGGTCGGAATGATGGTTTTACGGATGATGCCGATGTTTGGATTTGCGGAATTCAGCAGCTTGATGTTGTCTTCCACCTCAATGCCCAGTTTGCGGAATTCATCGGTATAGGCCCAGATGTAGGAGTGCAGCTCGTGGAGGGAAAATCGCTTAACAAGAATGTCCTTCACACGCTCTTCTGTACTCTTCTCCACTGCGGTGCGAACCGGATAAATCGGAGCAACAACGGTGTGAATATCGAAGTTGTCGTAGCCGTAGATACGGGTAATTTCTTCGATGATATCCGCCTTAATGGTAACGTCCTTGGTTGCTCTCCAGCTTGGAACACCAACCTTGAACTGGTCATTTTCCAGAGATACCGCAAAGCCAAGAGCAGTCAGAGTATGAACAATTGTCTCATTGTCAATTGCGATACCGGTATAGCGGTTTACGAACGCCTTGTCAAACTCCAGTGTTATCTCCGGATAGCGGAACGCATACTCATCGGTCAGAGAAGAGGTTACCTGAACACCTGCGTCGATATCTGTCAGCAGCTTTACGAAACGGGCGATTGCCGGCACCGTCATCTCCGGGTCAAGGCTCTTCTCATAGCGGGCAGAAGCATCGGTACGGTGAGCAAGACGAACCGTTGATTTGCGGACAGAAGCCGCATCAAAGGTTGCGGACTCCAGCGTCAGCTTTGTGGTATCTGCCACAATCTCAGAATCCAGGCCGCCCATGATACCTGCGATGGCAACCGGAGTGTTGTCGTTGCAGATCATCAGCGTGTTTTCATCAATATTACGGTCAACGCCGTCCAGTGTCTGGAAAACAAACGGCTCATGGAAACGCTTAATGCGGATCTTTTCTACCTTTCTGGAATCGAAGGCATGCATCGGCTGACCCATCTCCAGCATAATGTAGTTGGTCAGGTCGGCCAGCAGATTGATGGCTCTCATGCCGCAGTAGAACAGACGGATGCGCATGTTCAGCGGGCTTACGTTTTTGTTGATGTTCTCCACCTGCAGACAGGAATATCTCTGGCACAGCGGATCCTCGATCTTCATGTCGATCTGCGGCAGATCCTTATACTGAGACAGATCAACGGTCTCCAGCGGCTTTAACGGACGGTTTGCGATGGTTGCAAACTCACGGGCGATTCCGTAGTGACCCCACAGGTCCGGACGGTTGGTCAGGGACTTGTTGTCCACTTCGAAAATAATGTCATCGATGGCATAGAGTTCCTTTAAATCGGTTCCGGCTGCCACGTCCTCTGTGATATCCATGATACCGGAGTTGTCATCGCTCAGTCCCAGCTCCTTCTCGGAACAGCACATGCCGCAGGAGGTGAAGCCTGCAAGCGGACGGGGCGCGATGGTGATGTCACCAAGCTGTGCGCCAACCTTTGCGAACGCGGTCTTCATGCCGACACGAACGTTTGGCGCGCCGCATACCACGTCAACCAGCTCACTCTCGCCGCAGTCAACCTTCAGCAGATGAAGCTTCTTTGACTCCGGATGCTCTTCCACAGACTTGATCTCAGCGACAACAACGCCGCTGACATCGCTTCCCTTGAAGAAGATCTCGTTCTCAACCTCAGCAGTTGACAGGGAAAACTGATGAATCAGTGCTTCTTTATCCAGTCCGGAAAGATCAACAAAATCTGAAATCCAATTCATTGAAATAAACATAATTGATGTCTCCCTTCTTATTCGTCATCGGTGAACTGGTGCATGCTTGCAAGGCTTCCGCTGTTCAGATCACGGATATCCTTGATACCATATTTCATCATTGCCAGTCTGGTCAGGCCAAGACCAAACGCAAATCCGGTATACTCGTCCGGATCGATTCCGCCGGCACGCAGTACCTCCGGATGGATCATGCCGCATGGGCAAAGCTCCAGCCAGCCGCTGTGCTTACAGGACGGGCAGCCGTCACCGCCGCAGATCAGGCAGCTGATATCCAGCTCGAAGCCCGGCTCCACGAACGGGAAGAAGCCCGGACGGAGACGAACCTTGATGTCCTTCTGGAAGACTTCGGACAGCATGGTCTTCATGAAATAAATCAGGTTTGAGATGGAGATGTTCTTGTCAACCATGACGCCTTCCATCTGGAAGAAAGTGTTCTCATGGCAGGCATCGGTTGCCTCGTTACGGAAGCAGCGGCCCGGGAAAATTGCCTTGATCGGCACACCGTCCTCGATCAGCGCCTTACTGTATTTTTTATAAATTGCGTTCTGCGCTGCGGACGTGTGTGTCTTCAGCAGCTGACCGTTTTCCAGATAGTAGGTATCCTGCATGTCACGTGCCGGATGGAACTTGGGAATGTTCAGAGCCTCAAAGCACTCGTAGTCAGTTACAACTTCGCTGTAGTCCTCAACGGTAAAGCCCATGGACTTAAATACCTTCTCACACTGACGCTGAACCAGTGTAATCGGATGGTAGGAGCCGCGGTCCATGACAGGCGGGATGGAGACGTCGATCTCCGGTGCGGCATTGATCTCCTTCTCCAGCTCGATGCGCGCCAGATCCTCTTTCTTTGCAGCGATCTGATCGGACACCAGCGTCTTTAACTGGTTTACTTCCTGACCAAAGCTCTTCTTCTCCTCTGCGGAAAGCTTGCCCATTTCTTTCATCAGCGCGGTGATGCTTCCCTTTTTACCCAGATATGCAACACGCATATTCTCAAGCTCGGCATTGTCTGTGACCTTTAACAGCTCCGCTTCAAATGCCTGGCTTAATGCAGCAATTTTTTCATTCATAGCAAAACCTCCTTGTTTGACTTATCTTGTATCCAAGCGAAAATTTATCCCTGCTCGCATAAAAAAACCGTCTCATATTCTGAAAATATGAGACGGAATATCCGCGGTACCACTCAATTTGCAGCCGTTCGTTCCGGTGATTTCAAAAACCGGCGAATCGCCTGCCACTCGTTTGCTTTAATGCAGCAAATACATCCTGCTTTCGCAGGAAGCTCATGAGCCGAACTTCGTGCAGTATATGTTCTGCGGCTTCTCAGCTTCCTGCCGCTCTCTGGAAGAATGGATATACTGACTACTGCGTCATATTGAATGACACTCAATCATCGCTATGATGGAATATACAATTACTGAATAATATAGCACATTGGTGAGGAGAGTGCAAGACTATTTTTTCAAATTATTTCCCAGCGTAATCTCTGTATCAGAAAAGTTCTCTACCGCCTTTTCTTTCTTATAAAAATGAACCGCATGCCTCAGAATCCCCTCAAACCGGTAATATTCATCTTCTTTATCAATGGGAAGCGTCACCATCTGCTTCAGACAGCCTGCTTTATAGATGGCCGTGATCAGCTCCACTGTATTTCGCCCATCTCTTCCATCAATCAAAGGTCTGCTTTCCGTTTCTATCGCACGATAAAAATCGTCAATTTCTCCCGTGTGTCCTGTGTATTCCAGTTCCGGTATCTCTCTGCAGAACTCTTCTATTTTTCTCATCAACTGCTGATTGCCTCCATCCTGCGGGAATCCGTTTGTGCGGCTTACCTCCGCTTTCAGGTTCCACGGTACCGAAATTCTGGCATCGGCACACTGCAGTTCAATTCCCTGCAGTTCTCCGTGATGAACCACCGAACTGGTTACTTCCGCAAGACTTCCATCCGGGTATCTCAGCAGAGCGAAGGACAGATCCTCTACTTCCGAATTGTCATGCATCACATTTCCAAGCATTGCCATGACCTCAACCGGCATTTTCCCCTCAATCCAGTTGAGCATGTCGATGTGATGAACCGCATGGTTCAGAGTCGGACCTCCTCCTTCTTTTTCCCAGAGTCCGCGCCACCAGAGGTCGTAGTAGCAATGACCTCTCCACCAGCAGGAATTCACATGGGCACAGCAGATCTTTCCTGCAAGCCCGCTTTCTGTCACTTTTTTCAAACGAAGAATCTCATCCCGGAACCGGTTCTGCGCCACGCAGCCAAGGATCACATGATTTCGTTTCTCCGCCTCCAGCATGGCATCACATTCTGCCAGGCAGGTTGCCATGGGCTTTTCCACCAGAACATGACACCCGGCATCCATGGCATGAATGGCAATCTCCGCATGGACATAGGGCGGTGTGCAGACATGTACCACATCAATTTTCAGACCGGACGCCAGCATTTCCTCATGATCGGAAAAGACCGCGCAGTCCAGCTTATTTGCCTCTTTTGCCCGCTGCGCTTTTTCCGGATAGATATCGCAGAGAGCAACGATCCGGCAGCGCTCTGGAAATGTCAGGATTCCTGCCAGATGCGCACCGGATATGTTTCCGATTCCAACAACCGCAACATTAATCATTTTCTTTTCCTCCCTGTCTTGCCGCAATCACAGCTGCCTGGTTTTCCGCCCGGACACAAAGCTCCGCCGCCTTAAAGGCATGCTCCTGCGTCATTGCATTCTCGGTGCGGTTGATGCAGTCCAGAATCAGCTGTCCAAAGAACGGATAACCAACCTTTCCTGATACCTGAAAATGCTGTTCACCATCCTGATTTACCAGAAATACATGATCCGAGCTTCCATCATTCATTCCCACATTCACATATTTCCTCAGTTCCATGTAGCCGTCTGTTCCGATGATGAAGGTTCTTCCGTCTCCCCAGGTGGAAAGACCGTCCGGCGTGAACCAGTCAACGCGGAAATGCTGGGTCGCTCCGTTCTCTCCAACCAGAACCGCATCTCCGAAATCTTCCAGCTCCGGATGTTCCGGGTGATTGTAGTTTGCGACCTGGGAATAGGAAACCACTGCATCTTTTACATCACAGTAGTACAGAAACTGCTCAATCTGATGGCTTCCGATGTCGCAGAGAATGCCGCCATACTTTTCTTTTTCAAAGAACCAGTCCGGACGTTTTTTCGGATCCCCGACCCGGTGAGGACCAAATCCGTCCACATGCACCGGTCTGCCGATTGCGCCCTGCTCAATCAGCTGTCCCGCATATACAGCCGCCTCCACATGGATTCGCTCACTGTAATATACCATGTACTTTCTTCCCGTTTTTTTCACCATTTCCTTCGCTGCTTCCAGCTGCTCCAGTGTCGTCAGCGGTGCCTTATCTGTAAAGTAGTCCTTCCCGGCCGCCATCACGCGAAGACCAAGCGCGCAGCGCAGACTTGTCACTGCTGCTCCACACACCAGCTTCACTTCCGGATCGGAAAGAATTTCTTCTTCTCCGGATGCTGCTTTTGCTGTTGGAAATGCACGGATAAACGCCTCCACCTTCTGCGGATCCGGGTCATAAACCCACTTAACCACCGCTCCTGCCTCCGTCAGTCCATTGCACATCCCGTAGATGTGACCATGGTCCAGCGCAATGGCAGCAATGATGAATTCTCCCGGTGCAACGACCGGCTTCGGCCTTCCCTTCGGCGCATAATTCATTCCGTCCTTATTTTGACTCATTTCCAGTCCCTCCTGTTTATTTTTATCGTATTGTAATCCTCTATCTCCGGCGTTCTGTCCTCTCTTCCGGATTTTTCTTTCGTTCGCTTCTGCTGCCTCCAGTATACCATTTTTTTCAAAAATTACTTTGCATATTATGTGCAATATATTGCGTTATGTGACTTTGTCTACTATCGGTAGCTTTATTGCTACTATAAATATGCTGACTGATGATTTTTATTGTGTTATACTTATATGCGGAGGTGACAGTTATGAATTTTTCAGAAAAACTACAAATATTAAGAAGAAGCAAAGGCTTTACGCAAGAAAGATTAGCCAGTGAGCTGAATGTTTCCAGTGAGGAAATCTATTGCAATGATGAGAAAATCTACGAATGCTATTTTCATGGAGGGATGATGAAATGAGTAATCTCCTGCTAATCTAAGCGTGTATTATCCCAGAAGCTCGGACAGGGCGCACTCCTATGCTCTCCTATTGAGAGTACAGAAGTGCGCCCTGTCCGAGCTTCATTCCTGTTCAACCAATTATCCGTTTCATATCCCGCGCAAAGGATAGCATCTCCTCTTCCTTTGCCTCAAATGGTTCTCCATCCGTATAGGTCCGATATGCCCGTTTCACAAGCATCTGATGTTCGCCACTCAGTTTCTCCATTCCCCAACTTCCGCCCTGCGCCTTGGACAAAATCAGATTCTCCCTGGCAAACGCAGCCACACGGCACAGGTTCAGAATCATGTAGACCGGATTTTCCAAAATCTCGCTGTCCGCGGCTTCCACATCAAAACGAATGCTGTCCAGATAGTCTTCACGGGCAACTTCACCCAAAACTTCCCTGACCGGCTTTCCGCAAAGACACCATCCCACTTCCCGTGTTACAGTCACATGGGCGCCAAGATCCCGGTCAAGACCGTTCATTGTCCGGCAGTATTCACTCAGATTTGCCATTGCCCGTTCCCGGTGGGAATTGGAATAGTGAAGCGCAAACGGCGTCGGATAGACAAATGGCCTGCAGTTTGTTTCCTCCAGTACACTCATCTCAAATCCCTTGGGCGGTCCTTCCAAATCCAGCTCCAGAAGAACGCGGATCATCGTTTCCTTCTTCTCCTGTGTCGGCGTTCGGTT
This sequence comes from Lachnospiraceae bacterium, assembly GCA_017472605.1. Taxonomy (GTDB): domain Bacteria; phylum Bacillota; class Clostridia; order Lachnospirales; family Lachnospiraceae; genus Anthropogastromicrobium. The sequence goes on from JAFUPV010000073.1 coordinate 26,060, forward strand.
GACAACAACCAGGAAATCAATGTCACTGCAGTCCCAGCGAAAACAGCCAAAGGCAAGGGAGCCATGGACATAGATTCCGGTTAGCCCGGTTCCGAGAATTTCACGGTATCTTTCTTCTATTTTTTTAAGAATTAAAACTGCCCGGGTTATTTCCATTCTTCCTGTTCCTTCCTTTTTTCCCAGCGTTCTCCTCTTCCCTCAGACAATTCCACTGTCTCACAAACTGCCGGAAGTACCTTCTTCTCATGAGTTGCTGGCAAGCAATTCTTTATCCGGACTGTAGCCCGCCTCTTCTTCTCATCATTCAACGGCAGACCGTTCTTTCGCTCAGACTACTTTGCACAGGCATCAATCCATAGGAACAGTTCTTCCAGATCATAATCTCCTGCGTGCGGCAGTCCCCACGGGTATGCCAGATCCACCGCGGTTCCTCTGCCGCGCAGCGCTGCAGCCAGAAGGGCAGAAATTGCCAAAGAAGTATCTCTGTCCACAGCACCGTGACGAATCCGGTAATTGGGTGCCACGTCAGCGGACGGATCTGCAATGTATGGCATCGGATTCATCATTCGGATCTGGTTCGATTCTGCAATGCCTGACAAACCGCTTCCACAGCCGGCTTTGATCCCGCTTGCTTCGGGCGCTGCCGGGTCTGTTCCCGCTCCAGCACAACCTGCTTCAGGCACTGCCGGATTTACTCCGCCGACCACCTGACTGTGTGCCAGTGAAAATTCGGTAAAGTGCCGCTCCATCACATCGGCCGTTCCGAACAGTTCATTTTCCGGTGTTCCCATGAACACGCTGTCAAAGGCAGGCGCCGTTTTCATTCTTGTACGGTATTCCACATATCCGTCAAAGTCAATTCCCGTCACCACAGAACCATCCACCTTCAGCCAGTCAAGACCGGTCAGATCACCGCCCCAGTCAATCTCCTTCTGTGCAGACCGGCAGACATAGCGGCAGATCTCCTCCTTCAGCGTTCCATTTCCGTTTTCATCCAGTTCCAGCGGCTGTTTTTTCTCATCCAGCAGGCCAAGACTATTTACATAGGAAGGAAACTGTACTTTCAACAAAGCGGACAGCTCCTGCTGAAGCGGACTCATCACACCTTCCCCGCGCCAGTTCCGATAGGCAATTTCATTGCCGAATTCCCACTCATATGCCATGTCCGCGTGGTCCAGATTGGTAATCGGACAGTAGCAGGACGCGGCAAAAATGTCGTCCCGCTCCTTTGCGGCACCAATCTTCTCCAGATATGGCTCATAGTCCGGGTGATTTCCCGTCGCCCCAAGCAGGGAAGACAGCGCGCCTCCCGCGCTTGTTCCATTGGAAACAATTTTTTCCACATCTCCGGGAATCACATCCCGGTTGTGACGCAGGTAACGAACTGCCGCTTTCAGATCCACCAGCGCCGCAGGTGCCATGCCGACATAGTTTCCCTTCTTATCCTTCATCTGACGTCCGCGGATTCCCGGCGATGCCACCACATATCCATGGAGGAGCGCCCGGGCGATGGTGTTGAACGCTCCCTCCTTCACCTCCGGTGTCCGCGCCGGGCCGGGCATGTAGCCGCCGGCAGAATTTGGCAGAAAGATGGAGGCCGTTTTCAGGGTATAGGTACCGATTGGATCACTTCCATAATAATACTCCGGCACGAACAGGTTCAGCACCTGCATGTCTGGTGCCGCCGGATTTGTCACATAGGGAATTCCCTCAAAGGCGCGATAGCGTAAGATCACCCCTTCTGCTTCCAGAGACCTGATTTTGTAATTATTTTTATCGAATTTTAATTCATTTTCCATCTTTTCTCCTATCTGCCGCATTGTCGGTCTGCCGATTATCTGCATTCCATATGCAAATTTTCTTTTCCTGCTTCAAACTGCTTTTCACTGCTTCCGATGCATGAATTTTCTCTCTCGGTTCCCGGTGCACGAGCTTTCCTCTCACAGTTCCCGATTCACAAGCTTTCCTCTCACAGTTCCCGATACACAAACTCATCAAAATCCGCATACCGTCTCTGTCCCGAAATGTCCTGGGCACAGATTCCGATAAAGGCTCCGGTGAAGCGCATCTGCCCGTCTCTATTATAATAATCGTCAGAAAGGACACCTGCCATCAGCGCCGGTCCCAGTTCCTGATAGGTTTCTCCGTCCAGCGACCAGTAGAACTGTGCCAGTTCCTTTTTTGTTTCCAGCCGCAGCCAGACCGGTCCGTCTTCCGGAATGGAAATGCCGTCTCCAAGAGGCATGGAATACCGTCTCAGCGCCGAACAGAGAAGATTCAGCACCTTTCCCCTGCTCTCATCTCTCGTCACGAAACAGTAATAGAAACTCTGATTATCATAAAAATAGACAAGTCCTGCCTGATGCTGAATGTCTCCCGGGTTCATCTCCATCTTCGTTGTCACCTGACAGAAAAAGCTCTGCTGTCTGCGTGCAAGAAGGGTTTGATGGAAATCGGAATACAGAGACTCCCGTCCATAGAGACGGAGCCATCCCTTTCTTTCCGTCAGAGACGCATCCGCACCGAGCCCATGGCGCAGACTCTGAAAATGAATGCTCCAGCTGTCCCCGTCAAAGGTTTCCGTCATGTCACGGCAGACCGGTGTGGAATCCAGCGTTTCTGTTCCTGCAATCTCCAGAATCTCCTGCGGCTTCCCATCGGGATTTTTCAGTTTCAACCATCCATCTTCCCAGACAACTTCCTCGATGCATGTTTCTCTTCCCAGAATGCAGAGCCGTTCACTGGTTACCGGACGGCTTCCCAGGTGAACCACATACCAGCGGCCGTTGGCTGCCTCCACAAGACTTCCATGCCCTGCCTTCTGGATGGTTCCGTCCACCCAGGGCGCTGCCGTAATCAGCGGATGGTTCGGAGATGTTTCATAGGGACCTTCCAGCTTTTTGCTGCGGAACAGGCTGACTGCATGGGCATATCCGGTTCCGCCCTCCGCTGCCATCAGATAGTAATAACCATCATGCCAGTACAGGTGCGGACCTTCGGTGCAGGACATGCCGCTGCCTTTGCTGATGATCTTTGCTTCACCCACCAGGCGCTTTTCCTGCGGAGAATACTCCTGCATTACAATTCCGCCGAATTTATTGTGGTACAGACGGGGATCCGCATACATGTTAACAAGCCATTTTCTGCCGTCCCGGTCATGGAACAGAGAAGGATCAAAGCCGCTGCTGTTTAAATAGACAGGATCAGACCAGTCACCGCAGATATCCTTTGCAGTAACCAGATAGTTGTGCGCATCCCAGATGTAGCCGTCATAGGATTTCACATCGGTAAAAATCAGATAAAACAGTCCGTCACTGTAGCTTAAACACGGCGCCCAGACACCGCAGGACGCTTTTTCACCGGTCATGTCCAACTGACTCTGGCGGTTTAAGGGACGGGCAATCAGTTCCCAGTGAATCAGATCTCTGGAATGGTGAATCTGGACACCGGGAAACCATTCAAAGGTTGATGTTGCAATATAATAGTCTTCTCCGACACGGAGAATGGACGGATCGGGATTAAAACCGGGTAAAATCGGGTTGGTTGCATGTGCCATGGTAAATACCTCCACGTTTGTTGTTCGGTCAATGCCAGTTGATCATTCTGCTGACCCTTTGATTCGTTTGCTTACTTATCTGTAAGTATAAACGTTCTTTTTCCTCCCTTCAATATAAAAATGCGAAATTTTTATCTGCTGACACGCCGGTATCCGACAGATCCATCCATCCTGTCTTTTTTTCACCAATATACCAGCCTTTTTGTGCTGAATCTGTAAATGCGCTTGCTTTCATTCCGACGGGATGCTATTATCATATGTATGTAGATACACGGGCAGATTCCATCATTCTCTGCCTCACGGTATCTGTAAATACTGACATGAGGATCCTATCTATGAAACGGACAACAAACCATTCCATCGAATGGAAACAATTTTTCCGCGCGGTTCTGACCATTGCCATGCCAATCGCTTTTCAGAACCTGCTTTCCACCACTGCCAGCATGGTGGATACGATTATGCTGGGCAGCCAGGGAGAACTGGCTGTGGCTGCTGTGGGCATCTGCTCGCAGATCACTTCCCTCTTTTTCTCCTGCTACTTTGGCTTTGCCGGAGGCGCGCTGCTGTTTTTCTCCCAATACTGGGGAGCAGGAAACATCCGGGGAATCAACCGCACCTTCGGAATCTCCACGGTCTGCATGCTTCTCATCGCCCTTGTATTTGGCGGCGCTGCAGTCGTGAATCCGGCTTTTCTTCTGCGAATTTATACGGATAAGGAAGCCATCATCCAGATGGGAATTCCTTACATCCGCATCGTCGGTTTCTCCTACCCGATCACCGTTCTTGTTCTCCTGATGAGCTTCCTTCTGCGCTCAACGGAACGCGTGAAGGCTCCGCTGATCTGCTCCATCGCCGGTCTGCTTGTGAACCTGACGCTGAACTGGCTTTTGATTAATGGTCATTTCGGTTTCCCGCAGATGGGACCTGCCGGTGCTGCAATCGGTACCCTTGGATCTGCAATCGTAAATCTGGTTCTTCTCCTGATTTTCCTGCTGCGCGATCAGAAGACCGTTCGCCTGCAGCTGCGCGTGATGTTTGGCTGGGAACCGGCATTCATCGGAACCTATCTGAAAAAATGTCTGCCAATCATCTGCAACGAGCTGTTCTACGGAATTGGTCAGATGCTTATTAATATCGTTATCGGCCATCAGTCGGAAAGCGCCATCGCCGCTATGGCGGCATTCCGCGTGCTGGAGGGATTCGTCTATGCGTTCTTTGGCGGACTGGCAGACGCAAGCGCTGTCGTGGTTGGAAAAGAGGTCGGCGCCGGCAACCACATGAAGGGCTACCACTATGTCAAAGGATTTGCCATTCTGTGTCCGGCAATCACCTTCTGTCTCTGCGCAGTCGGCGTGATTTTCTGCCAGCCGATCCTGGGACTCTTCGGTCTTGGCGAGGAAGCAATGTTCTTTGGAAAGTATATGCTGCTGATCTATCTGGCAGCCGGAACCATCCGTACCTGCAACTACATCATGAACAGCTGTTACCGCGCCGGAGGCGAACCGGTCTTTGGAACGGTGCTTGAAATCACCTGCCTCTTTGTCATCAGCGTCCCTGCCACCTGGATCGCGGGAATGGTTCTCCATCTTCCGTTCCTCGCCGTCTTTGCCTTCGTCTATACCGATGAAATCATCCGCCTGATTTTCGAGATCCGCTACACCAGAAGCGGAAAATGGGTCAAGCCGGTTACCCAGGAAGGACGGGCCGCGCTGGAGGAATTCCATGAACAGTTGGCGGCTGGGAGGAGGAGTTGAGTGAGTCGGTGACGGGAAGGCATCAGCTACAGAACGTTGCCTGATGAACAGAAAACAACGGTCGGACGAATTTGAGCCTTGCTGCCGTTCGAGTGTACACTGCAAAACAAGAAGAAACACACTGATCGTGTAAATGCAGAAAAAGCGTAGGACTCTGGAAAAAATTTTCCGGAATCCTGCGCTTTTCGTTTTCCTCTCGTTCCCCCTGGTGCGTTGTTCTGTTTCTATTGCCAATTCCTCTTTAATATCTCACTTTTTAAATACAGTGTGTTCTTATCCGATGTCTTAAGCGGATGCAGCTTCCCGCGTTTTGTCAGATCAATAATATTTTGTCTGGAACATCCAAGAATCTCCGCCGCTTCCGCTGCATTGATTGTCCGGTGCGTTACAAAATTTCGAAAGTCCGCCGCTGTAAGAGGAACCTTTTTACCGCTGCGATACAGCATAGAATCTGAAACAGTCATATTCACATCCCAGTACACTCCATATCCTCCTGTTTGCATTTGCACATGCACTTGTCATACGTCAAGTAGATATTTTATTTATAACTTGATATACGACAAGCAACTATAAAATTTCGTCTTTATGTGAAATTCAAAAATTAAATTTGATATCAGATTTTACTCAGATGCCTATACCCGGACAAAAAGCCAAATCTGAAACTTATCTTTAAGATCCAGAACGGACAACGTTTCCAGTAGCGTTATGCCGGGCTTTTCATAGCTGAAGATTCCCCTTGGCATCCGTTTTTCACTTCCAGCGAAGGATATGATCCATGCATATCATAGCTGATTGGTTGCGACCTGGTACAGTAATGAGTTGTAAATACAAGTGTTTCAGATTTCTTATTCACAGTCTATTACAAATACTCTTTTTCTTCAATCATCTCCAGAAATATGCGGTTTAACCCCGCAAGATCCTTGTTATGATCATCCTCCATCTTCTCCGCAATTTCCCTTTGTCTGGCAGTCTCCCTCTCAATAAACTCCCTTATGGCAGGTATCTGCGGATTCTCCTCTCCCTCTGTCACCCTTTTCTTCACTTCCAGTAATTGATCAATCGCCTTCCGCAGCTCCTCCGGCAGGTCCATTTCCAGAAGCGCATCAAACAGGACAGGCGGAGCGGCATGATATGTCTCAATATACTGTGCAGCAAGCAGCGGTCTCAGTGCATAGAAATACTTCTTGTACTTCACCATGTCTCCCTGCAGATATCCCTGCAGCGTGCTGTTTGCGGTTCCATAGTAATGGCAGACAGCTGCCATTCAATCACATCCCGTGGTTCGTCCAAACGCAAATAATCTTCCTTTGATCTGACATATACGAATCGCACATCATAGTCGCTGTCCAAAGAAGCAAATCCCCAGGCCCTGCTCCCGGACTCAACAGCATGCAGGATCCGCACGCCTTCCGTCTTTTCAATTTCATCCAGTTTTTCGTTTATCTGAAGCATGATATCGCTCATGTTAATTCCCCCGCAACCGCATACCTGTTGATTCGTTCCACAAAGACTTCCACCTTCTCCATATCGGGACAATCCGGCAGCACCGTCCTTGCAGCCGCCTCATCGAGCTTTCGTTCATATTCTTCCAGCATTTCATAGAACTCCGGCGAAACTGTACCATCGGGAAGCATGTAAGCGCCATTTCGAATCGCGAGAAGTGTCGGGATGTCATCTTTCCTGTGAGTGCGTATCTCGCCCTTCTCCAGGATATCGATCGCCATCATAAACAGTCGGATCAGATGCATGGCATGCTTGTTCAGATGATTCTCATCCTTCTTCCTGTTCCGCTTTCCGATCTTGTCATAATCCCGGACAACCGTTCGCATGGTTCCCCAAAGGTCTGCATAATCCCGGAGTGGGAAATGCCTGTAGCTGGCATCGACAAAGATCTCCGTGTCCAGTTCCGGATTTTCTGCCTGATCAATATAAAGCCGGATGCTTCCGCTTTCTTTCCCTGCATATCTGCGATTAAAATCGTCCAGCGCATTCGTGACCGATTTCAGGATATGTTTTTCCCGGTCGCTCTGAGGCAGGGTGTCCCTTGCGATGGCATTCTGCAGCCGGCGAAGCTGTGCATCCGCATACCCTCCAAACGATTTTATCGCTCGCTTTGACAGAAACAGTCTGCTGTTGTCAATCAACTCCTGCCCAAGCTCAGACTTGATCAGATACTGCTCCTCATCCAGACCAAGCATCTCGCAGGTGTTTGGATTGCACTCCAGCAGAAGCTTCACCAGCTTGTTGAATCCATAAATAACCGTATCCGTCCTGTTGTCTTCATACTGTTCAAATTCAGTAAGCCCCAGCAGATCCGATGGCATCATAAGCGTGACACCACGAAAATCGATGTCACTCCTCTCGTTATTTGTCCCATAAGCATAGCTTCCGCCAAGGCCAAGAAGCATGATCCTGTCTCCAAGGCGTTTATTCGTCCGAAGAAAATCATATTCCGTTGTATTCATAAGTGCCTTGAAATCCATAGTTCCCATTTCCTCCTTCATACCTGTCACGCTCCCTGCTTTTTCCTGGTATCCTTCCGCTTGACTCAATCCTGTCAATTATCCGTTACTGATACCGTTTCAATCGTTTATCCCAGCTTTCCAGGACCTCTGTCTTCTCACATTCACCGATTTTTGAAACGGAAAAAACTTAAAATCGATCATTTCCCCACTTTTCATACCGGAAGCGAATCCCTTCCCCGCGCGACGAATCTGCTTCCCAGTATAACACATGAACAGCATCCAATTCAACATTCATTAATGCTCACAATCCGGATTTGCCTCCGCATTCCCGTCTGTCAAGGCAAACATTTTCCATCACCGTGACAACATAATCCCTTGCTTTTGTGATTCGCGAATGCTATGATTCTTACAGTACATCACTTTTCGAAAAGCTGGCGCAATGCCGCCAGTCAAAAAAAACGCCTGCGCGTTTCAAAGGGGGAGTTTGTCCTATGAAATCCACAAAGAAAATTGACATGACAAAAGGTTCCATGATCAAGCTGGTATTTCTCTTTGCGCTTCCGATCTGCGCCGGAAACATCCTGCAGATGCTCTACAACACGGTGGATACGCTGATCATCGGTAATTACTGTGATTCGGCCTCTCTGGCTGCCGTTGGCACAAGCGGTCAGCCGGTTGAAATGCTGCTGTGCATTTTCATGGGGCTTGGCACCGGCGTTTCCATCCTGGTCTCTCAGAGTGCCGGAAGCGGCAATGTGACGCGGACAAAGGAACTGGTTGCCACCGCAACGTCTTTTCTTTACCTGTGCGCGATCCCGCTTTCCATCATCGGAATTTTTGTCGGTCCGCTTGTGCTGAAGCTGATGCAGTGTCCGGCTGATACCTGGGATTACGCCGTTTCCTATCTGCGGATCATCTTCCTTGGTACCCTTGGAAACATGGGCTATAACATGAACGCCGGCATTCTCCGCGGTCTTGGCGACAGCAGATCGTCCCTCTTTTTCCTGATGATTTCCTGCCTGGTAAACATTGTTCTTGATCTTCTGTTCATCGCCGTTTTCCACATGGGTGTTTCCGGCGCGGCTCTGGCAACGATCATCGCAATCTTTTCTTCCTGGATATTCAGCATTCTCTACATCCGCAGACAATACCCGGAACTGGATTTCCATTTCCTTCCGCGCACACTGGACAAACGGATTCTGATGCAGATTATCCGGATTGGCCTGCCCCTTGGTCTGAACAATTCGATTTATTCCGTGGGACACATTGTGCTTCAGTCTCTGGTCAATGCCCAGGGCTCCGCTTTCATGGCCGCATGTGCCGTTGCCGGAAAGGTGACAGGAATTGCCAATGTTGCCATTTCCTCTCTTTCCTCCGCCGCAACCACCTTCTCCGGCCAGAATCTGGGAGCAGGAAACTATGCCCGCCTGAAAACAGGCGCACTGCGGATTCCTCTTGCTTCCGGTCTGATCACCTGCATCGCCGGACTGATCGTCACCTTCAACTGCCGTCCAATTCTCGGCTGCTTTACAAAAGAAGCGGAGGTTCTGGAGCTGGCTGCCCTCTACATCCGCGTTGTGCTTCCGTTCACCTGGACCTATGCCGTGTTTAACGGAATCCTCAGTTTCGTCAATGGCCTGGGCGAAGTCCGGTACCCCACCTTTGCCAACCTGCTGATGCTGTGGGCCGTCCGGATCCCGGTTGCCTACATCATCGCCTTCTTCATCAACGGAACCTATGTCATGGCCTGCTATCCGATCAGCTTTACCTGCGGAATGCTCTTCATGTTTACCTATTTTGGGACAAAGCACTGGAAGAATATCCGGGCGAAGGCGGTGGAACAGGTATAGCTGCCGGTAATACTCAATATAGGTCAATAAATACAATAGACCAAGCTTATTAAGAAGAGAGCAGTGTTTTCCAAGAATAATCGGAAAACACTGCTTTCTATTAACAATCACACTTTTTCTTTTATGTACTCTGATATAGCCAAAATAATCTTTTCTGCAATTTCCACCTGGTCTGTCGATTCCTCCTTATCAGCAACATACATATCATCATAATCGCTCTTTGTCCGAATCATCTGCAAACGTCCGACCATTCCACCGAACTCTCTCGGAAACACATTTTCATGTACATAATATCTGTTGAAATATGCGATCACATCCTTATGCCGCTTAAATGCAATTGATGACAGCGCCAGTAGAGCATTCATTGCATGAAAGCATGCATAATAGGCACGATTATTTGCTGCACGATACTTTTTCTCACGCAGCAAAAGCTTTGCCGTATCCAGATCATCCAAACTCTGCTCCATTCGATACCATGCTACATCCTGACAGGTTCCGCCCTGTTTCTCATCACTCAATTAAGATACCCTCCTTTACAATATTACGATAAAACATATACGATTCCTTCCAATAATCAAAGTGTTCCTGCTTTACAATGATCGGGCTTATCTCTACATCGTACTCCATATTGTAATCGAAGGTAATATTGCTTACTTTTTCTTCCAAAAGCAGTTCGTCCGTATCATCTGTCAAAAACATGATATCAATATCCGAATTCTCATCATAATCTCCACGTGCATAGGAACCATATAAAAATACCCGAACAATTCCATTACATTGGATTCTTACTTCACCCGCATATTGTCTTGCTAAAGAAGAAATCTGCTCAGGAGGTCCCTGTCTTTTTGTTTTCACCATAAAACAGTACCTCCTTTCCCACACATTTTCAACAGAATCTCTTTTCAGAGAAAATCATCCTCTGTTTTTATTATACTCAAAACAGAGGATGATAGCAATTCTTTTTTTCACCGAGCCGCCAATCACGCGCCCATTTCAATCTTCGCATATGCCTGCGCAATGTTCAGCACATGGTCGCCGATTCGTTCAAAGTCGGTCAGCATTTCGGAGAAGAGGATGCAGCCTTCCTCGGAGCAGAGTCCGTCACGCATGCGCTTCAGATGATTTTCGCGATAAGAAACAGTCATGTCATCAATTTGCTGCTCCACAGCCGCCACACGGGACAGCCACTTTGTGGTCTCCTCTTCTCTTGCAAACAGAAGTCCCATTGCTTTCGCGCAGGCGTTTTTCATGCTGCGGATTTCTTCTTTTGCGCCTTCGGAGAAGCGGATTTCGTCCTTCTCCATCACATGCACATAGCCGCTGATGTTCGCCGCATGGTCACCGATTCGCTCGATGTTTCCGCTGATCAGGAAATACTCCTCGATCGCAGCCATGTCTGTTCCGGACGTGTTGTGGGTCAGGATCTTTGAAATATACTGACCGATTTCTTTGTTCAGGTAGTCCAGAAGTTCCTCCGTCTCATCACACTGCTTTACCAGTTCCAGATTACGGTCGTGAACTGCCTGGAAGCTGAGATTGATGTTCTCTCCTGCCAGCTTCAGCATCCGGTCAACCTCCTGCCCCAGCTGTTCCATGTGAATTGCAGAGAAGCCAAGCTGACGGATTCCGGAATGGAAATCCTCTTTGATGTAGAGCAGACGTGTTTCCCTGGTCGCATCTCCAGTCTGGCGATCCGGCAGGATGCGCTCGGCTGCTTTTGCAAGATAAACACCAAAGGGCAGAAGCAGAAGGGTGGTTGTGATGTTGAACAGCGTGTGCATGTTCGCGATCTGCATCGCCGGATTTCCCGGTACCAGCTTTTCGATCAGGTCGGTCAGCGGAAGTGTCAGGCAGATGATGGTAAAGACGGTCGTTCCGATGATGTTGAACATCAGGTGAATGATCGTGGTGCGTCTTGCGTTACAGCTTGTACCGATAGCCGCCAGCACTGCAGTGATACAGGTTCCGATGTTCTGACCGAAGAGAACGAATACTGCATTGGGGAAGGTTACCAGTCCATTGGTTGCCAGCGCCTGAAGAATTCCGACCGACGCGGAGGAGGACTGGATGATTGCTGTAAATACAGCGCCAACCAGGATTCCGATCAGCGGATTGGAGAATTTCGTCATCAGAGAAATGAACAGCTCGGATTCACGAAGCGGCTCCATGGCAGAACCCATCATGTCCATTCCAATGAACAGGATGCCGAGTCCGGCAAGAATCTGTCCCACATAGCGCACTTTGGGATTTTTCATGAAAACAACCATTGCAACACCGACAAAAGCAATCACCGGCGCCAGCATTCCCACATCCAGCGCGATGAGAAGACCGGTCACCGTGGTACCGATGTTGGCACCCATGATGATCCAGACTGCCTGCTGCAGAGTCATCATGCCGGAGTTTACAAAGCCGACAACCATGACCGTTGTTGCGGAAGAAGACTGAATCACTGCCGTAATTCCGGCGCCGACTGCGACTCCCAGAATCCGGTTTGCCGTCAGCTTCTCCAGAATCTGTTTCATCCGGTTGCCCGCAACGGCCTCCAGACCGCTGCTCATCATCTGCATTCCATAGAGGAACAATGCCAGTCCGCCCAGCAGTCCCAATAAAATTGTCATATCCATCTTTTTCTGATTTTCCTCCAAATCATTTCATTCGTCTGTCTATTGTCGGATGGCTCCCCAGGTCATCATCCGGATTCCAGCCAAATCAGAGTTCGGATTCGACCGGTAATCATGTAATTCAGCCGGTAATCATCCAAATCAGCCGTCCGTATTCATCCGGTATCCTACGCCGAGTTCGTTTGAAATATACCGGTTATCGCCCGGTTTGACACCCATCTTCTTTCGGATGTTGGCCATGTTAACCTGCAGCTTCTTTACGCTGCCGGCATCCGACCAGCGCCACACCTCACGGATAATTTCCGAATAGGTCATCACCTTTCCCGCATGTCTCGCCAGAAGAGCGGCAATGTTATATTCAGTCTGAGTCAGGTGAATCTCATTTTCTCCAAGCATGACCTGACGGCTCTCAAAATCAATTACCAGATCGTTGACCCGGAATTTTCCGTCTGTTTCCAGATTCTGCATACTGCCATGCTGGTAAATCCGCAGCGCGGCACGGACTCTTGCCAGAAGCTCTGCCGTTCCAAACGGTTTGGTCACATAGTCATTGGCGCCTGCATCCAGCGCCTCCACCTTATCCGATTCATTGGTTCTGGCCGAAAGGACAAGAATCGGCACGCCGGCCTGTTTTCTGACTTGCGTGATGAAGTCAATTCCATCCCCGTCCGGAAGGCCAAGATCGAGAATCAGGCAGTCCGGCGTGTGGGACAGATACATCATCATTCCCTCTCTGGAACTGCCCGCTTCCAGTACCTGGTATCCGTTGGCATGGAGAATCGTCTTCACAAAATTACGAATGTTGGTCTCATCTTCAATGATCAGAATCTTATATCTGTTACTGTTCATTTCCGTCCTCCTCCATGTTCAGGGAAAAGCGGAAACAGCATCCGCCTTCCGTTCTGTTTTCGGCACAAATTTCACCATCGTGGGCTTTAATAATCGAAGCACAGACAGAAAGTCCGATTCCCATGTTATGCTTCTGATGATCGGCCGGAACATCCCTGTTTTCCAGATATCCGGTAAAAATCCCGCCGAGCCGCTCTTTTGCAATGCCGCAGCCGTTGTCGATGATCTCAAAAACCACTTTTTCTCCTTCGGTAAAAACACGCAGCTTTAGCATGGTCATTCCTTTTGCATGGCGAACCGCATTTTCCAGCATGTTGACAATCACCTGCGTGATCAGAACCGCATCCATGGGAATGCTGATGAACTCCTCCGGCATTTCCACATCCACTTCCTGGCTGGGAAACCGTTTGGAAAAACGGACCAGCACACTGTCGATCAGTTCTTCCAGAACTACCGGTGATTTAACCAGCTTCACGCCCTGATTATCAATCCGTGTGACTGAAAGCAGGTTTTCCACCATTCCGATCAGCCATTCGGAATCCTCCCGGATTCCTTCCGCCATCTGCTTCAGATCCTCCGTGGTCAGGCTTTCAAAATTTTCAAGGATTGCGGAACTGGAGCCATAGATTGCCGTCAGCGGCGTCCGCAGATCATGGGAGATCGCACGAAGCAGATTGGCACGCATTTTCTCCTTCTCCGTCTCTGCTTTCAGCTTTTCCTGCTGCTTCAGCTTCGTTGTCAGCGCACTTGTCATGCAGGTGATCACAAGCATGATCACTGCCGATACCAGGTTCTCAGGAATGCTGAAATTAAATTTGAAATAGGGGAACGTGAAGGCGAAATTGACAGCAAGCACGCTGATCAGCGACGCAAGGATGCCATAGACATAGCTCTGGGTCAGAAGAGCGACCAGAAACACAGCAAGTGTAAACACAGCTGTAGTCAGCGCCGGTGTGTGAAACAGTTCTGTAATCGCAAGACTTATGACAAAGAATGCACACAGGACAGCGATTGTAAACAGGATATCTTTGATTCGGCTATGTTGTATTTTCATTTGAAACCTCTCGTATCATCGGCGGCAGTGCATCGTCTTTGCTGATGTCAGCTTATGGGAGCGCTCTGCCGCAGACAGTATAGCATGATTTTGGTAAAGAAGCAGTTAAGATTTTTCCCGAACGTTCGGCTTCCATTCATTGGGTTCTGATCCGATCGAACGTGTTGCAGGCACGTTCGCCTGGATGCTGGAGCAATCTGACCGGACTGTCCCGGCACGTTCACCTCATCATATTGACAATCTCTCCGCATGCAATCCGGATGCCGGAATTCCCTGCCGGCTGAGACGTGAAGTCGTCCGGCATGGAATGGATGATGACTGTTTTTCCAAGGATTTCACCAATGGTAAAGCGGTCGCTCAGAACAATCTGAAACGCATAGCCTCCATTTTCAAACAGCGGAGGCAGATCTCCGGCATGGTACGGGTGCGCGCAGTTCTCAGGATTGTAATGCATGCGGGCATCCGCAAAGGGATCTGTCGCATTTCCGGTACACCGTTCTCCTTCATGAATATGAAAACCGAAAATACCTGCCCGGCACGGCTGCGGCTGCGACGGCAATCCGGTTACTTCGCAGGCAGCCAGAACACCGGAGCCGGTCTGGTAGAACCGAACCGTTCCCTCAATTTCCGGATATTCCATGCTGCCTTTGATTCCTGCGATTGCCTGCGGACGCCTCCTGAGAATGGAAGCAAATTCCCAAAAGTGACTGATTTCTGTGTGATGATTCCGCATTCGAATCGACCTCTGTTTTTCCTGTTTCTTTTATGATATGCAGAAAAAACACGCAGGGGCATCTGCTTTTTGCGCAGATGCCCCACTGATCTTACATATTCCGAGCCTTATCGTCTTTTTCGGCTTTTTCTGTTCTTTCCGGATGCCGTACCGGAGGCACTGGTTTTCTTCTCTGCCCCATTCTGTGAACCGGTCTGCTTCTGCAGGACAGATGCCGGCTGCACATCGGTCTGCTTCTGCAGGGCAGATGCCGGCTGCACATCAGTCAGGGATGCTGCTTCTGCGCATGTCTGCTGCACGCACTTCCCGGATTCCATACCGTCCCGACCGGCTTCTGCCAGCTGCATCTCTCCCTTCTTCACATCCTGCTTCAGAAGCTGATAGGCAGCTGCTGCCGCCGGAACACCGATCAGCATACCCGTGACGCCCATGACAGCTCCGCCAATGGTAACTGCAGCAAGTACCCACATTCCCGGCAGACCGATGGAAGTACCTACTACTTTCGGATAGATCAGATTTCCTTCCAGCTGCTGCAGAACAACGAGATAGATCAGGAAAACAACTGCCTGAAACGGGGAAACCGTGAAAATCATGAATGCGCCGACCGCACCGCCGATGTAGGCTCCGGCAACCGGGATCAGCGCAGTGAACCCGATCAGGGCACCGATCATCACGGCATAGGGAAGTTTCAGAATCGTCATGCCGATCATACAGAGTCCGCCAAGAATCACTGCTTCCGTACACTGTCCGACGATGAAGCGGTGAAAGCAGCCGTCAAGGGTTGCCAGCACATAGCGAATCCGGTGATCCCAGGTCGGATTCAGATACCGTTTCATCACACGGCCAAACTGACTGCTCAGAGACTCTTTTCCGGACAACAGATAAATTGCAAAAATCAGGCCAATGACCAGATTCATGATAACCGACACAGCCGATGACACAGCAGAAATCGCAACCTGCGCAGCGCCGCCGACACCTTCCAGAAGTACATTTACAATCTGTGTGATTTTCTCTTCCCAGTTGATCTCCGCCAGGGATTTTGTGAAGTCTTCCGGGATAATTTCCTTCACATATTCGCTGTCACGCAGCCAGACTGCCAGTTCTTCCATTGCTTCCGGCACTTCCTTAAAGAGCAGCTGTACGCAGGCAGACAGCTCCGGCACGATCAGACGAATGATCAGAAACACAACAGCAACCAACGTGATCATGGATGCGATCATGCAGATTGGTCTGCGGCTTTTCACCAGAAGATTTTCTTTGCTCTTCGGAAAATAAAACCGTTCATAAAAGCTCATCAGAATGTTCAGGATGTACGCGATCACACATCCCATGATCAGTGCTCCTGCCGCCGAAACCAGTACGTTTCCGAACTGGGCAATCGTATCCCAGTAGTGAATTCCCAAATAGACCAGGAACACGGTCACACCCAGCCGAATGCAGGTTTTCCATTCAATTTTCATCTCAACCTCCACCTTTATCAGTCTTTGTTCCATCCAAAACGTTTTCCAGCTATTCATAACATATCTCTTTCGGTTATGCATTTGCACAAAACGAATGAACGTAACACCGCATACCAAATCGATGCATCACAAACATTATACCAAAATCTCTTCTTTCAATCAATGCATAGACCTATTAACGAAGTATTAAATTTCTGTCCTGCAAATCCTTCCGCTCTCCTGCGCCTTATCAATCCGTTCCGAACTGACACCCAAACAAAAAATGCCAGAATATACGATCCACATCAGTAACGTATATTCTGGCAGCCAAATTTCTCCTAATCTGCTACTTCTTACTCACCTCATGCCCAATTACTTTTCCCTTATCAAAACGAAAGATTTCATCACATAAAATACCAATATCTTCCCTGCTGTGACTGGCAATCACAATCAGCTTTCCCTGCTGCTTCTGTTTCAGCAACAGTCTTCTCATCTCATCAACACCTTCATTATCCAGTCCGCTCAACGGTTCATCCAACAATAAAATGTCCGGATTTTCCATCAATGCCTGAGCAATTCCAAGCCGCTGTCTCATTCCCAATGAAAACTTTCCAACATGCTTTTTGCTGTCCGGATCAAGACCTACAAGACGAATGGTATCTTTGATTTCCTGATCGCTGATCACTCCACGGATCATTGCCAGAAATTTCAGATTCTTAAACGCAGAATATTCCGGTAAAAATCCAGGGGTTTCAATGATTGCACCAATGTTTTGCGGCATATCAAGCTCCCGCCCGATCTCTTTTCCGTCTACTTTGACATATCCTGATGTAGGACTTACGAAACCGAGTATATGCTTCATCAGCATTGTTTTTCCGGAACCATTTCGCCCGACAAATCCATAGATTTTTCCAGCATCAAGGGTCATCGTAACTCTGTCCAGAACTGTTATATCACCGAATTTTTTTGTCAGGTTCTCAATCTGAATCATATTCCCACCTCAATCGCCGTTTTTCTGCTGCATCTTCCAATGCCAATAACCAGCAATAGTATCAATACTATGTACATGCCTGCCGCAAATGGAATTGTCACAAAGTAATCATCATCCACCAGTTTCAGCAGTTCTACACTGCTCCAGCAGACCGGTGAAAATGCGCGTGCCCATTGATGGCCCAGAGACGCAATCCAGTTCAGCAACGGATCAAGAAATATCATCGCACCGGAAAAACAAAAGCCCCAAAGCACCTGTTTTGTTCGAAGAGTTGCTAAATACATGGTTAATCCAAGCACGGCAAAAGATGCCCATCCGCTGAAAAAACAATATAGAAATGACCCAATCGGATTTAGAAAACGGAAAAAAGATGCTGACCAGTAGAAAAGTCCATATTTCATCTTTAATTCATTGGCAGACATTGTATTCGACCCGAACCGTAATTCATATGCAGCGCTTCCCCATGTATCTTTCCATGTAATAACAGGCAATACTACAATCAGGCATACAAGACTGATAAAGCTGATGTAAAGCAGGGATGCAAGAACAATGTATATGCACTCGCCAATCCACCAGGAATTTCTCCTGCTTCGTATCAGCATATAAGGCGTCACTGGATACATAAACGGTGCATCACAAAACAGCATCAGCATTCCCACATAAAACAACAGCTTGGGGGACGCGACCGAAACCTGATTTCCGCCAAATAGAAGCGGCAGCAAAAACGGGGTACAGTTTTTCCGGTAATCCATCCCATAGTTTAAAAACGGTTTTACATAATAGATAACCAGGATCGCTGTAAACAGAAAAATAAAACCGACTCTCACATCTTTGCGCCAATGACGAAAATTGAAACTGGCAACTCTCCATGGTGTTTTATATGTAGCCATTACATGTCCTCCATTCCATACGGCGATAAAAACAGACTGCGCAGATTATGATTACAATGGCAGGGTAAATCATCCCCCATGCAAACATCACTGCCTGCGGTGTTTCATAGCCGGCCGGTAAAGTAGAAAACATCGACACGAGATTGAGAACATCGAATGGAGTTCCATATGGTATAAAAGAAATTGCCGCAAAAAAACTCATTCCACCCAATCCGATGCTGACAAAATAGTTTGTCTGATATGCGGAAAATACCAGACCAATGCTGCTGCAGGCTGCCGCAACCATTCCAAATTGGAGTCCCATCATCCCAACATAAATCAATGGGTGCCCAAGTGCCGCCGCTTTATAGTAAACACTGTTCATTCTGGTTCCCACATCTCCTGATATGGGCATAAACCCCGATAAAAATCCGGCAAACAGATAGAAGGATGCCACTGAAACAGCAACGACTGCAATGGTATTTACAAGGAACCTCGAACAGGTATAGGCACGAACATTCTGCCGGATAAGAATCAGGCGCAAATAATGGCTGGAATCATCACGGCAAAAGCTTCCCGCATAAAGACCACACAGTAAAAGAACCATGACTGTTTTAAACGCGTCCATCGCCAATACATCAAACTGTATCACTAACACTGCAGTACTGCCCTGAAACTCATAGGCCCATAAGCTTTCCCAGGCACTTGCCAGACAAAAAGCTGCGATTGCGACTAGAATTGCAATCGTCTTTCGATTGGCAAGGCTTCTGGCAAGATCCACCTTCAGTGCTTTCCAAATCACCCATCCACCCCCTGACTGAGCCTCTGTAATTACCAGAAAACAGCTTTCTCCCCATTGACAGCATTAATGATCATTGTCCCGCTGTCATATTCCTGCTCCGTTTGAGTTGCAAGATTCAACTCGTAATCCACTCTCCAGCACGGCCATGCTGTCCTTCTGAAATCTTCCTCTGTTCCATAGTCACAACAATATACCAGTGATACGTCCTTCACTACAATCTTCTCTTCACTCTCAGCACCCAGATTGAGTAACACAGACTCAATTGCCTGCTTTTTGCTAATCAGTGGTTTTGATTCAATGAATTCCGATTCCTGCAGTGAATCACTCAGTTTGGCAAACACAACACGTTCTTCCTGAGGGACATAAATAATATCCAGCCGAATATTTACGTCATCAATAACAACACCGTTTATCTTCGGTCGATATGCAAGCCAATATGCTTCATCCTTTTTACTCCATTCCACATCGCCCAGAGTAAATGAGCGCATTTGCTCTGATAATGCTTCTTCCTTTTCTGTATCTCCACTTTTTCTCGCTTCGTCTATGTCACGATAGGTAATTATATCTGCCGTCGGATCCGGTGCGCTGACCTTCCGCTTCACTCCAATCTGCTGCAGTTTTTCTTCTGTCAGCGTATAAATCGTCAAATCCGCATCTTCATATCCGCAGGCTTGTACATAAGGTTCGCAAGCCGCTATCGCATCTTCTTTTGTTCCGGAATCCAATACTTCGTCTGACCAGATTTCATTGAGGCGATACGATAATCCCATTCCGTTGGAAAAATGGCCGTCATAAATCAACTGATAACACGTTCCGGCACCATCCTGATTATCCTGAAATTCCAAATAGCTTCCTGCACATCGCAATTCCAGTTTATCCTTTTCATACAAATATGCAGCTCCCAGCTCAGTCAGTCGATAGACTTCTGCTTCCTCTTTTGTCAATCCATAGAAAGCCTTCGTTGCCGCATCAATGTCTACTGCTTTATTTTCTAACTTAATCACGTCACCATATATCGTTTCCGTTGAATTCCAGTCCGATTCCGAAACCTCCAGTTCGCGCTTGATCTGGCATCCGGATGCAAGAATGCATATTGCCGCAAACAGACTAATTTGTAACCATTTCATCTTCTTCATACGATTCTCCTCCTGTCGCACAGGCATTTCTATCGCTGATCAGCCGTTGGGATTCCATACTCCGGTTACAGTGTATCCTGTATAATTACTGGATGATCTGGCCTTTAAAGCCATGTTTGTGTTGATAACATTTACATAGCTTGACTTGTATGCAGGTTTATGATTTGAAGTATCGTTATAGGCGATAAACTCCGGTCCGTTCGTTGCCTCTGCGCCAGCAACCCGGTAGATCCGATAATAGGTACCAGCCATTGAGCTTGTACTTGTATCCTGACGAATAAAACCATATGTAGTTTCAATCAGCTTCTGATAATAATCACCCCAGGTATATTCCTCACTGATTGTTCCAATCGTGAAGGTATACGCCTCAGCTGCTCCCGCATATACGTTACCCATTAGCAGAGCAAATAATGCAACTGATGCAGCCTTTTTTACAACTCTACGCTTATTCATTGTCTTCATCCTTTGTACCTCCTTTTTGTAATATGTGCCTGTGCGACATCTCAAAATGGAAATCTTTGAGATATCTATATCGTATCACATCATTATGTTATTGTCAATATCATATCGCAACATTTTGTTACTTTACTGTGTAAAAAGAATGAGCAGGTTCACTTTTATCTTCCTGCTCATTCTTTCTTCATTTTCTATATATGTACTTTTACACTAATTCAATATTATTATTATGCTTCCACTTGCAGATACATTATTTCTGTTTCTTATAAAGATACGGTACTCACCGCTTTCAGAAATTTCAAAACTACGATCTCCTTTTTGGGCAGTCACATAGTTCTTTGTCCCATCTGGCAAAATTAAACCGTAATCGACAATTTGACTGGAAGAAACATATAAATCCACAACAGCTCCCTTCTCCAGATAAATCGCACTGTACCGGATTTCCTGAACCGGATCCAGACTCCACTCTTTCAATGTCGAAGTCCTTCCCTTTGTAATTTCCAGCATTTCTTCGATTACGGCTATGTTTTTTGGAGCGTCCTGAACGGTTTCCACAAATAATTCCAGTTCTGTTTCATCCATTGGCAGCTGAATCTCTACCGCAGTGTGACGGACCGTCTGATCATAGGCAATCACGGCTCCATAGCTGACTGCATATCCAAGGAGCAGTGTTATTGCCATTGAACCAATGATGACAGCTCGTCTCACCATTTTTCCTTTCATTTTTACCACTTCAACTTTATTCATAAGCTCCTCCCTCTTTCTCATTGAATTCTGATTTTTACAAAGACCTGACTGCAGCCGTCTCATCTCCTTTTGTCTCCGAATTTCCTTTATGCATTCACGAATATGCGCAAAATAGGTTTCAGATTTCATTTGTAATTCCCGACAGCAATCAAAATCACAGTAGTGTTCATTCCATTCATTGGCATCCCAGAACAGCTGCCGGGCAAAGGGATTGTACCAGTGGATGCAATGAATCAATATCAGGGCATAGCGCATCCAATAATCACGATGTTTCAAATGCATCAGTTCATGGGTCAGCACCAGTTCCACATCTTCTTCCATCGTTGTATCCGGCAAAAAGATTCCCTGTCTGATAATTCCAGTCGTTACCGGAGACACAATTGCACTGCTCTGATATATCATTGGAACCCGTTTTATTCCGAATTTACGGCAAATCGCTGTCTCCTTCTCCTTAATTCTTCCGTTCAGTATTCGTGCCCGCTTTTTGTCTGTATGAATCTGATGGAACTGAACCGCAAAACAAAACGCGTTAACCAGGAAACCAATCAGCCAGACCAGAAACACGTTTTTCAAAACGGTCTTCAACACCGGCGTTACTCCGAATATGTCCCGGTGAAATTTATATGGTGGTTCCCTGATCCACCAGATTACGAGAAGAACCGGAACCAGCCAATTCAGAATTACACCCCAAAGTATGCCGCGAAGAAGCGGAATCTGAAGCTGAAATTGTCTGCTCTGTCCAAACAGTTTCCATACCAGCCACGCGAACGTCCCTGTAAGCATTGTAAAGACCTGCATCCAAAACCAGATCATCAGATTGTCCGCGAAATAATTGTATCCGATCATTCATTTCCCCCGTAATTCGCTTACAGAAAATCTTCCTCATCCAGTGCCGATCGAAGCGACGGAACCGATCCGCCAAACCACCAATACACAAACTCTCTGAATTTATCTTTCCTCATTTCCGCCTCTGAAATTGCTGCTTCATAGCAATTGGCTCTTCCGCGGTTTCCAACTACCTTTACATACTCTTTTTCTTCCAGACGATACATCAATGTCCCCAACGTTTTTCTGTCAATCGCAAGCTGGTACACTTCCTGAGCGCTCTTCATGATCTGCGTTGCGGTAACAGGCCCGTCCGCCATCCACACACATTTCATTAATACAAGTTCTGTCTTTGACATTTCCTTTAATTCTTTCAAAACTTACCTCCTGTTTTAACTGTATTGCGATTTTTTCTTTTATCATAACACAACATTGTCATAGATTCAAGTTTTTCTCTTGTTCCATTTAATAAAGTTGTGAAAATCCGACCGAATGTTTCACCAGCACGTTCTCCTGGATGTATAAAACACAATAGACTGAAATTCCGGATATGCACTCTCCTGAATTTCAGTCTATCATAAACATTTTTCTCAGTGCAAAACAGCACTTCACTCCAATCGTTGGGCAGCACAATGTTATCATCAGTCAAAGCTTACGAATTCCATTCAATCGCCTGTTCAGTTCCAGCAGCTGCTCCTTCGTAAACGACAGATTCATCATTCCCAGCAATCCGGTCAGCCGCAGCACAGTAAAGCCGCCCATCATCTTCATCATATCCTCAGATACCTCAAATCCGCCGCCTTCTCCCTGTCTCTCTTTCGCAATCTGCCCGAACAGTTCTCCAATCTGCGCCCGTCCTTCTTCTGTTCCCATGATATCCTCCAGCTTATCATTGAGAGAGAAGAAGCCTTCCGGCGTTTCAATGTCAAACCAGTTGAGCACCGCCCCTTTCTCCTTCAGGCGATACGCTTCGTTGAAGGTCTCCACCTTCCGGATCCGGCTCTCATCCCGACAGTCGCCGGCCGCTGCCACCAGCACCGTCTCTCCCCGATTCGGCACTTCGAAATAGAAGAAATGGTCCGGCGCAGTCTGAACGCCGAGACTTTCTCCGTTGGCAAACAACTCGACCTGGAGCTGATTGGAATAGACAGTCACTTTCGTGCATTCCTCCACACGTTCCACATAGCGCTTGCCGCAGATGTGGACAAACGGCTCGTCCGACAGCCATGCCTTGTATGCATAGAAGGAATCCTTTTTGTAGCTTCGGTCAAACGTAACCAGGCCTTTGTGGTTCTGGCCGTTTTCCCCGCCCTCGCAGCGGGCATCCGCGCCGAAATCAAACATGTTCCAGACATGGGTCGCCCAGATGTATTTTCTGCTGAAGAGCTGCTTAATCAGCTCTTCGTGGTAGTAAGCCTGATACTCTTCCGTATAGTCTCCCTGCTGCGGATTGGATGTGTGCCAGTTAAGGGCTTCACAGCCATACTCGCTGCAGCCGATGGGGATCTGAGGATATTTTTCATGAAACGCGTCAAACCAGGGACCGTTCATGCCTGTATTTCCGCCGTACCAGCCGAAATAGTGGTTGTAGGAAACTGTATCCGGAATCTGGATGTATGGATGATCCATGCTGCACATGGAAACGCAGGCCATGGTGGTCAGTCTTGTCGGATCCATTTCATGAACCATGTCATTGAGGATCCGGTGATTTTCCAGAAGGTCCTCACAGGCTTCTTCCTTCATGGTGATCTCATTGGAAAGTCCCCAGACAACGATGGACGGATGATTGTAATTCTGAACAATCAGCTCCTTCATCTGGGAAATGGTGTTTTCCCGGCCGTTTGACATGTGCTGGGAGATGTAGGGAATCTCCGCCCAGATCACAAGGCCTCTTTCGTCGCATAAATCATAGAAATACTGGTCATGCTGATAGTGAGCCAGACGAATGGTGGTGGCTCCCATCTCGCAGATCAGATCCATGTCCTCTCTGTGATGTTCGGGAAGCAGCGCATTGCCGATCCCCCATCGGTCCTGATGACGGGACACGCCCCGCAGCGGATATGCTTCTCCATTCAGAAGGAATCCGCGGTCCGGATCGATCCGGAAGGTGCGGCAGCCGAAACGGGTACTTATCTGGTCAATGGCAATTCCGTTTTCTTCCAGAACAATTTCTGCTGTGTACAGGTATGGATCCTTTTTTCCGTGCCATAAATGGACATCGGGAATCGTAAGAATTACCTGTTTTTCTGCAGCCTGTTTCTGCGCCATTCCCAATACTGCAGCTTCTCCCGCCTGTTTCTGCGCCATTCCCAGTACTGCAGCTTCTCCCGTCTGATTCTGCTCCTTTACAGATGCCACAGCTTCCCCTGCCGCCTCTGCTGCAAAGTCATCTCCCAATTTCTCTGTTTTTTCCGCCGTCACATTCCCATCTGCGTCTTTCACGCAGAAGCGCAGCTGCTGTCCCGGCTTCGCGCCGCTGACAAATGCACGGATTTCAACGGAAGCGTCCGCTCCTGTCACCGTCGGCGTCACCTGAATTCCCGTTCCGCCATAATACTCCAGGTCAAAGTGGGATTCACTGACCGCGATCAGATTCGCATCACGGTACAAACCGCCGTAGAACGTGAAATCAGCATTCTGCGGATATACCCGGTCGTTTACCCCATTGTCCACGGCAATTACCAGAAGATTCCGGTCTGTCAGCGACTCCGTCAGATCTACCCGCCAGGTAGAATAACCGCCGTCATGATGGCTCATCGCTTTTCCATTCAGGTAAACATCCGCAGACGAGTTGGCACCGCGCAGTTCCAGATAGTACCGGTCTGCCTGCGGCAGCTCTGCCCGCTGGATTTCCTTTGCATAAAACGCGGTTCCCCGGTAATAGTCATTGCCGCCGTCCTGTCCGTCGATGGCGTTCCATGTGTGGGGAAGGTTGACCCAGTACCAGTTTTTTGGCATTTTCTCCGGAACCTGGTCCGCTTCTTTGGAAAATGCCCATTTTCGATTTATATCAATGATCTGTCTCATTTGCTTTTTTCTCCTTGTGATTTTCTTCCATCGATTCTATCCTACCACATGTTTCGCAGAAAAAGCATGAAATAATCATAAAATTATGCTTAAATAAATCCGACCGAACGTGCCAGCAACCTATAATCGGTTCGATAAAAACAGGATGATTTCTTCGCTTATCCTTTCATATTGGTAATCGTGCACATAGTGCGGACAATCCAGCTCGATCAGAATTGCCTCCTGCTGGTTCAACGTTTCTTCCCGGTAACACCAAGAGCGTACAGCTCCATTTTATCCAATACTCCATCCGCGTCAATCCCCGGGTGGGTCACATATAGCCGACAGATCTGTTCTGCCATGTCCCTGGTGATTCCATTGCGGACCGCGATTTCATCCACCGTTCTCCCACGGTCCGTATCCTTTATCACAGCTTTTACCAGCTTTCTTCGATCCGCAGTACTGGAAGGCAGCGGATTTTCCGGACTCCTGTCTCCCCCTGTTTCCTTCTCACCGGTCAGAAGCTCCACTTTCTGAATGGTAAAGGTTCCGTTCTCACTGATTTCCAGCAGAGCCATGGTCACAGGAGAATGGAATCGTCTCGGGCCGCAGCTGCCCGGATTCAGCCAGCATGTCGTTCCCTCTTTCTGTTCCAGATATCTGTGAGAATGACCGAAAATCACCAGATCACATTCACTGATGTCCTCCCGGATCTGTCTGCGGTTATGGATCATGAAAATGCGGACGCCTCCCAGCTCCAGCCGCAGCGTTTCCGGAAGCTCTGCTGCCCACTCTTTGTCATTATTTCCGCGAACCACATGAACCGGTGCGAAGACAGCCAGCTGATCCAGAATCTCCTGTTTATTAATATCTCCGCCATGAAGAATCACATCACAGGACGAAAGTACATCCTTTACTTCCTGCCGAAGCATTCCATGGGTGTCTGACAGAACGGCCACCCGTATCATAGCTCAAACACCTGTCGGATGCTGTTGTAATGCAAGAAAATTCCCTGATCCGCCAACGCTTTGATCTCATCAGCCGTTGCAAGACGGTAGCCCAGCGTTTCCGCTTCCTGAAGCTTTAAGTCTTCCTCTTTAAAGTCCATCACAAATCGATAGATGTCAACAAAATAGTTGTCTCCTTCGCCTGGATTTTCCCGCTTGTAGCTGAACACATAGCCGCCCTCGCAGCCGGTCACATCCAGTCCCGTCTCTTCCAGAATTTCCCGCTTTACCGCATCCGCTGAATCTTCTCCTGCCATAACCGCACCGCCGGACACTTCCCACCAGCCCGGCGCCCAGGCTTTTGTCATCACACGCTGTGTGATCAGAAACCGATTGTCCGGACGAACAATCACACCAAGTACCGTCAGATGGTATTCTCCATCCTTCAGGCACCAGTCGTTTCGCTTCATCGTGCGTCCTGTCCGCTGTTTCCTGCTGTCATAAATATCCCAAAATTCCATATCTGCCGCTCCTGTCTGTCAATTTTTTTTCTGACTTCCAGTTTACCACATTAACGTGCATTTGAACACAATTATTTCTTCATAAATGCATAAAAGTACACTCTGAAAGCTCTAATCGCTTTTACGATATCAAAAAAACGGCAGCCTACAGAAATCTTTTCTGCAATGCTGCCGTTTTCTTCTATCATACCCTACTCCAAAGCAATCACAAATCTCCGATACCTCGTCAATTTCGGTTCCCCGCAGTCCGTCACCGCCAGAATCAGATGAAGCTCTCCTCCATCCATCGTCTCTGGAAGGACAAGTTTCACCGTGTCCGAATCCGCTCCTGAAATCATCACTCCATCCGGACAGGTTCCCGCATCCCGATCAATGCTCCAGGAAAACGTTAACGCGTCCCCATCCGGATCCCATGACTTCGATGCGTCGATCCCGATCTCCTGACCGGATTTTCCGGCAGGAACTGCTTCCGGCTCCGTCACGATTACCGGCGCATGGTTGACATGGGCATAATCGTTCACACACCAGGCCATCCGTGCCGCAAAGTCCGCCTGAAACGCATCCCGCCAGCGAAAAACTGCCGCTCTGGCACTGGTTTCTCCCATCACTGTGTCTTCTGTGTCCACATACTGCCGACTTGATGCTTCGGTTTCTCTGGAAGAAGCTGCAAGTGCTTTCTCCTGGAACCGACCGCCCCAGCAGCCCCATTCCGGATGCATCGGATCACTGAGTCCATTTGGAATCAGATAGAGAAACGATGGGGTATCGCCCTCTTTCAGTCCCTTCACCTCTCCCCAGGGATCCCCGCCGTCATAAACCGGGTATCGGCTTGCAAAGCTTCCGTGCCCCTCACTGACATGGGAACGGATCCACTCCGGTGACGCAAGCACAGAATCGCCGCCGCGGTACATGCCGCGAAAGCCCTGAAAGGAGGTGATGTAAAACAGATCCGGATAGTTCTTCTTAATCCATGGACCGGCGGCACTGTACTGATCGCCGATGGCATAGATGCGCAGTTTTGCCCGCCATGCGGCTGCATCCTCCGGCGTTCTTGTCTGCTCCACCCTCCAGATTGCCTGGGCCAGCTCCACCGCGCCTCCCCACAGAAGCACCCAGACCGGACGGGGATCGTTCCGGTCAGCAACAGAGATCAGCCAGTCGGAACCCTCGCAGTCCAGTCCCGGTCCCGGTTCATCCACATAACAGGTTTCATTTCCTGTTTTGATCACTGCCCGAAGCGAATCGGCAGACGGATAGCGGTCGTCGTGCAGCAGAAGATTGGGGCGCACGTTCTCATAGTCATCCACAAGCCAATGCAGATACTCCACATGGGTTCCGCTGTCTCCATAGGCTGTGGCAATCAGTCCTTCCACATCCCACTCATTGGCATAGAGCAGAAACCGGATCATGGACTGGGTATCATCCGGTTCCCGCAGCGTCGTTCCATAGCTGCTGATGTCAGTCATTACAACTACACGAAGTCGTTCTTCTTTTCGATCCATCGGTTTCCCCTCTGTTTCATCTTTCTTTTTCATTCTGCGCTTCGCACAGTCATACCATTCAACTGTGTTTCCGCTTGTTCCGAATATACATCAGCGCATTCCACGCTGCTGCCTCCAGCATTTGCTCAGCTCCCCCG
This sequence comes from Lachnospiraceae bacterium, assembly GCA_017472605.1. Classification (GTDB taxonomy): domain Bacteria; phylum Bacillota; class Clostridia; order Lachnospirales; family Lachnospiraceae; genus Anthropogastromicrobium. The sequence continues at coordinate 54,320 of JAFUPV010000073.1, forward strand.
GCACTGCTGCCTCCATCGGCATTTACGCCAGTTTGCTCTGTTTCGCTGCCTTCTTCGGCATTTGCACCAGATTGCGCTGTTCCTCTGCCTTCTTTGGCATTTACACCAGCTCACCCAGCGCCACTGCCGCCTTCGGCACATAGAACTTCATGCATGCCTCCAGGTTTGGATGGGAACCGGCGCCGCCCATGATGTACTGCGCCATCTGCTGCGGATCTCTTGTGTCCAGTTCGCTGTCGTGGAACATGTCCATGACAGAAATCCCCCACTGGCGGCAGATCTGAAGTGCAGACGCAACCAGCCCCTGCTGGATGGCAAACACACGGCCGCCGCTTTTGTGCACGGTTACATAGATGAGCTTTGCGCCAGGCCAACGCTGTTTCATCGTGGAAAGGATTTCTTCAAACGCGCCGCAGAAGGTTGTGTTATCATAGGATTCTGCACCAGGTCCCTGGATCACACCCAGTTTTTCCAGAATTCCTTCATACGCATCATTGGTATAGCCCTCCAGCAGGATCAGATCCGGTTCCTCTGACGGCGCTGCTTTTACCTGCGTAATGATGTTATTTTCCTTCTCCGTGCGGATTGTTGCCCCGTTCACCGCATACATTCTCAGATCCAGCTTCACACGATCCGCCAGCAGACGCATGAAGGAATGTTCCGGGTCCGTGTGACCGTAAATAATGCTGTCTCCAAAAGCATAGACCTTCTTTCCTTCCAGAAGAACGCTTCTCATCACCCGGCTCCAGCGTTCCACAATCTGCTCCATTCCCTCCAGCGTCGGATGAACGCAGTCCTTGGAAACATGAAGCATCGGATCAGACAGCAGCTCCAGACCATCGGTGAAGGTAAAGCGGCTCTGCGGATAGTCTCTTGTGCAGTCTTCTACACATCTGCGCACAATTTCACGGAACTCCGCTGCCTTTTCCTGATCTTCTCCAACAAAACCGAAGACGCTTGTCACAAACACCGGACGTCCATCCTCTGCCAGCAGACGAAACAGCTCCCGTGCGCGGGCTTCAAATTCTTCCGTGCGGAAGCGAAGCATGTTAATTCCCAGCTCCACGGAAGCGAAGTCCCAGTCTCTGCGGCTGACGATATATTCCCCCATAGCCAGCTCCGCCCGGGCGCTTCCTGCCATGCCGAAGTTCAGATAATCGTAGCCAAGCTTCTGGGAAATCCGGAATGGATAGGTGTAGGGCTGCGCAAGAGCCAGACTTCCGTGTGTAATGGAAGAGCCGTATGCCAGATATGTTTTCTTCGGATAGTCCTGAGGCTGCGGCGCTTCGATGTCTCCCTCCGCGCAGATGTAATAACAGTTTACATAGGGAAGCACAATCCGGACAATCTCCGGATCAAAACCGGTCTGACCGATCCGACTCCGCTCAACAAGCAGTTCCATGTTTTTCGGCCGTCCGATCTCAATGGCCGTGTCTTTTTCCAGGATCACTTTGGAAGAATTCTCCCAGCCTCCCTGAAACGCACCATAGAAAATGTAGGCGGTTGCCGCTTCTGCAGCCGGATCTGCACAAAGATGAATCACTGCCTTTTCTCCCTTCAGCCGGAAACGAAGTTCAATTCCGGTGGACATGGCAGCAATCCGGTCTGCCCCCTCATCCATCCGGTCTGTCACTTCTTTTGGAAAACGCAGCATCCGATATCCTTTTTCCGTCTTTTCCAGCTCTGCCACATTATGAAAATCGATTTTCTCAAAAATCATCTGTCTCTCTCCTCTCTTACCGGCAGCGCACCGCAAACCGCTCTATCATTGCAGTGGCCTCCGTCTCCTGCTCTGCCTGGGCATAGCAGCCCGCAACCGTTCCGGTAAAGCACTTTCCTGCGATTTCCACAGACAGAAATCTGGTTGAAACGGTACATGCCTCCTGCAGTTCTTTTCCGTCAATTCCATAGGCGAACCGATAGGTTTCCTTATCTGCTGTAACCACAAGGCGCAATGCTCCGTCCGGAATCGACTGGCAAAACGAAGCCTGATAGAAATCCTCCGCATATCGTTCCATTACCAGCACATTTCCCTGCTCTGTCCTGCGTTTCGCAAAGATATAGCGGAAATTTGACGCCGTCATCAGGACGATTCCTGCCTCATCTCCGGTTTTGCAGGGATCAAAAACATATTCCATGTCAATCTCGCAGGCAAAATCCGGCTGGGCAATACCGACAAACGTGGCATTTTTTGCATCTGCCAGCTGCACCGTTGTCGGATGGAGACGCAGGACACCATTCCCTCTCTCATAGGATTCCTTCACCGGTCTGCGCAGAAAGATCCATTGCGGCTCCCACTCCGCGTTTGAAAAATCCGGTTCAAAATCCGTTGGCTGCAGCTGTTCCTCCCAAAGAGGTCCCTCGGCAGTCAGCTGTGCTTTCCGGTTATTCTCTGTCACCGGCCAGCCATTCTCCCAGACCACCGGAGTCAGGAAGGTTTCCCGTCCCAGATGGGTCATGGTCCGGCGGCTCAAACGGGTTGCCAGATGAACCATCCACCAGTTTCCGTTGTGATCCTCCACCAGATCTCCGTGTCCGGCGCACTGCACCTGCTTGCTGGTGTCATGGCCATTGGTAAGGATAGGATTTCCCGCAAAATTCTCATAGGGTCCCCACAGATTTCTGCTGCGGCCAACGGTTACCATGTGATTGAAGTTGGTTCCCCCCTCAGCCGCCATCACATAGTACCAGTCTCCGATGTGATACACATGGGGCGCTTCCAGAAATCCGCCGCCGATTCCGTTCCAGATTGCCTGTTTTTCCCCGATCACCCTGCCGGTTGCCGGGTCAATCTGCGCCATGACGATTTCCTCGCAATCCGGATGGATCCGGCCGTTGGTGCAGTAGTACATCGCTCCGTCCTCAAACAGCATGGACGGATCGATTCCTTCCATGTCCACCCAGACAGGAGCCGACCAGACTCCGGCAGGATCCGTTGCAGTGACAATGAAATTTCCATAGCCTTCCAGCGTGGAGGTTACATAAAAGGTTCCTTCATGATAGCGGATTGTCGGTGCCCAGACACCTCCCGAATCCTTTACCGGCAGCAGCGGAAATTCCTCCGCGCGCTGCAGGCAGTTTCCAATCTGTTTCCAGTTCACCAGATCTTTGCTGTGAAAAATCGGAATTCCCGGAAAATATTCGAAGGAGCTCGTTACTAAATAGTAGTCTTCACCCACCCTGCAGATGCTTGGATCCGGATGAAAACCGCGGATAATCGGATTCTGATACTTCATATGTTACGCTTGCCTCCTGTTCCGTTCTTCTCGCTTACCGTGTTTTACTTAATATAATTCAATTCCGTCCACCGATACCAGCTGGTGATTTTCATAGTCAAACCAGGTTCCATCCAGCATGTTTGCCAGTGTATTGGTCAGCCGGACTTCCATTTCATGGACTCCCTGTTTTACCGTTCCTGCTTCCATCTCCCAGCGGTACGGCGCATAGGCCTTTACCCCAAGACTTCTTCCGTCAATCAGAAGCTCCAGACAATCATACATCATTCCCGGCAGCTCCAGTTCCAGTCTGCAGAACCCTTCTGCCTCTTTCGGAAGCACTGCCTGTCCGCGGAAGCGGAACGTGCCGCTGTAATATGGAAATCCCTTCATCCACTGATGGGAAATCTCTGTTGTCTTTGGCATTTCTGCAAGAACCGGACAGGTCGCAGACGGTTCCACACCAAAATCGCCCCACAGATAGAACGGATCCCGCAGTCCTTCCTCCGGTTTATTCAGAATCATTTCGAACAGAATTTCATTTGCTCCATCCTGCAGCAGATCCAAAACCTCTGCCGCCTGATTGTTATGGTCATTTACGAATACCGGATGGAATCGTTCCTTCGGCAGTTTCTTCCTATTAATATATACCGTTGTCTGTCCTGCGGCAGTCTCACGATCCAGCAGCAAAGCTGCTTCCTTCGGCAGTTTTGTCACCAAAAACTCTGCTTTGTAGCAGCATTTCAGCGGCCACACGATGCCAATGGATTTTGGAATACCAAATCCGCCCTCGTAAGACAGCTGACTGCCCTGCAGCAGTCCGGATTCCCGGCACTGATCAATGAACGGTTCTGTCATGACCCATTTCCATTCCTTCTGATCCAGAGACATTTGAATCTGACCAAAACGGCAGATGTTCTTTCCCTCAATCTGAACCGCTTTCTCGCCGGTAAACGGAATCCGGATCACAGGTACTTCTGATCGACATGCCTGATTCGGATCTGCTGCTTCCGGCTGACATGCCTGATCCGGATCTGTTGCTTCTGCTGAGGATGCCTGGCTTTGATTCGCTCTGTCCGTCGGCCGAAGCACAATCCATCTGCTCTCATAACTGCCCAGCGAAATCCGTCCGTCAAAACCGGACAGCTTCCGGATCTGACCGTCTTCCAGCCGCCATTCCTCCGCCTGACAGCCGCTGTAATCCGGCCCGTCAATCGTCAATACCGCATCATTTTTTCCCTGATTTACAGCAAACAAAAACAGATTTCCATCCGGATCGATGCGGGTGCAGCTCATCAAATCCTTACGGTTTCCTTCGGCAACCCGTCTTGCCGCCGCATCCCCACAATTCTCCCGACACAGCTGAACCATGCGGCTGACTGCGTCTTCGCCGCAGAGGAAATGCGCGTTTCTGCGGAAACCGGACGGCTCCAATCTGCCGCTCTCACAGTCCACTGATTCGGCGTCAAACAGCTTCTCCCAGGTTTCCTTCGGATTTTTATCCTCATCAATCACCACATGAGGCAGCTCCTCCACTCCAATCAGGCAGCCACCGCCACGGACAAATTCTTCCAGTTTTTTCGCCGCAGACACTTCCATGCAGCGAACCGGCGGCACGACGACCACGGAATATGCGGCACGGCCGATTCGGATCCTGCCGTCCTTCACCTCAGCTGCCTCCAGCGTCTCCGTATCCAGATGGTCATAGTCCAGCTGCTCGCAGCGAAGCTCCTTGCAGATCTCCATCCATTTCTCCCGGATCCATGTACATGTTTTTTCTTCCTCCGGCGATTCGCCCTGATACCGGTTGCTGGTAAAAGTATTTCCGTTCACACTCCACAGTGCCGCCGTCGGATCCATGACCGCAATGGAAATGTCCGCCTCTGTGTTGCTGACAAGCACACTCAGACGGCCTGCATAGTCGCCCAGCTTCCGGTAATGCTTCCAATACGGGTTCTGCAGAAACTGGGACGGCGGCGCGTCATGCTTCGTGATATCCTGAATGGTATAGTAAAAGGCATGAAATACATAGAAATTGATGCCGTTGCAGCCGAGACGGTCCAGCATCCACCTGGCATCCTGAAGCGTCATGCTCCAGCCAACACTGTGGAAGCTTTCGATCATGGCATATTTTCTGTCGTACTGTCTCGCCAGCGCGCTGACGGACTTCTCACTGCAGCGGAAGTTACCGATGCTGTTGTCATAGATCCAGTCCAGCGGCTTTCCCAGCTTTTCATGGCAGGTATCCCCACCGACGATGGTGCTGCGTGCCTGTGTCGTTCTGCGGACAGAGGGCACTTCAGTGGCATAAAGCAGATCATGGTCATTGCACCAGTCAGACACCTGCTTATGAAAGCTCTCATCGAAGAGATGGTGTACCACATCATACAGATCATAGCGGATTCTTGCCGCATCCGGGAATTCGCTGTGATACAAGGCCGGAAGCACAGACAAAAGATCATAGCCCTTCCGCTGCCGGAATGCCGCCGGAAGACGCTTTGACCAGGGCACACCGCCATACAGGCCGACTTCGTCCGAGAAAATGCCGTGGATATCCTTCATCTGTTCACCAAGCGCCTTTTCATATCGTTCATGTGTGGTTTCCAGGAACGTCTTCACCGCTTCTTTGTGACAGGGATCAAAAAACTTTCCATAATATTTGAAATCGCCCAGCGGTTCCTCAAGAAATACTTCCACCTGCCACGTTCCTTCGGGCAGCGTTGTCCGAAGAATCATCTCCGGTCCATAGGAGAAGAAGCGTTTTTGATTATATCTGGAAAGACCGGTTCTCTGGTAGACCTTCTTCGTCTGGAGATTGCCGATATCGTCCCGCAGATCCAGTTCCTTTGTCCAGTCAGCCTTCTTTCCTTCGTCACCATCTGTCATCGGATAGGCTTTCGCTGTCAGCACACGGGCCCATCCCAGATTTTTCTCAATCAGCGTTCCGCCTTTTGCCTCAAACGCCACATGTTTCAGCGTCATCTGCTCCGCGTCCGGATGCTCCAGAAGAACTTCTCCGCCGCTGACACCGCTGGGATAGGGGTATTCGTCATAGAGCCATGCTTCCACACCGAATTCCTTCGCCGTTTCACATGCATATTTCACCAGATCCATCCATTCTCTGGAAAGATAGGGAACGGTCAGTCCCTGTCTGGCGCAGATGAACGCGCCTCCAATTCCCTTATCCGCCATTTCCTTCAGCTGTCTGCGGATTTCCTCCCTTGACATCTCTCCATTCCAGAACCAGAAAGGTTTCACACGATATTCTGCAGGGGGATTCTGAAACAATTCCTGTAATTCCATTCACATACCTCCATTGAGTTTCCGTTCTGCTATACGCCTCCGAAACTACGTTTCGGATCGAGGCGTTCGCCGCATGAGTGCGCAAGCGCCCTCGCGCGGCTCTCTGCTATACGCCTCCGAAACTACGTTTCGGATCGAGGCGTTCGCCGCATGAGTGCGCAAGCGCCCTCGCGCGGCTCTC
>JAFUPV010000074.1 GCA_017472605.1 Lachnospiraceae bacterium
GCGCATACCTTCCACCGTTTTGTCCAGCAGATTGATATGTGTTACTTCCAAACCGGTGCCGGCAAGACTTTCCCGGTCTACCGCATAGGAATGGTTCTGAGAGGTGATCTCTACTTTTCATGTGATCAGATTCTGAACCGGATGATTACCGCCCCGGTGTCCGAATTTCAGCTTGTAGGTTTTGGCTCCGTAAGACAGGGCAATGATCTGATGACCCAAACATATGCCGAAAATAGGGTATTTTCCCCGAAGCTGCCGTACCAGTTCCAAGACCGGTGTTACATCCTCCGGATTTCCGGGACCATTGGAAAGAAAGATCCCGTCTGGATGAAGCTGTTCCACTTCTGCTGCCGGAATGTTCCACGGGACAACGGTTACATTACAATTCCTCTGATTCAGGCTGCGGATAATATTGTGCTTGATCCCGCAATCTACAGCAACAACATGGAATTTTGGATGTTCGGCAGGGGAAATCCAGTTCCCTTTTGTGCTGACCTGCGCCACCTGATTTGTGGGGAGAGGAGTGCTGCGCAGACGGGCGAAGCCAGCCAGATTTGAGGTGGTGCCCTGGGTAATCAGTCCCTTGCAGGTTCCTTTGTTCCGGATGTGCCGAGCCAGGCGGCGTGTATCCACACCGGCGATCCCGGTGATCCCATAGCGCTGCATGACCTGCTCCAGGGTTTCTTCCGCCCGGAAATTAGAGGGCTGTTCATTGTATTCCCGAACGATCAAAGCACTGACGGTCGGCACTTTCGCTTCATAGTCGTCGGCGCACATACCATAATTGCCGATCAATGGATAGGTCATCACAACGGCCTGTCCGGTGTAGGAAGGATCTGAAAGAATCTCCTGATAGCCTACCATGGAAGTGTTGAAAACCACCTCAACGATTTTTTCGGAATCCGCACCAAATCCGAATCCATAAAATTCGGTGCCATCCTCCAGGATGATCTTTTTATCGTACTCCCGAATCATAATTCTTTCCTGCCTTTCACCAGGGAGAGCTTCTGCTCAAACTGATCTTTTCTGGTGTCTTTGGGGACTTCCGTAGGATACCGGCCTGAGAAGCAGGCACTGCAATAGTCTGTGCTTCCGCAGAGACTTTCCAGGTTTTCCAGAGGAAGATATCCCAGAGAATCCACACCAATGATTTTTGCGATTTCTTCCACACTGTGGTGGCAGGCAATCAGGTGGTCCTGAGAATCAATATCGGTGCCGTAATAGCACGGATGCAGGAAAGGCGGCGCAGAGATACGCATATGGATCTCCTTTGCGCCCGCGTTTTTCAGCAATGTGACGATTCTGGCGGAGGTTGTGCCGCGAACGATGGAATCGTCGATCAGAACGACCCGCTTTCCTTTCACCACGCTTTCAACAGGACTTAGTTTGATCTTGACTTGATCCACCCGGTGATTCTGACCGGGAGAAATGAAGGTGCGTCCTATGTATTTGTTTTTGATCAGTCCCATACCGTAGGGAATACCGGATTGCTGGGAATACCCAAGGGCTGCATCCAGTCCGGAATCCGGAACGCCAATGACAATATCCGCATCCACCGGATGGGCTTTTGCCAGAATGGCACCGGCTTTTCTCCGGGCATCATGAACACTGATCCCTTCAATGACGGAATCCGGGCGGGCGAAGTAGATATGCTCAAAGATACAGAGCTTTTTGGGAGCTGTGCTGCAGTGCCGCTGATCGCTATGAACGCCGCTGCGGTCAATGGTCAGGATCTCGCCGGGAAGAACATCCCTTATGATTTCCGCACCTACCGCATGGAGAGCGCAGCTTTCGGAAGCCACTACATAGGTGCCGTCAGCCATTTGCCCATAGCACAGTGGACGGAAACCATGGGGATCCCGGACGGCGATCAGCTTCGTGGCGGACATCAGAACCAGAGAGTAGGCTCCGTCTAATTTTTTCA
>JAFUPV010000075.1 GCA_017472605.1 Lachnospiraceae bacterium
CGCCCTCGCGCGGCTCTCTGCTATACGCCTCCGAAACTACGTTTCGGATCGAGGCGTTCGCCGCATGAGTGCGCAAGCGCCCTCGCGCGGCTCTCTGCTATACGCACATTATAACAAATTGAGGTTATGTCTGTATATAGCAGAAATTTTATATATCTTCGAAAATTTCATGTACCCTGTTCCTCTGCGTGTTGTATGGCAGGTGGGGGGAGCAAAAGGAGCAGCCGTTTCGGCTGCTCCTTTTGCGCAATCTTTTTTCTTTGGTACTGGTGAGGGATTGGCAGCCGGTTTCCGGCACAGATCTTAAACCGGATATCCAGTAAGGAAGCCGGATAGTTTCGTTTCTTTTCCCTTCGCAAGTTCCACCAGCTGCCGGTTTCCGCGGCCGATTCTCACGGAAACAGTTGTGTCCTTTGTGCTGCGAAGAACTGCGTTTGCCCGGCCGTTCTCCCAGCTGATATCTACCAGAATTCCGCCGCGAGCTGCCAGTCCCCTGACAAAACCGCGCTCCCACTCACTCGGGATTGCCGGCAGGATCACCAGCTCACCGGCATGGCTCTGCAGCAGCATCTCCGCCACGCCTGCCGTATATCCAAAGTTTCCGTCAATCTGGAACGGCGGATGGGCACAGAGCAGGTTGGCAAAGACGCCGCCGCCATGAGTCGATACCCGCTGATGGGACTCCACCAGCTTCATCATCCGCTTCGCCAGCTTTCCGGCATGCTCGCCGTCTTCCAGTCTCGCCCACATCAACAGCTTCCAGCTCAGGCCCCAGCCGGTTCCCTCATCCCCGCGGCGCTCCAGACTGATTCTTGCCGCGTCACGAAGCTCTGGCGTCTTTGCCGTGATTCCGCGTCCCGGGTGAAGCTCATACAGGTGGGTAAGGTGGCGGTGCTCCACCTCATTCTCTTCAAATTCCTCATTCCATTCCAGAATCTGTCCGAGGCTTCCAATCTTCATCGGTGCGATTTTCTGAAGCTGTTCTTTTACACGAAGCAGGTACTCATCCGTTGTCGTTTCTTTCCCTGCTGCCATCTCCTCATCCAGCACCTGGCACGCCTCAATATAATCCAGAAACAGATTCCGGATGATCGCCAGCGTATTTTCCGTATACAGTGCAACGGAAACCCGCTCCTCTCCCTGCAGGAACTGATTTTCCGGAGAAGTAGCCGCAACCACTGCCAGCCCGTCCTCCGTTTCCTCCAGCATCTGAGAGCAGAAAATCACATTTTCCCGCAGAATCGGCATGATTTCCCGCAGATAGTCCCGATCCTGCGTAAACAGGTACTCATCATACAGGTTCCGGCACATCCACGCCGCGCCAAAGGGCCAGAACGCCCACATGGCTCTTCCGTCCGCCGGAGAGGTTTTACGCCAGATGTCCACGTTATGGCAGCATGCCACACCGTCACAGGCAAACATGCGCCGCGCCGTCTCTCTACCCTGTGCCATCAGCTCCCGGTTCATCCGCACAAGCGGCTCCGTCAGCTCCGGCAGATTGCAGGGGCCGGCAGGCCAGTAGTTCATTTCCGTGTTAATGTTCACCGTGTAATCCGAAAACCACGGCGGTACAATCTCCTTGTTCCAGATTCCCTGCAGATTGGCAGCCTGAGTTCCCGGTCTGGAACCGGAGATCAGCAGATAGCGGCCAAGATGAAACAGCAGCGGAATCAGACTCTGATCGTCTGGGTCTTTTGCAAACTGCGCCAGCCGTTCCTGCAGATCCATCTCCTCTTTGCCGCTTGTTCCCAGTTCAAACTGCACACGGGAATAGTAGCTCTGATAGTCCCGGATGTGCTCACAAAGCAGCTCCTCCACCGGACGGACAGCCTGTTTCATGTCTTCTGCAAGCGCAGCTGCAGGATCCACACCTTCCAGAACCGGATGCTTCGCAAAACCATTGAAGCTGGAGCGAACGGCAAACACCAGCGTCAGGCTGCAGATTCCCTGGTATGCAATTCCATCTGCAGAAACAGTGCAGACCGCAGGTTTTCCGTTTTCCGACAGAACCTCTGCTTCACCAGACCGGTCTGCCGAACCATCCAGCTCTGAATTCACAGCCTGTCTGCACGCATTGTCTTTCGTCTCCGCAAAAATCCGGCCCCAGCCCTGATAGAGCGCGCCATTCTCCTCTGGCTTGTCCGACATGTGAATAATTTTTTCCCGATCCGGCCGGCTCTTGACCGCACCGCTTCTTCCCGGGCACTGACCCCAGAGCGTAAAGCCATCCTCCCGATATTCCTGCCGGTTTAAAAACTGGCCGTCTGCACCGATTTTTACAGAAAAATCCTCTTCTGCTTCAATCCGGTAAATCATCACCTGAGCCGGTGCGCTGATGAAACAGGTGTGCGTGTAACATGCGTCTTTGCATCGGTATGTTTCCTTTGCAACAGCCGTCTCCAGATCCAGCTCTCTCCGGTAATCACACATTTCGTTCTGCTGCATCTGAACGTTCAGGTTTCCGAATGGCAGATACATCTGCACATCCTCCGTCACCAGCATCCGCTCTTCCAGGTAGTGCATTGCCTCTGCATACCGGCGCTCCCGCACCAGCTTCTTTGTTTCCTTCAGTTCCTGTGGTGTAAATCCCTTCTGCGTATCTGCCGGATAGCCGCTCCACAACGTATCCTCATTAATCTGGAGAATCCGCTTCTCTCCGTCTCCATATACCATCGCGCCCAGACGGCCGTTTCCAACCGGAAACCCTTCCTGCCACACAGTCGCCGGCTTATTAAAAATCAGTTTCATATCTCCACGCTCCTTCACGCATCATTCTTTCTATAGATCGATTATACCGAAAAACGTACCTGTTTGTATATCGAAAATTTTGTAAAATTCAATAAATTTCAGATTTGTCTGCGTAAAAAGAGGCCACTGAAACCAGTGACCTCCGCGTTATTTCAGTCGTCCGCTCAATCATTCCCCGAGCAAAACCTGCCTGTTTGTTCCATAGAAAATATCCTCATGTCCGGACATCATTTTCAGAAATTCCTCAAACCGCTTCCAGGTATCGAAAATGTCAAATTCATAGCTGTGACCCCAGACATAGAAAATCTGCTGCTCTTTTGAAGTGCTCTCCAGAAACTTCTTTCCCAGTTCAAACATCCGGTCCATCTCCATCACATGGTACACGCTTGGCTTGAACTGATACAGATCCTTCTGTACCTCAAATCCATAATTACACACCGTTGTCCGCGCATACCTGACACCGGTATGCTCCTCAATCAGCTTCGCCGCATGGGCGCTGAAATTGATTCCTCCGCCCGGATACGCCATGCCGATCACCTCATATCCTGCCAGCTGGCTCAGGTTTTCCCGGTCGCGTTCCACCTGCCGGATAATCTCCTGGTCATCGGTTACGTGGGCCAGATTGGGATGGGTCAGCGTATGAGCCGCAATCTCATGTCCCGCATACAGCGAGCGCACTTCCTCCGGTTTCACCTTTGTATGATTCACCAGAACCCCTTCCCGGACAATTGCATTCTCCTGCCCAAGCAGCTCCGAGTTCAGGTTAAACGTTCCCTTCATTCCGTATTTGTTGAACAGCTCAATCAGGCGTCTGTCCTGCGTCACGCCGTCATCATAGCTGAATGTAATTGCTTTTTTCCAGTTTTTCATTGTGTGCTTCCTTTCACCCCATCACAATCATACAATGCTTCTTATAACATGCAATTCCATACTTGCGAACGGTCTTCATTCCGTCTTCCCGAAGCCGTTCTGCATACTTCATCCGTTCAATCTGCTCCAGCGCTTCTGTGCATCCCTTTTCCAGTTCATCGTTCTCCGCATATTTCACTTCAATCACAATGCCTGTTTCCAGTTCCTCCTGCTCAATCAGAATGTCGCTGTATCCTTCTCCGGATTCCGCGTTAGACAAAATCCACCAGTCATCGCGATGACTCAGCAATCCTAGCAGAACACCATGATAGAAATTCTCTTTTTTGGGTTTCTGAACATTGGTATCACGAATGCTGATTGTCCGCATCAGCCAGGTATTGAACAACTCCTGCGCCTGCTGCGGGTCTCCCCGGAAAAACGCTTCGCAGAATTCATCCAGTTTTCCCGGTGTCTTCCGCACGCTTTCCTGAATCCATTCCATCACCTGATTTACAAAAATCTGCCGGATTTCCAGATTGGGAATCGCCAGCCGATAGGTATTTCCGGATATTTTCCCCCGCTGCGTCAGATATCCGGTAGTAAACATGACACTCCAAATGTTGTCAATCGTCTTATCCAGCTCGTTGTACGTCAGTTCCTGTCGGATTTCCTTTCCAATGGTTTCCCCATTGATCAGCTGTTCCAGCTCTTTCTGTGTCTGCTTTGTTCCTTTCTGGATCAGCTTCCGGATAATTTCATTGTCACTGGTATTGATCCAGTATGACTGCGGTTCCGCTTCCGGATCTGCCCGCAGTAAATCACAGTAATTGATTACATCCCATGGGCAATAGACTTCCACATTTCCAAACCAGTATCCGTCATACCACGTCTTTGCCGCTTCAAACAGATCCGCCCTGTCATAATAGTCCATCATCTGCATCACTTCTTCGTCCGTAAATCCGAAATATTCATCAAAACGGACATCCGTAATTGACAGAACTCTCAGATTGTTCAATCCGGTGAAAATGCTTTCCTTCGCCACACGCAGGCAGCCGGTCAGCACGGCAAACTGCATGCTGTCATTGATTTTCAGTCCCTGATGAAAGACGTTGCGGATCAGATTCACCATTTCATTGTAATAGCCGTTCTGGTAAGCCTTGTCCAGCGGTACATCATATTCATCAATCAGAATCAGAACCTTATGATTATAATGTTTACAGAGAAGCCGGGACAGAGTCAGAATGCTGTTGTTTAACGTGCCATCGCTCATCCTGCTGTCCATCAACTGTGCAAACGTTTCCTTTTCTGTTTCCATCAGCCGATCACTTTCCAGCAAATAGGCATGGCGGATTGCTTCCATATTAATCAAATTGACCATCATTTCCCTTGCCGTTTCAAACCTCAGATCTCTCACACCCTTTAAGGTAAGGGAAATCACAGGGTATGCGCCCTGATACCTGTCACAGATTTCTTTTTCCTTCGCAATTTCCAGTCCGTCAAACAGACTCTTATCCTAGCCAATCTCAAAAAACGCTTTGAGCATGCTCATGTTCAGAGATTTGCCGAACCGCCTGGGGCGGGTAAATAAATTCACATCTCCCCAGTTATTCACCAGTTCCCGGATCAGTCCGGTTTTATCCACATAGTAAAAGCCATCCGTTCGAATTTTCGCAAAATCCTCAACGCCAATCGGTAACTTCACTTTGCCTGACATCACAGCTTTCACCCCTTTCTGTTCTCTGTCTATAGTACCATAAAAATACCGGTTTGTGAAGTCTGCGCGGACCAGATTCCTTCAAACTGCAATTGAGCATCGATCATCATTCCGATTTCAGCAGGACATACAGACAGACTTCGCAGGTCATTCTGTGTACACCCGGTAATTAATGCTGTAGATACCGTTCTCCAGTTTCGGCAGTTTTACCGCTCCAACCTCTGTCTTGCTGCGGCCTTCCGGCAGCACGATTCCTTCGATTGTTTTCGTGAAAACTACAGTTCCCGCTTCTGACACCACTTCAACCAGAAGCTTCACCTTCTTTTCTTCGCCCAGATTCAAAAGAATGACCGGAATGGAATCATTTGGTCCATACACCACATCCACGTTTCCGGAACATGCAAGAACCTCCTGAAACGCCATGCGGTGAGCATAATAGGCCAGCTTCGCCTGGCCGTAGTAATCCACAATGGATTTCTGATAGGTCGCCGTATTCTGACCGCCCCGAAGATTGCACCAGCTAAGGCCATCGTAGTCCAGCCACCTGCATTTACAGATTGTCTCATATGCGCCAAACGCCTGCCATGCCTGGCTCGCCAGCCACTCGTCCACTCCCAAACGCCTTCCAATGGAGCCTTCGTCGTAGGAATCCTCGTAGCTCATCACATGGTACATGGGCTTTCCTTTGTAAAGATTCCAGTTTGGCTGTCCGGCAATCTCATCATGTTCGAAATTGAAATATGCCCGCTCCCTGCTTTCCAGATAGCTTGGAATATAGGCGGTCGATTCCATGTAAGCCGGAAGATTCTTTTCCTCCACATTCGGCCACTGGCGAAGCGCAGACCATTCATTTCCGTATCCCAGGATATAATCCATGTTCCCTCTGCAGATCCGCTCCGCCGTCCAGATCGAATCACAGGTTTCGTGCTTCTTTCCCTCGAAATCCGTCAGTCCATCGTCCCATCTTGGCCGCATCCGCCGGCTGTCGGCTGCCGGTGAGATCAGACGGCTCTGATCCACGGATGAAATTGCTTCATGCATCAGCCGATAAACCTGCATTACCATCTCCCAGTTCTTCCAGGACGGATGATTCATCGGCTGCCAGATCACAATCGACGGATGGTTCCGCACCTGCCGGATGCATGTAACCAGCTCCTCATAGTCCAGATTAAACGCGGAAGTAACGCGAAGCCATGCCGTTGTCTGCCACACCAGCATGATTCCCATCTGATCTGCCAGCTCGCAGATGCGCGGATCGTTGATGCCGCCCATATTCTCATCATGGACACTCATGCGAAACCCGTTTCCGTTCATCCGCTGCACCATCAGCATCTCCTGAACATAAAATTCCTCAGGCGGGCATTTTTCCCAGGCGGCGATTTTTTCCAGCGGCGGTCTGGCTCCAAACAGCAGCGGTGCCCGCAGCAATTCCGGTTTTCCGTTGATCCGGAAAATTCCGTTTTCCTGGGAAACGGTTCGAATGCCGGTCGTGACCACAAAATCGTCCACAACCTCCCCTGCCGGATTTCTCAGTTCCACCCGCATTTCATAGAGACTGGGACGTTTGCAGGACCACAGGCTCGGATCCGTCAGAATCAGTTCCCCGCAGGACCGCTCAGACCGGTTCGGATTCGTTGCCGCTGTCCATTTCGTTTCCGCACAGACCGCCCCTTCCTCCGGGTACCACGGTCTCATTAATACCGCAATTTCGTGGTCCGCTGTTTTTGCCGATGCCGTTCCCTTTCTGGTTTTCACCGTAACCTCTGCTGCCTGAACCGCTTCTTTTTCACTTATTTTTTTCGTCCATGAAAACACATCCTCAATGTAAATCTCCGGCAGCAGATCCAGATGCATCCGTCCGGCAAACCAGCCTGTATACAGATCGGTATGTGTATGTGTCATCTTGTTTTCCGCTTTGATCACATCCGAATAAACTCTGACAGCCAACTGATTCTCTCCTTCTGTCAGGTAATCCGTCACATCCACCTGATGAGACACCTCGTCTCTCACCTGGCAGACAAGCCTGCCGTTCACATAAACTTCTCCGCCCGGTGTCAGACTCTCCAGATACAGCAGCGCACAGGCTGGAATCTGATCAATATCCATGGTTCTGCGCAGATAAAGATCCTCATTTCGATGCCGTTCTCCACCATGGGAAATCGGCAGACTGGCAGCCTGCCAGCGGCTGTCATCATATCCGGCCCGATTCCAACCATCGATTTTTATCGGAGGCAGGAACGATTCCTCCACAAATGTTTCGATCTGAAACGGTTCAAACCGGTTATCCGGATTCGGGTAATACCCAACACCCCATACATGGGAGAACAGTGATTCAATCTCGCTGTTTTTTACCGAAAATCTCGTAACCTCCGTCTCTTCCCGCTTTGAGAAATCAATAAAATCACTCAGCAGTTCATCATCCAGATAAAGATTCCATTTCCTGTATACAAAATCCACTTCAATCGTAATCCTGCTGAAATTCTTCCTGCCGGAAAGAATCGTCTCTCTTCGATCAGAAACGCAGTATACCGTTCCATCTTCCTTCCAGCCAAATATCGCAGCCTCACCAAACGAAAATTCCTCCGCTTTTTTGTCTGCCGGTACCCGCAATTCCAGTTCCAGCATGCAGCGCCAGTTCTGTCCAGGAAAACAGATTTGTTTTCCTTCCACCGAACCTCTTCCCCGGCTGCCGCCTGTCTCATTCTCTTCACGGACCCCAATCCATTTCCACGCATCCAGCACGATTCGCTTCCTTCTTTTCGGAAGCGGCTGCGGCTTGATCTGCCGAAGACGTTCCTTTGCCTCTTCGATGCTTACAACCGGCTTCTCCAGCGAAACGTCTCCATACTGCATTCGCATTCGTTCTGCGAATGCCCCAAGGAACTCCACTCTCTGCTCCGTTGTCAGCGTTGACGTTTCTCCTTTGAAATCCGTTTCCCCGTCAGCCGCTGTATCACTGCTGATAAACCGCAGTTCAAAATTATCTGATATCCGATCCATAATCATGCCGCCCTTTCTTTTCTTATTCCTTTCATTGCGTTTTGCTGTCCGGCTGCTTTGCATCACCGAAACAATGCTGAAAATCGTCTGTAAATCAGCAGATTCTGCCATCAGCCGGCAGCGTTTCCCGGAATCTGAAATCTGCTTGACAGGAAAACAAAAATGCTATATAAGTGAAGATAGATTACTTACCAATTGCCAAAGGAGGCTGCTGCCGTGAAAACATATGATGAATGGATTGCGCCGGAATCCGAATACTTTATCTATTCTCCCAGCAGGCTGGCGCAGAACATGTTTCTCTATCCCCTTCAGTGCGGCCGCTTTACCTACCGCCCCGGCTATTCACTGAAACGTGATTCCTTTGACAGCTTTCTTCTGATGTACATTCAGAAAGGCGAGATGGTTCTGGAGATTAACGGCCACTCCGCACCAATTCCCGCCCACAGCTTTGTCCTGATTGACTGCTATCGAAGTCATTCCTATTCCACTTCCACCGGCGCCGAATGTCTCTGGTGCCACTTTGACGGAATTACCGCCAGATCTTTCTTTGAAAACATCGTCTCCCGTCTGGGCAGCGTCTTTTCCATGCCTGACCCAAGCCCGGTTCTGGCGAAGCTGACAGCCATTCTGAATGTGTTTCATACCGGCGCAGTTGTCCGGGAACCGCTGCTTTCCAAATATCTCAACGACATTCTGACGGAATTCATGCTCTATCTTCCCGCCAGAGCAAACACGGTCAATTACGCAGGTGTGGCCGAAGAAATTATTACCTATATTAATGAGCATTTTGCAGAAGATGTCAGCGTCGCTGCACTGGCTGACAAGGCCGGGCTGAGCCACTACCATTTCATCCGTACCTTCAAAAAAGAAACCGGTTTTACTCCCCATGAGTACCTGCTGAATACAAGACTGGCAACCGCACAGTATCTTCTGAAAAATACAAGGCTTCCGGTGAAAGAAATCTGCTACAATTCCGGTTTTTCCTGTGAAAGTGTTTTCTGCTCCGCGTTTAAGCGCAGATTTGGAATTACACCTTCACAGTACCGGACTCTGCTGTAACGATAAGCGTCTTCCCGTTTTCCCGTCAGATCAGGCATTTACTCGTAATCTTCAATTCTCCACTCATCCAGCCAGTCAATGAATACCATGCCTTCCGGATACTCTTCATTGGGCTCAACGAAACGTAACGGCAGCCATACATAATCGGCAATGGATGTGTTTGCTTCCGACGTGTTGGGATAGCCGTTTTCAATCGGCAGATCCGTTTTGAAATCCGGATTGAAGTGCATCTCATAGCGTCTTGCATACTCCTCATATTTCAGATGCATATGCTCCGGCAGCCAGCGGTCGGCACATGCAATGTAGAGATCCTTTTTTCCCTGAACCTTAAAGACAGACGCAACCTGCGAATGGAAGGATGTGTTTGTCTCATCATCCGGGTGAGGATTGCCAAGAACACGGAATGGTCCGTGCCAGGTGTCCGCAATCGCAACCTCTGAGGGATTCGGCCGATAGCCGGTGGTTCCCGAGGTGATCAGGTAATGCTTTCCTTTTCTCACGAAATGGGACGTTGCCTCTCTCACATAAGGCGGATATTTCCGCGGGAAATGCGTGCTGTAATATCCTGTTACATCGGTGTAATCGGCAGTCAGATCCGCACAGATGGTCTCTGAATGGACGCGCTCAAAATAGTAATAGGCTTTTCCATCCGGCGCTACTGTCAGGTCAAAATCGCCTGCGCTCATGTTCAGCGGCCGCAATCCTTCTTTTATCTTTGTATAGGGTCCCAGGAATTCATCCGCAACCATGATCGTCTCGGTCTGCGTGTCATCCTCATTGTTCATGATTTTTAACCATGCCACATATTTCTTTGTAAACCGGTTATAGATGATGTGGGGACGGTCCATCATCGCGTAGGGATATAACGAAGACCTGGGATTGTCCGGTTCCGGGGGAATGATAATGCCTTTATCCTCCCAGTTGTACAGATCCTTTGACGCGTAGCAGCGGACACCCCAGTGCCAGATGCCGTTTTTGCCATCGGTCTTTTTCTTGTTTTCTCCGTAGAAATAGTAGGTTCCGTCGATATAAATAACAGAACCGCCATGTGCCTGAATCCGTTTTCCTTCGGTATCTAACCATACCTGTCCCGGCTTAAATGAATGATACATAATTTACCTCCCGATCTGTAACTGCCAACCGCAGTTTTAAATTATCTCTATTATCCCGGATCCTTCGATGATTCCGGTTTGAATCCGACATATTTGGGGATTTTCCTGTCATGTTTCCTGCCTGTGAATGTCAAACCTCTTCCCTGATGACCAGCTCCGCATCATAGGGCTTCAGCTTCAGAACCTTCCCGTATTTCATCTCTGAAATTACTCCTCTTCCCGTCTCTTCCAGCGGAATTTCAACGATTTTATTCGTTGTGTTAACATAGAACCGCTGTCCGTCCGCAATCTCTCTTGCCTGAATTCCTTCCGGCACTTCCAGTCCTTTTTTCAGTCCGATGGAATCACTGATCCGCCCGATCAGCCATTTCAGCAGATCGGCATTGGTTTCCGCAGCCACATAGTAAGCCTTTCCTTTTCCATATGTATTTTCCGAAACTGCACACAGTCCCTTATCCGGGAAGGCAGCATATTCCTTCGCCATGTGAAGCTCCAGATCCTCATAGTATTCCACATCGATGTAGAACGAATCTGCCGAATTGTCTGCCGCGTCGGCTGCCGCCACCTTCAGAAGCTCACGTTTCCCCTTTGCGTCCTCCACCAGTCTGGCATCGTCTGCAAAATCTCTCCATTCCGCTGTGGTTCGATCAAAGCCTGCCACACGGATGCCGAAGACATCTGCCAGTCGGCCGGGGCGCGGACAGTCAAATACCTGGCTGTGCTCGTCCACCGTTGCCGAATAGGCAGTCATGATCACCGTTCCGCCTTCCGCAACAAACCGGCGGATCTCGTCTGCCTCTTCCTCTGACATCAATACATATTCCGGAAGAATCAGCAGTTTGTAATCATGCTTTCTGTTTTTCAGATTGATGACGTTAAAATCTCTATTTAAATCGTAGAAAACCTTCTGGATTTCCACCCGGTTTTCTCTTCCGCTGTGATGGTAGTGCCTTGTACTTCCGTACTGAACCACACATTCATTATCAAAGCTATAGGCAACTGCTGTATCCGGCACCGGCAGGTAGGGGAATGCGTAGGGTTCCAGCTTCTTCATGTAGGAAGCGATTTCCTGGTACTCTTTGTAGTTTACCGTTGGAAGTCCGTCGTGGCCGACGATGCCGCAAAGATACTGCTCTTCTCCTGCCAGCATGCTGCGCCAGGTCCATCCGAGAATCATCTGGACACGGTTCAGCAGACACAGCATTGCCTGCAGACGCAGGGTGCCATAGGGACCGTGGTGCAGTCCCTGTCCACCGGACTGGAATTCCAGACACCACATGGGTTTATCGGTCTCCGCCAGCCGCTGAACGTAGGTACTTCCCATGAAATGGTAGCGCTCCGTCACCTGATAGCCCGGGTAAAAGCCCATTCCCGGATAGTCCACAAACTTGTCATAGAGGTTCAGATAATCAAATCCCAGATCGTCCAGCTCCGCATAGTGATTGGAGGCATGGGGAATGCCCGGGCCGAATGTTTCTACTGTCTCCTTCAGCTTCACTAAAAAGCCGCCTGTCTTGTCAGCAAAGAAGCGTCTCATGTCCAGCCATGGCTCCGGCGCGCCGACTGCGATTCCGTTTTCCGGGAAAACCACCTCATCAAAGCTGTTCAGCTTTCTGCACCAGCGCTGCGTCGCCCAGGCGGCATTCAGCTTTTCAATGGTTCCATATTTCTGTTTCAGCCACTGAATGAAGCGCTGTCTGCTCTGCTCCGAATAGGATTTCTTTCCGCTGCCAATCTCATTGCACAGACCAAAGGCAAACAGAGCCGGATGGCTGCGGTAACGCTTTACCATTACCTCGGCAAACCGCATGGCATAGTACTGATAGGACGGATCTGCCATGTCCTCCATGTAACGGCGGATGCTCGGCTGCAGGATTCCGCTCTTGTCATGGATATTGCAGCCTGGGCACAGCTTGTGCACCCAGACCGGCGCCGGACGCATGGAAACGTCCAGAAGCACGCCGATTCCTGCCTCCGCAAACAGATCCATGACCTCATCAAACCATTCAAAGGTGTAAACACCATCATCCGGTTCGTAGCTGTCCCAGCACAGATGACCAAGACGAACCGTGGTAAATCCGGCCTGCTTCATTAACTCAATATCCGTTCTCCAGCGCTCTCTGCTCCAGTCATGGGGATGGTAATTTGCTCCAATATAAAGTCCCATAACAATTTTTCCTTTCTTCTCTTTTTATCAAACAGTCAGGGGCATCCATTTCCGATCTTCAAACGCTTCGCCCCTTCCCTTAGTTTCCTTAATCCGCGCTTTTTTCGCGTTCACCGGTCTGCTCCAAACCAACCGGTACCAGTTTCACCCGGAATTCAACCGGTTCACTGGTTGTCCGGTACTCCGGCAAAGCCCACGGTCCGCAGGCGCCGCTGCCGATTCCGTACTGGCTGTAATCCAGGTTCCATGTGATTTCATCCATGCGCTGCAGTTCCCAGGTATGCTCCGCCGCCGTCAGGTTCTCCAGACTGTAATGCATGGCACTGGCTTCCATCTGCGGCTGTGCATATGCGCAGAGGCCGAAGCCGGACCGGTCAGTCAGGCTCATCCAGCGCACCTTTGTCTTGTTTCCGTTCTCCTGTGGTCTGACATAGCTGACAAACTCTTCATCAACGGTTGACTCATATACCTTCATGCGTCCGCTTGCCATCAGGTCTGCGTAGGTCTGATGTTTTCCGTTTCCGTACCAGCGCATCACCTCATATCCGACAGCAAGCCGCATCGTCAGACCGATTCTCGGCGGATGGATGTTTTCTTTCAGAGGAATTGCAGCAAGCGCCAGCTCCACTGCGCCAAACCGGTCAATCCGGTAGGTCAGCGTTGTCCGGTAGCTGGGGTAGATGCTGTACTTTCCATGTACCGATTCCACAATTACCACCGCTGCATCCGGTTCCTCCTTCACTTCGACAGAAACCACCCGCTCCTGCAGTCCGTCCAGTCCGAATTGCTTCCACTCTTTGATCACGCCATCCATGTTCACCGGCGAAAGGTCATTGTCTGTCGGTGCTCTCCACGCATTGAACTTCGGTCCTTCCGCAAGAAGCTCCCGGCCGCGGCAGCAATAGGATTTCAATTTACCGGTTCGCTGTTCAAACTGCAGCAGCGACTGACCTGCCTTTATTACAATCATCCGGTTGATACCAATGACTTCCGGTGACTTGCCGGCACTGACGGTTGCTGACGGCTTGCCGGCGCCGGCGACTTCCGGCAATTTGCCGGCACTGGCGGTTTCCGGTGACTCGTCGGCACTGATGGTTTCCAATGGCTTGTCTCCACTGGCGGTTTCCAATGGCTTGTCTCCACTGGCGGTTTCCATTGACTTGTCGGCACTGGCGGATTCCATTGACTTGTCGGCACCGGCAGTTTCCGACTCGCCGCAGGTCGACCCTGAAGCTCCAAATCCGGCATCCGTCAGCATAAACTGCTCCCATGCCACTTCATGTCCTCCGGGTGCCCATCGCTCTGCTTCTTTCTGCCGCAGGCTCAGTTCCAGAATATACTCCTTTCCCTCCTCTTTCCGATACCGACAGGGAATCACCACGATTCCTTCCTCTCCCGGTCTAACCTGAGGCAGCTCCAGTTCTCCCTGATCCGCCAGGTAGCCGTCCTCATACAGCTCCCATCTGCCGGTCAGCGCTTCCAGCGTCCGGAACCGGTACTGATTCTGAAGGATGATTTCATATGCATCCAGGTTTCCCGCACGCATCTTCACCGGCTGCACCAGCTTCTTGAACTCAAGCAGACCAGGGCGTGGATTACGGTCGGAATCCACGATGCCGTCAATGCAGAACTGCCGGTTATTCGGTTCATCGCCGAAGTCACCGCCGTAATTGAACCATTCTTCCCCGTTTTCTCCGCGCATCCGGATTCCATGTTCACAGAATTCCCAGACAAAACCGCCGAGCAGTCTTCGATTCTTATCAAATAACTCAATGTAGCGGTCCAGACTTCCCGGCCCATTTCCCATGCTGTGGGCAAATTCGTTCAGCAGGAACGGCCGCGGATCCTCCATCTTTGCCTGTGCCTCAACAAATGCAAAATCCGAATACATCCGGCTGACAATATCCACGCAGGGATTCTCCATCGCATGAAGATAATGAACCGGGCGGGACGGATCCACTGATTTGATGTAATTGCTCATTGCCACCTGATTGCAGCCGAATCCGCACTCATTTCCGAGGGACCAGAAGCATATGCACGGATGATTCTTGTCCCGCTCCACCATTCGCTCTGCCCGTTCAACAATTGCCTCCTCCCAATCCGGATCATCGCTGAGTCGGCTGTACTCTCCAACCACCTGAAAGCTGTGCGTTTCCATGTCCGCTTCATCCATTACCATCAGGCCATATTCGTTGCAGAGATACAGAAATTCCGGTGCATTGGGATAGTGAGCGGTACGCACCGCGTTCACATGGTGCTGCTTCATCACCTCAATATCACGGATCATATCCGCGCGGCTGACATAGTAACCGGTATCCGGATGAAACTCATGACGGTTCATTCCATAGATTTTCACCGGCCGGTTGTTTAACAACAGCTGCTGTTCCCGGATCTCCAGTCTCCGGAATCCGACCGGTACACACAGTACCTGTTGATCTCCATTTATTTTTATAAAAAGATGGTACAGATTTGGTTCTTCATGAGACCAAAGGGCAGGCGCGTCAACCACTTCTTCCAGAAAAGCAGTTTCCTCTGTCAGTTCCATGAACCGGGAAAATACCTCCGCATCCCCATTCGCCAGTCGGATCTGCGCACAAACAGGCTCCTGTGCTCCCAAACAGGTCCGAAGCTTCAGTTCTACCCTCAGCACGGCTTTTGACAGATCTTCTGTCAGCTCCTGTTTTACATGGACATCCTCCACATAGCGTTTCGGGCGCGACATCAGATAGACATCGCGGAAAATGCCGCTCAGCCTCCATTTGTCCTGACATTCCAGATAGGACCCGTCGCACCATTTCAGATTGCATACCATGACCCGGTTTGTTCCGGCACACACATAGCTGCTGATATCAAATTCAGACGGCATGTGGCTTCCCTGGCTGTATCCGGCAAAGATTCCGTTTACCCACAGATAAAAAGCGGAGTCCACACCGTCAAAGGTAATTGTCGTCTGCCGCTCAAGCCACTGCGGATCCAGGTCAAATTCCCGATAATACAGTCCCGCCGGATTCTCATCCGGCACATAGGGCGGATCCAGCGGAATCGGCATGTCCCGGTTCACATACAGCGGCTTGTCATACCCGTGCATCTGCCAGCAGCCCGGCACAGGAATCGGATCCCAGCTGTACTGCTTCTCCTGATTCCAGATTTCCGAAGGAATTTCCCATACGGAAGAAAAGTACTTAAAATTCCAGGCTCCGTTGAGCAGACGGTAATATGGATTTTCCGTATAATCCCGCTCTCTGGCGCTTTGTTCCGTGCTGCAGGTAATCAAATGGGCATGGGACGGCATGCGCCCAATCTGCAGCAGATGATGATTTTCCCAATGATACTTACGTTCCCATTTCATGAAAAAATTCCTCCCGTTTTCTATTGCGTATTGCAGCAGAGCATATCAGCTTCTCTGTGTTGATTCCTCTGCCCCTGTCTCTGCTCCAGTTTCTCTGCCTCGATTCCTCTGCTCCAATTTCTCTGCTTCCTCCAACGCAAATAATGCTCCAATCCACTCCGGTGGCAGCGTCTGCTCCGGTAAAACCAGCATCTTCGCCGTTCACGCAAGGTCTCTTACTTTGGAATCTGTTTCTTCTGAGCCGCACACAGATCCCATTCCTCTGCGGGCGGCAAACTCTCCCTGATGAATTCCAATGCCATGATGATGTTAAGACACCACTGAGAAACATAGTTCGTCGAGATCCAGGGAATCTCTCTCCGTTCCATGCCGGATGCCGCAGTCTCATAGACTTCCTCTGCAAATCCGTCCGGATTGTGATGACAGGGACTGGCATCCATCAATGTTTGCCAGGCACGGTTTGCCAGCTGCACATCCTGGTTCTTCCATGCACCAAAAGCACTGATTCCTGCAGAAACGTAGCTCATTCCATACCGCTTTCCCTCGCACAGCTGTCCATAGGCAGCCTGACGCTCTTCGTCTGTCATCAGATACTGTTTTCCATAGTCGGCGGCCAGCTGATACAGTTCCTCACAGTCAATGGCTTCCGCTGCTTCCAGCCAGATCTGAGGACCTCCCATGCAGAGAGTCAGGTGAATGTTTTCCACAAACTCGCCGCAGTATTCCATGTCTCCGGTCACCGGATCAAAACAAAACGACGGGCCGGATCCCAGCTTCATTGGCGCAGCCAAAATCCCTTTCACACCGCGCAGAATCTTCTGTCTGTAAGTCTCATCCAGTGTCCGTTCATAGGCAGTCATCCAGTCGGAAACAAATGCAGCCCAGTCCGGACCGGTGCGGACAAGGAGGGAATGCTCCAGCTCACCGCTTCCATAAAAATGCGTAATGTTTGCCAGAGACTCCGGAGCGCACACCACTTCATCAAAATAATCACCCAGACGGCGGTCACCGGTGAGATAATACAGCGGCCGATGATGACCTGCCATGGACACCCGCGGCTCCTTACAGGGGCATCCCCAGTGACGGACATTATGTCTGGAACCGATTCCCTTCCAGGCGCCCAGATGATAGACATCCGTCTCGGAGCAGTGGCGGCTCATTGCCTCCGCCAGCGTAAACACATCTTCCCGGCCGGTACGCATGAAATACAGCCACAGCCAGTAAGTCGGCACCAGCTCCGTATTGTGCCATGCACAGCCACCGAAGTCATATTTCCAGCAATGGCGAACCTCATCGTAGGAGTGCATGAAATCACCATAGTTGTACAGTCCGTACCAGGAACGGCAATCCAGCTCCTTCTGATAGAATGCAACCGCCTGCTCCAGCATCCGTTCCAGCCTCTGTTCCTGTTCTGTGTTTCGGCATGGAAGACTCCAGAAGCCAAAGGCCCGCTTTTCGTAATATGCCTCAGGATCCGCCACATAAACGGCAGGCTTCTGCGTCCGTTTCGTGAAAGCGGAAAATTCCTCATCCGAAGGCAGCGCACTGGTCAGCCGGACAAAGCACTCGCTTGTCACACCAATTCCATTGGCGCTTGCTCCAAACTCCGGATATCCTTCATAGTTGCTCAGCTGGTAGGCGCGGGTGTCATAGTGACGGTAATCCATGGCCTGTGCCTGGGGCGAATAGAACCACGCATAGCAGGATGTCGTTTCCGATGCCAGACCATCCACCTCAAGTCCGGATGGAAATCGCTGCCAGAAGTCCTTCACGCCGACCAGAATGCCGCCATTTTCTCCCGCAACCGCCATCGTTCCGGGAGCCCTGTTTCCGCTTTCGATATCCAGCAGGCAGCACTCCTTCTTTGTCTGCTTCCCGATCTGATACCCATTGTGGGCGACCTGTGTCAGTACATAGCGGTTCCAGACAGGAAGATCCTTCGCTGCCTCTTCTGCCAGCTTTCCCATCTCACTGCCGTCTGAACATGCTATGAGTTCGCCGCGTTTCTGCATTTGTCTCAGTTCAACTGGTGTACGCGGATGATAGCTGTACAGATACATTGCCATCTCATGGAGATTTCCGTAATCGGTTCCCAGTTTTATGTGACGGTTCCAGGGTTTCCCGGTAAGAGCCGCATCGAACCGGATTCCCATTCCCTTCAGAAAATCCCGTTCCTCCACCCCATTGTAGAAAAAGGTATGTTCCCATTTGAGTTCATCGCTGTCCTGTCCAACCGTCATGCGAATGGTAAACGGCATCCGATTGGTTTCTCTGCAGAACACGCCCTGATATTTAACCACGCAGATCACCGGTCCCGCCGTTTCCAGTTCCACCTGATCGATCCGGCATTGGCAGCTGATGACACGGCTTACCCTGCAGCCATCCTCCTCTTTTTGATGTTCCAGCTCAAACACAGGCTGAATGGACTTCATCCGAAGTTCTCCGTCAAAGGTAATCTGCTCCGCAAGGACACTTCCTCCAGCTTTCGGCACAAACAGTCTGATCCGCCCTGCATCAATCACAAATCCGCCGTCTTCCTCTTCTGTGCTCAGCGGACGTTCTCTGACAGCTGTTTTTCCCGGCTGTACCAGAATCTGTGCTCCCAGCTTTTCACTGTCCGCGGTATGCCTTGCCCACTTCACACTTCCGTCCGGCCAGCGGGCTGCAACTTCATTCTGGGCACTGACCTCGTTTCCGTTCTCATTCCAGATCACAAAGTCCTCTGTTTCTGCTTCTCCCCTGTTCCAACAGGTGCCAAACGACACATAGCCTCCCTGATTTCGATGTTCCAGTAAATGCAGTTTCATCGCATCTCCTCTCTGCCCTTTCTCACAGCAAATGGCTCTTCTGTCCGAGCGTCAGAATCTCATCGCCGGATTTCTGCTGTCACTCGATGTCATCAATTCCCAGCTTCTTCTGATGTTCTTCTTTGCTCATCCGCGCCATGGTGATGATTACCTTTGCGCCGCAGGGCTGGTTGTTTTCCAATGTAATTCCGTATTCTTCTCCATAGAACAGACGGATTCGCTTCGCAATGCTTGTCAGACCATATCCCTGATCGCTCATGGAAGGGCCGCGCAGCCGCTGATTGATTTCCTCCATCCGCTCCGGCGAAAGTCCGGTTCCGTTATCGGCAATGAGGAAGCGGATGCAGTTCTCTGCCGCCAGCTCACAGGTGATCTCCATCTCGTGATAATCCGCTGTTTCCGACATGGCGTGCATAAAATAGTTTTCAATGGCCGGCTGGATCAGATGGGCAAGAATTCCGCATTCCTGAATCTCCGGGTCAATGTCGTAGGAAATGTCAACCGCGTCATGATAGCGCAGCTGAAGAAGTGTCATGTAAAGATTGCAGAACGCAATCTCCTCCCGTATTGTCATGACTGGCGCAGCGTCCGTCAGGTTGCGGAAGATTCGGGACAGTTTTTCAATGTAATCCGCATTTTCCAGGTCGCCGTTTCGGAACAGATTTCCGCGGATTACCTCCAGCGTATTATAGAGAAAATGGGGATTGAATCTCGCCTGAATCTGATTCAGTTCCGACCATTTCTGCTTCACGCGTATCTGATATTCATTCTCGATGCTGTCCTTTAAGCGCTCTGTCATGAGGTTAATGTTGTTTGATATTTCATCAAACTCGTCACTCATCCCGTTCGTCGAGAGCCGGTAATCCAGCTGATTGGTTCCGATGACTGCCAGTCCTTCCTGGATTCGTTCCACTTTCCGGAAAATCGTTCTGGTTGAATACAGATACAGAACAAGCGAGAAACATGCAAAGCATACAAGAAGCAGCAAAATGGCAGGTGTCTGACTGTTGCTGTCTCTGACCGCATGCCACCAGGGAAGCAGATAAACGGCTGTAAAGTTCCGTCCTTTGTTGTGGATCACACCGGTAAACCAGCTGTTTCCGTCCGGATCTCTGTTATAGGCAGAGGTCTCATCGATCCAGTCTGTCTCAAATCCTTCGTCATAGCGGAGCCCTTCGGAATCATAGATCACTCCATTCTCATTGGTCAGGACAAAGGCGGCCAGCGTCTCTGCCTCTTTCCTGCTTACGGCGCGTTCAAAAACAGACGCGTCATATCCGACAATGATGCAGCCTCGCTTCTCACCTGCCAGCACACCGCCGCGGATCAGAAAGGTATCCCGCACGCTTCCGTCCCAGGAACGCCATGCATACCGTCCCAGGAGCTGCATTCGCATTGCAGTTTCATCATTTCCCACCGGAAGATCCGGCTGGAAATCTACCAGGTAGGTTCCATCAAAGGTCAGGCAGTAGTTGTGTGCTGCATCCGGATTATACAGTGCAATGAATACGATATCCGAATCCTGCTGAATCATTTCTTTCAGCAGAGACACCAGATTCGCCCGTTCTCTTGGACTTGGAAGCTCCTCCTCTTTCCGGTCAAAATAGGAACGCAGACAGTTCTTATTTTCATCCGCCTGGAAAATCGGCACATATACATCAGAGAAGTTGTATACTTTCTCATGATAAAGATCAAAAACATCCTGCATGACATTTTCGCACTGCATCATGATGCTGTTTTTCTGCGCAGCATAAGAAATGTAACAGGTTATTCCCGCAAATAGTACAAGCACGGCCAAAAGCCATATGATAAACACTTTATTGACCGGCCGAACCGTATATTTTTTTCTCATCGCACATCCTCCCGTTTGTAGAAATGATCGCTTTCGCTGTACAGACAGTATACCATATACCAGGACAATTCCGATACTGGAATCTTAAATCCGTTCAAACGTGTTACTGGCCGGTTCGACTGGATTCCGGGCTAATCCTGCCAAACGTATCGCCGGCCGGTTCGACTGGATGCCGGGCCAATCCTGCCAAACGTGTCGCCGGCCGGTTCGACTGGATGCCGGGCCAATCCTGCCAAACATGTCGCCGGCCGGTTCGACTGGATTTCGGACTAAGCCAAACGGCCGACCGTTTCCGGTCGGCCGTATCGTCCGCACACACATTGCTGCGCGCAGGAAATACTGTTTTCCTTACTGATTCAGGGAAGCCCATGTCTCACGAGCCTGAGCGATGTCATCCAGCTTGTACTGAACTACATCATCAATGCCAAGAGACTCGCACTTTTCCTTCATCTCATTCCAAACTGCCTCGAACTCAGCCTCGTCTGCCGCAAATACCATGCGCCAGGAACCAGGAACGATGATATCCTTCAGCGCAGCCTTGGTCATGAGCATCACATCGTCATCCGCAGTCAGGAATGCAGCAAATCCTTCTGTCTGGTTTGCAACCGGCCATTCTTTGTCTTCAATCAGCTCTCTCAGATAGGTATAGCCGTATAATTCGGTCCAGTCTTTCGCAAGATCACTGCTGTATACATAATCATAGTAGCTCGGGAACAGAGTATAGTTGTAGCTGGTGCCGTACTCATGTACATAGCCGCTGCTCAGCAGATAGGTAATGTTCCAGAAATTGATTGTCTCATCCGCCGGAAGCTCAAGCTCTGTACCTGCTGCCAGTGCCTCTGCAAAGGTCTCGGTAATGGTCGGCACGCCGTTCTCGTCATAGTTCCAGCGTCTGTCATCACCCGGATAGCCGCTCCACAGAGTAAGCAGATCCTCTTCACTTGCCAGAATATCCAGGAACTGTACCGCTGCCTCCACATTTTCACAGGTTGAGGAAATGCAGTAGCCGCCGGTCGGGAAGGAGGAAGCAGTGCTGTAGGTCGGAAGGAACTCGTCAAATACAACCGGATAGTAACCGTCGCTCTCCCAGCCCGGGTCACCGGACCATCCAGCCAGAGCAGCGCCGCTGTGAATCTTCTCCCATGCGGTGGATCTTGTCTGAGACAGGGAATCCGGGTCTACCAGACCGGCCTGATTCATCTCAAACATGAACTTCAGTCCACGGTAATATACGCTGCCGTCTGCGAAAATGGAGGTACCGGTCTGTGTCAGCACGTCATACTCAACGCCCCAGCCCAGATAGGTTTCCTGCTTTCCAAGCAGACAGTAAATGCTGTTCATGTTCCAGAAATGATCGGTATCAAAATCGGAGAACAGGTTCATTCCATAGGTCGGAAGTCCGTCTTCCGTCTGCGGACGGGTTTCCTGCATCTTCTTCATTACCGGGATAATCTCCTCCAGCGTGCTGAATTCCGGATAACCTGCCTCTGCATAGATTTCCCAGTTCATCTTGATTGCGTTACGCTCGGTATCTGCTGCTACGTTCAGCATGCTCGGTCCAACCTGGCCGATGTAGTACAGATTTCCGGTATCATTGCTGTTATACTCACGGGCAAACGCGAAGGACGGGTCAAAGAGATCCGCATGTGCCTGGATGTTCGGCATGTCGTCGATGTACTCGTCCAGCGGAATGATCAGGCCGCTGTCTGCAGCAGTCAGCATTTCCTGCTGCGGAAGCCAGATAACGTCAGCCAGATCGCCGGATGCCAGCTGTGCCTGCAGCTTCTCGGTTGAGTAGGGAACTACCTCGATGGAAAGGCCGCGGTCTTCAAAGAATTTTCCAAGTCCTCCGGTCAGTTCTCCGCTTCCGGCATTGGCATTTACGCCGAAATAGGTAATGGAAGTTACTTCGCCTTCTGCTTCCGCTGCAACAGCAAGACCTGAGCATGCAAGGGAAAGTGCCATGGTAAGTGTCAGGATACGTTTCATAAAAGTTTTCCTCCTTTAGAAAATAATGTCTCTATGCCAAGCCCAACGGGCTTTGTGCCATCTTTGTGCCATGAAAACCGGCTTTTGAATCAGTCTGTAACAATGGATTTTTTTCAATTTCCTTCCTCAGCCCTTTACCGCGCCGATCATTACACCCTGTACATAGTAGCGCTGAATGAACGGGTATACGCAGATGATGGGAAGGATGGTTACAACTGCCATCGTGTTGCGGACGGAAGTTGTGGAAATCTGTGTCGCCTTATCCAGCATGCTCATGTCTGTCATGCTGTTGATGCTTGCCGCAATCGCAGTTGCCTGGTTCAGATATTCATACAGGGTGAACTGCAAAGTGTACAGATGGGAATCGGTAATGTAAAGCAGCGTGTCCATGTAGGAGTTCCAGGAGCTGACCGCACTGAACAGGGCAACCGTTGCCAGGATCGGTTTGGACAGCGGGAAGATGATGTGGATGAATCGCTGCGCATAGCCGGCTCCGTCGATCTGCGCCGATTCTTCCAGCGCCGCAGGCAGGGATTCAATGAAGGTCTTTACCAGAACCATGTTATAGACACGGATCAGACCGGGGATGACATAAACCCAGAAATTGTTGAGCAGTCCCAGCATTTTGATGTTCATGTAGATCGGAATCATTCCGGCTGAGAAGTACATGGTAATTACCGTCATCCGGTACAGGAACTTTCTGTGCTTCATATGCTCCTTGGTGAACAGGTAGGCCAGAACGGCTGTGGTGATCAGCGGAAGGAAGGTTCCCAGCACCGTGCGGCTGACCGAAATGAACAGGGAATTCGCCACATTTTCCAGCTTAAACAGATTCACATAGTTCTTCAGATGAAAGCCGATCGGTTTATACATGACCAGTCCCAGGTCCACATAGTCGTTTCGGCTGATGGTGTTGATGATCAGGTAATAGAACGGATAAATGCAGACCAGCGCCAGCAGAATGAAGACAGTATAGGTAATTGTATAAAATACTTTGTCTGCTGTCGAGAGTTTCTTTTTCTTAACTACAATTCCATCTTTCTTACGCATTGCTCTTTCCTCCTCTCCTTAGAATGCACTGGTGCCGCGGACAATTTTTGACAGCCAGTTGGCTCCCGCAAACAGAACCAGTGAGATGACCGATTTCATCATACCGACTGCCGTTGAATAGGAAATCAGACCGGAGCCGATACCCATGTTATAGACATACAGATCCAGAGATTCGATGTATGGCTTTGTCATCGCGTTGCTGAACAGCTGATGCTGTTCCATTCCCGTGTTCAGGAAGTTTCCGATGCTCATGATCAGCAGGACGAAGAATGTGGGGATCAGCTGGGGCAGGATGATGTGCCAGATCCGGCGCATGCGGCCTGCTCCGTCCACCTCGGCTGCCTCCAGGATTTCATGGTCGATGCCTGCAATGGCTGCCATGTAGACGATTGCGTTCCATCCAAGGGATTTCCACAGCTGCAGCAGAGCCATCTTCAGCCAGACATGGTTGCTGTCCGTCAGGAAGGAAATTCCGGTTTCGATGATGCCAAGCTCCTTCAGAATGTTGTTGACAAATCCGGTATCTACCGCCAGCATACCGTAAACAAGAGAGTAAACGATAACCCAGGAAATGAAGTTCGGCAGTGTGGTAACTGTCTGCACAAACTTACGGAACTTCACGGAACGAAGCTCGTTTAAGAAAATTGCGAAGAACATGGGAACCGGCATCAGAAGATAGTTGATCAGCTGCATTCCCAGTGTGTTTCGGATGACTTCCATCAGCCGGTTTCTCATGACCGGCTGCATGAACAGTGTGGTGAAGTTCCGCAGTCCCACCCAGTCGCAGTCAAGCAGGTTCCGTCCCGGCTTGTAATTGACAAAGGCGAAGGACCATCCCCACAGCGGCAGGTAGCTGAATACAAAGACAAAAATCACAAATGGCAGCGCCATCCAGAAAAGTTTTCTTCCATCGCGTTCATATACCGATTTGTACCCGTTTTTTTTCGTCTTATGTTTTTTGGTGTTTTTTGCCATTTGCATAATCCTCCGTTTCCCCTTTCGCATGTTGTATTGTATGGATTGCCCAGCGAAACATGTTTTTGCGCTTCGCTTTTGTTGAATTTACTATATCAGTTCTCCCCCGCCGCGGTAAATATGAAAAAAATGACCTTTTGTTGAAAATCCGCACTTTGTTGATATTCCACAGAAAACCGGTTGAATTTCTCATTTCGTCTGTGCTATATTTAGCATAGAAAATTCCGTACGAGGTAACACCTATGAATGATATTCTGTTAGTGGATGACGAACCGACCGTTCTGCAAAATCTCTATCTGGCTCTGGACTGGTCCGAATATGGATTCCGGCACGTCCATACCGCCGGCAGCGCCGAAGAGGCCATGCGTCTGATGAAGGAAAATCTGATTGATCTGATCATTCTTGACATCCAGATGCCCAGAGTAACCGGACTGGAAATGCTGAAACAGGTCCGCGCCAAATATCCCAATACCCACTGCATCCTGATCTCCGCCCACAGCAAGTTCGAATATGCAAAAGAAGCGCTTCGTCTGAATGTGGAGAATTATCTTCTGAAACCAATTGACATTAATGAGCTGCGTGAAACCGTGACCCACGCAGCAGAAAACATTGCGAAGGATTCCGCGGCCTCCCACAACCTGTTTGAGCGCAACCTTCTGGAGCGCTGGCTTTACGGGCGAATCACCAGCGACGAGCTGATGGAACACAGCCAGTATACCCAGTATAATGTTCTGCTCCGCGATTACTGCGCCGTCATCGTTCACCGCCCCGGCGGTGCCGCTCTTCCCCTTCGTCAGCTGACTGCTGCTCTTCCACCAGACATTTGCGCCTGGCCGCTGACTGTGGATGACAGCATGGGCATTCTGCTGCTTGGCGGCCATGACGTTTCCGATGGCTATGTCCGGGCGGCGGCTCCGTCCGTCACTGCCGCCTATCCGGGGACGCAGATTGTCTGTGGTTCCTGTGCCACCGGCAGCGGCAATGTGAGCAAAAGTCTGGCCGATGCCAGACATGCTCTGGAATATGCACGGCTTGCCGGCTGCAGCGGTTTTCTTTCGTTCAGTCAGATTGACTGGAATCCGTTTTCCCCGGCTCAGCTGACCGGGCTGAACGATCTGCTGCAGATGGAGCCGTCCGAGAAGCAGGTCAGCAGCTTTACTGCCGGGCTGACCGGCAAACCGGCCAATCCGGAGCATGCCTTCTGCAGCCTCTATGCGCACATTTGTCTGGCGCTGCTTCACATGACAGAGACACCGGACCGGAAGCAGCCGGCTCTTTTGCCTCTGACTGCGCCCTATTCCAGGGAGCATCTGGATCAGGCCGTTGTCCGCGCCGTGCAGCAGCTTCACAGCAGCAAACAGCAGAGTACCCAGAATCTTTCCCCCATCATCCAGCGTGTTGTCCGCTACATCCGCGACAATCTGAGCAGTTCTATTTCCATCAAACAGTTCTGTGAGCAGACCAACATGAATCCGACTTACATCGGACGGCTGTTTAAAGAGGAACTGGGCATGTATTTCAGTGAATATGTCTGCGTTCTTCGGGTGAATAAGGCAAAGCTGCTGTTAGAGAACACGACGCTGTCTGTCAGCGACATTGCCAGACAGGTTGGCATCTATGATGTCAGCTATTTTGTCCAGTGCTTCAAAAAGCAGGAACGGACCTCGCCGATGAAATACCGGCAGGCGGTTCTGCAGAATAAAAAATAATCAACAGCGCAGAGGATTTACTTCCTCCTGCGCTGCCTGACTTTTCAACGAATAAAATGAATTTAAGGAGAATCGTACCATGGAAAAACATCGCATTTCACTTCTTGACGGCTGGCGCTTCGCCCTGACGGAAAACGGACAGGCGGTCCTGCCGGATCATGATGACAGTGGCTGGCGCATCGTGGATCTGCCCCACGACTGGCAGATTGAACAGACAAGGAAACAGGAAAAACCGGATGACGGCCGTCAGGGCTTTTTCCCGCGGGAGCATGTGGGCGTCTACCGTCTGCATTTCCACGCGGACGAGGGCTGGAAGCAGAAATCGGTCCGGATCCTTTTTGACGGTGTTCAGCACTTTTCCACGGTCTACCTCAACGGTCAGAGGGTCGGCGGGCGCCCCTACGGATATGTCCCCTTCCTCTGTGATCTGACTTCTACGCTGAAGTTCGGTGAGGAAAACGTCCTCGCAGTCTGTGTGGACAACCGGGATCCAAGCAATGGTTCCTGGAGCGCGTACGGCGGCGACCGATGGTATTCCGGTGCGGGAATTTACCGGAATGTGTGGCTTCTGGTACAGGATCCGGTTCACATCAGCCACGATGGCATCCGCATAACTGCCGCGCCGCTGCATCACGGGCCAAACGGCGATGTGCCGGATGTGGCGGGGATCCGGTGCGATAAGGCGGCGGTTTCGATCCGGGTTGAGGTGGACGGAATGTTGACCGCTGATGAGAAAAAAGCAGACAGAACATCTGTCGGTTTCCAAAGCGATTCTGTCCAATCCACCGACAGCGATGCGGCAGACTGTATCGGAGAAATTTCCCTGCATACCGAGATTTTTGACTGTGAGAATCAGCTGGTCTATTCGTCCGATCTTCCTGCTCAGCCGCTGATTCAAACGGATTTCCAATTGAAGTCTCCGCTTCTCTGGACCATTGAAAAGCCGGTTCTGTACCGTGCGGAATTTACGCTGACAGACGGTTCCCGGATTCTGGATGCGCATGTGGTGCGCTTTGGTATCCGCACCGCTGTCTTCGACGAGGAGGATGGTTTTGTTCTGAATGGAAGAAAGACGAAGCTGTGGGGTGTGAATCTTCACCATGACGGTGTTTCCGTCGGAGCTGCCGTTCCGGTTGAAGTGTGGAAGCGGCGCCTGAAGGTTCTGAAAACCATTGGTGTCAACACACTGCGCTTCTCCCACAATCCAATGGCAGAGGAGCTGTATGAGCTGTGCGATGAGATGGGATTTCTTGTTATTGATGAGCTGTATGACAAGTGGATTCAGAGCAACATGTATTTTGATGCCCTTTATGACGAGTGGCACGGGAAGGATCTGGCTGCCATGGTCCGCCGCGACGCCAACCATCCCTGCGTGATTCTCTGGAGCGTGGGAAATGAAGTCCGCGGTCAGTATTCGGAAGTGTATTTCCAGTGTCTGAAGGAAATGTGTGATCTGTGCCGGAAGGAGGACCCAACCCGCGGCGTTTCCACCGCGCTGATTACGTTCGTCCTCCCGGAATACAATGACACGACACCGCTGGGCAAACGGCTGGCAATTCTTCGCCGTTACGCGGAAATTGTTGATGTTGTCATGGCAAACTACATGGAGAACTACTATGAAAAGCTCCGTGAGAGCGGTATGCGCAAGCCAATCATCGGTTCCGAGGTCCGCACCTATTACCGGGGCGATGAGCGGTTCCCGGATTTCACCGCAGTCAGCCAGGAATCGCCCTATGCCATCGTGAAAAAGCATGACTGGGTATGCGGCGCTCTTGTCTGGGCGGGCATCGATTACCTTGGAGAGAGCCCGTTCTGGCCGTTACGCGGATGGACCGGAAATCTTCTGGATTCAACGGCCGATGTCAAACTGCGGGCATGGTACTGCGCCGCTCACTGGTCAAACGAACCGGTTCTGAAGCTGGCGGTTTATGACGAGACAGAGCCCTGGGACGGCGCACGCGGCATGTGGAGCTTTCCCCAGATGCGTGCCCACTGGAACTATCCATATTTTGAAAAAATGATGCATGTGGCTGTTATGACCAACTGTGATACCGTGAAGCTGTACCAGAACAGCCAGACCGTCCGAATCGGATATCTTTCGGAACACAAAGATGGCATGATCCATTTCTATCTTCCCTATATTCCCGGCGTTCTGCGGGCAGAGGGCTATCAGTCCGGCCATCTGATGGCGGAGGACGCGCTCTATTCCGATCATCAGGCAGAGAAGCTTCATCTGGAAACGGACCGGACAACGCTTCCTGCGGACGGTCACAGCGTTGCTTTTGTGGATCTGATGCTGGAGGATAAACAGGGCTGCCGCTACATGCTGGAAGACAGGGAGGTAAGCTGGAGACTGGAGGGCTGCGGCGCCTCGGTCGTTATCGACAACGGAAACGCCTGGTCCCTTCTTCCTTTCGATTCTCCAAAAATGCCGATGCACAATGGCCATATTATGCTGATGGTGCGGGCCGGACATGAAGCAGGAGAGGCGGTTCTGACGCTGCAGGTGGAGGGCTTTGAGGAACAGACTGTGACATTTACGTTTGATCCGGTCAGCGAATCTCCGTTTCTTTATCAGCCAATACCAGGCGGCTTCGAAATTCATAACGGCAAAAACAATTATACCAGACCAGTCTATCCCCCTCACATGAATGACGACCTGCTGGGCATCCATGGAAAAAAGAGCACCCGTTTTATTTACTGGCTCGGGGATCGGCCCAGGCTTGCATTGCAAAGCGTCGATACCAATGTATACAAGTGCCATGCGCATCTCTTTCTCGGTATTAAAGGAGGAAAATGGCTTGATGAAATGGAACAGATCACTGCAAGATATCGATATGGTCATGTGGAATATGAAATTTCAGATGAATCCTTTGACGGGATTATTAGACTCACCTATACCCGCTCTGATCGGCTCGATGCCATGCTGATAAAAGCAGAACTTCCGGATTGCGTCAAAGATAAACTTGTATTTGCCGCTGCAGGTCAGGACGAAGCAGCAAGCTCACAGCCGGTAGGCGGAAATTCGACTGACCTCGAATTTTCTGTTCCCAGCACAGAAACAACTGCAATCACAATCGATAAAAATAAATTTATCATATCCGGAATCCATGATATTTCAATCACGGGAACCACAGGCATTCCCATGAACGTTTCCGTGAAGGATGCTGCCATGTACAAGGCAGGCGTGGACGCATTGCTCCATTCCAATGCAGCAGCTCAGCCGATTGCTGTCGGCACAGCAGATGGCAATGCAGACAATGAAATCTATCTTCTTCTGACAACGGAACCATCTGATCATACATTGATTGATGCATACCAGACAAATGCCAAAGCAATCTTTGACAGCGGAATTGATTATTACAGAAAAGTTTCCGAGACGGTAAAAATAAATACTCCGGATCCACATCTGAATTCCTGCATGGTATCACAGATGATGGCCACTGACGCGAGCTGGGACTGGCCTTCCATTACACATGGTCCCATGGGCTGGCATGTTGCCTTCGGCGGCTGGCGCTCCCATTACGGTTTTGTTGACGCCGGTTGGGGCGACAGAATAAAGACCAACGCAAAGCAGTTTATGAAAACGCAGAAGGATGATGGACGCATCATGGCCTATCCTTATGTTGATGATCGCTATAACATGAACCTCGTTCTGGTTGACGGATTGTTACAATATTGGGAATGGTCGGGCGATCATGATTTTTTTGCAAAAGAAGGCGGTTATGATTTCATTGCAGGACATCTGCGATTTATGGATTCGTCCATGCAGGTTCCCAAAACCAGTCTCTATGAAAACTGGCTGGAAGCATGGAATACCGATAATAAATGGAATAATGGAAGTGCCGGAAGCATTGCAACCGCATATACCTGGCGCGCATACAACACCATGGCGAAACTGGCTGCCAAACTGGGGAAGGACGAAGATTCCATCCGGTACCAGACGAAAGCCGACCGGATAAAGGCTGATATGAATGCGCAGCTTTGGGATCCGGATACCGGCGTATTTGGTGAATACAGAGAGCGGTTTGGATTCGGCCGATTAAACACAGCGCCGGATTTATCCTCTGTGTATACCCCCATCGACATGGGAATTTCCACACCGGAACAGGCCTATCAGATGCTGCGTTATACGGATTATGCGATTCCCAGCGTCCAAAATCAGGATACAATCTGGCCGGGAATCGACTTCAAATATTCTTCCAACCGACTGCCGGAATACTATTCCAGTGACGGGTTATACATTCAGGAAGTCATCAACAATGCCCTTGCCCATTTCACAAATGGTCAACGTGAGAAGGCCATGACGCAGCTGCGGGCATGCCTTGTTCCAATGATGAAAGGCAATGCTGCCGGACTGGGAACCGTAGGCCATATTGTAGACAAAAATCTGGAAAACAGAGGACATATTGATTTTGCCGATACGTCCGCGCAATATGTAAGAGTGATTGTTGAAGGATTGTTTGGTATCAAAATGAATGTTCCTGACGGCATTGTAACAATCACCCCCGGATTTCCTGCAGACTGGAACGATGCGTCTATTTCAACCGAATATTTCAGCTATGATTATACCCATCAGGACAACCGGGACATATTCATATTATCCAGCAAGAAGGAATTGAGCTATGTCATGCACGTTCCTTCCCGCAGTTCGAAAATTATAAGAATAACAGTCAACGGAGCTGATACCGATTATACCCTGACCAGATTCGTGAATTTCAATACGCCTGCAGTGAACCATGCGAAAATAGAAATCACCTATGCCGACGACGAACTCATTCAAATTGAGACCTCAAAAACCGGCGGTGTCTATACCGAACACACGGTAAGCGCAAACGGCATCATCACTGATTTCTTCGACCCGCAGAGCATTATTCAAGATGTTACCGGCTTAGGAACGGACCGTATTGCTGCCACCTTAGGCAAAAAGACCGGAAATCATACCTTCTTCGTCACCGTTAAAAAGAATGACATGGCGGCTGTGATGCCTGTGGATCTTATCATTTCCGATGCGGTGGAAATCACGGACGCGGCAATTGTCCTGGGGACAAATCCCGGAATTCTTGCAGCGCTTACCAATCACACGGAAAAAGAGATTCACGGAACGGCTCTCTTATCAACGGTAAGTGACAGTACAACCGCCGAGTTCACAATCCCGGCAAAGTCGTCAGGCGCTCCCATCTTCATTCCTGTAAAGAGGGAAACCGATCTGACACCTGGCAATAATTTGATCACCGCTGAATTATCCGGTGACATCACCAGGATGCTCACGGCCGAAGCAACGGATTGGAAGCTTTCAGACAGAATTGCCGCTGCAGACCAACCATTTGAAATGATTTCACTTGACCATGTTGTGAACCAGGATCTGAGAACCCTGCATGAAAACACATATGATATCACATACGAGGGCAATGATCATTATCGGCTTCCCAATTTCTACTGGTCATCGGACACGCCAAGAACCGTCCTTGCAAATGGACGCAGCTGGTGGGAACCGGGCAGAGGTTCCAAAGGTGTCCCCGCAAGCCTGAACTTACCGACAGGCGGAGGCATCTATTCAACCGACATTGGCGTCCCATTTTCCATTTCATCGGTGAACGGATGCAACGCAGCGTTTGTCTCCCTGTATCATCAGTTTCCGAAAAAAATAACCATCTCTGTTGATCGGGAGGCTTCAAAGATGTACTTCATGCTCAGCATCTCAACCAATAACATGCAGAGCCGCATTGAAAATGCGCGAATTACCATCCATTTAAAGGACAACACCAGGAAGATACTGCCGCTGATCAATCCGGATAATGTGGATGACTGGTTAAATTATCAGCAGCCAAATCCCTACGCCGAATCCGGCTATATACAAATGCTCGATTCTCAGGCACATGCGAATATTCTGGCCGTCGATCTGGGCAGAAGCAGGCAGATTGAATGCATCGAATTTGAGTGCCTGTCCAGTGAGGTGCTTGCAGGTCTGCTCGGCATTACTGCCGTAAATTTTCCTGAATCCCAGAGGCTTTAGCTTTACGGCAATCTGCTGAATAAAGGCTTTGCTTTGGAGAGTCTTGTCCAAACGATTGCAGCGTTCTTTCTCGAAATCCTTGCAAGTCTAATTGCAGGTAGAGGGATTTGAGGAATAAACCGCGGTATTTACGTTTCATCCGGTCAGCCCCCCGGTTTCCCCATAATCCACCGAATTCAGCCGTACAAATTGTATGATTCCGGTATCGTCTACACAATTTGTCGTTTTCCTGCGAATTTTCCAATTTCCCCTTGCATGATGACGGCTCCTGTGGTAGACTATAGAAACAGGAAAGCGGTCGAAATTGTCGATGGCAGCAGATCGGATTCGGTAATACTATTTCCGTTCTGCAATCCATCTCCCGGCTGTTCCCTGATATCTCCATCGGAAAAGGCGGTGACTGTTATGTCCGACAAGGACACTGTCACGAAAGAATTCATGCGAGATACAAAAGTATTTGCAGACGTTTTCAACCTTCTTCTCTATGACGGGAAGCAGGTAATCAATCCCAGTCGTCTGCAGGAAAAGGACACCGCAAAGCAAAAAAGAGCCAAACGAAGCAATCCAGACAGGAAATCAGTTCCGGCGAATATCTGTCCGGTTTTTACAGAAACGACCGGCTTCTTCCCGTGATCACGCTGGTTCTCCTCTTCAGCCCCGATCCCTGGGATGGTCCCTTATCTCTCCACGAGATGATCGACCTTCCAAACAAGTCGCTCCTTTCGTTTGTTCCCGATTACAAAATTCACCTGATCGCGCCAAACGCGATGTCCCAGGAGGATTTTGACAAGCTCCACACCAGCCTTCGCGAAGTTCTTCTTTACATCAAGCATACAAAAGATAAAAAAGTATTACATAAGATACTTTCAACCGATACCCGTTTTAAGACTGTGGACCGGACGGCTGCTTTTACCATCCGCGCCGTTACCGGCACAGGTCTTCATTTCGAACAGAAATCGGAGGTAGTTGATATGTGTCAGGCAGTTGATGAAATGATTGAGGATGGGATTATGGAATGTATCCAAAATCTCATGGACAGCATGAGCTGGACAATCAATCAGTCTATGGATGCGCTAAAGATTCCAGAAGAAAAAAGAGCTGGTCTGAAGGAAAAAATCGCATGTAATTGCAATGCAACTTAAAATCGCATTTGGGGAGACTGCGGCTCAAGCGAGTCGCAGTCTCCCCAATTTTCTATAACTCAAACTCATTCCGTCACAATCAGCTCCGGCATTCAGACGCATCGCGCTTGAATACTTTATACAGTTGCTTTATTGAAACACATCACCACCACTGACTGTCCTGGCATCAGCCACTCCATCTGACCATTTCTCATCTCTACCGAAAACTCTCCCGGAACAACCCGCTCTGGTTCCTCCATTGAATTCCGTTCACTCAGAGAAAACCCTGACATGCAGGAAACAATTCCATGATAATCACTCGTATCATCGAAACAAATTCGAATTTTCTGCTCTTCCTTCCAGTTTACCAGCTTTAAGATCACATCATCTGCTTCGTCCCTGACTGCGCTGCAGTAAATGTCTTTATAAACGACTGGCTTACATCTCACATCATTGCACAGTTCCGTTTCCAGAAAAGTGCGTACGTTTCCATTCTTTACCACCAATTTCGCCTGATATCTGACACCGGAACGGATCGGAACCAATGCATGCGTTCTTCCATCACCAATCAAACCAAAAATGGCGGTCAGCCTCTGCCATCCGTCAATATTCCATTCCATCGGCATGTTATGATTTTCATTCTCAGCAAAGAACAATGACAAGGCACACTTTCCCCTCATTGCCGGCGTCCCGCCACTGACTTTCTTACGAAATGAAAAACAGATTTCATATTCCTGCGAATCGATCCTTCCGCAAAACATTTCTCTGTCCTCTTTTTCAAGCGTAAACTTCGGCAGCGTCCGGATTTCCCCGCTGTACTGCCGTCACTCGTCCCATCCTCCACTCCATTCACTTCACAGGCTAACAGCCGGATTCCCTGATTGCTCATGAACAGTTTCTGTACATAATAACTTGGTGTTCCAAAACATCTGTGATTGTCAAAATGAATCAAATCCGGTTTCCAGTTACTGTATGATACATGATTCAAAAGCGGCGCGTAACATGCAAAACCGGTATAAGGTGACTTTT
Organism: Lachnospiraceae bacterium; assembly: GCA_017472605.1. Lineage (GTDB taxonomy): Bacteria > Bacillota > Clostridia > Lachnospirales > Lachnospiraceae > Anthropogastromicrobium. The sequence continues at coordinate 34,547 of JAFUPV010000075.1, forward strand.
CAAATCCTGTCAGAAATGCGGCTTCCGCAAGTGCGTTTTCCCATGTGTCATCACGGGCTGAATATTCTCCGAGAAATGCTCTGGGGCCATCTGAGAATCGTTCATAGCGATCTGTATTTACCAGGAACCACTCCGGGAACTGATACATATGCTCATCCCAGCAATCGCTTTTTGTCCGAAGCGCATGCTCCCAGCCGTCTTCCTGTTTTCCCTCCCAAATCCCCATAATTGCAGAATTAATCACTTGAATTTCCGGATATTTTTCACGGATTGCCTGCAGAATCATTTCATAGCGTTCCAGATATCCGGTTCCCACTTCTTCATTTCCGATTGTCAGGTACTTCAAATGGAAGCTTTCCGGGCGACCCATTTCACAGCGAACCCGCCCCATTTCGTTTCTTCTCCTCCATTGGCAAATTCGATCAGATCCAACGCTTCGTCAATCCATTCCTGCATCTGCGCAAGATCTGCAGTTCTCAGAAAATGCGGATCATATCCGGCAGAAATTACAGGAAATGGCTCTGCCCCAATGTCCTCACAGAACTGAAACAGTTCATATATTCCGATTCCCATAGTCTGGTTATATCCCCAGATTGAATTTCTTCTGGCAGGGCGCTGTTCCACTGGAAGGATTGTGTTTTTCCATCGAAAAACAGAAGAACGATCTCCTGCGTGCATAGATCCGACATGAATCAGGCAACCTCCGGGAAAACGGACAAATCCTGGCTTCCTCCCACCCGGTCAACGCATCATATCCCGGGCAATCCTCTCCGCTGAATTCAAAAGATCGGTTCTGAACCAGCTCTCCATACAGTCCTCCATCTGCTGCATGGTTCAGATCCTCATAGAAAATTCCAAATTTCCCCTCACAATCTGCAAACGGCACCTGTGTGTTTATAAAAATAGATAACATATTCTATCCCTCTCTGTCTGCGCAAAAATCCCCGAAAGAATCCCGCACCAGCAGGAATCCTCCGGGGATCCGCAATCATCCGTTATTTACTTCATTTCCATCCTGTACTCCGATTTTTATCGAAAAACAATTATTCTGCGCTCAGAGCATCTCTCTTTTCCTTTGCCTGCTCGATATCAGCCAGACGCCAGTCGATGATATCCTGTGCTCCCAGATCGATACAATCCTGTACCATCTGATCCCAGATTGCATTGAACTCATCTTCCGTCTGTGAATATACCATCTGCCAGCTTGCGTTTACAACAATATCCTTGATTGCATCGAGTGTCAGCTGCATCATGTCATCCGGAACGCTGGTGAAGTTAGCAATATAGTCCAGTTCACTGTCTACTGTATATGCATCATTATCGATTGCCTGATATACAAAGAATTCATAACCGGTCAACTCACGCCATTCATTCATAGACTCAATATTGTAAGTAATCTCCAGAGACTCATCCCATCTGTCAATTCTGACACCTCTGTATTCTCCATCCGGTCCCATGTAAGACGACAGCAGCGTATCAGTAATTACCCACGCAGTATTCCAAAGAGCAAGCTCCTCACCGTTTTCCAGTGTCCAGGTCTCTCCCTTCTTGAACGTTTCAATTGCTTCTTCTGTCATGTATGCGATACCATCTTCTACATACCAGAGATCACCTTCCGGACCGGACATGAACTCCAGATATGCATCCGGATCTGCCAGCATGTTGATGAAACGAAGAGCCGCCTCTACGTTATCACATTCAGAGCTTACTACTAACAGATAATCACTGCCGTAAGGAGAATTCCAGCTCTCCTGATACAGCTTCTGATCTTCCAGGAAGATCGGCTGGTATCCGCTGTATCCCTGCACGGTTCCAGTTGGTACCATCGCATGCTTATTATCAACCTTTGCCTTCTGAGTCGCTCTGTCACTGTTGATACTGTCCGGATCCATCAAGCCTTCCAGATAAACCTGATTGTACCACTTCAGACCTTCATAGTACTTGCTGTTATCTTCCAGAATGGATGTGCAGGTTGCATCTACCATGTTTGTCTCAAGAAGATAAGCCAGGTTTGTTGTCTCATAACCAAACCACTTGAAATACTGCTGCATATTTGCCCAGAACTGTGTATCAGATCCTGCATTCAGATAGGTACCAAAATTGGCAACGCCATCCTCGCCTTCCGGATAAGCTTCCATCATCTGCTTCATTACATCAATCAGTTCCCACTGATCCTTAATCGGCGGGCAGCCAATTCCGCTGTAGTACTCCCAGTTCACAGCAGTCATATTCTTGGTCACACCATACTCAAGAACCTTATTTCCAACTGTAGTCGGAATTCCATACAGTTCGCCGGTACCATTGCTTCTATACTCACGAACATAGTTCAGAGCCGGCTGCAGCACTTCCTTATCGGTTACATTGGTAAGCTGATCCAGATATCCCTCCAGGTTTAAAATCATTCCGCTCTCGATCATAACTTCAAGATTGTCAACCGTCACATACATAACATCCGGAAGTGTGTTACTTGCCAGAATTGCATTGGTCTTCTCATCAGAGTATGCCCATACATCCAACTCTACACCATACTTTGCAAGGATGTCCGCACGGAATCCACCAACAACACCGCTCTGCAGATTTGCATTCGCCGGATACAGTGTAACCGTCTCAATTTCGCCGTCATAAGCAACTTCTGCAGCTGCGCTCGGGATTGCACACATTGATGCAAGCATTGTTCCTGCCAGAATTCCTGACATCGCCTTTTTCAAAAGATTCTTTCTCATAGTAATCTCCTTTTCTTTGATAAATTTTATTGTTACTGGCTTCCGCTAAGCTGCGATCGCCATAAGTTACCCTTTTACTGCACCAATCATGATACCCTTTACATAGAACTTCTGAACAAAGGGATAGACAACCATGATCGGAATCGTTACAACTGCTGTCAGTGTCAGACGGATACCCGTTGGAGTGATGGAAGAAGTTGCCTGGGCCATCGCACTTGTCTCATACTGAATCTGCTGCGCTGCTGCCTGCACCTGATTCAACAGCTCATACAGCAGAAACTGTAAGGTATATAACTGAGAATCGGTAATGTACAGCTTGGTTGTAAAGAAATCGTTCCAGTGACCAACTGCCGCAAACAGAGCAACGGTTGCCAGAATCGGTTTCTGAAGCGGAAGCACGATACGGATGAATCTGGTCAGATATCCGGCTCCGTCCAGAAGCGCGGATTCTTCCAGTTCCGCCGGCATGGACTCAATCGAGGTTTTTACCAGAATCATGTTATAAACCGATACCATGCCGGGAATAATATAAATCCAGAAGGTATTGATCAGACCAAGCATCTTGTTATTCAGATAGATCGGAATCATACCTGCAGAGAAATACATGGTAACAACGACCAGACGATACCAGAATTTGCGGCACCACATGTTTTCCTTCGTGAAGAAATATGCCATGTACGAGGTTGCCAGCAAACTTGCTGTTGTACCAAGCAGAGTACGGATTACCGAGATCATTGCAGAATGTCCAAGATTCTGAACCTTAAAAATCTCCATGTAATTTTTAAAGTGAATCCCCTGAGGGAACAGAATGATCTTTCCCATTTCTACCATCTGTGTATCACTAATCGTACAGATCATCAGATAATAGAACGGATAGACACAGATAAATGTGAATAAACCATAAATCAGATAGACAACTGCATGAAAGGCTTTTTCTTCTGTTGTCCACTTTTTTCGTTTGCGAACGACTGCTGTCTTTGCCATTATGAATCTCCCTTCCTTTTAGAATACACTTGTACCGCGGATTTTTTTACTGATCGTGTTTGCAAGGAAGAACAGAACAAACGCTACCAGCGATTTCATGATACCAACCGCAACGGAGAATGAAATCTGACCGGATCCGACTCCAAGATTGTACACATACAGATCAAGTACTTCGATGTATTTCTTGTTCAGCGCATTTCCAAAGGCCAGATACTGATCCACACCGGTATTCAGGAAATTTCCAATGCTCATAATCAGAAGAACGAAGTAAGTTGGAATCAGCTGCGGAATCGTGATGTACCAGATTCGCTTCCAGCGTCCGGCTCCGTCTACCATTGCTGCTTCGAACAGCTGCTGATCCAGTCCGGCAATGGCAGCAAAGTAAATGATGGAACTCCATCCAAGACTCTTCCACTGCTGAAGGATTACCTGCGTCAGCCAGACATGGTCATCTGAAGTCAGGAACGTAACAACCTGGCTGTCATGACCCAGTGACTTAAACACCGTGTTGATCAGTCCGTTGGAACCAAACAGACTGGTTGCCAGTGAAAACAGAATGACCCAGCTGATAAAGTTTGGCAGCGTTGTCAGGCTCTGCACTACTTTTCTAAATTTCGGTGTTTTTACCTCACTAAGCAGGATTGCAAACATCATTGGAAGCGGCGTGAACAGATAACCAAGCAGATGAATACCAAACGTATTTTTCAATACACGGATCAGATTCTTTCTCATTACCACATTGCCGAACAGCGCCTCAAAATTATCCAGCCCCACAAACTGTGAATTCATCAGAGAACGTCCCGGCTTGTACTGGAAAAACGCAAATGACCAGCCCCAAAGCGGTACATAACTGAAAAGAATCACAAGAGCAACGACTGGAAGTACATACAGAAACAGTTTAAAATCATTCCAGCGTCTCTGTCTGCTCTTCGCATCCACGACTTTCTTCTTCATAAATCTCCTCCATTTCCTTCTCGATTCTGGTTTTATTATACTTGCACAAATAATTTTTGTATATAGCGGTCATTTTAGATACTTTTGTAAATTACAGTTCCTGTCTATCCCATTTCGATGCCTGTTTTTTTGTTCCATTTCGTAAACTCAAGAAAATTTCACAAATTTCAGTTCGATGAATTTCATTCATTTACTTTTTTTCTGCAATCCCATAAAATAGAAATTGAAAATCTCAGGTATATCAATTAAACTATTAATCATGATAGCATGCGCAAAGGAGCGTTCCATATGTATACTGTTTTACTCGTTGATGATGAAAAAAGCGTAACAGAATCACTGAAAACTGCTATTCCCTGGGCAAACCTTGGAGTGAAGGCGGTTTACACAGCCGGCGACGGCTTACAGGCCCTGGGGCTGCTGTCAAACATACACATTGATCTTCTGATCACTGATATCCGCATGCCCCACATGGATGGACTTACCCTGTTAAAAACTGTCCGCAGTGACTATCCGGATATTCACTGCATTCTCCTGACCGCCTACGGCGAATTTGACTATGCGATTCAGGCGATGAAGCTTGGTGTGGACAATTATCTGATGAAACCGATCCAGATGCAGGAACTGACCGAAACCATCGAAAACGCGCTGGATAACATCTATACCAATCGAAAGAACAAAGAAGTTCTTTTCCGTGAAAACATTCTTCGCCGCTGGATCACCGGGAATATTTCTGCTGACGAGCTGGGCGAACGCTCCGTCCTGATCGATATTAACATTTATCAAACGGCTTACTGCATTCTTGCAGTGAAAAAACTGTCGGATTCCGTTTCACTGACTGCCTTTGGGCAGGAATGCTGCAGACAGTTTCCCGATGATCTGGACTGTTCCTGCCTCTGGGACAACAGCGGTCATTTTCTTTTCCATATCGGCGGAGGCAGTATCCCGCAGGAAAAACTGACAGCGATTCTAAATCAGACAGCACAGCGTTTAAAAATCACAAGCCTGATTTCGGCATCTGTTGGTATTACCGTTCATGACCGCATGGAATTACAGCGAAGCTATCAGAGCGCACTTGAACTTCTGAATGCCGCTCCATCCGGTCATTCCTCAATGGTACGCACATCGAAGAAGGATGCTGTACAGACACTTCCTGCTGTTGCAGAACTGCAGCCTGCTGCAATCAGTCCAATCATTCAGCGCACACTGGATTACATCGAAAACCACTATTCCGAAGGTGTTTCCATGAAAGAATTCAGTGCCAGCCTGAACATGAACACTGCTTATCTCGGCTATCTGTTTAAGAAAGAAACCGGCATGTTCTTTAATAACTATCTCAACGATCTCCGTCTGGAGAAAGCCGCCGCGCTTCTTTGTACCACCGGTGACCGGATCAGCGATGTTGCACTGAAAACCGGCTTTACTACAACCAGTCACTTTATCACTACTTTTAAAAAGAAAACCGGTCTTTCTCCATTGAAATACCGGGAAACCTATGCGGGAGTTCTTCGATGAATAAAACAAAAACAGTGATCAATCGTCTGATGATCACCATGCTGTCCATCTATCTGATTCTGCTTCTGATTATCAGTTCCATCGCCTGCTACTATGCTTACAAGGTAAAAAAAGAGCAGATGCTGGCGACTATGGATCTGGCTCTTGCCCACATGGAGCAGGAGTATAACGATATTCTTGACAATTTCTGGCAGACCTATATGCCGATTTTTGAACGGAATTCTACCATTTATTCCACATTCGTCAACTATTTCGCAAACTCGGATACCACGGAACTGGGACCGTTGGAGAAAAAAGAGCTTGCCGAAGCACTTAACCAGATAAAAGTTCGCGATTCACGGATTCAGTGGCTTGGCGTTTATTCCTATAACCGCAAAATTAATTATTATCTTCGTCCGGACAACCTGGCTCTGGAAATCATATCGGAGTCTTTTCCTTATCTGGAAGAACTGAATGCACATAGTGCCACTCGTTCTATCTATGCTGGAAAAGCTGAGTTCGGCCCCTTTCAGAACACTCCTTATCTCGTTTTATGCGGTAACGACCCAACCGGTTTGGGAAATGGAAAATTAATGATCGGATATTCTCTGAATGATTTTGTTCAAACAAGCGATGTCTATATTTCCGGTCTCTCCGAAATTCGTTTCTACATTACATGCGGGGATCAGCTGCTCTTCGACTCGGTAGGAACGTATGATGCGAATGCGGTCCGCTTTCCACAGAAAGAAACGGAGGGAAACATTCTCCATAACGGAGAAATGTTTTATATCCGGGCGGTTCGTACCGGAACCAGTGATTCCTACCTGTCCTACATGATCCCATGGCGCCAGATACAGTCTGCCGCCCACCGCGACACTCTGATGATTTTCAGCATCTCCTTCGCCTTCGCTCTTTTCTCCATCATCGTCCTGACCTTCATGAACCGTTCTGTCTCAAAAGAGGTATCGGTTATCCGCGAAGGACTTGACCGGATTGCCGACAACAATCTGGATTACCGGCTGCCGACTGACTTTCAGCAGGGCGGGCTGCCGGAGATTGCCCAGAACATCAATGAAATGAGCGCAAGACTCCATGAAAACATCCAGAAAGCCTACTATTTTGAGCTGAAGCAGAAGGATGCCCAGCTGGCGGAGCTGCAGACGACCTTCAATCCCCATTTCCTTTACAATACACTGGAAATGCTGCGAAGTAAAAGCTTTTCCAATGGCGATACAGAAACTGCCGATCTGATCTCGCAGCTCTCTGCTCTGTTCCGCGGATTCATTAATGCAAAAACATTTATTACGCTGAAAGAGGAACTGGCATTTTCCAACCGCTATTTTACATTGCTCAGTGCCCGTTACGGAGACATGGTCGAAGTAAGCTATGACATCGACAGTGATCTGCTCTCCTACGGCGTTATCCGCAATGTTTTTCAGCTCATCATTGAGAACTATTTTGTCCACGGCTTCACCGGAGAAAGTGACAACAACTATATACATTTTACTGGAAAATCAATCGATGAGCAGACGATGCTGTTTTCAATTGAAGATAACGGCTGCGGAATGACAGATGATGCGCTGCAGGAACTGAGCAACCGCATTGCCCAGCCCATTCGCCACGGAGATAAGAGCTATGGACTGAAAAATCTGAATCAGCGTCTGAAATTGTTTTATGGTCCTGATTATGGAATGCAGATTTCTCATGGGCAGGAAAATGGACTCTGTGTAACTCTGAAAATGAAAAAAATTCGCGTGGAAGATTATGAAAAGACCACAGTTACCGGAAAATAATTCCGGATTATTGAAAAATACAGATTTTTCTGTTTCTACGTAAAAAGGCGCTGTCAATCGATAGCGCCTCTTTATCATTCATTTTCCGATTCTGTGCTGCTCAAAGAATCGTGTCATTCCTTTCCCAGCTCCACCTTACAATGCTTCCGAAAACACGCAATTCCAAATTTATGAATCGTCTTCATTCCATCCTCACGAAGCAGCAGCACATAGTCTTTCTCTTCGATCTGAGCCAGCGCCGTCTCGCAGCCTGCATCCAGGTCATCCCCTTTTGCATACTTCACTTCCATTACGATTCCGATTTCCCGTTCTTCATTCTCAATCAGAATATCGCTGTACCCTTCCCCCGATTCCACGCTGGAGCGGATCCACCAGTCTTCTCTGTGGCTTAAAAGACCAGGCAGGATTCCATGATAAAAGTTTTCTTTTTTCGGTTTCTGAACGTTGGTATCGCGGCTTTGAGTAAACATCTCCCAATATGGAATTCACCAAAATCTTTACCCCTTCTTTACCGGAAAAATGATATTCTAAATGGTATAAGGTGCTTATTCCGGCCTTTTTTCATAGAGTTTTCAAACAAACGAAAAACAATAAAAGGAACGGTACACTATGAATTCAATTTTCGATTTCTGGCAGCAGATGACAGCAAATCCGCTGCTCTTCCTTGCGGTAACCCTGACGCTCGGTGTTATTCTGGTAAATGGCTGGACCGACGCGCCAAATGCCATTGCAACCTGCGTTGTTACCCGGTGCATGCCGCCGAAAGCGGCAATTCTCATGGCAGCTCTGTTTAATTTCCTCGGTGTTTTTGTCATGACGCTGATCAACGCAACCGTTGCGGAAACGATTACAAAAATGGTAGACTTCGGAGCTGATCCGGATAAAGCAATCATCGCTTTGAGCGCTGCGCTCTTTGCCATTGTTCTCTGGGCTACACTTGCCTGGGTGTTCGGAATCCCGACCAGCGAGAGTCATGCGCTGATCGCAGGTCTGACAGGAAGCGCAATTGCGATTCACAACAGCCTGGAAGGTGTGAACGGAGCGGAATGGATCAAGGTTGTTTACGGCATTGGAATTTCCGTGACCCTTGGTTTCGGTCTCGGCTGGCTTGTCTGCAAAGCGGTAACGCTGCTTTTCTATAAGGCAAACCGACCAAAGACAGAACCGTTTTTCCGGGGAGCCCAGATTGTCGGTGCCGCATCCATGGCGTTCATGCATGGTGCACAGGACGGCCAGAAATTCATGGGCGTAATCCTGCTTTGCGTGTACATGTCAAAAGGTCAGTCCCTTCCCTCTGATATCAGCATCCCCCTCTGGCTGATGATCGTCTGCTCCGCTGTTATGGCAGCCGGTACAGCAATGGGAGGTAAAAAAATCATCAAATCCGTGGGAATGGATATGGTAAAGCTGGAAAAATATCAGGGCTTTTCTGCCGATATCGCTGCGGCGCTGTCGCTCCTGTTCTGCTCCGTCTTCAGTCTCCCCGTCTCCACCACCCATGCAAAAACCACGTCGATCATGGGTGTCGGAGCAGTTAAGCGTGTCTCTGCCATCAATTTCGGAGTCGTAAAGGAAATGGTAATGACCTGGGTTCTGACTTTCCCCGGCTGCGGACTTGTGGGCTTTCTGATGACAAAGCTGTTTATGATGATCTTTACCTGATGAACGGGACTAACATATCAACAGGCCTGAACAATTAATGATTCAGAGTCTGACATTTTCGAAAGGATGGAATAATACCATGGCAAAAGGTGATAAATTTTACTTTGAAAACTTTGCGGCAAGCACCGCGCTTTCCAAAAAGGCAGCGTCTTACCTTGTGAACTGTCTTGAAACCTATCATCCGGATAAAATCCAGCAGATGCTGACGGAAATGCATAAGATCGAGCATGAAGCGGACGGCAAAAAGCACGAGATGAATGCAGCTCTTGCAAAGGCCTTTGTGACACCGGTTGACCGGGAGGATCTGGATATGTTAAGCCACAATCTGGATGACGTGACCGACATGATCGAAGATGTTCTGCAGAAATTCTACATCTACAACATCCAGACCATCAATCCTCCTGCCATTGAATTTGCAAAGAAAATTGTCAGATCCTGCGAACTGCTCTGCGAGATCATGGGCGAATTTGAGAACTTTAAAAAGTCGAAAAAGATTCATTCCCTCATTGTTGCCATGAATGATGTGGAGGAGGAGTGTGACAAACTCTATCTCTCCTCCATGCGCGAACTGACAAAGAACACGTCCGATGTCCTTTCTACGATTTCCTGGCGTGAAATTTACAACTGTCTTGAGGACTGCGCGGATGCCTGCGAGCACGCAAGTGAATGCGTCGGCTCCGTTATCATGAAAAATACGTAACAGGATGGCGCATGGCGTATCTGCTTGGGCAGGTACGCTTATGTGCTTTCTTTCCATTTATGGGACTTTCATTCCGGGGTTTTTGTTTCAACGCTTTGCTTCGGAATTGTGTTTGGACGTTTTTGTTTCAGCGCTTTGATTCCTGCGATTTCGTTACTGAATTTTATCACGGAGATTATATTATGAAAATCATTATTATTGGTCTTGGTACCATCGGAAGAACAATCCTGAAGAACCTTTCCGGAGAAGGGCACAGCATCACCATCATTGATGAAGACAGAAATAAGGTGGAAAGTCTGATTGAAACCTATGATGTTTTTGGTGTTGTGGGAAACGGTGCCTGCATGGATATCCAGAAGGAGGCTGGTGCAGATGACGCCGATCTTGTCGTTGTTCTGACAAGAAGCGACGAGCTCAACATTCTTGCCTGTCTTGTTGCCAAAAAAATCGGCGCAAAAAATACAATCGCGCGCGTGCGAAACCCTGACTACCGCCAGCAGATTGCGGAAATGAAGGATGATCTGGGCATTGCAATGATTGTCAACCCGGAGCGGGAAACAGCCAACGAGATTTTCAATCTTGTCAATCTTCCGTCCGTTGCTCAGATTGACCATTTTGCCAAGGGCCGGGTTACTCTTGTTGAAATTGTTGCAAAAAAGGGCTGCTCTCTGATTGGAGAAACCCTGATTTCTCTTGGCAGAAAGCTGACTGCCAAAGTTCTTATCTGCGCCGTGCAGCGCGGTGATCAGGTCATCATCCCCTCCGGTAACTTTCAGATCGAAGAAGGTGACAAGATTCATTTTACCTCGGATGCCAGAGTCCTCGGTGATTTTCTGCCAGAAGTGAACCTTGTCAAGTCACCGTTCAAACACATCATGATTGTTGGCGGCGGCAGAATCGGCTATTATCTTGCGGATACGCTGTCCAAAAAGAAATATGACGTCAAACTGATTGAGGCAGACCGGAATCATGCGGAGGAGCTGGCAGAGCTTCTTCCCGGCGTCACGGTTGTCTGCGGAAACGGAACCAGGCACGATCTTCTGATTGAAGAAGGTCTGGAAGCAATGGATGCGTTTGTTGCTCTCACCGATATTGATGAAGAAAACATCATCGTCTCCATGTTTGCCAACAAAAAGAAGGTGAAGAAAACCATTACGCAGATCAAGAGTGAAGATCTTTACGGCATGCTGGATGAGCTGGGAATTAACAGCAACGTGTCTCCCAAGCATATTGTTGCAGGAAGCATCATCAGCTACATCCGCGCACTTGCAAATAAAAAAGGCAGCAACGTTCTCGCACTGTACCATCTGGTCAACAACCAGGTGGAGGCACTGGAATTTTCCGCCAGAAGGCAGGAAGCATTCTATGATAAGCCGCTGAAGGATCTGAAGATCCGAAAGAACTGCCTGATTGCCTGCATCATCCGAAAAAACGAGGTACTCATTCCCAATGGTAACTCCATGATCCGTCTCGGCGACAACGTCGTTGTTGTGACAACCCATAAAAACTTTGATGATCTGAATGATGTCTTTGAATAAGGTGGTGCTATGAATTACAGGAAACTTGGTAAAATTTTAGGTAAGATTATGATTCTGGAAGGCATATTGATGACGGCTCCCCTTGCTGTGAGTCTGATCTACCGGGAATCATGGAAACATATTTCCGCATTCGCCGTTCCCATTGCCGTTCTTGTCCTGGCCGGCTTTCTCCTTCAGAAGCTGAAACCGGAGCGTGACCATCTGTATCAGAAAGAAGGGTTTGCGCTCACTGCAATGGTCTGGATCCTGATGACGCTGTTTGGCGCCGTCCCCTTTGTCATTAATGGCGACATCCCCAGCTATGTGGATGCCTGCTTTGAGATCATGTCCGGCTTTACCACTACCGGCTCCAGCGTGATTACCGACTTAACGGTGGTTTCCCGTTCGACACTGTTCTGGCGCAGCTTCTCCCACTGGATCGGCGGCATGGGAATTCTTGTGTTCGTTCTGATTTTCATTCCGGAAAGCAATGACGGTTCCTCCATGCATCTGCTCCGCGCAGAAAGCCCGGGACCGCAGGTGGGCAAGATTGTTTCCAAAATGAAGGTAACCACAAGAATCCTCTACCTGATCTATTTAGGCATGACGGTTTTGGAAGTGATTATCCTGATGTTCGACAAACCGATTCCCGGCTACGAAAACGACAAGCTTTTCTTCAGTCTGCTGACCACGTTCGGCTGTGCCGGTACCGGCGGTTTTGGCTTCATCCCCGGAAGCATCGAGCTGTTCCACCCCTTCTCGCAATATGTAATGGCGATCTTCCTGATCCTGTTCGGATGTAATTTCAGTCTGTACTATCTGATCCTGATCGGCAAGGTGAGGGATGTGCTCCGCAGTGAGGAGTTCAAAAGCTATTTCCTGATTATCGGAGCAGCCGTTCTCCTTGTGTTCCTCGGTCTGGTCGGCCGGTTCGAATCATTTCCTCAGGTTTACACCACGGAGGAGGCCTTCCGCCATTCCCTCTTCCAGGTAGCGTCTCTCATGACAACCGCAGGCTACACGACTACGGATTATCATGTCTGGCCGATGCTGTCCACAACCGCTCTGATCCTTGTCATGTTCACCGGAGCAATGGCAGGCTCAACGGCAGGCGGCATCAAGGTTTCAAGAATTGTGATGGCCATGAAAGGCGCATACATCAATATCCGGACGCTGATCAATCCCAGATATGTACCGAAAGCCAAATTTGAAGGAAAGACACTGGAGCAGAAAACGATCAACGATGTGTTTGCGTTTATCACTCTGTACTTTTTCCTTTTCCTGGCGGTCCTTCTTCTGCTGGCTTTTGATCCGGTAAACGGTCAGACAGTCACCATCGTCTCGGATGCCGGTACATATGATGTCAAGCATGGATTTTTCAGCAATTTCTCAGCTGTTCTCACCTGCATTTCCAACGTAGGTCCTGCCTTTGAGGCGGTTGGCCCCTATTCCAGCTTTGCAGGGTACAGCGGATTTTCCAAAGTTGTCCTGACGTTTACGATGCTGCTTGGGCGATTGGAGATTCTTCCTGTTCTTATTCTGTTCAGTAAACGGACGTGGAAGCGGATCTGACACATAAAAGATAGCCTGAGGGCGCTGTCGCTGCTGACAGCGCCCTCAGGTTTATTCTATTTTTATAATGTAATTATTACACTTCCATTCTCTTCCATCCGGATTCGATACAGATTTCCTTCCTGCTCGACCACACTGTTTTTACAGCTGATCTGGTAGCCATCAAATTCCTTCGGCAGCTGCAGCCACATTTCATGCGCCCGGACTGCCAGCAGATCCGCCTGGAATTTCTGCTTTTCCACATCCCATTTCATGTGAACGAAGCCATTCATGTAGCGGAAGGAAGATATGCTTCCTTTCTGCAGATCGGCGGGAAGAGCCGGAAGCAGCTTCAGCAGATCTTCGGAGGAATAGAGAACCATTTCCTGAAGCGCATTGACATAGCCCATGATCGCGTCCAGCTGAACAGGAGCCGGATCCATGCAAAGGGAGATGTTCATGCCGCGCCAGTCGTTGTGGAGACTGAAGAAGTTGTTCGTCAGGGAAGACTTCGCCATCTGGTTGAGACACTGCATTGCAGCCTCCCCATCCTCCAGACGGGCATAGATCGCTGACATGTGCCCCATGGACCAGCCGGTCTGGGCATCAATCTCACGCAGATCCACAGCTCGCTTGAATGCAGGAAGCAGTTCGCTTTTGTGAAGACTGTTGACCTCATAGCCCGGAAATACCGGATAGATGTGAGAAAGATGGCGGTGATCATAGCGCTCGTCAAACCGGTCATCCTGCCACTCGCGGATACCACCGTCTTTGCTGAGACGGTATTCCGGGATGGATGCAAGAATTCTGTTCCATGTTGGGATTCGCTCCGGATACAGATTCTGTTCCTTTGCGATTTCACACAGGCTGGTAAAGAATTCTTTCACGATTGCCAGATCGATGGTGGAGTTCACAGTCGTCGGCATCGGGTGCGCCATCTGGATGTGACGGGGCGGCATGAAATTGCCCGGTGTATTTTCCGGAGATACACTTGGATAAAAATGGATGGTTCCATCCGGATAAAATTCGATGAAATCCTCGTAGAAGTCCGCAACTTCCATCAGATACGGCAGCAGAACTTCTTTCAGATATGCTTCATCCTTTGTGTACCGATAGTAATTGCAGTAATGCTGCGCAATCCAGCCGGAGGCGCCGACCCAGTTCATGATGACGGGTACAACCTGATTGGGAGAGGAAACACCCGGCGTGGTTCCGGCTGTCATGAAGATTCCCTTCATTCCAAACAGATTTTTCGCGTTTTTCTGATAGGTCGGGATTCGATTATTATAGTACCGATACAGTCCCTTCTGGAATGGCAGCAGATTTCCCGCATAGGTGTGCCAGTAAATCATCTGGGTGTTTTCGTTTGCCATGTTATGGCTCCAGATCAGATCATATTCCCCGCCCCAGATTCCATAGAGAGGGAATGGATTGGTGCGGTCACTGGTTCCGCAGATGAACAGGTATCGTCCATATTTCCAAAGCTTCTCAATCAGCTCTGCCGACTGCTTTCCTGCAAAGGCTTCTGCAAGAAGATCCTCATTACAATGATATTTTCCGCGGTACTGCAGTGAGAAATCCGCGCTGTTATACCACTTCCTGTGCAGACGGCTGTGCTCTCTCATTAGCTTCTCATAATCCGGTTCAACCGCTTCCAGCTCCAGCATCAGATCAGAAAGAACCGCTTCCCGTTCCTCTGGTCTGCGCTTGATGAACAGACGAACAAGAACAACGACTTCACTGCTCTGACGGACACGGATTCCCACCGGCGTCCGCTCCGCGGTTCCGTTTACCGGACAGATTCTGGCTACCGCTCCGTAAATCGTCTGGTCATCATTGAGTGCTGTATATGTAATGTACTGCTCATTCCATTCGATTTTCTTCGAATCAAAAACATGCTTCGCAATCTTCTCTGCCCGATCGGATCCTCTGTTCTGGTGAATGTCCATGGAAAAAACCAGATTCAGATCCGGTTCGGAAGATGTGATCCGCTTTACAACCAGGTTGCGCTTGCGTGATACAAAAAGCTGGGAGCATCTCTGGGACTCGCCGTCCTTCCATTCACTTACCGTCTCCGCCCGATCCATGTAAATTCCCCGGATGTAATTCTCAAAGCCCTTGTTTGGCGCGATCTCCAGTTTCAGATCCGCAACCGGCAGCTGAGACTCCAGCCTGGACTGATAGTTTTTCTCCCGAAGGGCATTGACCACTTCCCAGCTCGCTTCCCGGAAATTCTCTTCGTCCATTTTCTTTCGAAGACGGACAAACGCATCGCTGACATCCGGCAGCTCGTCCTCACAGCCGTTGTGCCACAGATCGTGGTGCGTCAGCATGGTCGTCTCTTCCTTCACACCGCCGTAAACATTGGTACCGATGATACCGTTTCCGGAAACAAGTCCCTCTCTCCACAGGTCATGCCACCAGGTGGACGGGTATCTCATAAATATCGTGTCCTTATTAATTCTCATAGGAAAACCTCCATTTCATCCGTTCTTTTGCCCGCGCGCGGCTCGTTGCTTATGCGGTCTTACTGCAATTCCGCTCCGCTTCATTGCAGCCGCATGCAGTCGCCGCATGCGTGCGCAAGCGCCCGCGCGCGGCTCGTTGCTTATGCGGTCTTACTGCAATTCCGCTCCGCTTCATTGCAGCCGCATGCAGTCGCCGCATGCGTGCGCAAGCGCCCGCGCGCGGCTCGTTGCTTATGCGGTC
>JAFUPV010000007.1 GCA_017472605.1 Lachnospiraceae bacterium
CGTTGTCATTTTAGCGGCAACCAACCGTCCGGAGTCGCTGGACCCGGCGCTGCTCCGTCCGGGACGGTTTGACCGCCGAATCCCGGTGGAACTGCCGGATCTGCAGGGCCGTGTGGACATTCTGAAAGTCCATGCAGCAAAGATCAAGATTGCGGACAACGTTGATTTTGATGCCATTGCCAGAATGGCTGCCGGTGCGTCCGGCGCAGAGCTGGCGAACATTGTAAATGAAGGTGCTCTTCGTGCCGTCCGTGACGGACGCCGGTTTGCCACCCAGGCGGACCTGATGGAGAGTGTGGAAGTTGTCATTGCCGGATACCAGAAGAAAAACCGGATTTTGTCCAACAAGGAAAAGATGATCGTTGCCTACCATGAGGTCGGCCATGCGCTTGTAGCCGCGCTCCAGACCAATTCGGCTCCTGTGCAGAAAATCACGATCATTCCGCGAACCTCCGGTGCGCTTGGATACACCATGCAGGTAGATGACGGTGAGCACTATCTGATGTCCAAGACAGAACTGGAGAACAAGATTGCCACCTTTACCGGCGGCCGCGCGGCTGAAGATCTGGTTTTCGGTGAGATCACGACCGGCGCGTCCAACGACATTGAGCAGGCAACAAAGCTTGCCCGCGGTATGATCACCCGCTATGGAATGAGCAGGGAATTTGGAATGGTAGCGATGGAAACGGTTCAGAACATGTATCTGGGCGGAGACACCAGCCTTTCCTGCTCCGCAGACACGCAGGCAAAAATCGATAATCTGGTTGTGGAGCTGGTTCACAAACAGTACATCAAGGCAAAACAGCTGCTGTCGGATAACAAAGATAAGCTCCATGAACTGGCAAAGTATCTTTACGAGAACGAAACCATTACCGGTGAGGAGTTCATGGCAATTCTGATGGCACGCAAGGAAATCGGAATGAATACAGCGGAATAAAAGAAGCATTCGATGAAGGCAGTCCGTTTCAGGGAGGAATGAATCCTGGAACGGGCTGTTTTTTTGTAAAAAGGCTTGACTGTAAAGGGACTTTATACTTTATAATTAGTATGACACCGGGGAAAAAAGTCATGTGTTTCATGGATAGGTGAAAGAAGATGACTTTGAGATCTGTAACCCATGGAAAATGTAACTCATGAAAGATTAATCTGCGCGGGATCGCGTTTGCAGATTTTGTAAGGAGGCATGCATATGAATATAAAGGAAATCGAAGAACGTTCCGGACTGACCCGTGCCAACATCCGCTATTATGAGAAGGAAGGCCTGCTGGAATGTGAGCGCAGAGACAACGGATACCGTGATTATACGCAAGAAAATCTGGAACAGCTGAAGAAGATTCGTCTTCTGAGAGAGCTGGGATGTTCGCTGGAAGAGATCCGGACACTGCAGGTGAATCCGGACCGACTCTGTGAATTCATGGAGCAGCATGCAGCTGCGATTGAGCGGCAGACAACGCAGCTGGGAAACGCGAAGACTGTGTGGACGGAAATCCGGCAGGAAGGGGTTACATACAGCCAGATCAATGCGGACCGGTACTTGTATCGTCTGGAAGAACTGGCAAGGGAGCGAAGCGGAAGCAGTTATAGTTATGGTGGCATGACGGCACCAGTCCAGCCGGCGGCGACCAGTGGGGACGGGGAACCGGAAGCTCCTCATCCATGGCGAAGATTCTTTGCCCGCGGACTGGACTATTCCCTGTATCAGCTGATTTTGACAATCGTCTGGGAAGGTGTTCTTCATCAGATGACGGCAGACAGCTTTCTGTACAGCTGCGGCCGTACAATTCTTACAATTGTGCTCATGCTTCTGATCGAACCGATCCTTCTCCACTTCTTTGGAACCACCTTCGGCAAGTGGATTTTTGGAATTTATCTTTCGGACATGGACGGCAGCCGTCTGCGTTACCGTGCGGCACGGATGCGTACCTGGCAGGTACTCTGGCAGGGAGAGGCGCTCTATGTGCCGGTGCTGGCACTGATCTGCAATTACCGCAGCCATAAGAAATATCTGGAATGGGGAAAAACCGACTGGGATACGGAATATGATGTGGACTATCAGTTCCGTGATCGAAAGCCGGCCGTTTATACCGGTTGCTGGATCCTGGCGGTTGCTGTCATGGCTTTTTTCACTGTGGTTTTGGATGAATACCAGTATATTCCCCCAAACCGCGGCGCCCTGACCGTGGAAGAGTTTGCGGAGAATTATAACTGGTATGTGAAGAAACTGTCTCTGGTGAACGGTTCCTCCCCGGATTCTTCCAGTTATCTGAACGCACAGGCACAATATCAGCCCCAAACGGAAGAACCGGGCGTGGTTGTCATCGACCTCTTTTCGCAAGAGCATGTGAAGCCGGAATTTCGGTTTGAAACGGAGGGAGATGCCATTTTGTCCGTGTCGTTTGGCGGCTCACACATCCTGGAACCGGAAGAATGGTTCAGCGGCTATTACCCGGAAACGGTCTATGCAGTCATGGCGTTAGCCGGTGCGCAGGAGGACATCTCACCGTGGAATTTTGGATTCCGACGTTTTCTTCAGAGGATGGACGCGATTGGATTTGAAAAACTGCTCAATTCATATGATGTGGAAGAAGCGGGACTGCATCTGGTAAACGACGTGCAATACAATGCAGACTGGCTTTCCTTTTTGGAGGGGACGGGAGTGCTGATTAATACAAATTCGGCGGAGGTGGAATTTTCGATTCAGTTTCGGGCGGAAGTGGTGGAATGACAGGCGGCGCGTTCAGTGCCGTTCCTGCAGCATCCGGTAAATCATTTCCACATCGTAGTCCGGCGCACATTCCTTTGCTGCGGCAATGATGTCAGCAATTTCCTGTGGTTCTGTTTCCAGCGCATCTGCAATCGCTTCCAAGGAGTCACCGCGGGCAAGCTTGCGGCAGCAAAGGGAGATTTTTCCTAATAACAGTCCTTTTTCGATTCCATCTTCCATTGCTTCTTCTCTCTGTACCTCAATATCTGTCTTATAGTCATATTCAGCAATCAGCATATTTCTCACCTCACTTGCCTTTCTGTCTAAATATTCTTTTAGTATGTTCTGCTCCATGCACTGTGCAATTGCTTTGCGGATCGGATCCGGTTCGCCATTGTTTCTGTGATTCCGCACACATTCCACAAAAAGGAAATACTCACGTAAAACAGGGCACTTTTCAAGGATCGGGTGTTTCTTTTCCGGATTGATGTTGATGATCTTCACCTTCAGCTCCAGCGCCGCATCCTCTCCCTTTATTTTGTAGGAATCCGACAGCTTTAATACCTGTTCCAGCGGATAATCTTCGATTCCGTTATAGAAAACATAAAATTCCGGAGCGGGAATTTGTGCCAGCTTTTTCGAATAACGTTTCCGAACCGGCACAATCTGCTCGTAGGCTCTGCCGGAGTACAGAAGCGCGCGAAGACACATGTTGGGGTTCACGGTGCTCTGATGCTCTGCGAAGAGCATAAATTTGTTCTGGACATGAAAGGAGATATCGTTTTTGAAATTCATGTACAGAATCTGTTCAACTTTGATCCGGTCAATCTGGATGCTGTCTCTGGCGTAATTTGTGTCGTGAAGTGCGTTGAAGAGGGAGAGTTCATTGTCGTAAGCGGTACAGTCGGAGAAGAAAAGATCAACAAAGACGCTGTCCTTATACTCACGATTTTCTCTGGAGGTATCAGTTGCTTCATAGTCCATTTGCGTTTCCGCCTTTCTGTATCATATTCAGGATTGCTGCGGTTATCTTTCGTAATGCAAATGGTGGGTTCGCCATATGAGTGTGCAGGCACCCTCGCACGACTCACTGTTTACACACATCCAGAACTGCGTTCTGGATCGTGACGTTCGTCGTATGAGTGTGCAAGCACCCTCGCACGACTCACTGTTTACACGAACATTATACCACAGAGGAAAGGGGAAGGCAAGAAAACCGGGAAAATAATACTTTTTGTGTGAATAAAGGCATACGAAAATGCATAGTAATGTGGATAACAAAATGTGGATAAGTATTGTGAATATATCGTGTGGGTAAAGTGGAAAATCGGATATTCCGGAAATGAATTAATTCCCTTTTCGTTTTCTGTCGGTTATGATAAAATGATGCTGGAGTTGAAAATCCTCTCACAGGCAAGCCTGTGTCGGATTTTTGAACGTTTGACTCTGGTATCATAAAATCATTGGAAAAAGAAACGGGGGAATTACGATATGAAGCTTTACACTGCAGTGATTAACGAAAGGGAAGAACTGCTGGCAGGGATGTCCGACGGGATTCATGCCTTCCTGTTATCCAGCATTGGACTTCATTTTTCGGATATGAATGATCTGATCAGCCACATGACTGCAGAGCAGCGGGATGCAATTGAGAAGCAGGCGGCTATTGAGTTGACGGATGAAGCCACAGCTGCGGAGTGGAAAAATCAGGAGAATAACCCTGCGATTGTTGCGCTGGAATCAATAACGCTATGCGCGCCAATTCCCCGTCCGCGCCAGGATGTGATCTGTCTTGGAATCAACTATGATGAGCATGCTGCAGAAGCCGGACGGTTTTCCGAGGAGGCCTTTGGCGGAGAACGTCCTTATACCATCTATTTTTCCAAACGTGTCAGCCGCGCTGCTGCGCCGGGAGAGACAATTCCCTCCTATCAGGGACTGGTTGACAGCCTGGATTACGAAGCGGAGCTTGGGGTTGTCCTTGGAAAAGACGCAAAAAATGTGTCGGCAGAGGAGGCAAAAGACTATATCTTCGGCTATACAATCATTAATGATATCAGTGCCAGAAATCTGCAGACCCGCCACAAGCAGTGGTATCTCGGAAAGAGTCTGGATGGCTTCACACCAATGGGCCCCTGCCTTGTAACGGCAGATGAGATTCCTGATGTGCAGAATCTGGATATCCGCTGCTTTGTCAACGGAGAAAAGCGGCAAAGCAGCAATACCCGTTACATGATCCAGACCGTGCAGGGGGCAATTGCGGAGCTTTCCGCGGGAATGACCCTGCAGGCAGGAACCATCATTGCCACCGGAACTCCAGCCGGCGTGGGAATGGGAATGACGCCGCCCACGTTTTTACAGCCGGGTGACACAGTGACCTGTCAGATTGAGGGAATTGGGACGCTTACGAATCGGATTTGCTGATCCGGTACCAGGCAGAAGGAACGTGCCTCTGCTCCATATAGAATATGACCATCCGGATTCGTTCGTGCATGAAATTGTGCATAAGTCAGGTGGCACAAGGAATAGCAGAAAAATTGGTCGGATTGACGGTAGAATTTCCGCAGCATTTTGTGTATAATATCGATCAGAGACCGGACAGGACGCCAGTACTGTTACCAGTGTTCCAGTCCGGTAAAGACTATGGAGCAGAACAACGTTTTGCGCCCCTCAGCATGCCGCTCAAAGATGAGATCGCTGAGGGCTATTTTTGTTTATTTATATGTCTGGGCAAATATGCCGGTGACGCGTTCTGCTGGATTGCATCCAGCCAGGCGAAGCACCAGTGACATGCCGGTGACGCGTTCTGTTGGATGTTTTTAGAGGTGACTACATATGCATAAAGAATTTTTAATGGGAAATGAGGCAATTGCCCTCGGTGCGATTGCCGCTGGTGTGAATCTGGTGACCGGATACCCGGGAACACCTTCCAGTGAGGTGCTGGAAACGGTGGCAAAGCGCCGCCCGGAAGATACCTATGTGGAATGGTCGGTAAATGAGAAGGCAGCCATGGAAGTGGCAGCGGGAGCCGCATACTCCGGTGCCCGTGTCATGGTAACGATGAAGCAGGTAGGCTTAAACGTGGCTTCCGATCCGCTGATGAGTCTGGAATATATCGGTGTCAAGGGCGGAATGGTCGTTCTGGTGGCAGATGACCCGGGACCAATCTCTTCCCAGACGGAACAGGATACCAGACATTTTGCAGCGTTCTCCAAGCTGCCCTGCTTCGATCCGTCTTCCGCACAGGAAGCCTATGAGATGGTTCAGGAAGCCTTTGCCTTTTCAGAGCAGTACGGCACACCGGTGTTCCTTCGTCCGACAACAAGAGTCTGTCATGGCTATGCGTCTGTGACGGTAAAGGATGCGGAAGAATATACTGTACATAAACCGGAAGGATTCGAAAAGGATTCCTCCCGCTGGGTGATTTTCCCGCGGCTTTCCTTTGCGAACCACAAAAAAATTGAGGAAAGAAATGAGAAGCTGGCGGATGTGTTTTCCGGCTATGAACGAAATCAGATCCTGCCTCCGTGTGAGGAAAACAGCGGGCTGAAAAAAGGCATTGCTGCCGGCGGCATCAGCTATACCTATGCCATGGAAGCCATGAAAGCGACAGGAATGGCAAAGACGCTGAAAGTGGCAACTCCGTTCCCCTTCCCGGAAGCGCTTGCCGTGGAGTTTCTGCAGGGGCTGGATGAGGTTCTCTGTCTGGAAGAACTGGATCCGGTCATCGAAAAAGAACTGGTCTATGTATGTGGAAAATACCATCTGTCTACAAAAATAATGGGAAAACTGACCCACGATGTGAAAAACGCGGGAGAGAACAGCAGAGACAGTGTTGCGGAAACCATTACCGCCTTTCTGTCAGATTTGGGAAACGATGAAAGCTGCAGCGAAGGCGAAACAAATACCGGAGCATCGGAGCAGGAAACATCCGCTTCCTCCCGGACTGCAGAACCGCCTGCTCTCCCGGTGCGGCCGCCGGTTCTCTGCGCCGGATGTCCTCACCGCGCTTCCTTCTATGCGGTAAAACAGGCAATGAAAGGAAAAAAGAGCGTGTTCTGCGGTGATATCGGCTGCTACACGCTGGGTAATGCCATGCCTCTTGACATGGTAGACACCTGCCTCTGCATGGGTGCGGGAGTGACCATCGGTCAGGGAATTACAAAAATAGAACCAGACACCACCTGCTTTGGCTTTGTCGGTGATTCCACGTTCTTTGCGTCAGCAATCACCGGTGTTGTCAATGCCGTTTACAATCAGGCAAACATGGTTCTGGTGGTTCTGGATAACTCCACCACAGCCATGACCGGTCATCAGCCCCATCCGGGTACCGGCCGCACCATGATGGGGGAAATCGTTTCAAAGATAAATATCGAAGCCGTTCTCAGAGGAATCGGACTGACAACGGTAGAGACCGTAAATCCGCTGGAGCTGGACAAGGCCGTTTCCACGGTACAGCGTGTTGCTGCCGAGTCTGGGGTGAAAGCAATCATCTTCAAATCCCCGTGCATCGCAGTGGTAAAACCGTCCGGAGCGCTTCATGTGGATCCCAGCCGCTGCATCGGCTGTCAGAAATGCATCCGTCAGCTGGGATGTCCGGCTGTCACGCTGCAGGATGGAATGGTACGCATCGATGAAGGGCTCTGCACCGGCTGCACCCTCTGCAGTCAGGTTTGCCCAGTCAATGCCATTGTGGGAGGTGACAATCATGAATAAAAACATCGTATTATGCGGCGTAGGCGGTCAGGGAACGGTACTGGCCTCCAAGCTGCTGGCGGCAGCCGCAATGGAGCGGGAGATTCCGGTCATGAGCGCGGAGACCATTGGAATGGCACAGCGCGGAGGCAGTGTGTTCAGTCACCTGCGCATGGGCGACGATCTCTATTCACCGATGATCGGCAGCGGCAGTGCCGACGTGATCATCGGCTTTGAACCGGGAGAAACGGTGCGCATGCTCCCCTATCTGAAAAAAGGAGGTCATGTCATTGTAAGCAGCCGTGCCATCATGCCGGTAACGGCCTCCCTGAGCAAATCTTCCTACAGCAGTGAAACCATGCTTTCCTACCTGAAGGAACAGGTGAAAAATCTGACCATCGTAGACGGAGATCTGGCCTGTCAGCAGATCGGCTCACCAAAAGTTCTGAACATGGTTCTTCTGGGAGCAGCGGCAAAGACAGGAGAGCTCGGCGTGACGCTGGATGAGATTAAAGAAGTGATGAAAAAGAGACTGGCACCGAAGTTTCATGAGAAAAACCTGCAGGCGCTGGACTGGTATCAAAAGAATTAACGGACAGAAAGGACGACAGCAATGAGAATTTCAGAAGAACAGATCAGACAGGTAAACAAACAGATCGATGCTCTGGTATCTTCCGGCAGTTTCTACGGAAAAAAGCTGAAGGAAGCAGGAATTGAGCACATTTCAAGTTCCGAAGATTTTGAGAATCTTCCGTTTTCCGAGAAGAATGACCTGCGGGATGCCTATCCCCTCGGTCTGATGACCGCACCGGAGAAGGATATTGTGCGAATCCATTCCTCTTCCGGAACAACAGGACTTCCGGTCATCATCCCCTACACAGCCAAGGACGTGGACGACTGGGCGATCATGTTTAAGCGCTGCTACGAGATGGCCGGCATCACCAACATGGACCGCATTCAGGTAACGCCGGGCTATGGTCTCTGGACTGCCGGAATCGGTTTCCAGAACGGCGCAGAAAAGCTGGGCGCCATGGTAATCCCCATGGGACCGGGAAACACAGACAAACAGCTGCAGATGATGATGGACATGAAGAGCACGGTTCTCTGTTCCACCTCCTCCTATGCGTTGCTGCTGGCAGAGGAAATCGAAAAGCGAGGAATCAAGGATCAGATCCACTTGAAGAAGGGCGTGATCGGTTCGGAGCGCTGGGGCGAGAAGATGCGCCAGCGGATTTCCAATGAGCTGGGAATTGAACTTTATGATATCTATGGCCTGACCGAGATCTATGGACCGGGTATTGGAATCAGCTGTAAGCACGACTGCGGCATGCACTACTGGGATGACTACATTTACATCGAAATCATCGACCCGAAGACGGGAAAGAATGTACCGGATGGTGAATTCGGTGAGGTCGTAATCACCACACTGGTAAAGGAAGGCGCGCCGCTGATCCGCTACCGCACCCATGACATGTCCCGCATCATTCCCGGAACCTGTCCATGCGGAAGTCCGTTCCCGCGCCTTGATGTGATTGCGGGAAGAACCGATGACATGATGAAGATCAAAGGTGTTAATGTGTTCCCGAACCAGATCGAAGAGATTCTTGCCGGCTTCCCGGAGGTATCCAGTGAGTATCAGATCCGCATCTCCCACCTAGACGGAAAGGACACCATGCGTATCTATGTCGAGACCAACGGAAGCGTTGATTTCCAGGATTTGGCAAAGCGGATTGCAGCCACTGTCAAGAGTAAGATCGGATTTACGCCGCTTGTTAAGGTAGTCGAAATCGGTCTGCTGCCAAGAAGCGAAAAGAAGACGAAGCGCGTCATCGACGAGCGTTACGAATAAGCTTCTGTGTGATGGACGCAGATTGCAAAAGAGCAGGACTGCGGCAGCTCTGCAGAAATACATTCACAGAGCGCAGGAAAAGGAAGTACAGTGCAGGCTATAACGATTCACAATAGCCTGCACTGTTTTTCTTTTTCCGGAGCGTTCCGCATAAATGACAGCAACGGCGAATGATTTCGGAACTGTCACCCGGCCTCCAGTGAAAGACAGGATATGGCTGGTTATTCCCATCATCCGCTGGATATTTTCAGAACGGACGGATAGGATAGACAGACGGAAGGAATTTTGATTTACACATGATCTCAGGTGCGCTATAATGAGAACATGCTGCATGATGCCGGACAATTGGTGCAGAAACGGGAGGAGAAGCAGAAGATGAAATTATATATCAGTGAAATTTGCCGGGAACTGGAATTTCCGCAGGAGGCTGCCGAGGCGATGCTGTCCGCATGGGATGCGCTGGAACAGTGCGGACAGTCTGAGGTCTACCGCAGAATTCTGGCGGAATACGAACAGGATTACAACAGAAATCTTCGAAGCGGAATCAAAGAAGTGGATGAGGCAGCAGCAGCGGCAAAGGTAAACCGCTATACGGCGGAACTGCTTCTGTTTCTGCTCCTGACCAGACCGCTTCGTATCTACTATGAAAATCGTGGAATTCCAATGGAAATCTGGCATGATTCCTGCATGGATCTTCACTGGAAGCTGATGGAATGCAGGCAGATTCATGGAGTCTGGGGCAGCTTTGTCGCATGGTGGTTCCCCGGCTTTTTTGATCTGACCCGATTTGCCCTTGGCCGTTTCCAGTTTGAACTGATTGATTTCCCTGCCGAATATGAAGCTTCGGGCAGAACGAAGCCGGAAGGAATGACCAGAGCAATCAATGTTCACATCCCGTCCTGCGGTCCGCTGAAGCGGGAGGAATGTCTGGAGTCCTACCATCAGGCTGCGGAATTTTTTGCCGATGCGTTTCCCGGTGAGAACGTGGCCTTCTGCTGCGAGTCATGGCTGCTGTTTGAACCGCACCGGGAATTTCTTGCAGCGGATTCCGGAATTGTTACATTCATGAATGACTATGATATTTTCCTGCAGGAGAAGAGTGATGACGACCTGTGGCGCGTCTTCCACTGTGAGTACCATGGAGAGCCGGAAACACTGCCGGAAGATACACAGCTGCAGAAAGCCTATAAAGCCTGGCTGGCAGCCGGGAAAGAGCCCGGATACGGGTATGGAATATTCTACAAAAATAAGTGATAGGAACAGAAATCCGGGGGGCGATTGGAAGTGAAACTGAAGGAATGCGCAAAGGAAGAAGAAAGCACAAAGACAGAAGGAAAACAGAATCCGGAGTTCTGGAAGATGCTGGATTATCTGGTGCAGGATTCAGAACTTGTCATTGACCGTCCGAAGGGATCTGCTCATCCCAGATATCCGGACTTTATCTATCCGCTGGACTATGGATATCTGAAAAATACC
Source organism: Lachnospiraceae bacterium (assembly GCA_017472605.1). Lineage (GTDB taxonomy): Bacteria > Bacillota > Clostridia > Lachnospirales > Lachnospiraceae > Anthropogastromicrobium. Next base: position 10,722 of record JAFUPV010000007.1, read on the forward strand.
GCTTCCATGGATGGAGACGGAATTGATGTCTGGGTCGGCTCCATGGGGGAGCGGCAGATTGATGCAGTCATGTGTATTGTTGATCAGGCGAAAAGGGATTCGGAGATAAAGATTCTGATTGGGTGTACAGAGGAAGAGAAGGAAATGGTATATCGGACGCATAATGAGACGGAATATATGAAAGGGATTATGATTCGGAGGTAACCAGACTGCTGCGGATACATGAGATGGGGACAGATATGGGTATATATATTTTGACAAGCATGTTTCCAGGTGGATTCAATCAGGAAACCGCCGACCTGTTTCGCAAATGGATAATAAAGAGAAAGAAGTTTGCATTTGCAGCGTCAGAGTTTGAAAAAATTCACGAGAAAACGGACCGTTATTTCGAATTCTTTCGAAAAATATTTCAAGAATTAACAAAGGAAAAGGATAATTATGGAGATTAAAGGTTTTACTTATGGATATGATGGAACAAGGGGCGATTTTCGCTCAGAGGGCGGCATTCGGTCGCAGGAGCTTTTGTATCAGACGGGAGTAAACTGGATCTGTCTGGCTGTTGTCTTCAATCAGGAGACCGCCCACAGCACTTCCATCGAGTTTGATTTCGCAAACAGCATCACGGACCGGGATATTATTGCTGCCGTGGAGCGGGCGCATCAGAACGGCGTGAAGGTGTGCTTAAAGCCCATGGTGAACTGCAAGGACGGTGTGTGGCGTGCTTACATTAATTTCGCAGATGCAGATTTTGACGGAAATGATCTTTACTGGGATAAGTGGTTCAAAAGCTATGGCGATTACATGAAATATTATGCGGAACTGGCAGAAGAGACCGGCTGCGAGATGCTCTGCATTGGCTGCGAGATGTGCGGAACAGAGCGGAAGGAAAAGCACTGGAGAAAGCTGATCGCCGAGATCCGAGCCATTTACTCCGGAAAGCTGATTTATAACACCAATCACGGCCATGAGGATGATGTGAAGTGGTTTGACGCGGTGGACTATGTGGGTACCAGTGCATATTTCCCGGTGGCGCAGGAAGGCGGCGCTTCGGTGGAGACGATGAAGGCGAGATGGGAAGCAATCCGTGAGGAAATGTATCAGGTGCATCAGAAATGGAACAAGCAGATCGTTTTTATTGAAATCGGCTGCCGCAGCGCGTTTGGCTGTGCGACGATGCCGTGGGATTTTTCACACAAGAATCTGCCGCATGATGAAGAGGAGCAGGCGAACTTCTATGAATCCTGTCTGTCCGTGTTCGCAGATGAACCCTGGTTTGCCGGCGCGTTCTGGTGGGACTGGAGCACCTTCATTTATGATACGAGGGAAGAAGCCGCGGCGGATCATGGATTTAATATCCATTTGAAGAAGGCGGAAGAGGTGCTGAAGAAGTGGTATGCGAAGAAATCTCCGTCCTTTTCGTAAAGGTATGTGACAACGCCTGCGCAGGACAGGCTTTGATACATGCGCCGCACCGGATGCATTCGGCGGAATTGGGATTCTTTGCCGGATTGACGTTCATCGGGCAGATGTGGGCGCAGAGTCTGCACTCCGTACACCGTTTGGGATCGACCCGGTGACGGAAAATCGCCACCCGGTTGAAGAAGGAATAAATCGCGCCAAGCGGGCAGATGAATTTGCAGAAGGGGCGGTAGATCAGGATGGACGCAAGGATTGTAAGGATCAGAATCGCGTTTTTCCATGCATAGAGAAAACCGATGGTGTTCTGCAGGGCTTCGTTCAGAAAGACAAGGGGCAGTCCGCCTTCCAGTGTACCGGCAGGGCAGATCAGCTTGCAGAACCAGGGGGAGCCCTGGCCCAGGATGTCAACTGCGTACAGCGGAAGAAGGATTACAAAAATCAGAAGAATCAGGTATTTCAGTTTGACAAGAACCTTTTCTCCCGGTACATATCGGATTTTTTTAAAAAATGGAATCTTGTGAAGCAGCTCCTGAATCAGACCGAAGGGACAGAGGAAACCGCAGACGAAGCGGCCCATGAGAGCTCCGATCAGGAGAAAAAATCCTGCCAGATAGAAGGAAAATTTGAAGTTCCGGCTGCCAAGGACGGCCTGCAGGGCGCCGATGGGGCAGGAGCCGAGGGCGCCGGGGCAGGAGTAGCAGTTGAGTCCGGGGACGCAGAGCTGTTTCAGCTTTCCGGTATAGATTTTTCCGTAGAGGAAACCGGTCAGATAGCTGTTGGTCAGCAGAGCCCAGACAAGCTGTATGGCATGACGTTTCTTTTGTGTGGTATGGTGCGTTTTTGCACCGTGTTTTTTCTTATCCAATTCCAATACACTCCAGACAGATGCGGATTGCTTTTTCCAGAACGACTTCGTGTTCGCCGCGAAGGAGCGTTCCGGTCAGCAGGAAGACGAGGGAAACAGCGAGGAGAACCAGAGCGGTTCGATGTTCTTTCAGCCGGTTCATTGCAGGGACTCCTTTTCCGTTGCGGTTGGTTTTGCAGAATCTGCCGCATCAGGGGTTGGTTTTGCGGAATCTGCCGCATCAGGGGTTGATTTTGCGGAATCCGCCGCATTCGATTGTGATTCTGCCGATTCCGCTGCCGATGCTTCTGCGTTTACAGGCGTTTCAGCGGAAGTGGAACGGACATTGGATAGTTCTTTTTCGATGATTGCCTGCCACTGCTCTTTGTCACGGCTGCCGACGTAGGAATCGCCGACGATGACGCCGTTTTTGTCAACAAAGAAGGTTTCCGGGATGGAATAGACGTCCATGAGAACGCTGAGATACAAATTGACATCCGGCATGATGAAGGGGTACTCCGCGCCGGTCAGTTCCGCCAGCGTCAGAGCAAGCTCCAGCCGCTCCTGATTGATTTCGCCGGTTTCGTTGACATCCAGAATGATTCCGACAATCTGAAATTCTTCCGGGTCATATTCCTTATCCAGCTCGGCCAGGTGCGGAATTTCATTGATACATGGGCCGCACCAGGTGGCAAAGATGTTCACCATGGTCAGTTCGGAGTTGGCAAAAATTTCTTCGGTAACCGGATTGCCGTTCACATCACAGGTGGAGAAGGCGCCGATGGTTTCAGGTTCCGGGACTGGTTCGGAGGTTGCTTCAAAAGAAAGCTCTTCTGCCGAAGACTCTTCGGCAGTTGACGGAACGGAACTGGTTTCCAGCCGTGAAGTTTCTTTGGAATCTGTATTTTTACTGCCGCATCCGGTCAGCAGACTGGTGCAGAGCAGTCCGACACAGAGCGAAGCGGCGGCTGTGATTCGAATGGAACGATGATTTCTGTTTCTCATAAATGGAATCTCCTGTTGTTCTTCTTCTGCCATGCGGCTGCATCGCAGACCTGAAAACAGTATACCATAGATTGGTGAAATTTGAGTGAAGAAATTTTAACCAGTCCATCCTTTTGAAAAGAAGAAATCCGGTTTGCCAGGGGACAGGCAGATGACAGGCGAATCCGCAAAAAGAGGATGGACAGGGGCTGTTTACAAAAGAAAAGGAAGCGAGGGTATTTTGCTTGAAGCTGTACAGTCAGAAATATATGTTGGATTATCCCAGAACAATCACACCAATGGGTAAGATTGCCGGATATCCGGTGCGCCCGGGCATGTTTGATGTCAATGGCGCAATGGCACTGCCATGCGGTGTCAATTTTACGGTTCATACGCATAACGGAACGTCGTGTGAACTGCTTCTGTTTCGCCGGGGGGCGGAGGAACCCTATGCGGTTCTGCCGTTTCCGGAGGCCTATAAGATCGGTGACGTCTATTCCATGATCGTGTTCGGACTGAACATCGAGGATTTTGAATATGCATACCGGGTAGACGGCCCCTACGATCCGGAAAACGGCCATCTGTTTGACCGCAGCCAGGTTCTTCTGGATCCCTATGCCCGCGCAGTGACAAGACCGGGAAAATGGGGAAAGCGGAAAAAGGGAAATTATCATGGACGCATTGTGAAGGATACCTTTGACTGGGGAGACATGCCGCAGTCAAACCGGGAGATGTGCGACCTGGTCATCTATGAGCTTCATGTCAGAGGGTTTACAAAGCACAGTTCGTCCGGTGTGAAACACAAGGGAACCTTTGCCGGACTGAAAGAGAAGATTCCTTATTTAAAGGAACTGGGAATCAATGCGGTGGAGCTGATGCCGATCTGTGAGTTTGATGAACAGATGGATGTCAGAGAACATGACGGAAAGCAGCTTTGCGATTACTGGGGCTACAATACGGTTGGCTTCTTTGCGCCGAACGCGGATTATGCGTCCACAAAGGAGCATAACCATGAGGGAACGGAGCTGAAAGAGCTGATCAAGGCGCTTCATGAGAATGGAATTGAAGTAATTCTTGACGTGGTGTTCAACCATACGGCTGAGGGAAACGAGAAGGGACCGGTGTTCAGCTTCAAGGGATTTGACAATCAGATTTACTACATGCTGATGCCGGACGGATCCTACTTCAATTTCAGCGGCTGCGGAAACACACTGAACTGCAACCATCCCATTGTGCGCCAGATGATTCTGGAGTGTCTGCGCTACTGGACGGTGAACTATCGGGTGGATGGGTTCCGCTTCGATCTGGCAAGCATCCTCGGACGGAATGCGGACGGTTCGCCGCTGAACAATCCGCCGCTTCTGGAGCTGCTGGCCTATGACCCGGTTTTGAGCAATGTAAAGCTGATCGCGGAAGCATGGGATGCCGGAGGCATGTATCAGGTCGGCCGTTTTCCTGCCAACAGACGCTGGGCGGAATGGAACGGACGGTACCGGGATGCCATGCGCGAATTTCTGAAAGGCGGCGGCTGGGAAGCGTGGAACGCTGCCTGGAGCATGTGCGGCTCCGGTGACATGTACGGCGGCTTCTATTCGGAGACAAACGGAAACTATGCCGGTTACAATTCCTGCGTGAATTTCCTGACCTGTCATGACGGCTTCACGCTGTATGACCTCTATTCCTATAATGAAAAGCACAACGAAAGCAATGGCTGGAACAACACGGACGGATCCAACGACAACCGGAGCTGGAACTGCGGCGCGGAAGGTGAGACGAAGGATCCGGAGGTTCTGAAACTCCGTTACCGCATGATCCGCAATGCCTGTGCCGTTCTGATGTGCAGCCGGGGAACGCCCATGTTTCTTGCCGGGGATGAGTTCGGAAACACGCAGTTCGGAAATAACAACTGTTATTGTCATGACGATGAATTGTCGTGGCTGGACTGGCGGCTGCTGAAAAAGAACCGGGAGCTGTTTGAATTTTTCCGCTTCATGATTGCCTTTCGTCAGGAACACCGGATCATCCGCGAAAAGCTGCCGGATGCCGTCTGCGGAGTGGAATCTCTCCATGCCCATGACCGGAATGCCGGGCTGACAAACATTCCACAGGACACACTGTATTTTGCAGTCAGCTTTGTGGGACATGATGAGAGGAAAGGCAGGGATGATCTTGTCTATGTGGCGGTGAACGCGCACTGGGAGGAATGCACGATTACGCTGCCGGATCTGGCCTGCAGCGGCAAATGGTATCTGAGCGTGGATACCTATGGCGATGAGAACGGACAGTTCTGTTTTCCGGACGGAACGGAGCGCGTGATTGACGGTGAATATGTGATGCGGCCGCGGACTGTTGCCGTGTTTACCGGACGGATTGATAAACAATAATTCAAGAAAAGGTCAGAAACACGTCATAAAACGTACACATTTATGCCGTAAAGTAGGAAGCGGTCAGGGAAACACACCTGGCTGAACATCATACATTTTTTTCATAATCGGTGTAAAACACCGGTATCCCTCCCCTTTTATGAAAAAGCCCCGCCTGCAGCGGGGCTTTTTTGTAAGTTACGCAAAAAAAAAAGAAAACTACCCGTTTTGGGAGTGGTATTTCAGAAAGGAATGAATTATAATGGAAAAAATGACTTATTATGTGAATGGGATTTCTTGAAATAAGTCATAAAGGAGGTAAAGAAGTATGTTTTATCGGAAAAGTAAATGGTTGAGTTTGATACTGACTCTGAGTCTGATACTGACATCCATTTCGTTTCCGGTGCCGATTTCGGCGGAGAATGCCGGGACAGAGGAGACTTATGAGGCATCGGTGACGATCGGTGAGGAAACCCAATCGTACAAAACGTTCGAAGAAGCGTGGGCGGCGGCAGTTGCCGATGACCAGACATTAAATGCGTTGATTACGTTGCTTTCAGATGTGGTGTTTGAAGCGAATTTATCGGATTACGATACGCATACAAATGCGACAGTAACGGTAGATCTCGATGGGCATAAATTAACAGGAGGAACACTTGGAACAAATGCCCGGTCACTGACGCTTCAAAATGGAATTGCAGACGCTGATCTATATAATCCTGCTACGGATGGTAATGCTGTATTGACTCTGAATTCGGTTACTGTAACGGCAGAAAATCTTGACTGGTATGCCGGATGTGCAGGCAGAAAAAAAGGCGGAGTGTATCTGGAGAATGCCAGTGTTTTGAATATTACCGGAAGACTTGCCATTCAACGGATTTTGCTGGATAAGACTTGTAAGATTGAATTAAAGAACGCAGGACAGTGGAATTATGGAGATGAGGATGTGGATTTGTCTGCACTGACAGATTACCTGCCTGAGGGGTATTCTATCGGCAAGGGTACCGACTCAGAAGGAAATCTGCTGGAAGGAACTCTGATATGCAAACCGGATGGGACATGTGCTGAGAATGTGATTTTGAAATACCGCAAGAGCCTTTCCGATCTTGATAAGGCGGGTGGAATCACGCTTGCTCTCTCCCATACCTACACCGGCAGCGCGATTACGCCTGCTGTCACAGTGACAGATACAGCGGCAAATTATACCCTTGTTCCGAGCAGCAATGGGCTGAGCACTGATTACAAGGTGGCTTACGATAACAATGTTAATGTCGGTGACAATACCGCAACGGTAACGATTACAGCAACCGGAACAAACGGAGATCCAAATTATGCGAACTACAAAGGCAGTGCGACAAAAACGTTCTCAATCACGCCTGCGTCGAATTCAATTATAAATGTGAACTATCCGGTCAGCTATACTTACACCGCGTCTCCCATCCAGACACCTTTGACAGCGAATTTCACGTCCGCGTCCGGCGGTGAGCTGTCCTTTGTCTGGCTGGATGCAAATGGAAATCAGCTGAATGCCAATTCTGCTCCGTCCGCAGTTGGCAATTATACACTGCAGGTGAATGCAGCCGCGGCAGGAAATTATGGGGCGGGTTGTGCCAAGTTTCCGGTGACTATTTCCTGGCTGGAAGCGGATGCGCCGGTAACGGTGATTGGAACAACTGCAGATGCGTCGAGCGGGTACACGGCAGCGACGGGCGTGTACACTTCAGTAGACGGTCTGAGGGTTGGAAATGGTTTCAAGATTTCAACGGATGATAAACCGGAAAACTTTTTGATCTCCTGTTACTGGGATACGGAGACAACATCCGGAACTTATACAAAAACGTATTATCTGATGAATGAAAATGGCGAGATTACCGGACCAAAAACAATTTCATATGTCATTGACAATCCGGCAACGCTCATCCTTACATTATGTGGTTTCGGAGATAGTGGGGAATTGTGTGACTGGAGCGATGAACTGGTTTTGGCCTTTGCGGATGGTGTTACGCTGAATGTATTAAGCGGCGACCGGGAGAGTGAATCTCTGAAGGTGGATTATCAGATCGGTGCGCTGAATGCGGCTGCATGTGATCCGGGCGGAAGCTGGGTACCTCTTACTCAGACTGATTTCTATCCTGCGTCTTCTTCCAGCCCGTTGAACGGGTGGAGCTTTTCCGCTCCTATCACGCTAAGTGGTTGGACTGGAAGCGCAGATGGGACTGCCACTGTGTGGGTTCGTGTAACTGATTCTGCAGGAAATCAGACGGTGAAATGTTTTCATACACTGCTGTATGCTTCGCCGATATTGAAATCAGAGATTTTTTATACAAAGCAGCTCACAGACGAAACCAGCGTGATCAGCCTGGGAACGCTGAATAATGGAACGAAAGCAACTGATCTGTACCTGATAACGGAGAATGGCAGCGAGGATGCGATTCCCTACAAGGTGGAAGACGATAATACCGTGACTGTTGCTTCCAGTGTATTGAATCAATATCCTTCAGGTAAGTATACGCTGAAGCTGTATGTAAAACCAGCCGTATCGGAATCCATTGAGGAGCTGCTTGCGGGAACGGACTCGCTGTCCCGCACCGTACCGCTGACAATCAGTACCCAGTCCGGCAGCTGCCCGGTTACGGTTACAGATAAGACATGGGATGGAAATGCGATTGTACCGAACATTGATACAACACAATACGCAGAGAGTGATCTGAGCATTTCCTATAAGAAATGGGATGAAGAAGCGGGAACATACGAGAAGATAAGTTCAGCTCCCAGTGACGCAGGCAAATATCAGATCTGCGTCGAAGCCAAAGCAAACGATAACTATGCGGCGGGAAGCTGGACAGATGAATTTTTGATTAAGGCGGCAGTTTCAAAGCTGACCGTTACGACCAATGCTGCTGTTTTTACTGATTCGGGCACCGGAGTGTGGACATATGGCGATACCGCGCAGATTACCGTTTCTGTTGGCATCACCCCGACAGGAAGCGGACAGACAGAGGGGCTTGTTCCCTGTCAGGAAGGCCGGGTTGAGCTGTGGTACGGAGAGGAAAAGCTGGATGCAGTGTCTGTAACGGACGGAAAGGCTGTGCTGTCCATTGACACGACGAAGAAACTCCTGCCGGTGGGAAGCAGCACGCTGCGTGTGGAATATGTGGGAAGTGATTCGGAGGAAAAACGCAATGTAAACAATAAATCGCAGACGGTGGAGCTGGAGCTTCTGAAAAAGGAACTGACAGTTATTGCAAAACCTGTTGTTCTGACTTATGGTGATGCGCTGACTAACGATGGTGTGACCTGGAGCGGATTTGTGGGAACAGATGACGAAGCGACAGCGGGAATCTTTAACGAATCCCTGACCAATCTGAGTTATGTATCCAATTATACACAGTATGATCCGGTGGAAAGTGAAACGCCGTATACGATTACGCCGACAGGACTGACCAGCGATTATTATGAAATCAGCTGGCAGCCGGGAACACTGACTGTGAATCCGCTGACGGTAGAACTGGAGTGGGTAAACGGCGGAGCACCTTCCTACACGGGAATTCCCGGTCAGGTGACAGCGAACATAACAAATCTGGTAAATGAAGATGAGGTATCGGTTGTTGTAAGCGGCGGTGTGGAAACGGAAGCCGGAACTTACAGCGCATCTGCTGTTTCTCTGACGGGAGAGGATGCATCCAACTATGTGCTGCCTCCGCAGGGAAGCGAAAGCCTGACCTACAGCTATTCCATCGATGAGGCAACACCGCAGCTGTCCGTTTCTTCCAATCAGGAAGACGGCACCTGGACCTATGGCGAGACGATCGTTGTTGATGTAACGGTTTCGCTGGATGGAACACAGGAGCAGGGATCGATTAATACGGCGCTTGGAATGGTGAGCCTGTATGCGGGTGAGACGCTTCTTGGAACTGCTGAGAGCAGCGAAGGTCTCTTCACATTGGAAATTGATACGACAAAGAAGCAGCTGGCAGTTGGTACACACGAACTGGAGGTTGTATATTCCGGATCAGGAACAAACATTGCCGGAGCGCAGACAACGCTTCCTGTAACGATTGAAAAGCGCCCGCTGACTGTGACCGCCGGTAACGCGGCTCTGACCTATGGCGACGCGTTCAGCAAGGCATTGGATCAGATGAGAGTGACCTACAGCGGATTTGCCGGTGGAGATAATGAAACGACAGCAGGTCTCTTTACCGGAACACTGGGATATTCTTCGGAGTATGATCAGTATGATCCGGTCAAAAACTATCCGATTACAGCGGGAGGACTGACCAGCGATTATTATGAACTCAGCTGGCAGCCCGGAACGCTGACTGTGAACCCACTGACGGTACAGCTGGAGTGGGTAAACGGCGGAACCATTTCCTACACAGGAGAGGCAAGCCAGGTAACTGCCAACATAACAAATCTGGTAAATGGAGATGAAGTATCGGTTACCGTAAACGGCGGTACCGAAACCGAAGCAGGTACTTATACGGTATCCGCAGAGGAACTGACCGGAGAGGATGCAGGCAACTATGTGCTTCCGGACAACGATTCGGAAACGTCCTCCAGCTATTCAATTGTTCAGACAACGCCGGAACTGACAGCCAATATCACAGGCGTCTGCGAATATGGAAACGTGATTACCATATCTGCAGAGGTTGTGCTTGGTCAGACAGCGGATGGCGCAAAGATCGGCGCGAAGTCCGGTACGGTTGAACTGTATGAGGGAACGAATCTTCTTGGAACGTTCGAAAGTCTGGGCAATGGCGCATACAGTCTGGAGATTGATACCGCGAAGAAGCTTCTGACAGGGGGCGAACATGTGCTGACGGTTGTATATTCCGGCGCAGGGGACAATGTGGCAAAGGCGGAAACCACCCTGAACCTTTCCCTTGCAAAGCGTGCGCTGACGATAACGGCGGAGGATGTTACCGTTATCTACGGAGATCCGCTGACCAGCAAAGGCGTTTCCTATGACGGACTGCTGGAGGCAGATGCTTCCGATGAGGCAGCATGGAGTGCCGGAGAATTAACCTATACCTGGAGCTATGTGCCGGGAGAAAGTACGGTTGGAGAGTATTCGATCACGGCGAGCGGTTTGTCCAGTGATTACTATGAGATCAGTTATGAACCGGCCGTATATACGGTGAATCCGCGTGAGGTGGTTCTGAGATGGATGGGTACAGAGACAAGAACCTATAATGCTCTGCCTTCCGGTGTATTTGCGGAGGTTGCAAACCAGGCAGAATACGATTGGATCACTGTCGTTGTGGAAGGCGGAGATCAGACCCATGTTGGTGTTCACACGGCAGAGGCGGTGCAGCTGGAAGGAACCAACAGTTCCTGCTACTACATCGGCGAAGCGGATTCCTGTTCCTATGAAATTGTGGCAGCAGAATCGTCCATGTCTGTTGAGGTCAATTCCGGTACGAATACCTGTACATATGGAGGTCGTGTTGATGTTGCAGTCAGTGTCAACTACGATTCCGAAGGAAACGGACAGGCAGAAGACATGCTGCCATGCGAGGAAGGTGTGGTGGAACTGTGGTACAAAGATACGCTTCTGGACAGCGCAGAGGTGGCAGGCGGTGTTGCTGTGCTTTGCTATGACACAGCAGAACGGCAGATGACTGCAGGCGAGCATGAATGGAAGGTAATCTATGTGGGAACCGACAATATTACAGGTACTTCCCGGACGGAACCGATCACGATTCAGAAGCAGAAACTGACGGTTATCGCAGAGGATGTTGTGCTGACCTATGGCGATGAACTGACAGGAAACGGTGTTCGCTACAACGGATTCCTGGAAGGAGAGGATGAGACAACGGAAGGTCTTCTCGGCGGAACGCTGGGTTATACTTCCAATTATTCCCGGTATGATTCCATTGGCACCTATGAGATCACACCAATGGGACTGACCAGCGACTATTACGAGATTACATATGAATCCGGCTCGCTGCTCGTAAATCCGCTGGTGGCTGAGCTGGAATGGAAGAACGCAGAAACACGTGCGTATGACGGAACAGAATCCAACGTGACATCCGTTGTGGCAAACGCGCAGAACGGGGACGAGCTTACCGTTGTTGTGGAGCTCGGTACGAACATGTTCGTGGGAACACATACCGCATATGCGTCCAGTATCGAAGGTCCGCAGGCTGATAATTACAGTCTGCCCGATGTTATAACTCAGGATTACACGATTGTGCGTGGTAAGTCGGCATTTGTTTCAATTTTGAAAGACAGCGAAAGCTATGTTTATGGAGATACCATTTGTGTAACTGCTCAGGTGACAGCGACAGGTGAAGCTGCTGAGGAAGAAGTTGTAGTAACGGCTGGTGTAGAGGAAGATATGGAAACGTTTGTTGAGGATCAGATGATTCTTTACTACGGAGAAACCCGGATTGGTACTCCGGTAAGTGTGACAGATGGTCAGGCAGAGATGAACTATGATACAATCGCTAAAGTTCTTACGGTTGGAGAGCATGTTCTTACTGTTGTCTATACCGGCAACAGCGACTTGAAGGGAACAACTGGAACGATTACGGTTGTGGTACAGCCGAAGCCGGTTACTGTGGCAGCAGATGATCAGAATAAGCAGGAAGGCGAAGCGGATCCAGAGCTGACATGGCGTGAGTACGATGTCGTGGAAGGCGACGAGCTGGCAGTTTCCATTTCCCGTGAGGAGGGAGAGGAAGTCGGTGAATATGCGATCATCGTCAGTGAGGAAGAAGGAGAGAATCCGTTCTATGACATTACATTTGAGAATGGTATCCTGACCATTGAAGAGGTGGAAACTACTGAGGAAGAGACGGAAGAAGTGACTACCGAAGTAGTAACACCGGAAGAGACGCCGGAAGAAACAACCGAGGAAGTGACAACGGAGGAAGTAACGACGGAGGAAGTGACAACCGAGGAAGTAACGACGGAAGAAGTGACAACCGAGGAAGTAACAACCGAGGAAGTAACAACTGAGGAAGAGACGACTGAGGAAGAGACGACGGAAGAAGTAACGACCGAAGAAGAGACGACTGAGGAAGTAACAATCGAGGAAGAGACGACGGAGGAAGTAACAACCGAGGAAGAGACGACGGAAGAAGTAACGACCGAAGAAGAGACGACTGAGGAAGTAACAATCGAGGAAGAGACGACGGAGGAAGTAACAACCGAGGAAGAGACGACTGAGGAAGAAACGACTGAGGAAGTAACAACCGAGGAAGAGACGTCTGAGGAAGTAACAACCGAGGAAGAGACGACTGAGAAAGTAACGACCGAAGAGGCAACCACCGAGGAAGTAACGACCGAAGAGGCGACAACTGCGGAAGCAACCACTGCGGAGGCGACAACTGCGGAAGCAACCACTGCGGAGGCGACAACTGCGGAAGCAACCACCGCGGAAACGACAACTGCGGAAGCTGCCACAGAGGGAACAACTGCTGCAGCGGAGACAACTACCGCCGCAGAGCGGATGGAAGAGCCGATTCTCGGAATTGAGGATCATGCCGGTGCTGTGGGAATGTTCCTGCTGGCATCAGGCGGACTTCTTCTTGCAGTGGCATTCTGGCTGCAGATGACCATGGGAAGAAGAAAAGAAGAGAACGAATAAAACAGCTTTTCCCGGCGTCAGGCCGGGATGAGGAAATGGGGAAAGTGAGGTGAAACTGACTTTCCCCTTTTTTCATTCATTTCTCCGGCACAGAACCGAATGCAGAAAGATTCCTGATTGTCAACAGACTTTGTTTCCTGTATAATCAAATCAGAAGAAAGCGCACTGAGCCCGGCTGTGAAAGGGAAGAAGAAGACAGTGTCGCTTCGCAGGATAGGAGGAGGCAGAAGCATGGCATCAAAGGTTTATTTTTCAAAGACAATTACACCAGAAAAGGTTTTGGAGCTGTATCAGCTGCTGGGAAAGGAACTTGTGGGAAAGGTTGCAGTAAAGGTTCATTCCGGAGAAGTGGGAAACCAGAATTTCTTAAAGCCGGATTTCTGGAAACCGGTAATTGACGCGGTTGGCGGAACGGTAACGGAGTGCAATACGGCATATAAAGGGGAGAGAAACACTACCCAGAAGCATCTTCTTACCATGAAGAAGCACAAATGGAGTGAATATTTCCCTGTGGATCTGCTGGATGCGGAAGGACCGGATCTGGAACTGGCAATTCCGGACGGAGCTGTGATCAAAAAGAATTTTGTCGGCAAGAATCTGGCGAATTACGATTCCATGCTGGTGCTGTCCCACTTTAAAGGCCACCCCATGGGCGGATACGGCGGAGCGCTCAAGCAGCTTTCCATCGGTGTTGCCTCTTCCTTTGGCAAGGCATACATCCATGGAGCCGGAATCCCGGAAGAAATCTGGACTGCGGATCATGATCAGTTCCTGCGCTCCATGGCCGATGCGGCATCCTCGGTTGTGGACTATTTCAAAGGCAACATTGCCTATGTGAATGTGATGAAAAACATGTCCGTGGACTGCGACTGCTGTTCTGTTGCAGAAGACCCATGCATGAAGGACATCGGCATTCTGGTATCTCTGGATCCCATCGCCATTGATCAGGCATGTCTGGATCTGGTGTATGCGTCAGACGACCCGGGCAGAGACCATCTGGTAGAGCGGATTGAGTCACGGAATGGTGTGCTGACCATTGAGGCTGCTGCTGCGCTGGGGTATGGGTCGAGGGAGTATGAGCTGGTGACGGTGGAGTAAGCGGTAAATGGAGTGAACCATGTACGAAACATTTTATGAGGATTCTCCGGTAGGAAGAATCCGTATGACAAGTGACGGAGAAAGCCTGACCGGTTTGTGGATAGAAGGACAGTCCGGCTTTGCGATTGACAGAGAGCAGAACGGGGATGAACGGAAATTAGATCATGAAGACTGCAAATCAGACCGGTCAGATTTGATAGAAAAGCCAGATCTCCCGGTTTTTGTGCAGACAAAGGACTGGCTGAACCGCTTTTTTTCCGGTCAGAAACCACAGGTTGGAGAAATCCCTCTTGCACCGGCAGGAAGCCCGTTTCGTCAGGAGGTCTGGAGCCTGCTTTGCGAGATTCCCTGGGGACAGGTGGTTACTTATGGGGATATCGCAAAGAAAATCAAAGAACGCGGTGGAAAACCTCACATGTCTGCCCAGGCGGTAGGAGGTGCAGTGGGACATAATCCCATTTCCATCGTGATTCCCTGCCACCGGGTGGTTGGCGGCGGAGGAAATCTGACCGGATATGGCGGCGGACTGGCGAAGAAAATCAGGCTTCTGGAGCTGGAAGGCGTAGATCTGAGCGGCTATTCCCTTCCGAAAAATCTGGGAAGTTCGCCGCGGACCAGTTTGTAAAGGAAAAGGAGCAAGAGGAATCCGGAAATGGTTTTCGATGGAAAGAGCTGGCTTTTGAATAGAAGCCGATTTGAAAGGAAGGAGCGACACATATGATTCAGATTCAGTGGCTTGGACATTCCTGTATGAAAATTATGTGGGATGAATATACAGTGGTAATTGATCCGTTTGCGGACGGCTATGTACCGGGCTTGCGAAACATTCGTGAGAAGGCGGATCTGGTTCTCTGCAGTCATGGACACGGCGACCATAACGCGGCAGAGCTGGTGCAGATTCAGAAGGGAAAGCAGGCGCCTTTTGAACTGCTGAAGATTTCCACCTGCCATGATGACAAGAATGGAACGCTTCGCGGCATGAATACTGTTTTTCTTCTTCAGGGCAGCGGGTTTAAGCTGGTTCACATGGGTGATATTGGCTGCCCGTTGACGAAAGAGCAGGTTGACCTTCTGAAGGGAGCAGATGTGGTGATGACACCGGTTGGTGGATTCTACACGGCGGAACCGGATGTGATCAAAGGGATGATGGACGAAATGAAAGCAAAGGTTGTCATTCCGATGCATTATCGCAGCGAGACCTTTGGATTTGATGTGCTGAAACCGGTGTCCGTGTATGCCGGGCTCTGTGGAAATGTAGTGAGATATTCTGAGGATACGCTGGAAATCACAAAGGAAATGAAGCCGCAGACGGCAATACTTACCTATTGATCAGGAGGCTGAGAGAATGAGCGAATGCGGAGTATGTAAAAGAATTGAGAAGATAAAGCGCGGGGAGAATCCATATTTTGTCCGCGAATTAAAATCCGGATATGTGGTAATCGGGGATTATCAGCGGTTTTGGGGCTATACGGTGTTTATCTGCAAGGAGCATTCAGTGGAGCTCCATGAACTGGAACCGGAATTCCGTACCCTGTTTTTGCAGGAAATGGCACTGGTGGCAGAAGCGGTATATCGCGCATTTCAGCCGGAGAAACTTAACTATGAGCTTCTGGGCGTCGGAAACAATGTACACATGCACTGGCACATTTTCCCGCGGCACGCCGGGGACACACCAAAGCCGGGGCCGGTGTGGCGGATTGGTTCAGAAGAGATGTACCATGAACAGTATCTTCCGTCCGCAAATGAGCTGGAGCAGCTGAAACAGACATTGGATCGGGAACTTGAGAAGCTGCTGGAAACCGCGTAATACAGTTTGAAAAGCAGGAAGCAACAGGATGATATACAAAATAGCAATCACGGATGACTGCAGCACCGAGCGGGAATACGTTGCGGCGATTACCCGCAGCTGGGCAGAGAAACGGGAGGATTCGGTTCGGATCGAGCAGTTTTCTTCTGCGGAGGCATTTCTGTTTCACTATGAAGAAAAGAAGGACTATGAGATTCTCCTGCTGGACATTGAAATGGGCGGAATCAACGGCGTGGAGCTGGCGAAGAAAATCCGGCAGGAAAACAATGCGCTGCAGATCATTTTCATCACCGGGTTCCCGGATTTCATGGAGGAAGGGTTCGAGGTGTCCGCGCTTCATTACCTGATGAAGCCGGTGTCTGCGGACAGGCTGCAGGCCGTTCTGGACAGAGCGGTGACAAATCTTGGAAAGAAGGAGAAACGTCTTCCAATTCCATTTGACCGGGAGACCGAATTTGTTCCGCTGAGCCGGATTCTGTACCTGGAAGCCCAGAAGCAGTATGTGCGGATCCGCACGGTTGACCGGGAATACCGCATGAAAGCAACGCTGGCAGAAACGGAGGAGCAGCTGGACGAGTTCTTTTTCAAATGCCAGCGGTCCTTTGTGGTGAATCTGAGTTTTGTAACACGGGTGAAGAATGACTGTGTGGTGCTGAAGAACGGAGAAGAGATTCCCATCAGCCGCGGAATGAACCAGAAGATCGGGAAGGAAATTATCCGGTTGTTCTGAACGTGATGCCGTGAAGGAACCGGAGGATGACCCAGAAAAGAGAAAATCAGAAACCGCAGGGAGCGGATGAGGTGGGAACGGTAAAAGGTCAGGAGGAATTACGCAAGGATGTTCTGGAATCGCTGGATTGATAAACGGATTGAAGCCTATCAGAGCGATCTGATGAAGAAATATTGCGATGAAGTGGAGAGCATGTACACGAAGATGCGTGGCTGGCGGCATGATTATCACAACCACATTCAGGCGATGCAGGCAAGCATGGCGTTAGGAAAGTATGAGGAAGTGAATGCCTATCTCCGTCAGCTGAACGATGATCTGACCAGTGTGGATACGGTGATCAAAACGGGACGGGTCATGGTTGATGCCATTCTCAATGGAAAGATCAACATTGCCGCCCAGAATGAAATCCCGGTTCACGCAAAGGCAAAGATTCCGGAGGAAACGGCCATTCATGATGTGGATCTTTGTGTGATCATTGGAAATCTGCTGGATAACGCCATCGAAGAAAACAGGAAGCTGCCGGAAGCAGACCGGTTTATCCGGATCTACATGGGCACGAAAAATACGCAGCTTTACATTGCCGTCACCAATGCTGCAGGAAAGAAGCAGAAAAAGCTGGGAAGCCTGTTTCTTTCGTCCAAGGGTCAGCAGCACGGATTCGGCCTTGCCCGGGTGGAAAGCATTGTGAAAAAATATGACGGGCTGTTTTCGGCAGACAGTGAGGACGGCGGATTTACGGCGGAGATTCTGCTACCGCTGACCAATACTGTGCGCACGCGCAATGATTCCGGCGAAGCGGTCTGAAATGCCGGTCGCTGGCGGTAAAATCGATGATATATTTTACAATGCATTTCGGAAACTGCATTTCGTTCACCAGAAATCACATTTGGTTAACGGAACGCAGTTTTTTTCATGGAATATGGTATGATGCAGCTGTGATACACGGAATCCTTCGTCTGGCTGGTGGTTCAAGCCTGTTGCATGACAGAAAACTGCCAGGCAGTCCAGGTCTGTTGCGTGTCGGAAAACAGTCCGGCATCCCAGGCCTGTCATGGGCAGGAATTTCGTCCGGCAGCCAGACCCGGTATCATGCGAATTCCCGGATTGTCGGGGAAGAATTTGTGAATACATCAAGTAAGAGGTGCCTATGTCAAAGGAAAAAGAACAAAAACGAAAGCCGAAATATGGCATGTTTTCAAGTGTTGCCTGGATGTACCGGCTGCTGTGGAAGAACGAACGCAGTCTGGCGTGGCTGGGAATCGTTACGGTTCCGGTGTCAGTCGCCATGGCAGCGCTGACCCTGTATCTGCCCTCCATTGTCCTTCATTATCTGGAAACTTCGGATCAGTTTTGCACGATTGCGCTTGTGATTACAGGACTGCTGCTTGCCCAGCTGCTGACAACGCTGGCAAACACGGTAATTGAAATACGAACCGACCTGGCAGAGCATTTTACGCTGATGTATCTGCGGTACATGAGGCTGGAACGGGAACATGACCGGGACTGGTATCATGAGTATGATCCAAAGGTGAAAGAACTGGATGAGCGGGTCGAAAATGCGATACAGAACAACCATACCAATGCCGTCCATTTTCCGCTGGATTTTGCTTCTATGGCTGCGTCAGTCATTCAGTTTTTCCTGTTTGGAGCGGTGGTTTCCGGATTGAATCCCTGGATTGTTCTGCTGCTTGTTGTGGGCTGTGTGATCAATTCCTGCATGTCACAGTGGGAGATTCGCCGCAACTATGAAACACAGGATCAGCGGAACATTCTCGGGAAAAAGATCAGCTATGTGGCGTTCCGTCTGTCAAGAGATTACGAGTTTGGAAAGGACATCCGTCTCTACAATTTCCGGGATTACCTGAATCTTCTGGCGAAAAAGCTGATGAAAGAGGACATGGAAGCGCGGCGCGATGTGACCAGACGCTCCATTGCTGTGGGTCTGGTCAGCTTTCTGATCGTGATGGTCCGTGATGGAGTTGCCTATCTGTTTCTGATTTCAAAAGCGGTATCCGGCGAGATCGATGCGTCTCAGTTTGTCCTGTACTTCTCAGCAATTACCTCGTTATCCACGTTTCTCTCTGATATTCTTGGAAAATGGTCAAAAATTACAGATGGAGCCATGGGCATTTCCGATTTCAGAGAAGTGCTGGAAGTGAATGATAAAAATAACCGGGGAGAAGGAATCCCCCTTCCGGACGGCGCGTTTTCCATCGAATTCCGGGATGTTTCCTATCAGTATCCGAAGGGGGAAAAGAAGGTGCTGGATCATGTTAGTTTTCGGATTAAAGCCGGAGAGAAAATCGCTCTTGTGGGATTAAACGGTGCCGGTAAAACAACGTTGACCAGGCTGATGTGCGGTCTGCTGCTTCCCGATGAAGGGGAGATTCTGCTGGATGGTCATTCGCTGCAGGAATATAACCGGGATGAAATGTATACCCTGTTCGGTGTTGTCCCTCAGGATTATCATCTGATGCCTGTTTCCATTGCACAGAACATCGCAGTCACGGTACATGATGAGGAGATTGACAGAGAAAAGCTGGAACGCTGCATTGAGATGGCGGGTCTGAAGGAGAAGATTGAAACGCTGCCTCAGGGTGTTGATACGATGCTGAACCGTCAGGTAAACCGGGAGGGAATTGATCTTTCCGGAGGAGAGACCCAGAAGCTTCTGATGGCGCGTCTTCTGTATCACAGTCCGAAGTGCATGATTCTGGACGAGCCGACGGCAGCTCTTGATCCGATTGCGGAGGACCGCATGTATCGCAGATACAGTGAAATTACCGATCAGACGACATCGATCTTCATTTCCCATCGTCTTGCTTCGACCCGTTTCTGCGACCGGATTTTTCTGCTGGACGGAGCCGCATTTGCGGAGGAGGGAACCCATGACGAGCTGATGGCTGCCGGAAAAAAATATCGGGAGCTGTTTGAAATTCAGAGTAAATATTACAGAGAAGACGGCAGTTTTGCACAGGAGCCGGAGGAAGGAGGCAGCAGATGAGCAGTGAAAAAAGAACCTGGAAACAGGATGGAAGGACACTTGCGCGGGGAATAAAGCTTGCGTACCGGATTTGTCCGACAGCAATGATTTACCAGATTGCTCACGGGTTTGTCGGAGCGATTTCCCCGTACTTTTCTTTGTACATGTCATCGCTGCTGGTGAACGGACTGGCGGCAGGCGCACCGGCGAAGGAGCTGTTGAAGCTGGCCGCTGTCAGCGTGACTGGTCTGTTTTCCATCGGCATGGGAAATCATGTTCTGGCAAAGAAGAATGAAGTATGGTTCCGTACCTGGTGGATCAGTTCCAGATGGTATTTTGCCGAGGCGCAGAACCGGATGAAGTTTGCGCATCTGGAAAACCCGGATGTGATTCTGCTTCGGGAGGAAATTGACGCGGCGGAAAACGCCACTGGTGCAGGTGTGCATATGTTTCAATGGAGTCTTGTGGATATCATGGGACACCTGTTTGGCCTGCTCCTGTCGCTGCCACTGGTCTGCTCCATGTTTTTCACATCAGCAAAAGGCTCGTTTGGAGGCTTTTCAGGTTTTGTCAATTCGCCGTATGCATCGATTCTGCTGATTCTTTTGATTGCGGCAGATGCGGTCATTGCCGTCCGTCTGACCAACCGCAAGACAGAGCTGACTCAGAAGGAATGGGAGCATCTGGCGGAATCCAATACGCGGAACTTTGCGTTTGAGGAGCTGCGCGGCAGTGATGTCATTATGTTCAACATGAAACGGGTGATTCTCCATGTGATGAAGGAAGTAATCCGTCCGCAGTATGTTCAGAATGTCCAGAAAATCAGCAGCCGTTATGACTGCCTGCTGGCGCTTCTGAAATCGGTTCTGAATCTGGCTGTCTTTCTTTTTACAGCTGGCAGAGCGTTTGTCGGGGCATTTGGAATCGGCAATTTCATCCTGTATCAGGGAACGGTCAGCCGGTTTGTGGGTTCTGCTGCCGGATTATCAGCTTATCTTGGAATGCTGCGCCATAACAGCCGGTATCTGGAAAAACAATATGAATTTCTGGACCTGCCCAATGACATGTATCAGGGAAAACTGGCTGTGGAGAAGCGGGATGACATTGACTATGAGATTGAATTCCGTGATGTCAGCTTCCGGTACCCGCGTTCCGAAACCTGGGTGCTGCGTCATGTGAATATGAAATTTAAAATCGGAGACCGGCTGGCCATCGTCGGTGAGAACGGTTCCGGAAAAACCACGTTTATCAAGCTTCTCTGCCGTCTCTATGACCCGACAGAAGGAACGATTTTATTAAACGGAATTGACATCACACGTTACCGTCACGATGAATATATGGCTCTGTTCTCTGTTGTATTTCAGGATTATAAGCTGTTTCCGTTCTCTCTTGCCGCCAATGTCACGGCTTCCCATGAATATGATGCGGAGAAGGCAGAGGACTGTCTGAGACGGGCCGGCCTTGCAAAGTGCCTGTCATCCCTGGAACGGGGGATAGAAACAGCCATCGGCCGCCAGTATGAAAATGACGGAATCGATCTTTCAGGTGGAGAGGCTCAGAAGGTCGCTCTTGCAAGAGCGCTCTATAAAGACGCACCATTTGTCGTTCTGGATGAACCGACAGTTGCCCTTGACCCCATTGCGGAGGCAGCCGTTTATGAAAGCTTCAACCAGATTCTGGAAAACAAAACTTCGATTTTTATCAGCCACCGGCTGTCCAGCTGCCGGTTCTGTGATGAAATCGCTGTGTTTGAGAACGGACAGATCGTTCAGCGGGGCACCCATGAAGCCCTGGTGGAAGCAGACGGAAAATACAGAGAGCTGTGGAACGCGCAGGCTCAGTATTATCGGGAGGAAGAACCGGCGTAAACACGCGGGAAGGAATCGGCTGCCTGAAATGGTCGGAGGAAAATCGCTGTATCATAGTGGAGAGCGCTGTGGTAT
The DNA here is from genome assembly GCA_017472605.1 of Lachnospiraceae bacterium. Lineage (GTDB taxonomy): Bacteria > Bacillota > Clostridia > Lachnospirales > Lachnospiraceae > Anthropogastromicrobium. Next base: position 32,487 of record JAFUPV010000007.1, read on the forward strand.
GGCGATTTTTTCAATATTTCAGAAAATATACCTATAAAGAAACACCCCGATTTACACCACCATCAAAATAGGGTATAATGTGCGGGAAGCAGAGAGCCGCGCGAGGGCGCTTGCGCACTCATGCGGCGAACGCCACGATCCGGAACGTAGTTCCGGTTGCGGGAAGCAGAGAGCCGCGCGAGGGCGCTTGCGCACTCATGCGGCGAACGCCACGATCCGGAACGTAGTTCCGGTTGCGGGAAGCAGAGAGCCGCGCGAGGGCGCTTGCGCACTCATGCGGCGAACGGAAAGGAAAAGAATAATCATGATCATTTTAATTTGTGGAAAAATCTGCAGCGGAAAAACATGGTACACAAATCAGCTTCTGAAAACACATCGTGCCATCTGCTTATCCTGTGATGAGCTGATGCTGACGCTGAACAGCAGCGGTCTGTTTGGCGACAAACATGATGAGATTGCATCCAGAGTGCAGCAGTATCTTCTGAAGAAAGCGGAGGAGCTGACAGCGCTGGATGTGGATGTAATCCTTGAGTGGGGATTCTGGACAAGAGAAGGAAGAAAGCAGATGAGGGAATATTTTCAGGAGAAAGGAATTCCCTGTCAGTGGCATTATCTTGACATCAGTGAGGAAGACTGGATGGCGAATATTGAGCAGCGGAATGAGGAAATTCTGGCTGGAAGAACCGATGCTTATTTCATGGATGAAGGGCTGATGGAGAAGCTGAAACGCCTGTTTGAAGAACCGGACAGGGACGAGATGGATGTCTGGTATCCGGTCCGCAGAGAGAAGATAAAGTAGGAAGAATATAGTATCCCGGGAACAGAGCGGATGGGGATACAGCATGGAATGAGTGGGAAGGATGGAAAACGGAGATGGATGAACAGACAAAGGCTCAGCTATTCAGACGTAATGAGCAGATTATTGAAGCGGTGAAAAAGAAAGCACAGATTGTGTGTCCGGGAGCAGTGGATCTGATTGCCATAGCCGGTTCCTTTGCAAACGGCGATTACTGGGAAAAATCCGATCTGGATCTGCTGATTGTGATTAACAGCGGGGAAGGATGGAAAATCGGTACCTGTTTTATCCTGGGGGATGTTGCCCATGACATTTACTGCCATACATGGGAATGTCTGGAGCAGATGGCCGAGTACCGGGATCCACATGTAATTAAGCTGGTTTCCGTTGAGATGGTCTACTGTGCCAGTGATGCCGTGCGCATGCGTTATGAGAAACTGAAGGAGAAGATGCGAAAGACGCTGGCAAAGCCTCTTTGCAGCGAAGATTTGCCGAAAATCAGAGCGCACTATGACCAGGCGTTGCAGTATTTCGCAAAAATGAGTCTGGCAGAATCCTTTGGCCCCTGCAAGTATGTGTCGGCTGGTGTGCTGGTTGAGTTGGAGTCGGTACTGTATCTGCTGAATAAGAGCTATATTGCGCATGGAATCAAAGGGATCCCCAGTGAAATCTGCGGACTGGAACGCCTGCCTGAATTGTTTGAAGTGCGGTATCAGGCACTGATTCAGGCGGATTCGATGGAGTCGGCACAAAGGGCGGCACGGGATCTGCTGAGAGCGGTGGATGCGCTGCTGAAACAGGTGGAGTCAGAATTAAATTTCAAACAGGAAGCGACAGCAGATGCGCTTCGCGGTACCTACGAGGAAATTTTCTCCAACTGGAGAAATAAAATGAATTACGCGGCAAAGAATCAGGACCGGTATCTGGCCTTTATGAGTACAGCCAGCTGCCAGGCAATGTACGATGAGCTGCAGGAAGCGATTGATATGCCGGTTCATGATCTGTTTGCCGGGTTTGACGGGAAGGATCTGGATGCGGCAGAGGTAAATTTTGTTTGCGTCATGGAGGAATATCGGAAGCTGTATCAGGCGGCAGGGCTGGAGGTCAGCAGATTTGACACCGTGGAAGAATTTGCTGCGTGGTATCTGGAAGAAACCAAATCATAATTCGGAAATCTGTGGCTGCAGTGGCAGGTTCGTATGTGTCTGGTCAGATCATATAATAGGATCATCATGGATAGAGAAAGAAACAATATCAATTGTGTTGGGTCTGTTTGCTTCAAAGACCGTGACGTTGGAGAAAGCAGCAGAACTTACAGGAAAAAGTGTGTGGGATTTTATGGACTTATTGCAGCAGCTTGGAATAACATGGGGAGAATATACGGAGGAAGAATTAAGTTTCGATGAGAGGTCATTCAATCGGTTATTAGGAGAGGATTATGAGTGAACGGAGCAGGCACGCATTGAAAAAGTCGGCATTTTCAGAAAAGAATGCTTGACATATTTTCAATGCGTGCTATAATAAATTTAAACATATGAATAATTGTTCATATGAATGGACGAGGAAAGGTTGGTAAGGACATGAAAAAGACTTACAAGATTGATGTGGACTGCGCAAATTGTGCAAATAAGATGGAGGAAGCAGCGCGCAGAACTGCCGGCGTTGCCAATGCGGTTGTGAATTTCATGACACTGAAGATGTCAGTTGAATTTGAGGAAGGAGCAGATCCAAAGGCAGTGATGCAGGATGTGCTGAAAAACTGTAAGAAAGTGGAAAGCGACTGCGAGATTTTCCTGTAAAGCGGTGGGGAGAAGCAGTTTGCTGTTTTCGTAAATTCTGAAAGCCGGAAACACTCCGGCTTTCAGCAATCAGGCAGAAGTTCGGAGGGAATGGGTATGAATAAAAAACAGAAAAAGGTTCTGATGCGGATTGTGGCTGCCGCTGGGCTGATGATTGTGCTGAGTCTTGTGCCAATTTCAATTGACTGGCTTCGTGCGGCTCTTTTCATGGTTCCATATCTGATTATTGGCTATGATATTCTTCGGAAGGCGTGGAAGGGAATTTTGAATCGCCAGGTGTTTGATGAAAATTTCCTGATGGCAGTGGCAACTGTTGGAGCGATTCTTCTTGGTGAGTATACGGAAGGCGTTGCAGTTATGCTGTTCTATCAGATCGGTGAGCTGTTCCAGAGCTATGCGGTGGGAAAGAGCCGCAGAAACATCAGCGAGCTGATGGATATTCGCCCGGATTACGCCAATGTGGAAACAGAAAGCGGAGACCTTGAATCGTTGGATCCGGATGAGGTTGAAATCGGAACGGTTATCGTTGTAAAGCCGGGTGAAAAAATTCCGATTGATGGTGTCATTGTGGAAGGCCGGACTACTCTGAATACCAGTGCGCTGACCGGCGAAAGCGTTCCCCGTGAGGTGGAAGCAGGAGATGAGGTAATCAGCGGCTGCATTAACATGACAGGTCTTCTGAAAATTCGTACAACAAGGGAGTTTGGGGAGTCCACTGTATCAAAGATTCTGGAGCTGGTGGAAAATGCGAGCTCCAGAAAGTCGAAATCCGAGAACTTTATTTCCAAATTTGCCCGCTTCTACACGCCGGCTGTCTGCTATGGAGCGGTTGCTCTTGCAGTTCTTCCCCCGGTTGTCCGGCTGCTGGTTCTGCAGACAACGCCTCAGTGGGGTGAGTGGATTTTCCGCGCCCTGACCTTTCTTGTAATCAGCTGTCCCTGCGCGCTGGTAATCAGCATTCCGCTGAGCTTCTTTGCCGGAATCGGCGGAGCAGGGAATGCAGGTGTGCTGGTGAAAGGCTCCAACTATCTGGAGGCGCTGGCAGACACAAAATATGTTGTGTTTGATAAGACCGGAACCATGACAAAAGGTGTTTTTGAAGTCAGCGGCATTCATCACAACACGATGCCGGAAGAGAAACTGCTGGAATATGCGGCTCTGGCAGAAAGCTATTCCACCCATCCGATCAGTAAAAGCCTTCGTCAGGCTTACGGAAAACCAATCGATAAAAATCGTGTTTCCGATGTAAAGGAAATCAGCGGAAATGGTGTGACAGCGATGGTGGATGGAGCGGCAGTGGCAGCCGGCAATGATAAGCTGATGAAGAGCCTTGGAATTGCCTATACAGACTGCAGCCATGCCGGAACCATTGTTCATGTGGCTGTGGACGGTGTTTTTGCCGGACATATTCTGATCGCGGATCAGATGAAGCAAAATGCAAAGGTGTCCATTGCGGCGCTGAAAGAGGTCGGTATCCGCCGCACGGTGATGCTGACCGGTGACCGGACAGAAGCGGCAGAAGCGGTTGCTGCAGAACTTGGAATTGACGAGGTTTACAGTGAACTTCTCCCGGGAGATAAGGTGGAAAAGGTAGAAGCGCTCCTGGAGAAAAAGAGTGCGAAAGAAAAGCTGGTGTTTGTAGGAGACGGAATCAACGATGCGCCTGTGCTTTCCAGAGCGGATATCGGTATCGCCATGGGCGCGCTGGGATCGGATGCGGCCATTGAAGCGGCTGATGTGGTTCTGATGGACGACGATCCGCTGAAAATCGCAAAAGCAATCAAAATCTCACGGAAATGTATGCGGATTGTATATCAGAATATCTATTTTGCAATCGGCGTGAAATTTCTGTGCCTGCTTCTTGGCGCAGTCGGCATTGCAAACATGTGGCTGGCGATTTTCGCGGATGTTGGCGTGATGGTTCTGGCTGTTCTCAATGCGATCCGGGCATTGTCGGTGAAGGATCTGTGATTCGGGTGAAAAAAGAAGGGTAGGAGATGTTTGTGAAGAAACTGGAACTTGAATGCTGTGATGCGCAGGAAATTCATCCTGGTCTGCTGAAGGAGATCAATGAAAAAATGCCTCAGGAGGAGGAACTTTATGATCTGGCGGAATTGTTTAAAATCTTTGGCGATTCCACCAGAATACGGATTCTTTTTGTCCTGTTTGAGGCAGAGGTATGTGTCTGCGATCTGGCGGAAACGCTGAACATGACCCAGTCTGCGGTATCCCATCAGCTGCGGATTCTGAAGCAGAATAAGCTGGTGAAGAGCAGGAGAGAGGGAAAATCCATTTTCTATTCACTGGCAGATGAACATGTCCGAATGATCATTGATCAGGGAATGGATCATGTCAGAGAGGACGGGGAATAGAGGGAATCAGGAAGTTTGATTCGGTCTGATGGATAGACAACGGGAAAGCCCGCATCTTTTGCAGGAATTGCACAGGATGCGGACTTTTTATATGGCTTTCATAAATGATTACAAATAAAGAAAAAGAATCTTTTTTGCGCCGATATGGTGTGGAAAATTATTCAGCGGCAGCTGCGTGCAGTTCCTTCTCAAAGGAAGCCACAGGCACACCCAGCTGTTTTGCAGCCTGTTCGGCGGTGAGCAGTTCCTGCTGAACCAGCTGAACTAACAGAGAGATGGTGGTGCTTTCGGTATTCTTTTTCACAGCTTCAGCAACCGCCTTCTGCTTAATCTCTTCTACTTCTGGTGCCATCAGTCGAAGTAATGCTTCACACATAGTTCCACCTGCTTTCTTCAATCTTTCAAAAATTTCCGGATTAGCATCCATGACGACACTGAGCATTGCGTCTGCATGGATGCGGTCATCGCTGTCTGTCAGCTGGTTGGCAGCTTCGACAAGGGTGCGGGCGGTTTTCACCTCAAGCTTTCGCGTCAGCGATGTCAGCCAGAGATGTTTGCCCGGATCCAGTTCCCGGATCACGATGACCTGTGTTGCAAACACCACGTTTCTCTTAACATAGTATACGCCGGGATACTTCTCTTCAATCACATAGTTATGGTTTCGTAACCAGCGGAAGAATTTGTGCGGTTTCGCCTTTCTGATGAGGGAAATCGTTACATCTTCCACGTGAATCGAATCAACACCGCGCTCCCCGTTGGACTTAAAGAGGCAGGCATTGCCAAGGGTCTTGAAGTATGTATCCACGGACAGAGAATCGTCCGGGGACTTGTACTCCACAATGTTATACTTGCGGAATAGCTTGCCAAGCTCGTTGTGGATTACGGAGTCATCCGATTCTTTTGTTACGAGTAAGTCGATCTGCAGCGGCTTTCTGGTCAGGTTGTACTCCTGCTGGTAATGGAGCGCATTCTTGCAGTGCTTCATCTCCAGGCGAAAGGTGGAGCAGAATCCCGGGTGCCACTGAACCGCGGGAACATCAACTCCAGGAACCGGCTGATCGGTATCGTTCATCGGTCTGCCGGCAGCGACAGGCGCGATGACTTCTGCGAATTCTTCTTTCATTTCATCCTCACTTCCCTGTTTCATGCAATTCGGATAGGTTTTCTTTCATAAAAGCTTTGGTACAGAAAGGAATTTGGTTCATTCCTCTTTCTCTTAGTGAAATTCTCTCCTCCCACAGGGAATTAATTCGGATTGTTTCTACATCCTGGCGGACTTTCTCATCTGTAAACACCCATCACAGAATCTGTGATGTGCTGGGACCTCCTTTTTGGCAAATGAAAGCAAACGTTTTTTTCATTTGCATCTTCAGTATACTGCTTCATCGCGTAAATTGCAAGCGCGGAACGGGAAATGGTACAATGTGTACAGAAAGTGTAAACCAATCCGACCGGGCATGCCACGGGCACGTTTGTTGGAATGAATAGACAACGAAGGACAACCATCGAGTGAAGATGGTTGTCCTGAAAATATGAAACATGGTGTTATGAAAATCAAATCATTCGTCAGGACCAATCTGCCGGGTAGAATTGCGCAGAATCAGTTTCGGTGAAATGACAGCTTCGATATGCTGCGTATTGTTTTTGCTGTTAATTAAATCAAACATAATCTTCGCGGATTGCTTGCCAATCTTATAGGGGAGGATATCGACCGTTGTCAGGGTGGGGAATGTCATATCCGAATATTCATTGTTATCATAACCAATAACAGAAAGATCCTCCGGAATCCGCAGATTATATTTTGAAATCGCAGAGTACACGCCATAAGCAACATAATCACTGAAACAGAAAATCGCTGTGGCGCTTGGATGATGAAGATCGCTTTGCTGCTCCAGCCAGTTTCTGGTCACCTTATAGCCGCCGGTTCTTGTACTGTCGCATTCCAGAATCTGTACCGATGATTCAGCCAGGTTCTGTTCCTTTAAATAGGCCATAAAACCGTTATAGCGGTCCTGGGCAGAAGAGATGTACATCGGTGCGGATATGTACAGAAAGCTGCGGTGACCAAGCTGATATAAATGCTGGGCCGCCAGATAGCCGCCTTCAAAGTCATTGCTCTGCACAAAATTGGCAGAGAGTCCGGGAAATTTACGCTGCAGGATAACATAGGGAACATTGGCGTTCTCCAATTGGGTGTGAGACTGGGTATTTTTCATGCCGGGAACCAGAAAGATACCATCTACACCGTGGTCAAGCATGTTACTGAGCACAGCGCTTTCCTCATCCGGGTTTCCGTTTGAGTTTCCGAGCATGAGTGTATAGCTTGTTCTTGTGCAGATTTCTTCAATTCCTTTATACATATATGAGAAAACCGGGTTGCAGATATCCGGAACAACGATGCCAAGCATCATTGATTTTGTGGTCTTCAGATAGCTGGCTGCCAGGTTTTTTCGATAACCGAGGCGGGCAGCGGTTTCTTTTACAAGGTTGGTGGTTTCCTGACCGATATCCGGCATGTCGCGAAGCGCACGGGAAACCGTATTAACCGAGACGTTTAATTCTTCGGCAATGTCTTTCAGTGTGATGGGCACGTTACTTTCCTCCAGTATAACATGATTTCATGAATTAGTAATATTATACAATTGATAATCGTCTCTGTCAAAAACAAATGAAGCTTGTATGGAAAAATTTTGAAGACGTATGTTTTAGGTATTGACAAGCAATAGAAATGATGCTATCATTACATTAACGATAATGTTACAAAAAAGAGGAGGAAAAGTATGTTGAAGTTGGCTTTATTGATAGCAAATCGCGGCTTTTTTCCAAGTACCGTTATTGAATCTGCCAGAGAAGAGATGACGCAGGCTGTGAAAAAGGCAGGAGCGGACGTTCTGGTCATGGATTCCTCATTGACGAAGTATGGAGCCGTGGAGACAAGAGCCGAGGGCGAAATTTTCGGGAACTTTCTGGCGGAGCATAACGGAGAATATGACGGCCTGATCATCTGTCTGCCAAATTTTGGTGATGAAAACGGAATCAAGGAGGCAATCAAGGATGTAACCGTTCCGATTCTTCTTCAGGCATACCCGGATGAACTGGGAAAACTGGATTTTGCAAACAGAAGAGATGCGTTCTGCGGTAAGTTGGGGTTATGTGCAGTATTAAAGCAGATGAATGTACCATTTGTCTCAGGTGAGCCGTTTACCATGCATCCGCTGAGTGAAGAATTTAGTCATGAAATCAATGATTTCCTGGCAATCTGCCGTATGGTCAAGACAATGCGTCACATGAGAATCGGCGTACTTGGAGCCAGAACGACAGCATTTAAGAGCGTTCGTTATGATGAAGGCGCGCTGGAACGGAAGGGTGCTGATGTGGAAACGCTGGATCTGACGCAGATCTTTGATCAGATGAAAACAATTAAAGAGGATGATCCGCGGCTGGCTGAGTGGGAGAAAGAAATCAAATCTATTTCCGACACCAGTGACACACCGGAATACGCGATTGTAAATCAGTGTAAACTGGGAGTCGCTCTGGAAAATCTCAGAAATGAGATGAAACTGGATGTGATGGCGATCCGCTGCTGGAGTGAGCTTCAGTATGAATACAAGATCACACCTTGTACCGTTATGGGCATTCTGAACAAGAGGCAGATTCCTGTTGTCTGTGAAACCGACGTGACAAATGCACCTGCAATGCTGGCGATGGCACTGGCTTCCGGTACGGGTGTCGGATGTCTGGACATCAACAATAACTATGGAAAAGAACCGGATCAGTGCATTCTGTTCCACTGCGGACCGCTTCCGATTGATCTTCTCTGCGGACCTGGCCATATGGAAGAGCACAAGATGTTTACGAAAACTCAGGGTGAGAATTGTTCCTGGGGCGTGAATGTGGGAAGAATCAAACCAGGCGAGATTACCATCTGCGGTATGCGGACTGAGAACGGAGAAGTTCGTTACTTTGTTGAAAGAGCAGAGGTCATGGATATCAAAGTTGATGATGGCTTCTTTGGTACATACGGCGTCGTAGCGCTGCCCGGACTGCAGACAAAACTTCGCCACATGAGTGAAGAAGGCTTCCGACACCATGCAATTATTACTGCCGGAGATCAGACAAGAAGAATCCGTGAAGCGCTGTCAAAATATCTGGGATATACGGAAATCAGGCTTTAATTTTTTTCTTATCTATATTAACGTTAAAGTACAGGACTGGAGAGAAATCAGACATGTTGAAAGCAAAAATTAAGGCAGACAGGGACTATAAAATCGGTGAAATCGATAAACGGATTTACGGTTCATTTATTGAGCATCTGGGCAGAGCCGTTTATGGCGGAATCTATGATCCGGGTCATCCGCTGGCAGATGAACGGGGCTTTCGAAGGGATGTAATGGAACTGGTAAAGGAGATGGATGTTCCAATTGTGCGTTACCCGGGAGGAAATTTTGTTTCCGGATATAACTGGGAGGATGGGGTAGGACCGGTTGAGGAACGGCCCCGCCGTCTGGAACTGGCATGGCGTGCAGTGGAGAGCAACGAAGTTGGCTTAAACGAGTTCGCATACTGGGCAAAACAGGCAAACACCGATGTGATGATGGCAGTCAATCTGGGAACAAGAGGTGTGGATGCGGCACGCAGCCTTGTTGAGTACTGTAATCAGAAGAGCGGTTCTTACTACAGTGATCTGCGAAGGAAGCACGGCGCAGAGGAACCCCATAAAATCAAAACCTGGTGCCTTGGCAATGAGATGGACGGTCCATGGCAGATCGGACATAAAACGGCAGAAGAATATGGACGGATTGCCTGTGAGGCCGCAAAGGTGATGCGGGCGGTGGATCCGGATATTGAGCTGGTAGCCTGCGGATCATCAACGACGGAAATGCCGACATTCGGTTCCTGGGAGCTGGAAGTGCTGGATCAGTGCTATGAGCAGGTCGATTATATTTCTCTTCACAGATACTATAAAAATCATGAAAAGGATACGGCGAACTTTCTGGCTCAGACCATTGATATGGATCACTTCATTTCCGGCGTAACCGCGATGTGCGATGCCATCGGAGCAAAGAAGAAGACAAAAAAGAAAATCAATCTTTCCTTTGATGAGTGGAATGTGTGGTATCACACCGATGGAGAACAGGTGGAACCGTGGGAAACTGCGCCGAAGCAGCTGGAAGATATTTATACGGTGGAGGATGCTCTTGTTGTCGGTTCCATGCTGATCACCCTTCTGAAACATGCGGATCGTGTAAAAATCGCCTGCCTTGCGCAGCTGATCAATGTGATCGGAGCGATTATGACGGAAACGGGCGGACTTTCCTGGAGACAGACGATTTTCTATCCATTTATGCATGCGTCAAAATATGGACGTGGAAATGCGCTGATTACAAAGGTGGATTCGGAAACCTACGATTCCAGAGAGTTTACGGATGTTCCGTATCTGGATGCGATCGTCACGGAAAACGGAAAGGAAGTTACGGTATTTGCGCTGAACCGGGGCGAGGAAGAAATGGATCTGGAGTGCACCATTGCCGGAGTTACCGACGTGATCGAACATCTTGTTTTGTGGGATGAGGATCGTTACGCGGTGAACAGCGCAGCGGAACCGAATCGTGTTGTGCCGAGTGGAGACGGAAATGCGCAGATGGATCAGGGCGTATGCAAAGCCGTATTAAAGCCCCTTTCCTGGAACGTAATTCGTCTGAAAACAGAAAACTGAGACTGGAAAGGAAAGCAGAAAGAAGCAGTCATGGCAGACTCATGACCGCAGATGAAGGAAAGGAGATAAGAGAATATGAATAAACTGGGTATTTTCATGAATTTCTGGGAAAAGGGCTGGGCGGCTGATCATAAGAAATACATAAAAAAAGCAGCGGAC
>JAFUPV010000008.1 GCA_017472605.1 Lachnospiraceae bacterium
AATATTGGAATCCACCATAATAATTGTCGCTTCATCATCTGTATACTCACGTACCATAAATGGCATTTCTGTTTTACCTGCAAGTTCCGAAGCACGTCTTCTACGATGACCTGAAATAATTTCATATCCACCGCCACGTCTAGGTCTTGCAATCCCCGGCACTAACACGCCATGAGTTTTTACGCTTTCTACAGTCTCTTCCATTTTCTCATCATCCAGTACTCTAAACGGATGATTTTCAAATGTATGCAGTTCGCTCAGAGGGACATTTATAATCTGCCCCTCTGACTTTTGGTCATCATGACCAATAGATTCCGTTCCAAACATTTCATCGTAGGTCGATAACTTAATTTTCTCTCCAAAATTTCTTTTAGCCATTGTTTGCCACCTCCTCTGTCAGTGTTTCATATGCCGCAGCTACCTTGCCCTTGGCATCGTGCTTATAAATACTCATGCCCATTGCCGGAGTCTCTGCCGCTCTAACCGACATAGGAATTGCTGTCTCAAAGATGTGAATGCTCGAACCATACACATTATACAAAACATCTGTAATTTCGCTTGCATAGTTGGTTCTGTAGTCCACCATAGTAAGCAAGATACCCATGATATGCAATTTCGGGTTCATTTTACGCTTTACTCTACTGATGGTCTTCAAGAGCTGTTCCAAGCCCTTAATTGGCAAATATGCAGCCTGTACCGGGATAATTACTTCGTCCGCAGCCACAAGTGCATTCAATGTAAGCTGACCTAAGTTTGGAGAGCAGTCAATAAGGATATAATCATACTTCGCACCAATCAGTGCAATGTAATCCTTTAATACTGTTTCACTGCTCATAATCCCAATAAGGGATGTTTCTACACCGGATAACTCGATATTGGCTGGCATAAGGTCAACACCCTCTTCATGATGAAGAATACCTGCTTCTAAATCGAAATCCTCTTCGTTTAATACCCATTCCATAATCTGAGCCAACGTAGTCTCTAATCTGTCCGGTTCCTGATATCCTAACGCTTCTGTCAATGAGCCCTGCGGGTCATTGTCAATTAACAATACTTTCTTGCCTAATCTAGCAAGTCCGATTCCTAAGTTTAATGTAGTGGTAGTCTTTGCTACTCCACCTTTCTGATTTGCACAAATAATTACTTTACTCATATGGTCTAATCTCCTTTTCTCTATTCGTTTACTTCTGTTGCTTTTTCAATTTCCAAATACTTGCGGAAATAATTGTTTGTCCCCTTATTCCGATAAAATTCTGAGGATTCTGTAATCTGCACATTGGGCAACTGTGCCAGTTGCTCTTCCAACCACTCCATATCCTCTTTAGTTCCCTGCAATCTCATCTTAACCATGTCGCCACCTCCAAGACCTTCCGGATAGATGACCATATGAGCTGCACTTAACGCTGTGTTTCTCATTCGGGCTTGCCTCCTTTCTCGTGTACTTCATACTGTTCCATATCGCATTTTCGTATAACGTTTCGTATACATCTCGTCCATATTCGTATACGCTACTGGAATATACGAAAAAAGGACCTTCCAATAGATTTCTCTAAAGGAAAGTCCTTAATCTCAAAGTAATTTCGTTATTAAAAATTGAAACATATTCGTTAGTTGAGCTTATATTTCTTTACGTCAACTTTCAAATTTGGTACAGTAACTGGTACACCTGCAAAGTGTTTTGTGCCCGCAAACCCGCATAAATACTGGATTTTACTTGTCCAATGACTTCATCGTAGGAAACAGGAGCACATCGCGGATGGCTGGGGAATCGGTCAGCAGCATTACCAGACGGTCGATGCCGTAGCCGATACCGCCTGTCGGCGGCATACCGATCTCCAGTGCGTTGAGGAAATCTTCGTCGGTGTGGTTTGCTTCTTCGTTGCCGGCTGCAAACTCCTCCTCCTGCTTTGCAAAACGCTCTCTCTGGTCAATCGGGTCGTTCAGCTCGGAGTAAGCGTTACACATCTCACGGCCGTAGATGTAAAGCTCGAAACGCTCTACCAGAGCCGGATTGGACGGCTTCTTCTTGGTCAGCGGAGAAACCTCGATCGGGTGATCCATGACAAAGGTCGGCTGAATCATCTTGTCTTCGCAGAACTCTTCGAAGAACAGGTTGATGATGTCGCCTCTGGTGTGACGCTCCTCAAACGGAACGTTCTTCTCCTTCGCGATTGCCTTTGCTTCCTCATCGGTCAGGATCTCGTTGAAGTCAACGCCTGCGTGCTCTTTGATCGCGTCGATCATGGTTACGCGGGCGAACGGCTTTTCCATGTTGATCTCGGTTCCGTTGTAGGTGATGATCGCGCTGCCGCATACCTTGTTTGCCAGATAACGGAACATGCTCTCAGTCAGTTCCATCATTCCTTCATAGTCGGTGTACGCCTGGTACAGCTCCATCAGCGTGAATTCCGGATTGTGGCGGGTATCCACACCCTCGTTACGGAACACGCGGCCGATTTCGTAAACACGCTCCAGACCGCCGACAATCAGACGCTTTAAGTACAGCTCAAGAGAGATTCGAAGCTTTACATCCTCATCGAGGGCGTTGTAGTGCGTCTCAAACGGTCTTGCAGCCGCACCGCCGGCGTTGGATACCAGCATCGGGGTCTCAACTTCCATGAAACCGCGTCCGTCCAGGAAGTTACGGATCTCCTTAAGAATCTGGGAACGCTTCACAAAGGTATCTCTTACTTCCGGATTCATGATCAGGTCAACATATCTCTGGCGATAACGAACGTCAGTGTTGGTCAGACCGTGGTACTTCTCCGGAAGAATCTGCAGACTCTTGGTCAGCAGGGTAAGCTCAGTTACATGAACGGATTTCTCGCCGGTCTTGGTGATGAACTCGGTTCCCTTAATACCAACGATATCACCGATATCCAGCTTTTTGAAAGCCTTGTATGGATCCTCACCGATCACATCTCTTGCCACATAGCACTGAATGTTTCCCTTCAGGTCCTGAACGTTGCAGAAAGCGGCTTTTCCCATGACACGCTTGGACATCATACGTCCGGCGATGGAAACTTCCTTTCCTTCTTCATAGTTCTCCTTAATATCGGTTGTGTGAGCTGTCACATCATATTTTGTAATGGTAAATGGGTCATTTCCCGCTGCCTGAAGCTCTGCGAGCTTATCACGGCGCACCTGTAAAAGCTGGTTAATATCCTGTTCCTGATTTACCGTCTGTGCCATTCTTCTCTCCTTATTTTCTGTATCGTATTGATTCGTAATTTATACTCTGGCTACCTCAAGCACCTTGTACTTGCTGACAAAGCCGTTACACTCTACCTCAAACTCATCGCCAACTTTTCTTCCAACCAGCTCTTTGCCAAGCGGAGACTCATTGGAGATCTTGCGCTCCAGGCTGTTTACCTCGGCAGAACCAACGATGGAAAACTCCATCTCCTCGTTAAACTCCAGATCCAGAAGCTTTACTGCGGATCCGATGTTGATTCTGGTGTGGTCAATGTCGTCCTCGGAGATTACCACTGCATTTTTGATCAGGTTCTCCAGTTCCTCAATTCTTGCCTCGTTGTCACGCTGCTCTTCTCTTGCCGCATCGTACTCCGCGTTCTCGGAAAGGTCACCCTGCTCACGGGCCTCTTTGATTTTCTCAGCAATTTCCTTACGCTGAACTACTTTACGGTTATCAAGTTCATCCTGAAGATTCTTAAGACCTTCCAGGGTCATCATTTTCTTATCTGCCATGATCAAAACCTCCTGTGCGGCTGGCTGCCGCTGCTTCAGACCGTGGATTTTTCCCACGGTAAAGAGCGCCTGAAACAGGCGCACTTACATCCTTGTTATTATATCGGAAACCGAATAGCTTGTCAACAGACTTTTCAGCTCTTCCATGGTTTCAATTGCGTTTACCTCTCTGCGCAGCCGCGCGGAATTGGGAAATCCCGCCGTATACCAGGCAACCTGCTTTCTCATCTGCAGAATTCCCATGTGCTCACCGAACTGCTCCACCTGCATCTGCGCATGGCGAAGAATCATCTGCGTCACTTCTTCAAACGTCGGAGGCGCCGGAATCTCCGTTCCCTCCAGAGCAGCCTTCACTTCTCCAAAAATCCATGGATTTCCTCTGGCGGCTCTGGCGATCATCACGCCGTCGCAGCCGGTCTCTTCCCTCATCCGTACCGCGCTTGCTCCGTCCGTAATGTCACCGTTTCCGATGACCGGGATGGAAACTGCCTCCTTCACCTGCCGGATGATCGACCAGTCCGCTTCTCCCGCATAGTACTGCTCTCTTGTCCGTCCATGGACGGCAATGGCAGCCACGCCGCAGTCTTCCGCGATTTTTGCGATCTCCACCGCATTCACCTGGCCTGCATTCCATCCCTTTCGAATCTTCACCGTGACCGGCTTCTTCACTGCCTTCACGAGAGCCGTCAGAATCTGACGGACCAGTTCCGGTTCTTTCATCAAGGCGGAACCTTCTCTGTTATTGACTACCTTTGGTACCGGACAGCCCATGTTCAGGTCAATGATATCAAACGGTCCTTCTTCCAGACGTTTTGCCATCTCTGCCAGAAGCTGCGGCTCGCTGCCGAACAGCTGAACGGCGACCGGGTTTTCCCACGGGCCGGTTTCCAGAAGAGGGATGGTATTTTTATTTCCATAGTGCATCGCCTTCGCACTGACCATCTCTGTGTAGAGAAGCCCGCAGCCCTGCTCTTTGCAGAGACGCCGAAAGGGGAGGTCCGTCACCCCTGCCATGGGACCGAGAGCTACCGGTGTTTTGATTTCCACACTGCCGATTCTCACAGATTTGCACCTGCCTCTTCCAGCGGCTGATGGAGCATCACTACTTTAAAGAACAGTTCAAGCGATTCCATCAGCTCCCGCTTGGTTGTCTGCATCTGATGAAGTTTCATTCCGGCGCCGATCTCATCGTAGTAAAAATCACTCTCATCCGCTTCTGTCTTCATCACCAGAGAGCCATCCGGCTCAAACTCAAAGGTCAGAATACCGCCGATGTCCTCTGTAAACCAGACACACAGCACCTGAAGCTCTTCCTTGATCGAGTCAGGCAGTCTGTCAAAAGCTTTATTAAAATAATATTTCTGGTTGTAGGAGTTTGCTCCGCACAACACGATGTTTGTCAATTCTTCTGCCATAGAAACACTTCCTGTTTTTTTTACTGATACCTGCTTCTCTCACCGAACGCTCCGGTTCCATTTGCAGCCGGCAGCTCCTGTGATCAGATATAGCTGTAGAGACCGCGCACGGAAACCTCTCCCGCAATGATCTCCTCGTCCAAACCGTCCGCAAAAGAAATCCGCATCGCCCCCATCTCTGTGATTCCAAGACAGGTTCCGATCCGCTCCTGATCTCCTTCCCGGATGCTGACCAGATCATTCCTGCCGGCCATCCGGGATTCATATTCCTGCTTCATCCGATGCAGATCCCCGTCCTCTTCCAACTGTCTGTAGCCGATTTCAAACCAGTGAAGAATCCGCCCCAGAAGTCTGGCACGCTCCGGCACCGGTCCGCCGGTCATTGCAAGAGACAGCGCTTTGTCCTGAAGCTCCTGCGGAAATTCTTTCATATGCACATTCACGCCAATCCCCACAAGCGCATACCGGATCTGCGTTCCGTCTGTGCTCATCTCCGTGAGGATGCCGCAAAGCTTTCGCCGCTCATAGACGATATCGTTTGGCCACTTGATTCCTGTCCGGATCCCTGCCAGCTCGTCAATGGCCCTGCTTACTGCAAGAGCCGCCACCAGTGTCAGCATGGAGACACGGTCCACCGGAATGGACGGCCGAAGCAGCAGAGAGAAAGCAAGGGCAGAGCCCGCCGGTGTTACCCAGCTTCTGCCCCGCCTGCCCTTTCCAGCCGTCTGGCTGTCCGCCGCCACCAGCGCGCCGTGGGGAGCGCCTTCCTCCCCCAGCTGCTTTGCCCGCCGGTTGGTTGAATCAATTTCATGGTATACTTCCAGATAATTTCCTGCCCACGCGGTATCCAGCCATCTGCGGCAGGTCTCTTCGTTCAGTACATCTTCCATTTCACCGGAAGAAACTTCCTGTCCTGTTTTGTTTTCTGTCACGCCCCATCCTCCGTCAGATAAAGAACATCGTCAGAACACTGCCGGTAAACATGCTGACGAAAAACACAGTGATCAGAAAATAGGCCGCAGCCGCACCAAACCTGGACTTCTTTTTACTGTCTGACATCATTGCGCAGACGCCTCTGGTGAAAAACAGAACAACTGCCAGTCCAAAAGAAAGACAGAAACAGATGTCATAGGTTTTCCAGTCAAGAATCAAAAGAACGGTCATCCCGATGATCCCAAGAGATAGTAAAATCTGAAACATATCCGCTATGCTTCCATGTCTGCGTCTCATTACAGTCTGCTCCTTTCTGTTTCCTCTTTCCTTTCTCACACCTCACCATTTTCCGGTGAGAGAATCCGTTTTCTCAGATGGTAGCTGCAATCACCGCTTTGATCGTGTGCATGCGGTTCTCCGCCTCATCAAATACAACCGACTGCGCGCTTTCAAAGACCTCATCGGTCACTTCCAGTTCGTCCAGACCGAACTGTTCGGAAATACCGCGGCCGATTTCTGTCTTCAGATCATGGAACGCAGGCAGACAGTGCATAAAGATTGCATGTTCACCGGCCAGCTTCATTACATGACTGTTGACCTGATAGGGAAGCAGATCATCGATTCGCTCTTTCCAGATTTCAGCCGGCTCACCCATGGATACCCACACATCCGTATAGACAACGTCTGCTCCCGCAGCGCCTTCCTCGATATCCTCCGTCAGACGGATGGTTGCTCCTGTCTTTTCTGCCATCTGGCGACAGGTTTCCACCAGTTCTTCTTCCGGGAAATACTTCTTCGGGCAGCAGGCAGTGAAATGCATTCCCATCATTGCGCAGGCAACCATCAGGGAATTTCCCGTGTTATAGCGGGAATCGCCCATGTAAGTCAGGGAAACGCCTTCCAGCTTTCCAAATTTTTCCTTGATTGTCAGAAGATCCGCAAGCATCTGAGTCGGATGGAATTCATTGGTCAGTCCGTTCCATACCGGCACTGTGGAAAACTTTGCCAGCTCATCTACGATTTCCTGTCCGAAACCACGGTATTCGATGCCGTCATACATGCGGCTTAACACACGAGCCGTGTCAGCAATGCTTTCTTTCTTTCCGATCTGAGATACCGTCGGATCCAGATACGTCACGCCGATTCCGAGATCATGAGCTGCAACCTCAAAGGAACAGCGGGTTCTGGTACTGGTCTTCTCAAAGATCAGCGCAATGTTCTTACCCCGGAAATGATCAACCGGGATTCCCTGTTTCTTTTTTGCCTTCAAGTCTGCGGCAAGATCGATCAGATCATGGATCTCATCCGCTGTAAAATCAAGAAGTTTCAGAAAATCTCTTCCTTTTAAATTCATAATCGTTACCCTCGTTTCTCCCTTGGTGTCAGTGGGGTGTTCTTCTTCTCCCCAGGATCGTTAAGTAATAATAAGGCAGTAAAACTGCCCTAAGAAAATATGTAACCAGTTTAAATATAGTATTTTTACGCATGATTGTCAAGGGGAATGAATAGATTAAACCAAAAGCTTCGGAGGGATTTATGCAGTCAAAAAGCCTCCTGAAACAATCGTTGAAAAACCCGCTGGTTCATGGCACAATTGTTCTGACCGCGGTTGGCCTGTTCACCCGTGTCATGGGGTTCCTGTTCCGCATGTTTCTGTCCGCTGTCATCGGAGAAGAAGGAATGGGGATCTATCATCTCGCACTGCCTGTCACCGGAATCTGCATGTCCGTTGCGGCAATGAGCATCCAGACTGCGCTCTCCCGTCTCATTGCCGCTTTCAGCACGATGAAGCAGTGCCAGGATGTGTTTCTGCTTCGTGTTTCACTAATCCTTTCCCTCTCTCTGGCCGGACTTTTTCTACTTATCCTTTATCCCGCTTCCCGCTGGATCTGCGAACACATCCTTCATGAACCGCGCTGCCTGGATCTTCTCCGTATGCTGCTTCTTTCCCTTCCGTTTTCCTGCATCCACTCCTGTTTCTGCGGTTACTATTACGGAACAAACCAGACCAGGCATCCTGCCTTTTCCCAGCTGACAGAACAGTCGGCACGAATGGGAAGCATCTTTCTCATCTGGTTTGTCCGCACCGGTCAGAATCAGCCCATGAGCCTGACCGATATTGCCGCGGGCAGTGTCATCAGCGAAATGGCCGCCTGTCTCTATCTCGGGATTTGTTACGGATGGGAACGACAAAAACCGGACTCCCAAATCCTGTCCTATGGGCAAATCCTGCGTCAGCTGGCATCAACCGCTCTCCCTCTTGGCACGAACCGCCTCTGCATGACCCTTCTGCAGACTGTTGAATCCATTCTGATCCCGATCCAGCTGCGCACCTATGGACTGGATCATGCCGGTTCTCTGTCCATGTTTGGCGTCCTGACCGGCATGGCTCTTCCCTTTATCATGTTTCCATCCACACTCACCCATTCCGCCTCTGTTCTTCTGACACCGAAAATTGCGTCCGATTCCGCCTCCGGAAGTCATGAACAGATAAAAAAAGCCACAGACGCAGCCATTTCTTTGTGTCTGTGGATGGGAATCTTCTGTTTTCTTTTCTTTTTTCTGGCCGGTCCGACCCTGGGGCTTCTCTTTTTCCAGAGTGCGCTTGCCGGAACCTACATCCGGATGCTTTCCTGGATCTGCCCCTTTCTCTATCTTTCCATCACCGCCGCAGGTATCCTCAACGGCATGGGGAAGATGACTGTCGTTTTCATTCACAGCCTGATCGCAATCCTTCTGCGCACGGCAAGTGTGTTCTTCCTTGTTCCGCGGATTGGCATGAACGGGTATCTGGCAGGACTTCTGACCTCCCAGCTTGTTCTCTGCCTTCTTCATCTATATGAAATCCGCAGAACGCAGAAAGGCGCGGCAGATTTCCGGCATTAATCCAGGATCAGTTTTCCATCCGTCACATGGTAATCCCGGTTTTTATGTTTCAGCAGTACATAGCGAATGTAGTTGTAAACTGCCTCTTCTCCTTCTTCTGCTGTTTTCTTCAGCAGGAATTCCAGCAGAAACTGCGCCTCCGGATGCATCACGCAGTAGTTTCTTCCATTATAATAGTAATCCCAGGCGCTTTTGCTGGTATAGTTTTCTTTCTGATAGTTCATGCTGGCACAGATTCGGTCGATTGCCATCTCTGCCACATATTTCTTCGGAATTTTCATTCCCTGCAGACCTTTGGACGGATCCGGCGCATAGTCGATCCAATATTCGAAATGGTGACGGTTTCGTCCTTTGTGATGCAGCCAGCCCAGAGAATAGCCAAGCACTTCCTTCTCTTTATTAATTGGACTGCGGGTTCCCTGCCAGTATTTCACACCGGCAAAAAATTCGACCGGCGCGTACTTGGACAGATCATGGGCAATGCCCTGCCGGTACATTCCCACCCGAAAGCAGGTTTTGGTCACCAGCCATTTGTGGCGGCTGATCGTGCAGAAATGGCCGGTCAGCCGCTGATAAAACGTTTTCATCGCCTGCTCCCTTCATTAAACGTTTTCGATACGAAATCCTTTACTTCCTGAGATCAGCCAGGGACGCACCGGCAAGCACCTCACCGCTGACCGTCACAATCTGCTTGATCGTTGTCTTGGGATGCTCGATCTGATTGATCAGCTGATCCGCCGCACTGGAACCGATGGTCTGCGCATCCTGTCTCAGGGTGGTCAGCTTCGGGTCAAGTGACTGACCGATGGTAATTCCGTCAAATCCGACAACCGAAACATCCTCCGGCACCCGGTATCCCATCTGACGCAGCTCATTGATGCCGCTGATTGCCGTAATGTCGTCCGGGTAGAGAATGCAGGTCGGCGGATTCTTCAGCTTCATCAGCTCTCTTGTCCTCCTGTTTGCCATTTCCGTGTCATGGTATGCACATTCCACCACATAGTCATCGGGGATGGACAGGCCAAGCTGGGACGCCGTGCGGTAAAAGCTGGCAAGACGGTAGTCCGTTACCGATGAAGCAGCACCGTGGATGAAACCGACTCTTCGATGCCCTTTTTCGTAAATATGGTGAACAAGATCAGACATTCCTTTGACGTTATCAGACATGATTGCGGAGCAACTGTCAAACGTATGGTCAATTGTAACCACCGGAATATCGCTGTGGATCAGCTCTGCCACCTCCGGATCACGGAAATCGGTACACACAATCACAACACCGTCCACGTTGCGGTAACGGCTGTGTTCGCAGTAGGTCATTCTTCTTCCGCCGACAAAATGGCTGATGAAGGTCACGTCATAGCCTCTGCGTTCCGCTGTGTTTTTCACTGCCTCCAGCACACTGGAAAAGTATTCATGGGTCAGACCGCTGTTTGCCTCATCGTAAAAGAGAACGCCAATATTATAGGTGCTGTGAGTTTTTAATGCCCTTGCTGCCGGATTCGGGAAGTACCCCAGCTCATTGGCTTTCTGCTGGATCATTTTCTTCGTTTCTTCACTGATGTCGGTATGGTTATTCAGCGCCTTGCTGACGGTTGCTACTGACACATGACAAATGGCAGCGATATCTTTCATTGAAATCATAGTTTCGTCGCCCTTTCTCTTACGCTCAATCGTTTTCGTAATTTTATTTTACTCCATCTTTCTGTATTTTTCAAGCATTTTTCAAGCGGATTTTCTGGTCATTTTTCCTGTTTTTTTCAGTAATGTGGATATCTTTCTCATCGTTTTATCAGTCATTCACAATTATCACAAGAACTGCTTCACATTTTCGGTAATTTTTACTTTAACGTTTTCGTTTTTTTTCTTGCATTTTCTTTCAACTTCCATTATACTGGTATCATACTGAAAATCATAGAATGGAGGCTACAGCAATGCAATTTGGTTATTTTGATGACGCTGCCAGAGAGTACGTCATTACTACCCCAAAAACTCCGCTTCCCTGGATCAACTACCTGGGCTGCGAAGAATTCTTCTCCCTGAAGTCCAACACAAGCGGCGGATATTGCTTCTATAAGGATGCAAAGCTTCTGCGTCTTACCAGATACCGCTACAATAATGTCCCGATCGATAACGGCGGACATTATTTCTACATCAAAGACGGAAACACCGTCTGGAATCCGGGCTGGGCTCCGGTAAAGACCGAGCTTGATTCCTATGAGTGCCGTCATGGTATGGGCTACAGCATCTTCACTTCCAAAAAGAACGACCTGAAGGCCCAGGTTACTTCCTTTGTTCCGATGGGATACAACTGCGAGATCAACCGTGTTGCTCTGACCAATGACAGCCAGGAGGAAAAGTCCTTCCAGCTCTTCTCCTATGTTGAATTCTGTCTCTGGAACGCAATGGACGACATGACCAACTTCCAGCGTAACTACAGCACCGGCGAAGTTGAGGTAATGGATTCTGTGATCATCCACAAGACCGAGTACCGTGAGCGCCGCAATCACTATGCGATCTTCGGCGCAAATGTTCCGGTAGACGGCTTTGATACCGACCGCGAAACCTTCCTTGGCGCTTACTGCGGATATTCCGAGGCTTCTGCTGTTTTTGAAGGCAAGTGCCGCAATTCCATGGCAAGCGGATGGTCCCCGATTGGTGCTCATCAGATCAACATCACTCTTGCTCCAGGCGAGACAAAGACCGTTATCTTTGTTCTTGGTTACTGCGAGAACCCGGTTGAAGACAAGTGGGAATCCCAGGGTGTTGTCAACAAGGCTCCGGCGAAGGCTATGATGGCCGCTTTCGACAACGAAGAGAAGGTTGAGAAGGCACTGGAAGAGCTGAAAAACTACTGGACCGCTCTTCTGTCCAAGTATTCGGTTGTTTCCGAGGACGAAAAGCTGAACCGCATGGTTAACATCTGGAACCAGTATCAGTGTATGGTTACCTTTAACATGTCCCGCTCCGCTTCCTACTATGAGTCCGGAATCGGCCGCGGCATGGGCTTCCGTGATTCCTGTCAGGATCTGCTTGGATTCGTTCATCTGATTCCGGACAAGGCACGTCAGCGTATCATCGACATCGCTTCCACCCAGTTCGAGGACGGAAGTGCGTACCATCAGTATCAGCCGCTGACCAAGCGCGGAAACTCCGACATCGGAAGCGGATTCAACGATGACCCGCTCTGGCTGATTGCCGGTACCGGTGCCTACATCAAGGAGACTGGCGACATGAGCATCCTTGATGAGATGGTTCCGTTTGATAACGTGGAAGAGACAAAGGTTCCGCTTCTTGAGCATCTGAGACGTTCCTTCAACTACACCGTTACCCACAGAGGACCGCATAAGCTGCCTCTGATCGGACGTGCTGACTGGAATGACTGTCTGAACCTGAACTGCTTCTCCGCAACTCCTGGTGAATCCTTCCAGACTTCCGGACCTTCTGAGGGACCGGTTGCCGAGTCTGTCTTCATTGCCGGCATGTTCGTGAAGTACGGCAACGAGTATGCAGAGCTCTGCAGACGCCTTGGTCTTGCAGAAGAAGCTGCTGCCGCACAGAAGGAAGTAGACGAGATGTACGACATCATTCTGGATGCAGGCTGGGACGGCGAGTGGTTCCTTCGTGCCTACGATGCGTTCAGTGAGAAGATCGGCTCCAGGGAATGTGAAGACGGTAAGATTTTCATCGAGCCGCAGGGCTTCTGCGTACTGGCCGGTGTTGGCATCAAGGAAGGTAAGGCTCAGCAGGCACTTGCTTCTGTTGAGAAGTATCTGGATTCCAAGTACGGTATCGTTCTTCTCCAGCCGGCTTACAAGGATTACCACCTGAATCTTGGTGAGGTTTCTTCCTATCCGCCGGGATATAAAGAGAATGCCGGTATCTTCTGCCACAACAACCCGTGGGTTTCCATCGCTGAGACATGTGTTGGTCACGGTACCCGCGCATTTGAGGTTTACCGCCGCATCTGCCCGGCTTATCTGGAGGAAATCAGCGAGATCCACCGCACCGAGCCATATGTATACTCTCAGATGATCGCCGGTAAGGACGCAAAGAACCACGGTGAGGCAAAGAACAGCTGGCTGACCGGTACTGCAGCATGGACCTTCCTCAACGTTTCTCAGGCAATCCTCGGCATGAAGCCGGAGTATGACGGCCTGATGGTTGACCCGTGCATCCCGTCCACCATGTCCGGTTTCACACTGACAAGAACCTTCCGCGGCGTAACCTACGTCATTGAGGTAACCAACCCCAACGGCGCAGAAAAGGGCATCAAGAGCCTTGTTGTTGACGGACAGGTTGTAGAAGGAAACATCATTCCGTTCGATGCTTCCAAGAAGACCGTTCACGTATCCGCTGTTCTCGGCTGATTGCCGCCGGCAGATAGTACTTATTTAGTATCATAATAAAAAACTCCTGCGCATACATGTTATTAGAACATGTTGCACAGGAGTTTTTTTTATGCACACAAAGGTAATCCCATTTCTGAAACATCTGGTCATCAGCTATGCAGTCAGCATGGCCCTCGTTTCTCTTGCTGCTGTCCTGCTCTGGAAACTTTCACTGACCGCCGGTCAGATGCAGCCCGGAATCTATGCCATTTACGGTCTCTCCTGCCTGATTGGCGGCTTTCTGACCGGACGGCGGATGAAAGCACGGCGGATCCTCTGGGGGCTTCTCTTCGGTCTTCTCTACTTTGCCGTTCTTTTCCTCCTCATGGTCCTTCTGACACATACGGCACCGGTCTTTCTGGCAAGACAGGCGATTTCTCTCGCGATCTGCCTTCTTGGCGGATTTCTCGGTGCGCTAATTTCCTGAATATTCTTCCGGTATCCTGCCCCTTGTCTGCGTTCATCGGACGGCCCTTCTATCGATCCGCCTCTCAGTCTTCTGCCGTTTTTGCACAGCCGGTGCCGCGGACATCCGCTTTTCTGCATTCCTCCAGGAATCCGGCGAAGATGCCGCACTGCTCCGCGTGTCGGGGAGCCATGTGCTCCGGGTGCCACTGAACGCCAACACAGAACGAGGCGCCGCGGTATTCAAGTCCTTCAATCAATCCGTCTTCGCTGACTGCGGTCACTTCAAATCCAGGTGCAACCCGGTTTACTGCCTGGTGGTGCATCGTGTTCACGCCGACTGCAGTTGTTCCAAGCGCATTGGCAAGCCAGCTTCCCTCTTTCAACGTGACACCATGGACGCGTTCCTTTTTTCTCGGAGAATCGGAATGGCCCTCAAAGGTCGTTCCGCCGTCCTTTACGACATCCTGATACAGGCTTCCTCCGCAAAACACATTGATGCACTGCACACCGCGGCAGATTCCCAGAACCGGCATTTTCCGGTTCATCGCACCTTTCAGAAGCAGCGGCTCCATCAGGTCACGGATCACCGTCGGTTCACCAGCCCACTCTTTGCGCTCTTCTCCCCAGTATTTCGAATCAATGTCGCCGCCGCCGGGCAGAAGAAGACCATCGCACTGCTCCAGCCATCCTTCCATGATCTCTCTTGCTGTTTCCGTTTCCTTTTCTGTCAGCTCATCTGCTCCCGCTGCCAGCTTTTCCATGATTTCTGTGCCAAGATCCTGCGGGATCATCAGCACCTCTGCACCGGCCTCGTGAAGCCGGTCAATGTACTGCTGACGGAAATAAATTCTGGATTCACTGTCCTGACCGATATCCAGAAGACCAACTGTAATTTTTTTCATATGTTCCTCCTTTTTTCCTCCTGCATGGTTAAACAATCCGATCAAACGTATCACCGGCACATATAAGCAGACAAACGCCTGCTGCCGTCTCTGGCAGCAGGCGTCTCTCATCAGCCGTAGCAGCGTATATACTTATAAATGAGACGCTTCCACCTTCCGCAGGTATCCAGAATCTGGTCTGCAAATTCGTAGTAGAAATCGACGGCATCCTTTCTGGTTGCCTCATCGAATTCGTGACGGCTGAAGACTGCCTCCAGTGTCAGGCTGCGAAGCCAGAGCAGCGTTTCTTCGTTCAGGAACGGATATTTCTCCGCAATTTCCTTCCAGTCGGCATATTCGTCCAGCAGAAGTCCTTCCTCGCTGCTGAGCTTTTCCACCATTGTGAAGGCTGCCAGAATTCCGTCACGCGGCGCGCTGTCGTTCAGGCGGGCATCCAGCTTTTCCAGACGTTTCCTGTACTGGAAATTGATCAGGAACAGGATCAGCGCAATCAGGACAACCACAGCCGCGATGATCAGTGCAATCTTCAGAATGGTCCAGATCATCTGACTGGACTTCGAATCCTCCGT
This sequence comes from Lachnospiraceae bacterium, assembly GCA_017472605.1. Taxonomy (GTDB): domain Bacteria; phylum Bacillota; class Clostridia; order Lachnospirales; family Lachnospiraceae; genus Anthropogastromicrobium. The sequence goes on from JAFUPV010000008.1 coordinate 15,210, forward strand.
TTCATCAGGAGCCGTCGTTGACGGTTCTGTCGGGTTGGCACTGCTTGGCTTTGTTCCATGGGCCGCAGAAGTGGACTCTTCCTCGGATTCTGTTTCCAGATGTACCGTATTTTCTTCCGGCTCGGTGGTTTCCTCTTCCGTTGTCTCTTCCTCCGTGGTATTCTCCACATCATTCAGATCCTCACGGTTCAGCGGATCCTCCTCCCTGTCATCCTGCATGTCTTCTTCATTCAGGAAACCTGGGGTTACTTCAATCGGTACCCAGCCCACACCGTCGATGTAAATCTCCGGCCATGCATGGGCACTTCTGTCGTAGATCTCGTTCGCTCCGCTTCCCGAAAGAAGCTCCGTAGTCATGTAGCCTTCCACATAGCGGGCAGGAATTCCAAACGAACGGAACATCAAAACGGCTGCAGACGCAAAATGGGTGCAGGCACCTTTCCGGTTTTCATAGAGGAAATATTCCACATAATCCTCTCCTCCTGGTGTTGCGCCCGGGATCTTTGTATATTCCGCATGGGAATTCAGATTCTCACGGACAAATGCAACACAGTCCGTGACGGAATCAAAACTCATCTGACCATACTCTGCCCAGAACTGCTCCAGTCCTTCCACAGGAAGATCCAGATACGTCTGACGAACATATTCCCGGTAGCTCATGTCCTCAGTCCTTGTCTTGCCCGCTTCTTCCAGTGCTTCCAGATTGGAAAGCTTCTGTGTGTTCATGTAATACAGATTCATGGTCGTTTCATCGGTCTTTTCCTCTGTATGAATATCGTAGGCATCGGACGGCAGAAATTCGGAAATGTCACTGCCGTAGGGAATGTAGGAATAGTCCGGGTTGGCATCCCGGTTTGTGATGACGAAACGGAGCCGTCCGTACACACCGGCATTTCCTTCCTGCTGAAGCTCTTCCAGCAGACTGTAGTAGTTTTTGCCAAGCTGTCCGATTGACATTCCTGCCGCTGCGGCAGCTTCCTTCTGCTCGTCTGTCTGCTCCTTCCAGCCCTTTCCTGTGTAGTTGGATCCCACATATCCGCGGATGTAAAGCGGAGCGGTCAGGTCATCGGAAATGTCCAGATACAGATGAAGATCACCGTAATCACGAATTTCCTTGACATTGCTCAGTTTTCCTCCGTGAACACCGCTGCTGCGGACGATGTCAAAGGGAAGCCAGTCCCACTCACCGCGCATCAGTTTTTTCCAGAACTCACGGGCATCACCGATCAGATCACCGTTTCGGATATCCTCCCTCAGTTCCGACTGACTTTCATAGCCCTGATTGATTGCCTTTCCCAGCTGGAAATAGCTGACGGGAATCAGAACAAGGGAAAGCGCTGCTGCAACAGCAGCCGTCTGCCAGCGCAGTCTTGCCAGCGTTGTGGTTCCGATCTGTACGGAGATCATCTGTGTCCGGAAGCTTTCACGCTGCCTTGTGTGCTGCAGGAAGTAGATTCCAACCAGACCAAACAGCATCAGTGCCGTTGACAGCATGTCCGGAAACAGACCAACTGCCAGAGCAAGCGCCAGCGGAAACGTCATGATCAGTGCTGTCACTCTCGCGTCCAGAAAATAAACCATGCCGGACGCAAGAATTCCAATAAACAGAGTCAGAATAAAGAGAACGCTGACTGTCTGGCTTGATCCGCTCAGTGTCCCCACGCTTGCAAGCGGGATTTTCACGTCATAGTATGTGTTGACCTGACCCATGATCAGATTATAGATACAGCAGATTCCTTCTGTCAGCAGATCCCGAAACAGAAATCCGAGGATACCCATAACCGCCAGGGTTCCCGGCAGGGTCAGATAAATCTTTTTCGGCCAGGAATAAACGGCAGTAAACAGGGCGCAGACAAGAATCAGACCAACCACAAACCACAGGGTATTTACCGGAATGGCAAAGGTACGGATGAACGCACCGGCAATTCCAAAGCTTGCTGCAAGTAAAAAAACAAAACGCAAAGCCAGGAACAGAATTTCATGAAATTGCTTCTGTTGTCTGGGAGATTCCGCGTGAACCAGGCGGTCTACCAGGATTCCTTTTTCTTCATGTTCCATGAAGTTCCTCCAACTTAAATCTCTATTAATTCATTCAGCTGATCGATGGTCAGAACGGACTTGATCATCTGGTCCGACGCAAGGAATTCTGCCATATCGCTCACCGGATCCATGCAGGTGATGGCGATCATGCGGTGAATGGCCAGCTGCGGATGGGCATTTCGAAACGCATCCCAGTGCAGATTCTGTGTTCTGCGTCCGGTGGTAAGAAGCTTACCCATTCCTTCAATAATGTCTTCCGGCGTACGGATTTTCAGCTCCTCAAACGCGATTGGTTCCGCCTTTTTGCACCAGTAGATCCGATGGGGACATTCCTGGGCAAGAAGAGCCATAGACAGCGAATAGCACAGCTCAAAGACAGCCTGCGCCTGATCGATGTCCTGGAACCGCAGATCCAGATAGATTCCAACGGAATTGCTGACTGGACGGGACATTTCCTTGATCATCATGGTATCCAGTCTTGCTGTCAGCTTCCAGTGAACACGGGACAGCTTGTCTCCCTGTCTGTATTCGCGGACACGGAAAATCTCAGACGGATCATCGCCCGGATTATTCTTATCAAACTCTTCGCTGTCGGAATCGAAGTTTCTGCAGGCTTCCGTCACCGTGATCTGCATCTCATGGAGACGGGGCATGACAACACAGCTTCCCATTCCCCGGATCTTCTTCTTTCGTGCAAACAGCCGCAGATAGTCATAGATCACAAGAGATTCCAGTGACACTTTGATCACGCCGCAGTAGGTCGAAGAAAAGGTAAACGGAATCCGCATCCGTCCGTGGGCCGCTCCGCGCAGATTGATCTCATATTCCTCATATTCATCATCCAGACAGTTGCTGACACTGACACGAAGAACCGCATCACTTAAGGGCAGAGGACTTCTGTTCTGGAACAGGATCATCATCTTTGCCCGTTCCCTGCTGTCCACTACGTTGTCTACCGTATCCATGGAAACGGTCACACCGCGTTTCAGCACCCAGCTTACGAGAAAGAGAAGCAGAAAGAGGAGAAGTTCAAAGGCCAGGATCGTCCCGGGAACCGGTCCGTCATACATCAGACCGATATAGGCCGTGATCAGAACGATCAGCACATAGATTATCTTTCTTCCAATCATATCAACCCTTCTTTGCCTTCGGCTTCTGAATTACCTCCAGGATCTGCTCAAGGATATCCTCCGCAGTCACATTTCCCACCTTTGCTTTTGTGTTCAGAATGATACGGTGCGCGCATACATCCACAAAAACAGCAGCCAGATCATCCGGTACCACATAGTCGCGCTCCTGCATGTACGCATAGGCACTTGCCATGCGGATCAGGGCGATGGTTCCGCGGGGACTTACGCCGAGAGAAAGAAGCTGATGATGTCTTGTTGCGTTGATCAAATCAACCGCGTACTGGTACACCAGATCGTGCATGTAGATGTTTTCTACTTCTTTTTTCATTGCCAGAATCTCATCAATGGTCAGACACGGCTCAATGTCATCAACCGTCAGAGTACGCTTGCTCTTCAGCATGGAAATCTCGTCTTCCGGCTTCGGATAGCCGATGGACATGCGGATCATGAAACGGTCCAGCTGAGATTCCGGAAGCAGCTGAGTACCGGAGGAACCGGTCGGGTTTTCCGTCGCAATGACCATGAACGGCTGAGGAACCTCACGACATACCGCGTCAATCGTAACCGTTCCCTCTTCCATTACTTCAAGCAGAGCAGACTGGGTCTTCGGAGACGTACGGTTGATCTCGTCCGCAAGGAACAGGTTGCACATAACCGCACCCGGATAGTAGACATACTTTCCTGTCTCCTTCTGCAGCACATGGTATCCGCAGACATCAGACGGAAGCACATCCGGTGTGAACTGCATACGCTTCTGCTTTAAGGACAGTGCCTTGGAAAACGCCATTGCCAGCGTTGTCTTTCCAACGCCCGGAATATCTTCCATCAGGATGTGACCGCCAGCCAGCATCGTACACATCAGTTTTGTCAGGCAGTCATCTTTTCCTTTGATTACATATTTTACATTTTCAATCGCCTGCCAGACTTTTTTTACATTTTCAGTATTTTCCATCATTTCCTCCAAAGGCAGCAGCACTTCTGTCTTCCGCTGTTCTGCCATTCTTCTTTCAGTTCACGAAACATTCGGGATTTCGCAAAACTGTATGTCCTGAAACAAGAGCATACAAAAATATTATATCATACATGAACTTGTCTGGCAATGGTAATCTCGTACCAATTGCCCGGAAATGCTCATAAAAAGGGACACCGCAAAGTCAAAACGACTTGCCATGCCCCTTATCTTCGCTTCTGCATCCAGGCGAACATGCCGGTGACACGTTCGATCGGATTGTTTACTGTGCTGCAGTGGAGGACGGTACCTCTCCGTTCAGCATTGCGCAGAACTGCTTCAGCTTCTCATCCGAATCCAGTGCTGCTTTGTATTTATTGTTTACTTCTGTGTTCAGATCTCTTACTTCCTGCCAGTTTGCCACTTCCTGCATGTAAGTGGAAACCTCACCGTCCCAGGTACGGTTGTTGATATACATGGTTCCATCCGGATTCTCACAGATATAGAACCGGATCAGCGACGGAGCTTTTGTTTCAATGGAAAGGAATTTGTACTCGAAATACACATAGACAATGTATGTATTTTCCACGATTCCATCAATAGTATAGCAGGAAATGTTGCTGTAGCCTTCAATGTATTCGGACTCCTGCTTCAGCCTTTGAGCATCAAAGGGGACGTCGGTTTCGACAATCTGATTCAGCGTTTCCGCATCTGCTGTCTTAGCCGCCTGGAAATAGCGCTGGACAATCTGAGCGATTGCCGGATTGGTGTCTTTTTCCATCCGGTTATTCTGAATTTCATCCTCGGTATCCCGTTCAAGCTCGACTGCACTTGGATGATCTTCTTCTTCAAATCCGTTCCGGTTCGTGACAAAAATCACAGCAGCAACCAGTGCCGCAGCAACCAGAATGATCGCCAGGTACGGAAGCAGACGCTTCAGCCTTCCCTTTCTTTTTACGGTTTTTTTCTTCTTTTTATGCTTGATAGTCTGTCCCATCTGCGCCTCCTTATTGTCACGCGTTTCCTGCGTCAACCGGTAAAATACCTCTGTTTGATCATCGCAACCGGCATTTCCACACCGGTCCAGAGGCGGTAGGCTTCCGCTCCCTGATACAGCAGCATGTACATTCCGTTAAAGAACGGACAGCCGGCTTCTTTTGCCAGTTTCAGCAATTTTGTTTCTCTCGGATTGTAGATGATATCCGACACGATCATCCGTCTGGGAAGCCAGGATGCGTCAGGAATCAGACATCCCTCCAGATCCGGAGCCATTCCCACGTTGGTTGCATTGACCAGGATGTCACTGCTTTGAATCGTTTCCTTCAGCAGCTCCCTGTCATTGATGTCACACACACGGATCCTGCAGTCCGTTTTCGTCTTCAGATAATCCGCAACCGCAACCGCATCCTCGAACGATTTGCTCCTCCGGTTGAAAACGGTTATTTCCGCCAGCCCGTCAATTGCAGCCTGTGCCAGGATTGACAGAGCCGCTCCGCCGGCGCCCAGAAGAGTCATTTTCCCTCCGGTCACATCAAAGCCGGCATCCTTCAGTGACATCATATAGCCGATTCCATCGGTATTATAACCGGTCAGCACACCGCCCTCGTTCACGACGGTATTCACAGATCCGGTTGCAGCAGCTGCCAGAGAAAGATGATCGCAGAGACGCGCCATCTTTTTTTTATCCGGCATCGTGCAGTTCCATCCTCTTGCTCCCAGTGCTTTTAATCCGTTGACAGCGCTCTCCAGTTCCTCCTCACCCGCATCAAAACACAGGTAAACATAGTCCAGACCGCAGGCTTCGAAAGCCGCGTTGTGCATAAGCGGTGAAATGCTGTGGGAGACCGGTCTCCCAAGTAATCCTGTCAATCCTGTTTTTCCGGTAATTCTGTCCATTTTCTGATTCCTCCGTGAAAAGCGCCCTTGTATACTTTAATACGAAATTGCAAAAAAGGCAAGTAATATTTCCATTTTCCCTGTCTCTTTGTGCAAAATTGCCACTTTTGTCAGCGTTCTCTGCAGATGGTCACCCGCTCCGTGGATCTGCAGTAGTAGTAGACATGGTCTGAAAGGACCTCGTCCGGTGCCACGTGAGTATGGTTCATGGAGGAAACCAGGCGCTCCAGCTCCTCCACGTCGCTGCTTCCGGTTACCGGAACAGCCAGAAATTCATGAACGCTGCTGGGAAGCAGATAGAGATCGGATCCCGTCTTCTGTGCCAGTTCCTTCAGCAGACCAGGATAGAATGCCGCCCAGGCACCAAAAAAGTTGCTGCTGTTGGAGATCACATAGACTCTGGCAGCGCTGCCGTCCCTGTCAGAAGGCATCAGGAGGCCTTCCAGGACCTGATCCAGCGACTCAGTATAGCCGGGGAGAATCTTCGGCGTATTCTCCACAGCGATCCGGTGAATCTCCTCTCCTGTTGTCTCCCAGACCTTCAGATAGTCGTTGTAGACCAGCGCACTGCCCATTGCGCGGTTCTTTCCCTCCAGAGAAAGGTAGTAGACAACCGCAAAGTCCAGAAACCGCCGATGAGGAATCCGTCTGAGAATATCCCGGTTGGCGTCATAGTTCACAATCCGGCAGGCCAGACGCTTTTTTGCCGCGTGAAAATGAAAAAAGATCCGGCTGTCAAAGCCGTCTCCTCCGCTCATCTGATACAATGTCAGGATTTCCTGAAGAACATCCGCAAGCGGCTTCCCAAGAAGGTACATACGATAAAAGGGTGCCATATAAATCATAGGGCACACCTCTTCTCCTTCGCGTCTTACTGACATTGCTTTCATCTGTATTCCGTTGTTTTTTCTGACTGTGTGAATTGTGACAAGCTCTCCTTCAGGAAGAGAGTCCTGCATTTCTTTTGTGATCGTGAGTAAAAACTGACGATAATCCATTCCAATACCCTTTCCGTATTCTGGCAGAAAGCAAAGGGAATCGGGTGAGAGATTACACCTGAAGGGAATCGAACCCCCGCACGTAGATCCGGATTCTACTGCTCTATCCACTGAGCTACAGGTGTATAGTGTCTGCGGTGCAGCGCACCGCAGATGAAACCGCATTCGCGGGATTTGACTTCTGATCTGACTTCCTGACGGAAGCTCCGTCAGCAGAAACAGCGGAACAAATTATACTCTGGACAGATACTCTCCGGTTCTGGTATCGATCTTGATCTTCTCGCCGTTGTCAACGAACAGCGGAACGTAAACAGTTGCTCCTGTCTCAACAATTGCCGGCTTGGTAGCACCGGTAGCGGTGTTTCCTTTGATACCCGGCTCTGTGCTGGTAATCTCAAGCTCAACGAACAGAGGTGCCTCAACAGAGAACACATTTCCGTTGTGAGAACATACCTTACACATCTCGTTCTCTTTTACGAACTTCAGCTCATCACCGATGATGTCGCTGCTTAACGCGATCTGATCATAGGTCTCCTGATCCATGAAGTAGTAGAGATCACCGTCATTATATAAATACTGCATGTCCTTACGGTCAATTCTTGCCTCCGGGAATTTCTCAGTCGGACGGAAAGTTCTTTCGATCACTCCGCCTGCCTTAATATCCTTTAACTTGGTACGAACGAATGCAGCTCCCTTACCTGGTTTTACATGCTGGAACTCAAGAATCTGATATACGGTTCCGTCAATCTCGAGGGTCTTGCCATTTCTGAAATCGCCTGCTGAAATCATTGCTATTCCTCCCTGAATGTAGTACGTGAGTATTATTGTAGACCACATTCCAATTTTTTTCAAGTGTTTTTTTCAATTTTTTTCAAAATTTCGCTGCAAATGGTCTCCGGAGCCTTTCCGTCCACACAAATGCAGAGATCTGCCGCCTGCTGATAGCGTTCTTTTCGCTCTTCCAGCAGCCGTTCAATCCGGTTTTTCGCATCTGCTCCCTGAAGAAGCGGTCTTGTTTTGTCCCCTTTCAGCCGGTTTGCTACGGTCTCTGGTGAAACCTCCAGGAAAACGACAGCCCCGATCTGCTTCAGAAGAATCCGGTTCTCTTCCCGCATCGGAAGTCCGCCGCCGCAGGAAAGGATCATCGGTTCCTTCTGATCCAGCAATTCCTTCAGCACATCCGTTTCCATCCGGCGGAAATACGCTTCCCCCTTCTCCTCAAACATTGCGGAAACACTCATCTGCGCTTTCTGTTCAATCAGAGCGTCCGAGTCGATCATGGGAACACTGAGGTGCTTCGCCAGCTCTCTTCCTATCGTTGTCTTTCCTGCGCCCATAAACCCGATCAGTACAATGTTCTCCATCCGTCACCTTCTCTTTCTGTGATAGAACCACAGGACCAGTTTTTCCAGATACCGTTTAAGCACAATCTGAATCTCTTCCTTTGGATGGATCGGCATTACCAGACAGCTTGGGATTCCCGCTCTGTTTGCGCCGAACACATCGGTAAAAAGCTGATCTCCCACAAACAGTGTAGAAGCGCAGTCCGTTCCCATCAGCTCCATTGCCTTCCGGTAGTTCTTTCTGGACGGCTTATGGGCATCCGACACATATGCGGAACCAACCGCCTGTGCAAAGGGCTTCACACGCGGTTCCTGATTGTTGGAAATCAGACAGGTCTGAAAGCCCATGGAGCGAAGCTGCTCAAAGAGAGCCAGGGCTTTCCCGTCTGCCGGCGCCCCATGGGGCACCAGCGTATTGTCAATATCAAAAATGATTCCCCGGATTCCTTTCTGATATGCTTCCCGGTAATCAATCATGTACGCGGACTCACACTCCGCCTTCGGATATAACAGCTGAATCATCGGTCAGTTCTCTTTCTGCAGAAGCATTTTCAGTTCTTCCGCAAATGTATTTACATCGGTAAAGGAACGGTATACGCTGGCAAAGCGGACATATGCAACCTTGTCAAGGGCTTTCAGCTTATCCATGACCATCTCACCGATCATGGAACTTGGCACTTCCTTCACATCCATTGCAAAGATGGCATTCTCCACCTCATCCACCAGCTGATTCAGCGTTTCGGTTGAAATCGGCCGCTTATGACAGGCCATTACGATCCCTGACTTCACCTTGTCACGGCTGTACAGTTCACGGTTCTCATCCTTCTTGATCACCATTACAGGAAAGATGTCCTGCTTTTCATAGGTGGTAAACCGTCTTTGACAGCTCTCACACTGTCTCCTTCGTCTGATTGCACTGTTGTCATCGGACGGTCTGGAATCCACAACTCTGGTTCCATCTTCTCCGCAGTACGGACATTTCATATAAACGCCTCCTCTCACGATCCCCTGCACTGGTTAAGTACTTCCTCTTCCCGGATATCCACCAGTATGATATCGGGACCAATCTGACATATTTTGCAGAATGGTATGATAAATTCGGTATCTCTGCCGAACAGTCCGCAGATTTTTCCGATACCCGGTACCACAATCGCAGTAATCCGGCCTGTCGCACAGTCAAATTCAATGTCGCAGACAAACCCAAGCCGTTTGCAGTCACAGATATTGATCACTTCTTTCTGCTTCAGATCACATATTCTCATTGCCGCCTGCCGCATCCCTTTTCTATCAGAATATGCGGCAGAACGCGTTTCTGCTACTGTGTCACCGGATGCCATCGGTTCTGTTCCCGTATTTATTCGTTGTTTGTGCCGAACTCAGACAGTTTCAGACCTTTATTGCGCTCCAGCACCATCTGCGGGCTCCAGCTGTTTGCAAACAGAAGCAGCGGATTGCCCTTCAGGTCTCTGACTTTCTTCATGTCGGAGGTTCCTGTCAGCTTCGCCACATCAATCTCCTGCCAGTTTTCGATCCAGCGGATGTATTCGTAGGGAAGCACATCCATGCGGATCTCAACGTTGTATTCGCTTTCCAGACGGAATTTCAGCACATCAAACTGAAGCACACCGACAACACCGACAATGATCTCTTCCATGCCGGTATTGAACTCCTGGAAGATCTGGATCGCACCCTCCAGAGCGATCTGGCTGATGCCCTTGATGAACTGCTTTCGCTTCATGGTATCCACCTGACGGACACGGGCAAAATGCTCCGGCGCAAAGGTGGGAATTCCGTCAAAACGGAAGTTTTTGGACGGAGCACAGATGGTATCGCCGATGGCGAAAATACCCGGGTCAAACACACCGATAATATCACCTGCGTAGGCTTCCTCCACATGGGTACGCTCCTGTGCCATCATCTGCTGGGGCTGCGTCAGACGGATCTTTCTTCCGCCCTGCACATGGTTTACTTCCATACCGGCATCAAACTTGCCGGAACAGATGCGCATGAACGCGATGCGGTCGCGGTGAGCCTTATTCATGTTTGCCTGGATCTTAAAGACAAAGGCAGAGAAATAGTCATCAAACGGACTGATCTCGCCCACATCACTGTGACGCGGCAGCGGTGAATAGGTCATCTGAAGGAAGTGCTCCAGGAAGGTCTCCACACCAAAGTTTGTCAGCGCGGAGCCGAAGAATACCGGTGACTGTTTTCCGGCACTGACTGCTTCCTGATCAAAATCGTCACATGCGCCGTCCAGAAGCTCGATGTCCTCTAAAAGCTTCTGATAGCCGATTACACCGACTTCCTCCTCGGCCCCTTCTACATCCAGCTCATGGCTCTCAACCTCGTGCATTCCGGCATCAGCGGCAACAAACGTGGTGATTTTTCTTGTATTGCGGTCATAGACACCCTTGAAGCTCTTGCCGCAGCCGATGGGCCAGTTGATCGGGCAGGTACGGATTCCCAGCACACGCTCGATCTCATCCATCAGTTCGAACGGATCGTTTGCTTCACGGTCCAGCTTGTTGATGAAGGTAAAGATCGGAATGTGGCGCATCACACAGACTTTAAACAGCTTAATTGTCTGTGCCTCAACACCTTTGGAAGCGTCGATTACCATTACCGCAGAATCCGCAGCCATCAGGGTACGGTAGGTATCCTCTGAGAAATCCTGATGTCCGGGCGTATCCAGAATGTTGATGCAGTAGCCGTCATAGTGGAACTGGAGAACCGAGGAAGTAACTGAAATACCTCTCTGCTTTTCAATCTCCATCCAGTCGGACACTGCATGCTTCTGTGTTTTCTTTCCCTTTACCGATCCCGCCTGATTGATGGCACCTCCATAAAGAAGGAATTTTTCAGTCAGAGTCGTTTTACCTGCGTCCGGGTGGGAAATGATGGCAAACGTCCGCCTTTTTTTAATTTCGTCTTCATATTTTGACATAACAGTTTCAAAACCTTTCCAGTATCTATTCAGTTTTACGTTGCTGCAGTTCATAATTGCCAAGAAGAACTGCTTTCATGATTGAAAAATCGAGAATGTTGAATGTGCCGTCCTGATTCAGATCAGCAGCGATCAGCTGATCCTCACTCAGTTCACTCCGCTCCAGAAGAACCGACTTTCCAATGGAAAAATCAAACACATCGAGCACACTGTCTCCGTTGACATCTCCATGAAGAATGATCGGACAATACAGCACAATTTTACCGGTTCTGTGATCCGAAACAACCAGGTAGACTCCGGTTCCCACAATCTCTTCTCCGGTATACTCCTTCAGTTCCGCATCATCAAATAATGCTGCCCAGATATCGCCTTTCACATCCACATTTTTCAGAAACGCTTCCGCTGTCGTCTCCGGTTCTACACCGTCGATCATAACTGTATTTCTGTCTTCCAGCACAGTCAGCTGATAGTATGGCACATAGACCGTTGCGTATTCCTGCGCACCCATGCCGATGTAGATGTACTGATCTTCGATTCGGAATTCGCCATAGGAGAGATCCTCATTCTCAAACGGATCGTTTTCACCTTTCCGGACAATTGTCAGCGTATAGGTTCGGATTTCTCCCGTTTCCGCAATGATCTCAATGGGGCAGACATTGCTTCCCACTTCAAGCGCCAGTTCTTTTGGAGCGATGAGATATGCATTGTCATTGGCCGGCACCGCCTCTAAAGAAACCGTTTCTTTTTCATAGGGTACACGGAAGGTAAATGTCGTTGTCTCCTTTTCGTAATCGGTGAACACATCCTCTCCATCTACTTTCAGTGACTCCAGGTAATTGTTGGGATTTCCGTTGTCAGTCGGTTCCGCAGCCTGCTGCGGCATCTGCTCAAACACCGGAATCCTGAAAACAAACGGCATGTCCAGCAGACCCATGTCCTGATAGGAGCGTCTGACAGTCTTGCTCTCGTTCATCGGCGCAATGATTGCCTGCATGTACTGATGCCAGTACAGCTTTCCGTCCGAATTGTCGACGTCGAATTTCTGCAGATACAGCGAATCCTGACCGGCAAGGATGTAGGATGTGGCAATGTTTACCGCGCCGCCGATGATTGATTTCACCGGTGTATCCCAGGATCCTTCATATTCCGTTCCGTCAGGAAGAATCATTGAGGATCCGGTACGCGCTCTCGCCAGACCGCTGGTTACAATTGCCTCTCTCGTCTGGCCGCTGGCGTTGATGTTGAAATAATTGTACAGATTTTCATATTCCGGATATGTGCCGCTGATCAGCTCAGACGTTCCATACACGCCCTGTTCCTGCCGGATGCGTGACGCAAGCATGACAGGATTCACATTGTATTTTTCACCGATCCAGTGGAGGAGCCACGCATAGGTGAAATCTTCTCCCGGAACACTGGTATCGTACATGAAGGTTCCCTTCAGCAGCGCATTAACTGTTTCCACGCTCTGACATTCGGCTTCATACTGCAGCTTTTCAAACATGAAAATGTACGTTTCATTGATAAAGTTGCGCGGATCCAGACAGTAGCGGACTGCCTGCTCGGAGGCAGCCACATTGGTCGGCTCCCAGAGAAACCAGGTGTCTGTCCGCCAGTCATAGTTATACACCTTACCCTGACTGTTCTTTCCCAGTGTCTCCATGGAACGCCATGCCAGCGGATAGCTGAGAGGAACCAGATTCCGGTTCACAACCTCACGCTGCTTTGACACGGCCTCCTCAAACTCAATTCCGACATAAAGCGGCTGGAACGCCCAGTTTGGATGTGCTTCTTTCAGCTGCCTGATCAGCACCTGATAGTCTTCCGGAAACGCATCCGTCTGATCCACATCCTCCAGCGAAAAGAGCTGGATCCCGGAACTCTGGATCACAACGGAATCCGGTCTGACATACGCCTCATAGCTGTAGTCATCCAGCTGAAAAATCACCTGATACCAGACAGGATCACCGTTCTCCAGGACAAGAGCGATCACAGAAAGTTCTGTTCCCTCCGGTACCGTAACAAGAACGGCTGACTCTGCCGACGCACTGCGGTGTGCCGCAAGGGACGCCCCTGCGCTGGCAGAAGCAAAACAGCTCATGATTTCCGTCTCAGCTTCCGTCACCGGCTCCGCCAATGATTCCTCATCCGTCGCCAGTTCTGTACCGGAAACAGATTCGTCTTCTGAACCTGACTCTGATTCCAGTACCGACTCCGGTTCCGCTAAGGACGCATCGCCGTTTTCCGTTTCCATCTCATCTGACGGTTCTTCATCAGAGGGCATTCCGTCAGAAGAGGACGACTCGCCGAAAGACGTTGATTCGCCAGAAGAAACCGGTTCGCTAAAAGACGTTCCCTCACCAGAAGCGGCGGGCTCGCCCAACGACGTTCCTTCTCCGGCAGTGACCGGCTCCGAAGGAGATATCTGCTCCGGTTCTGCAGACGATGCTTCCGCTGATGTCAGCTCCTGCCCGTCAGAGAATTCGGCCGGCATTTCCGAAGAATCGGGTGCCGATTCGCCGTCACCAAAGATATCCGTCATGGAAAAAAATCCGGTCTGTGTCATCGGCTCAGATGATTCTGCAGCAAATCCGGTCATCTGCGCGAAAAGGCTGCAGCTAAGCAATATGGCAAGATTAATTGGTGTCCGTTTACGGCGCATGGAAATCCCCCTTTCTATACGCACAGACGTTTTATTTTTCGGGAACGGAAATCTCGATTCCCAGCTCAACCAGCTGTTTTTCATCAACCACATCCGGCGCATTGGTCATCAGACAGCTTGCATCCTTTACCTTCGGGAAGGCAATTACTTCACGGATGCTGTCCTCCTTCGCCATCAGCATGATCAGGCGGTCAAGACCATATGCCAGACCGGCATGCGGCGGAACGCCGTACTTGAAGGCATCCAGAAGGAAGGCAAAGCGCTCATAAGCCTGTTCCTTTGTAAATCCAAGCACTTCAAACATCTTTTCCTGAATCTCGCTGTTGTAGATTCGAACGGAACCGCCGCCGATCTCAACGCCGTTAAGCGTGATGTCGTAAGCCTTTGCACGCACCTTGCCGGGATCGGTATCGAGAAGGGGAAGATCCTCTTCCATCGGCATGGTAAATGGATGGTGCATCGCAACGTATCGATCTTCTTCCTCGGAGTACTCTAACAGCGGGAAATCAACGATCCAGAGGAACTTATATTCATCTTTATGGATCAGTCCCAGATTTTTTGCGATCTCGCAGCGCAGCGCGCCGAGAACATTCCATACAACAGTCTTCTTGTCAGCAGCCAGCAGAAGCAGATCGCCCGGCTTTCCTTCCAGTTTCGCAACGATGGCATCCAGCTCTTCCTGTGTCATGAATTTTGCAAAGGAAGACTTCAGGCTGCCGTCCGGCTGAATTGCGATCCACGCCAGACCCTTTGCTCCGTATGTCTTTGCAAACTCAACCAGCGCATCAATCTTCTTTCTCGGCAGACTTCCCTGACCGCACGCGTTGATACCGCGAACGGTGCCGCCTGCTGCCAGCGCTCCGGAGAAGACGCTGAAACCACAGTTCTTTACTTCCTCACTGACATCCTTCAGTTCAAATCCAAAACGGATATCCGGCTTATCGGAACCGAAACGGTCCATTGCCTCCTGCCAGGACATACGCGGGATTGGAAGCGGGATCTCAACGTCAAGGGCTTCTTTGAACATGCGGGCAAGAAGACGCTCATTGACATCGATTACATCGTCCATGTCTACAAAGGACAGCTCCATGTCGATCTGGGTGAATTCCGGCTGACGGTCTGCGCGCAGATCCTCGTCGCGGAAACACTTAACGATCTGATAATAACGGTCATAACCGGAGCACATCAGCAGCTGCTTAAACAACTGAGGAGACTGGGGCAGCGCATAGAAACTTCCCTGATGAACACGGCTCGGTACCAGGTAATCTCTCGCGCCTTCCGGCGTGCTCTTTGTCAGCATCGGAGTCTCCAGCTCAAGGAAGCCCTCTTCTGCCAGGAAATTTCTCGTTGCGGCCGCAACCTTGCTTCTCATCATCAGATTGCGCTGAAGCTTCGGTCTTCTCAAATCCAGATAGCGGTATTTCAGACGAAGCTCGTCTCTTGTCGCCAGATCATCCTCAATGGGGAAAGGCGGAGTCAGCGCCTCGGAAAGAATTCTCAGCTCATTTACAACAATTTCGATGTCTCCGGTTGCCAGATTCTCGTTCACAGCGCCGGAACGCTTTACTACCTTACCAACTGCCGCAATTACAAACTCGCTGCGCAGGGTTCCCGCCTTTGCGAAGCCTTCCTCGCCCACCTCAGCGGTATCAAATACCAGCTGGATGATTCCGCTTCTGTCTCTCAGATCAACAAAGATCAGACTGCCGAGATTTCTTCTTCTCTGCACCCATCCCATCACAGTTACCACTTCGCCGATGTTTGCGGCGGACACTTCTGTACATCTGTGGGTTCTCTTCAACCCTTTCATGGACTCTGCCATATTCTGCCTCCTGTAACCAGTCAAATCATTTCTATTTGCGACGATTCCACGGATTCTCCGTCCCGGAGTTCCGCTCCTGTGGATCCGTCTGTTCGCAGTGATCTGTTTTCTTTAAACACATCTCTCTGCGGTCAGCGCAGACCCTCTTTATAAAACTCCTCAATCACAGCATAGCCTTCTGCAGCCAGCTGCTCTTTCTGGAACTTTTTATTCTTATTCATCCAGGAAATCAGGACCTGAACGCCTCCTGCACGCTCTTCCATTGCCTTTGCCAGCACCTGACCAAGAACAGCGCTGTCAATGCCTTTCTCAATCAGATAGGCTTTTCTGGAGGAAGCGCCTGGAACCTCAAAGCCCTGCTCCAGAAGCAGCGTAACAATCCGCTCAAAACCAATGGAGAAACCGCATGCCGGTGTCTGCATTCCGGTAAACTTTCCTACCATCTCGTCATAGCGGCCGCCTCCCGCAACAGATCCCGGGAAACCGTCAACGCTGATCTCGAAAATGGTACCTGTGTAGTAAGACATGCCGCGCACAAGCGTTGGGTCAAACACAAGACGGAAGCTGGATTTCGCAGTCGCAAGAACGGTATCGCAGATCTGCTTTAAGTTTTCTGCTGCTCCTCCCTCAAGGAAACCGTCCAGCTCAGCTGCCAGATAAGCCAGGCCGTCTTCACTGCCGTTTACGTCCTCAAACAGGGACAGGTAACGGTCGATGCATTCCTTTGCAAATCCTGCCTCTTCCAGTTCCTTCGCCACGCCGTCCGCGCCGATCTTGTCCATCTTGTCCAGGATGATGAAAACCTCGTCATATCTTGCCTCATCAAAACCGCTGTACTTTGCCATTCCGCGAAGAATCCGGCGGTCATTGATGTGAACGGTGTAGCCGGCGAAGCCAACCTTTCCAAGCAGCGTAGTGGTCGCAAGAATCAGCTCGATTTCCGCCAGATTGGTCGGATCTCCCAGAATGTCGATGTCGCACTGATAGAACTGGCGGAAACGCCCCTTCTGCGGACGGTCTGCTCTCCATACCGGACCGATCTGCAGCGCCTTAAACGGCTTGGGAAGGGTTGCCGCGTTGTTGGAATAGTAACGGGACAGCGGTACTGTCAGGTCGTAGCGCATGCCGCAGTCTACCAGATCATTTTCCGTCTGAGCCGTCTCCAGCTTCAGCTTCTCTCCGCGCTTTAACACTTTGAAGATCAGCTTCTCGTTTTCTCCGCCCTGCTTGTTGCTCAGATTTCCGATGTTTTCCATGCATGGGGTCTCGATGGGCGTAAAACCGAATCCCTTGTAGGTTTCCTTAATCAATGCGATCACATAGTCACGGATCAGCATCTCTGCAGGAAGAATATCTTTCATGCCGGTAACCGGCTTTTTTGCAAGTGCCATAATCTCCTCCTCATTGGGCCTTCTTTCTGTCAGCAGCCGATGGTGCACGGCCCGGTTTTTGAACACCAAAAGCGAGTGGGGTGACACTCGCATACTTTTGGCATTTTATGTTTTTATTGTAGCAATTTTTTCGGATATTGCAAGTGTTTTTTCCGGCTGATGTGTTTTTATGGCGAAAGTTTTTTCATCAGCGGACGGCCGGACCGGTTACTGATCCGCAAACAGTTTCCGTTTCCGCTCCAGCATGTCATCCAGGCGTTCCAGATAGGTCTTCACGTCCTTTGCGTTCTCACACCGCTCGATCCGGTCTCCCATGACCCGTTTGGAAATCGCTCCTGCGCCAAGGGCAACAATGGTCTGAACTTCTTCCATGATCAGGATGTTATAAATCCCCTCAACACCGGGGCGGGAATAGCCGACATTTTCCAGATTCCCGGTCATGTTCTTCTGTCGGTACAGATAGTACGGAACATGTCCCATTTTTGCGGCATAGACCCTGGTCAGATCCATCAGTGCTTCATTATTGACACTCTTGTTAGACGCAAAGCTTTCTTTCTCGGTATTCAGCCTTGCAGCCCGCTTGATGGCAAGCGAATGGACTGTGAGGCTGTCCGGTGCCAGCTTCTGAATCTCCTGCAGGGTATTCTCCACATCTTCCGGTGTCTCGTCAGGAAGACCGACAATGATATCCATGTTGATGTTGTCAAATCCAACCTGGCGGGCCAGGTGAAACGCTTCACGAACCTGATCCACCGTATGCCTTCGTCCGATCAGTTTTAAGGTCTCATCCTTCATGGTCTGTGGATTGATGCTGATCCGCGTGATCGGATGGGCATGGATAACTTCCAGTTTTTCTCTGGTGATGCTGTCAGGACGACCTGCTTCAATGGTCCATTCCTGCACCCATGTCAGGTCGAAGTGTTTCTCCACCATTGCAATCAGGCGTTCCATCTGTTCTGCCGTCAGCGTCGTCGGTGTTCCTCCGCCAAAATAGATTGTGTTCAGCTTCTTTCCCTGAAACAGTCCGGCTGTAAACACAATCTCACGCTCCAGCGCGTCCAGATAAGTATCCACCTGTCCGGCAAAACGGCTCAGCGGATAGGACGTAAAGGAACAGTACGCACAGGTTGTCGGACAGAACGGAATGCCGATGTAGAGGCTGTATCCGTCTTCGTAATCCAGCTTCTTCAACAGCCCGATCTCCCGCTGTGCAATCTCCAGGCTGAGTTTTGTTTTCTGACTGGAGCAGAGCATCTCATCTTCCATGTAGCGGATTACTTCTTCCTGGGATGCCCCTTCCATCAACATGGTCCGCGCAATTTTCGTGGGACGGATTCCTGTTAATGTTCCCCAGGGAAGCTCCTTTTCTGTCAGCTCGCTTAACATGCGGTACAGAAGGCATTTGCAGACTGTGCGGACCGCTTTCCGGTCTTCCGGTTTCTCTGCCGCCTCCCGGCGCATCATCTCCCTCTGCTGCGTTTTCAGGCGAATCGTCAGTAAAGCATCGGAGCCGTCCTCTTCCTGTGTCATGGTTACAGCAGCTTCCAGATCCGCTTCACCGGCTCCTTCCTCTTCCGTTCTGGTAATCTGGGCGCCCGGGAAAAAAGCCATGAAAAGGCTTCTTACATCATTGTCCAGATGTTCGGTATTCAGATAAAAATGAATTTGCTTCTGTGTCATTGCCATCCACCTCCTGCTGTGTAAACAGCCATTGGATTGTATCTTTTTTCATGGCCGATGGTCGTTTCCGCGCTGTGTCCGGAGTAAACCGTTACCTCATCCGGAAGCAAAAACAGAATGTTTGTGATGGAATTTCGCAGCTCACCAAAGCTTCCTCCCGGAAAATCCGTTCTTCCATAGCTCTCACAAAACAGCGTGTCTCCTGCCAGCAGAACGCCTTCCTTTTCCAGATAGTAGCAGACGCCTCCTTTTGTATGGCCCGGCGTATGGAACACTTCCAGCTCCATGCCCGCGATTGTCAGCTTCTCATGATCCTTCAGCAGACGGTCTGCTTTCAGCCGATAAGGCGCAGCCCAGAGACCGGACAGATTTTTCATGGGATCTTCCAGCAGAGCCGCTTCCGCTTCATGGGCAAGCACAGGAATCTGATAAAAGCTGCGCAGCTCATCCGCAGCCATGATGTGATCGAAATGGCCGTGGGTCAGCAGCACGGCTTCCGGCGTTACACCAAGCGCATTCAGCTTTGCCGTGATGTTCAGCGCATCGTCCGCCGGATCCACTAGAAATCCGCGTCGTTCTGCTTCGTCATAGACAAGATAGCAGTTTGTTTCCAACCCGCCAAGTACCAGTGTTTCTATTTTCATATATACTCCTTTCCATGTATCAACGGCAAGAGAAAAAAACTGCCGGCATTTCTCTGCCGACAGTTTCATCCATGGTCCGGTCTGGTGCGATTGCCGTTTTGGACGGTCAGCCGGTTGCGCGTTCGATATCAATCACGCCCGGAATTGCCCGCAGACGCTGGATCAGCTGATTCAGTTCATCGACACTGCCGATATCAAACGACATGTTAATGGTAGCAGTTCCCTGCTTGCTCGTTTTTGAGTTCATGGAGCTGATGTCAATCTGGCGTTCCGTCAGCACCTTTGAAATATCCACAACCATTCCGATTCGGTTGTTGCAGAAAATCTTGATATCCGCCATGAATTTCTCAGCGGAAGAAAGGCTTTCCCGCTGCCACTCGGCGTCAATCAGACGAACCTTCTCACTGTCCGGCAGAGTCATCATGTTGACACAGTCCGTGCGGTGAATGGAAATACCGCGTCCTCTCGTGACAAAGCCGACAATCTCGTCACCGGGAACCGGTGCGCAGCATCTGGAGAAACGGACCGCCACATCATCCACGCCCTTGACAACAATTCCGTTCTTGCTGCGGATCTTCGCCGGTTTTTCCTTCGCTTCCTCTGCTGCCGCAAGAACCTGTGCGTCGGTGATGTTCTTCTTAATGCTTTCCTGGTACAGATCGATCAGTTTGTTTACGATCTGTCCCTCCTTGAGACCGCCATGGCCGACTGCGGCAAGAACGGACTCCCAGTCACGGAATCCATATTTGGCAATCACTTTCTTGCGGAACTCCGGTTTTGTCAGCGTACCGACCTCGTAGCCCTTGCTCTTGGCGCAGCTGCTCACCAGCTCTTTTCCGCGGAGAATGTTGTCTTCCTTGCGCTCCTGCTTGAACCACTGATTGATCTTGTTCTTCGCCTGGGAGCTCTTGATGATGTTGAGCCAGTCGCGGCTTGGTCCTCTGGAATTCTGAGACGTGATGATCTCAATCCGGTCTCCGTTCTGAATCTTATAGTCAATGGGAACCAGCTTGTCGTTTACCTTCGCGCCGACCATCCGGTTGCCCACTGCGGAATGGATGCTGTACGCAAAATCGATCGGTGTGGAGCCGGAAGGAAGGTTCTTGACATCTCCGGACGGAGTAAAGCAGTAAACCGTATCGGAAAACAGATTCAGATCGGTTTTTACCATGCTGACAAATTCCCGGTTATCATCCACATCCTTCTGCCATTCCAGAATCTGGCGCAGCCAGGACAGCTTTGCCTCCTCGTCATGAACCGTCGTGTCTCCTGAGCCCCGCTCCTTATACTTCCAGTGAGCCGCAATACCGTATTCCGCCGTGCGGTGCATCTCGTAGGTACGGATCTGGATTTCAAAGGGCTGGCCGTTCTTCGCGATCAGCGTCGTGTGGAGGGACTGGTACATGTTGGGCTTCGGCATTGCGATATAGTCCTTGAAACGGACTGTGATGGGATGATACATCTCATGGATCACGCCAAGGGCCGCATAGCAGTCTCTCACGGAATCCACGATGATCCGGACTGCAAAAATATCATAGATCTGATCCAGCGTTTTATCCTGATTTACCATCTTGCGGTAGATGCTGAACAGGTGCTTGACGCGCCCGGAAAGCTCGGCTTTGATCTCGGACGCTTCCAGGCCGACTTTTACTTCATCAATGATCTCCGCAATAAACTTCTCCCTGACTTCCTGCGTGGAATACAGTTTTTCTGTCAGCTCCCGGTACACATCCGGTTCCAGCAGCATCAGAGACAGATCATCCAGCTCCGTCTTGATTTTTGAAATACCAAGACGGGATGCCAGAGGCGAATAAATTTCCAGCGTTTCTCTTGCCTTCTGCTTCTGTGTCTCCGGCTTCCAGAATTCACTGGTGCGCATGTTGTGGAGACGGTCCGCCAGTTTGACAAGAATGACACGGATGTCCTTCGCCATGGCAAGGAACATCTTACGCAGATTTTCCGCCTGAATCTCAATCTTATCCATATCCCAGTTGATCTGGGTCAGTTTCGTTACGCCATCCACGAGAAACGCAACTTCTTTTCCGAAGATGGAAGCCACCTCGTCAAATGTCATGGTGGTATCTTCAATCACGTCGTGGAGCAGGCCGGCAGCAATGCTCTCTTTATCCAGCTCCAGCTCTGCCAGAATGATTCCCACACAGAGGGGGTGGATGATGTAGGGTTCCCCTGATTTTCGCTTCTGGTCACCGTGGGAATCCTTCGCCACCTGATAAGCCTTTTCAATCAGGGTCAGATCACCGGAGGGGTGGTATTTCTTCACGCTGGCTACCAGTTCTTTATACAGTTCTTCCGGCGGTGTAAAATTGGCAGGCGCTTTCACGGACGGTTTGGGTGGTAACAGTGGTTCGTGGGTCATCTGAGACATCCAAAACACCTCTTTCTTACAGTATAATTTCAGCATTCCCCAAAACACCTTTTCCCAGTCAGGTGCAAAGGGATCCGTCAGACTCAGGCTCTGCTGTAAGCCTCCTCCAGAAAGGCTTTTGCCTGGAGTGCATTTTCCGGCACGGTATCTTCAAGAAGCACATGGATGTGCGGCTTGTGGTTCTTAATATAGGACATCAGAAAGTCATAATTCATCTCGCCGAAACCACAGGGGCAGCTCTTGAGCACGCCGTCAACCAGCTTGAAATCCTTTGCATGGATCGTTGCAATATCCGGTCCCAGCAGCTCGGTAAACTCTTTGATGATCTCCACATGCTGCGCGCAGTTCTTTTCGTTAAGCAGATTAACCGGATCAAAAATAATCTGCAGGTTCGGAGACTTGATGGCGTCCAGAACGGCTCTTGCACGCTTTGCGTTGCAGACGATGTGGCGACACACCGGCTCGATGCCGACGATAACGCCCAGCTTCTCTGCATACTCCACAACCGGACGGAGATTCTTAATGAAGATCTGCAGTGCCTCTTCTGTGTGGCTGTACGGCTCGTAACGGTATTCCACGTTGCAGTTTCCTGTCTCTGTTCCGACAACACCGGCGCCAAGAAGACTTGCAAAGAGGATATGTCTCTTATAGGTATCTGTGGTATCTGCCAGCGCCTCCTCATCCGGAGTTGCCAGATTGTGGTAGCAGCCAAGGACTGCGACATCAACCTTGTTGGCAGCAAAAATTTCTTTCATGTAAAGTGCCAGTCCCGGTGTCAGGACCTCCTTCTGGGTCGGGAACTCTTTAATCGCCTTGGGAACTGCCAGCTGACAGCAGTGCATTCCCTGCTCGTGAATTGCCTCCACCAGACCTTCAAACGTATCTGCCTTCACATCATGTGCTCTGATTCCGATTCTCATTTTCTTCCTCCCCTTGTATGGCGCGGCGCCTTTCTGTTCTCAGTCCTCCGGTTCCTCTCGTCCGCAGGTTACTGACACTGTCTTTCCAGTATGAACGATAACAGATATTATACCTATTTTTTCGCAATTCTGCAATAGTTTTGCACCACAATCTGTAAACTTCTTTGATCACGGAACATGTTAACCTGGGGATAGAAGGTAAATGCCGCGTCCATGGTTCCTCCCATTCCCTTAAACGCACGCGCTACCGCTTCTGCCCCATACTCTTCCTCCAGAAAAGCAAGAAAACCATCGGCATCGCCGAAGTAAAGCGCGTCCATGGCTCTTCCACCGCTTCCGCAGACCTGAAGCTTCAGCATATCCCGGTTCTTCCCGATTCTCGTCAGGCGCAGAATCGTCACATGCTGCCAGGCGAACAGCGGCTTCTCATTTCCCCTTCCAAAAGGCTCCAGCTTCTCCAGATCCTGAATCAGCGGCTCGGAAATATATTCCAGCGGAAGCGGTGTGTCAATCAGAACAACGGGACGCAGGTCCTCCGCGGTAAGCGGACACTGGCTGCGCAGCCGCTTTCGCAGGACATCCAGATACTCTGCCTTCATGGTCAGTCCGGCTGCCATTTTATGACCGCCGAACCTTGCGTACAGTTCTCTGTTTTTGTTCAGCTGCTCAAACATATCATATGCATCAATAGAGCGTCCTGACGCTTTCAGATATCCTTCCTCCATGGCATCCGTAAACACAAGGACCGGACGCCAGAACCGCTCGCGCAGCCGTCCGGCGATGATTCCCGCTACACTCTCGTGGCAGTCCGGAAGGTAAACCAGATAGACGCGGTCCTCCTTCCACGATGCCTGCTCAATGACTTCGATTGCTTTCTGTGTTCCGGTCTGTGTCATGGTTTTGCGCTCCTCGTTCATGGAACGGAGCTTCCCGGCCAGTTCCAGCGCTTTCTCTTCCTCCTGTTCCTGAAGCAGCTGAAGCGCCAGTTTTACCGTATCCAGACGGCCTGCCGCGTTAAAGCAGGGGCCAAGGACAAATCCGATGTGGTAGGAACTGATAGAAGACGGTTCAATCCCCGTCACATCCATCAGCGCCTTCAATCCGACACGTTTTGTTGTCCTGAGCAGCTTTAGTCCTTCCTTCACCAGAATCCGGTTCTCTCCGTTCAGTTCCATGACATCGGCCACCGTTGCAATGGCTGTATAATCCAGAAACCGGTATACCTCTTCCGTTCGCCGTCCAAACCGTTCGTACAGAAGCGCAATGACCTTGTAGGCAACACCGGTTCCGCAGAGATTTTTGTAGGGATAGCCGCAGTCTTCCTGTTTCGGATTCACAATGGCATCGGCACAGGGAAGGCGAAAGCTTCTTACCCCATCCGTTTCCACATAGGGAATCTCATGGTGATCGGTCACGATTACCTGCATCCCCAGTGATTTTGCCAGTTCCACCGCTTCAAAGGCGGCAATTCCGTTATCGCAGGTCAGAATCATCCGGCACCCGGCATCATATGCCTCATGAACGATCCGGTCATTGAGACCATAGCCCTCCAGCACACGGTGCGGAGTGTAGATGGAAGCCTTTCCGCCGAGAAAACGGATTCCTTCGTAAAGAACCATTCCGGAAAAAATACCGTCATTGTCAAAATCACTGGCAATTCCGATCTCAATCCCGTTTCGAATCGCCGTTTCGATCATTCCCGCTGCTTTGTCCGCATCCTTCATTTGATGGGCATCGTGCAGCTGCGGAATCCCTCCGTTTAAATAGCTGTCAATTTCCTCATCGGTTGCCACATTTCGGTTGCGCATTACCCGCGCCGTGACCGGATCAATTCCGAACCTTCTGCCGATTCCGGCAAAGTCTCCTTTTTTTGACTGTAAAATCCAACGCTCACGCATGTCTGTTTCTTCTCCTTGCCTGGATGTATAAACAATGCAAAACAGACCGCCGCTCCCAAGACTCAGCTCAGTGCGGCAGTCTGCTATTCAACGGCTTTCTGTCGTTTGTCTTTGAAACCGCAGCCAGACGGCTGCCTTCTCATCGCTTTGGCTGCTATCAGCCGAAACGGCTTGCAAGATCCTCTTCTGCAAAGCACTCGTCGATCGGCGCACCAGGTGCTACCATCGGGAATACCTTGTCGTCCTTCTCAATCTGCGCGTCAATCACAACCGGAATGTTCAGGCTGATTGCTTCTTTGATTGCCGCATCGAACTCTTCACAGGTTCTTACGGTATAGGCCTTTGCGCCCATTCCCTCTGCAACCTTTGCGAAATCAACCACATCCTCAAGGATTGTCTGGGAATATCTCTGTCCGTAGAACAGGTTCTGCCACTGGCGAACCATTCCCAGTACATGGTTGTTGATCACAATTTCAATGACCGGAATGTTGTATCTGGTAGCGGTTGCCACTTCATTCATGTTCATGCGGAAGCATCCGTCACCGGCAATGTTTACAACGACCTTGTCTTTTCGTCCCATCTTTGCGCCGATGGCTGCGCCAAGGCCGTAGCCCATGGTTCCAAGACCGCCGGAAGTCAGCAGGGTACGCGGAGCCTTATACTTGTAGTACTGAGCAGCCCACATCTGATGCTGTCCGACATCGGTGGAAATAATGGCATCGCCATTTGTCTCCTCATAGAGCTTCTCGATGATGTACGGACCGGTCAGCTTATCCTTGTGATAGTTCAGCGGGAATTTCTTCTGGAAGTCCATAATCTCTTCAATCCACTCGCTGTGCTTCTGCTGCGGCAGCTTCGCATTGATGATCTCGAGAATGGACTTGATATCGCCGATCACGCTGGCATTGGTCTTGATGTTCTTGTTGATCTCAGCCGGATCTACATCAAACTGAAGGATCTTCGCGTTCGGTGCAAACTTCTTCGCATTACCGTAAACACGGTCGCTGAATCTTGCGCCGACAGTTACAAGAAGATCACACTTACTTACGCCAAAGTTGGAAGCCTTTGTTCCATGCATGCCCAGCATACCGGTGTAAAGCGGATCCGTTCCGTCAAAAGCACCCTTGCCCATCAGCGTATCTGCCACCGGCGCATCCAGCTTATGTACAAATTCGTTCAGCTCTGCAGCCGCACCGGAAGCGATTGCGCCGCCGCCTACGAACACATAGGGCTTCTTTGCTTCCCTGAGCATGTTCAGAGCCTGCGTTACATCGTCTTCCTTAATAGAAGAAACAACGCGCTTGATCAGTTCCGGAGTCTTCGGCTCATATTCACAGGTTGCAGCGGTAACATCCTTGGTGATATCGATCAGTACAGGGCCCGGACGACCCTCTTTCGCAATGCGGAATGCCTTGCGGAACACGTCAGCCAGCTTGGTTACATCCTTAACGATGAAGTTGTGCTTGGTAATCGGCATGGTAATGCCGGCAATGTCTACCTCCTGGAAGGAGTCACGGCCAAGAAGAGCAACCGCAACATTACAGGTAATTGCAACGATCGGGATAGAATCCATGTAAGCGGTAGCAATACCGGTTACCAGATTGGTTGCGCCAGGGCCGGAAGTTGCCATGCAGACACCAACCTTGCCGGTGGCTCTTGCATAACCGTCAGCCGCGTGGGAAGCACCCTGCTCATGGGAAGTCAGGATGTGGGTAATCTCGTTGCTGTGCTTATATAACGCATCATATACATTCAGGATGCAGCCGCCCGGATAACCGAAAACGGTATCAACGCCCTGCTCCTTTAAACACTCAATAATAATTTCAGAACCATTCAGCAGCATAGCTCTTATCTCCTTTATCTATCTTATCCTTCAGGAAGAATGAACGTTCTTCCCGACTCACTGTCATCGTTACTGAACTTCCAGTACAGCGCCCTTGCTTGCGGAGGTAACCAGACTTGCATAGCGCGCCAGGTAGCCTGTCTTCACCTTCGGCTCTCTCGGTACCCATGCAGCCTTTCTTCTTGCCATCTCCTCATCGGAAACACGGACATTCAGGGAGTTAGCCGGGATGTTGATCTCAATGATATCGCCTTCCTCAACCAGAGCGATCGGACCGCCTACAGCAGCCTCCGGGCTCACATGACCAATGCTTGCGCCTCTGGACGCGCCGGAGAAACGGCCGTCTGTGATCAGTGCCACGCACTCGCCAAGACCCATACCCGCGATTGCGGAGGTCGGATTGAGCATCTCTCTCATTCCCGGGCCGCCCTTCGGTCCCTCATAGCGGATAACAACCACATCGCCGGGAACAATCTTGCCGCCCTTGATTGCAGCAATAGCATCCTCTTCGCAGTCGAAGACTCTTGCCGGTCCCTCATGAACCATCATCTCCGGAGCAACAGCAGAACGCTTCACAACACCGGAATCCGGAGCCAGATTACCCTTGAGGACAGCGATTCCGCCTGTCTCACTGTACGGATTCTCAACTGGACGGATGACCTCAGGATCTTTGTTGAAGACAGTTGCGATGTTCTCTCCCACAGTCTTTCCGGTTACGGTGATGCAGTCCAGATTCAGCAGATTCTTCTTTGTCAGCTCATTCATTACCGCATACACACCGCCTGCTTCGTTCAGCTGCTCCATGTAGGTGTGGCCTGCCGGAGCCAGGTGGCAGAGGTTTGGAGTTACGGCGCTGATGTCATTTGCGATGTCCACGTTCAGCTCAACACCTGCTTCTCTTGCGATTGCCGGAAGATGAAGCATGCTGTTGGTGGAGCAGCCAAGAGCCATATCGACAGTCAGCGCGTTGTGGAATGCCTTTTCAGTCATGATGTCGCGCGGACAGATGTTTTTGTGGACCATTTCCATTACCTGCATGCCGGCATGCTTTGCCAGCTTGATGCGCTCGGAATAAACAGCCGGGATGGTTCCGTTGCCCTGCAGACCCATGCCAAGCGCTTCGGTCAGGCAGTTCATGGAGTTTGCGGTATACATACCGGAACAGGAACCGCAGGTCGGACAGGTTTTACACTCATATTCGTAAACCTCTTCCTCGGTCAGCTTGCCGGCTGCATAGCCGCCAACTGCCTCAAACATGGAGGAAAGGCTTGTTCTTGCTCCCTTCACATGACCGGCCAGCATCGGACCGCCGCTGACGAAAACAGTCGGAATGTTCAGTCTTGCTGCTGCCATTAACAGGCCGGGAACGTTCTTGTCACAGTTTGGAACCATGACCAGACCGTCAAACTGGTGAGCCATCGCCATGCATTCGGTGGAATCAGCGATCAGGTCTCTTGTTACCAGGGAATATTTCATGCCGACATGACCCATTGCAATACCGTCACAGACAGCGATTGCCGGGAAAACAACCGGAACACCGCCGGCAGCGGCAACGCCAAGCTTCACCGCGTCAACGATCTTGTCCAGGTTCATGTGGCCTGGTACGATCTCGTTGTAGGAGCTGACGATACCGATCATCGGCTTCTCCATCTCTTCTTTTGTGAATCCAAGGGCATTGAACAGGGATCTGTGAGGTGCCTGCTGCATGCCTTTTTTTACATTATCACTTCTCATTTTTAACCCTCTTTTCTATGTTCAGACCAGATTTTCCGTGATCCGGTCACCCATTGCTGTCGTTCCAACTTTTGTACATCCGTCAGACATGATATCGCCGGTGCGGTAGCCATCTTTCAGAACCTTTGCCACAGCCGCCTCGATGGCATCCGCCTCGCGGTCAAGGTCGAAGGAGTAGCGAAGCAGCATCGCTGCGGAAAGAATGGTTGCGATGGGGTTTGCAATGTCCTTGCCTGCAATATCCGGTGCGGAACCGTGGCTCGGCTCGTAGAGACCAAGCTTTCCTGCACCCAGGCTGGCAGAAGACAGCATTCCGATGGAGCCGGTGATCATGCTTGCCTCATCGGAAAGGATGTCACCAAACATGTTCTCTGTCAGGATCACATCGAACTGACCGGGATTCATGACAAGCTGCATGGCGCAGTTGTCAACCAGCATGTGGTTCAGGGTCACTTCCGGATAGTCCTTCGCCACTTCATTGACAACGGCTCTCCAGAGGCGGGACGAATCCAGCACGTTTGCCTTGTCCACACTGGTAACGACCTTGCGGCGCTTCATGGCGATGTCAAAGGCTTTGATGGCAATGCGGCGGATCTCGTTCTCATCGTAGACAAGAACGTCCGTAGACTTGCGGATGCCGTCGATTTCTTCTGTCTTATGCTCTCCAAAATAGAGACCGCCTGTCAGCTCACGCATGATGACCATGTCAAATCCGTCACCGATGATGGACTCCTTTAACGGGCAGGCCGCCTTCAGCTCATCGTAGAGCATGGCAGGACGGATGTTTGCAAACAGGCCGAGTCCCTTGCGGATCTTCAGCAGGCCTGCTTCCGGTCTTAAATTGGGAGCTACATCGTACCAGCGGGAATTTCCCACATTGCCGCCTACCGCGCCAAGAAGAACAGCATCGGAAGCCTTTGCCTTTGCCAGCGTCTCCTCCGTAAGCGGTTCCCCGTAAGCATCGATGGAGCAGCCGCCCATCAGCAGGGTCTCATAGTGAAAGGTGTGACCGTAGATCTCAGCCGTGCGGTCCAGAACTTTTTTTGCTTCTCTGACTATCTCAGGACCGATTCCGTCACCGGGAATCAGTGCAATTTTACATTCCATTTCTCATCCTCCTCTTTTGAAGAAAGCCGCTCTGCCGCATGCACGGTTTCATCGGTGTCACCGTGCAGGACGTGCGTCCTCTTCTTCTGAAACAACTGCCCTCTATGTTAGAACATTTCTTACTTTTTTGCAAGTCTAACATTTCAAAAATCGGGTCAAACTTTAATTTTTATCAATAAGTCGTTACATTAAATCAACTTTTTAAGGTCAAAAAGATATATTTCCCATGATTTTTTCCGTTTTTTTGAGTAAGCAGGATAATCTCACTCAACCTTATTGCCCTGCTGCCACGGCACAGACTGCCAGAACAGCTGCTGCCCACACCATGACAAGAACAATCCGATCAACCCGTGCTCCCGCTTTCTTCCAGAAGCGCCAGAGAATCGGCAGCGTGGCTCCTGAACCGGCGATGCAGTACTGCAGTGTGGTTGTCTCTCCCGGCTCCAGGCCGAGAACTGCTCCCGCCGTAAAGAAACAGATTCCAAAGGCAATCAGAATGAAGATCAGATCAAACAGCCTGTCTCCGATCATTTTTCTTGACTGTTCCGGTAAATAGGACTTTCGTTTCCGCACAGAAATCTCCTTTCATTTCAAAAACCGGTAAATTGCTTTACCGGTTTTTCTCCCTGTTACGTTCTGTTTTCTGACTTTACTTTTCTTCCATCCGTTCGAATACCATGTCATAGCCATCGTTGCCGAAATTCAGACTGCGATTTACACGGCTGATTGTGGCAGTGGAGGCGCCTGTTTTTTCGGCAATCTCAAGATAGGTGTTTCCTTTTCGCAGCATGTATGCCACTTCAAAACGCTGAGACAGAGACTGCAGCTCATTCACCGTGCAGACGTCCTCAAAAAAGGTGTAGCATTCCTCGGTGTTCTTCAGTGTCAGAATGGCCTCAAAAAGAAAATCGGTTGACGGTGTCTTAATTTTTTTGTTCATAGTGCTTTCTGCCTCCTGTTATCTGCAGATATCGTCTTTTCTGCCATGACGCGATACCTGACTGCTCTGCTGACATTTTAACACAGTAAATTCAGAAAGTCAAATCATTATCGAACAATCTTCGCATATGGATAAATTTTATCCATCCGCTCATCGTCAAACCGCTCATCCAGAAACGCTTCCACCGCATTTTTTGCCGGCTCTCCCGCGTTTCGGGCACGATACCGAAGAAGCGCCGCTCCGGAGATCAGACAGTTTATGATCATGAAAACGATCAGCAGATTGCAGACGATCCGTCCCAGGCGGATCGGTATTTTTTCAATCAGCCACGACAGTGCCGGGTACACCACTTTCAGCCAGAGGATAGCCACTGCTCCCCAGAGGAAGCAGTACAGCAGGTTAATCCGCCCGCCCAGATTAAAGGGGATTTTACTGTAATCCCAGAAAATCGTGCCGAATACCAGCTCTGTGAACACGCTGCATGCATATTCGTAGGTTCCGCCAAGAGCAGTGCCGATCAGGAAGATCGTCAGCAGGTTGCGCTTGCGGTACCGGTACAGACAGGAAGTCAGAATCACCACAGCCAGCCCCCATACGATGCTGAAATGGCCGTAGACAACGCTGGAACGGCTGACAATGTGACCGCGTGTTATGTACATGAAGATTGTCTCCACCAGATCGCCCAGCGCTGAACCGATGAAAAACAGAGCCACCAGTTTATAGAAGCTGTTTCCCTCCGCAAACACCTGAGGCTTTTTCTTCTCTACCTTCACCTTGGTATCCACCTGGGGGTACGCACGCTGCATGCGCCGTTCCACCTGTCTGGTAATGCCAAGCCGCAGATGACTGGAAACATTCTGAAGGTTGGTATTGATGGCTTCAATCCGTCCTGCTTTCTTTCGCAGCTGAAGAAGAACGATCACCGTTCCGATCAGATCGATGGCAGTCAGTCCCACAAGCGTCAGCACAATGATCCAGGAGATCAGCTCCGGGATCAGCCCGGTCACTTCCCGGATCAGCGGGTTCAGAAACAGGACCACAGACATTCCGAACAGGCCCCAGAACAGGGAGAATTCCGCACAGACATAACCGTCCAGGTTCCATTTGCGTTCGGAATAGTCCCACCATTTCTGATGGAAGATTGCCTGAAGCAGATGACCGGTCACAAACTCGGTAAAGGTGGCAAGCACAAGGCTTCCGAGGAATAGGAAAAACAGCTGATCCGTCAGTTCTCCGAAGATCACGGCAATCAGAACGCCGCTGTAACCGTAGATCGGGCAGAGCGGGCTGTTCAGAAAGCCCTTGTTTACCAGCTTCTTTCTTCTGCACACGGTAAACACAACCTCCAGGCACCAGCCGATGAAGCTGTATATGAAGAAATACCAGAGCAAATCCAGCAGTGTCTCTGTCATGCTTCCTCTCCTCCTTTCATCCAATCCCGCAGACAGGCTCTCAGGCTGTCATTGGTCATCCTGTTTTTTCGCATCCCCTCCGGATCAAAGCCTCCGTCTTTTGGCGGCGTTTCCCCGCAGAAATCAATTCCGATAACATCCGAAGCTTCTTTGATCCGGTCAAGAAACTCTACGGCCGTCTTCAGCGTCATCTGCCCCTGACTCCAGCCGGAGTCGCAGAAATCCTCACTTAATATATCTTTATCGAAAGAGATATATACCTTTTTTCCGCAGATCCGGCTGTTTATTTTTTCCATGGATTCTTCCAGCTCCTCTTCCCGGATCCACCAGACACGTTCCCGAATGGATTCCTCCGCCTGCATGCTCTCGTCATCCTCCGGTCCGATCAGAATAACCTGTTCCAGAAACGGAAGACGCTTCAGACTCTGCAGCAGCCAGCTTCCGCAGGAAAGAAGATCTGCGCCAAAGGCGCTTTCCTGCATATCCGAATGGTGATCGCACATCACCAGCGTAAACGGCTCACGGATCCGTTCCAGAAAGAACAGACTGACATAGTGATAGTCACCGGAATCAATCCAGTGGATCCCGGACAGCGGCAGCCCGTCAATGACATGGCGCAGATGATCCGCAGCCGCGTCTTCACAGAAAAACGTGGTTCCTTCCACCGCTGTCAAATCCACCCGGATCCCATCCTCCCATCCGCACGGTCCATCGGCTTCATAGACTCCGGATAAGCTGAGTACTGCTTCTTTTCTCTCCATCATTGGTATTCCGCCTTCCATCCTCACTGATTCTGTCTCTTTCGTGTCAGGTACTTCTCTGCCCTTTTTTTCACATTTCATGACTTTGATATCATACAATATTACCCTGCGAAAATCAACCGGTTTTATAGAACCTTAAGATTCTTCATTTTTCATCAGCCGTCTCCGCCGCTTTCTCTGCATATTCAGTCACAACCAGCTTTTCGTATGGAACACGCGACTCCAGCTCACCGGCATCCTCCAGAATATCCTGCAGCAGTTCAAAGCTCTCCTGCGAAAAAACAGTATCGCCTTTCCATGTGTCCTGCTCCTTGTAACGGTTCACGATCACGGCAATGGTACTCTCTTCGGTCTCTGCGAACTGAGGCGCAATGGTCTTTGCAATTTCCTGCGCGCTGTGGCTGTTAACATAGACAAGACCTTTCTGAATGGCATTGGTAAAGCTCTGGATAATCTGCGGATTCTTCTCCAGAAAGCTCTTCTTTGCGCAGTATGCCGTGTACGGCACATAGCCGGATTCTACGCCCAGGGAAGCAACTACATAACCGTCACCGCTTTCCTCCAGACTGGTCGCATGAGGCTCAAATTCTAC
>JAFUPV010000009.1 GCA_017472605.1 Lachnospiraceae bacterium
CGCTGCCGTTCTCTGTGAAAAGCTGGCGGCAATTGACTATGAATATGATAAGGAACGGAATCAGTTTGTCTGATCCGTCGAATGGAGGTTAACTATGGCAGGATCATCATTTGGCACAATTTTTCGCGTTACGACCTGGGGCGAGTCCCACGGTCCCGGAATTGGCGCAGTCGTTGACGGCGTTCCCGCCGGTCTCCCTCTGGATGAGAGTGACATTCAGCAGCAGCTGAACCGCCGCAAGCCCGGCCAGAGCCGCTTTGCCACACCCCGCAAAGAGGATGACCGCGTGCGAATTCTCTCCGGTGTCTTTGAAGGAAAGACTACCGGCGCTCCCATTGCGCTGGAGGTCCTCAACGAAACGCAGCGTTCCTCGGACTATTCTCAGATTGCGTCCTGCTACCGCCCGGGACACGCCGATTATACCTTCGACCAGAAATATGGCTTCCGCGATTACCGCGGCGGCGGACGTTCTTCCGCCCGTGAAACCATCGGCAGAGTTGCTGCCGGCGCCATCGCGCAGAAAATTCTGGATCAGCTTGGCATCCGGATTCTCGCCTGGTCCTCACAGATCGGACCGGTTGCCGCAGAATCGTTTGATCCGGAGGAAATTGAGAACAATCCGTTCCGTCTTCCCGATGCAGAAGCCGCTCAAAAGGCCGCTGCCTATGTGGAATCCATGATGCAGGCCCACGATTCGGTCGGCGGTGTAATTGAATGCCGGATTACCGGTGTTCCCGCCGGTCTTGGCGATCCGGTGTTTGAGAAGCTTGATGCCAATCTTTCCAAAGCGCTGATGTCCATCGGTGCCGTCAAGGGAATTGAAATCGGTGATGGCTTTTCCGTCGCTGCTGCGAACGGCTCTGCCAACAACGATCCCTTTATTATAGAAGGAAATCAGATTAAGAAGGCTTCCAACCATGCCGGCGGCATCCTTGGCGGCATCAGTGACGGGGACACAATCCGCATCCGCGCGGCAATCAAACCGACGCCTTCCATTTTCCAGCCCCAGGACACGGTCAACCGGGACAAGGAACCGGTCAGCATCTCCATCAAAGGACGCCATGACCCGATTGTTGTTCCCCGTGCTGTTGTTGTGGTGGAGGCAATGGCCGCGATCACACTGGTTGACAGTCTGTTTCTGAACATGAGCTGTCAGATGGATCGTGTGACTGCATTTTATAAAAATAAATAACACACAATAAACAGGAAGCAGACTGTTTGGATCCGGGATTGTCTCCCGAGTCGAAACAGTCTGCTTCTTGTCGTTTTTTTCCATTCCAGCCGCTCCGTTTTATGCGCAGCTTCCTGGAATGGATGGTCTGTTTAGGAGAAGCCTGTCGTTCTCTCAGCGTTTCAGCGTCACCGCGATCCTGGTTCCAATCCCCGTTCGCGACAGCACATCGATGGTTCCTCTGTGAGCATCCACGATCCATTTTGCAATAGAAAGACCAAGACCGGTTCCTCCTGTCCTGCTGTTTCTCGCCGTATCGGAACGGTAGAAACGCTCAAACATGTGAAGGACCTCATCCTGCTCCATGCCAATTCCCTCGTCCTCCACAAAGTACAGAATTTCATTTCCCTGACTTCTGACGCCAAACCGGATGATGGTTCCCTGATCCGCATATTTTACTGCATTATCCACAAAAATCCGGACCGACTGTTTGATCATGTCCGGATCGCCGGTATAGTACAGATCCGGTTCTGCCTGCAGCAGATAGCGATGCGTCGGATCAATCATCCGGTATTCCTCCCAGATTTCCTTCATCATATCCGTCATGGAAAAACGCTCCGGTTTCACGGACTGTCTTCCGCTGTCTCCTCTTGCCAGAAACAGAAGCTGCTCCACCAGATGCTTCATGTGATCGGATTCATTTTTCATGGCTTCGATTGCTTCCTGCAGGATTTCCGGATCATCCTTTCCCCAGCGGTCCAGCATGTTCACATAGCCCTGGATCACGGCAATCGGTGTCCGCAGCTCATGGGACGCATCGGACACAAACCGGTTCTGCTGGCGGTAGGATTCCCGCATCCGCTCCA
Organism: Lachnospiraceae bacterium; assembly: GCA_017472605.1. Classification (GTDB taxonomy): domain Bacteria; phylum Bacillota; class Clostridia; order Lachnospirales; family Lachnospiraceae; genus Anthropogastromicrobium. Next base: position 2,038 of record JAFUPV010000009.1, read on the forward strand.
GCAGATTGTTGATTGCAACCTCAAGGCTTCGCAAATCTTTATCTCCCACATGGATTTTCGCATTCGGTGCCTCCGGACGGATGTTCGTGATCGCCTGTTCCAGATTATTGAATTTGCTGGAGGTTTCAAAGGCAAGGCTGCTGAGCTCCTCCGCCTTTTTCGCCAGATCATTCAGCGGCTTCAGCCGTCTTCTGACCACACGGACATCAAAAAAGCCTTCAATCAGGAGAAGCAGTTCGATTATCAGCAGAACAATCGCCTGTGGAAGAAGAGACATTACCCGTTCCCTGACCGGAAAGTAATACACATCCGCTTCACCGGTTATCACATAGCAGACAGCCTTCCCATTCTGATTTCCCTTCTCACCACTCACCCATTCTTCTGCAGGCTCCATCCTGTCTGGCGATTCCGTCCCACTTGACGATTCTGCTCCGCCTGACGACTCTGCTTCGCCTGACGATTCTTCCCCACTTGACGATTCTGTTTCGCCCAACGATTCCATCCCGTCTCCCGACCAGATTCCCATGGTTCGTTCCCGAATGATTTCGCCAGCCGGCAGACTGCCCTCTGCCTGCGCGCAGAAATCCCAGCAGACAAAGCCGAGCAGAAGCACGTTGATCAGAACAATGGCCCAGAGAAGCTTCATCCAGTAATGAAGATTAATTTTTCTGGCGATTGACAGCATTCGCCTGTTTTCTTTCATAGCAGACTCCCTTTCTTTCTCTCTGACTGCATACATATAGACTGCCGCATATAGACTGCCGCATATAAACTGCCGCATGCAAACGGTCGCATCCAGACGGTCGCATCCAGACGGTCGCATCCAGACGGTCGCATCCAGACGGTACGCAGTGCTGCTCCCGTCAGTCCCGAATCACATATCCCACGCCGCGCACCGTCTGAATCAGCCGGATATGGAACTTATCGTCGATCTTGCTGCGCAGATAGCGGACATAGACATCAATCACATTGGTTTCGCCGGCAAAGTCATAGCCGCAGACCAGGTCCATCAGCTTCTCTCTGGACATGACAATGTTCTTATTCTTCAGCAGCGCATGAAGAAGCTCGAACTCCCGGTTCGTCAGCTCGATGGGTTTCTCCTGGCATTTTACCTCGTGACGTTCCTCGTTGAGTGTAACTCCGGCAGCCTCCAGTTCATGGGTCGGCTGCGTACCGGTTCCTGCACGCTTTTTCAGGGCAACACGAATCCGCGCCAGAAGTTCTTCAATCGCAAACGGTTTTGTAATATAATCGTCTGCTCCCGCATCCAGACCGGAAACCTTGTCCATGACCGCGTCCCGGGCTGTCAGCAAGATGACCGGCACTTCCGAGGACCGGCGCAGTCTGCGCAGGACTTCCAGTCCATTTAGATGGGGAAGCATCACGTCCAGCAAAATCAGATCATAGCAGCCGCTTAATGCCAGCTCCAGACCCTCGCGCCCGTCATAGGATTTCGTGACCGAATATCCTTCATGCTTCAATTCCAACTCGACAAAACGGGCTATTTTTTCTTCATCCTCAATTAATAAAATGTTCATCCCTTTCCCCCTTACAGCAACAAACCAGTGTATTCTGCCTGAACATACACTGCTGCGGCTTTTTCCTGAAACGATTCACTCATTGCCCCAACCGTTTCTGCACTCAACTGCCGAAAACACATGCATACACAGAAAATGGTGCAGCCATCGCCGCACCATCTCACAGCCTTCTATTCAGTTTACCATACTCCCCATGGAACTGGCAAGCATTCCTTTCTTACTTCTCGGAAAACTCTTTCTTTACATTTTCACAGGCATCCGCTGCTTTTTCACACGCATCGTTTACCTTTGCTGCATTTCCTTCAAACAGCGCACCGTCGAAGGAATAACGGAACCGGAAGAACAGACCGACAATCAGCAGAACAGCGAACGTCCAGAAGCTGGAAATCAGCAGCAGTACAAGAATGATCAGCGGCATGTCCAGAAGCTTTTCGCCGTCTCTTGAAATGCGGAAGGTGTTTTCACATCCAATCTTGATGATCTTTCCGCACCACTTCAGGAACTTGCTGACGGTATCCCCAAATCCGCCCTTTGCCTGCTTCTCATATTCTTCGGAAGCCTGTTTGAATTCCTTTGCCTTCTCCTCTTCTGTGGTCTGGGATGCCTGCTTCGGTTCGCGGACCATTCCAAGACGCTCCAGGTAAACCATGGTTTCCAGCATATCCCAGTTGTTTGCTTCCAGCGCATCCTTTGCTTCTTCATAGGTAAGACCGGTCTTCTCAACAACCCGCTCAACGCGTTCCATCTTTTCCGCCTCAGTTAACAGATTCATCTCTTCCATACCCTTTCCTTTGCAGCAGTTCTTTCCTTTTCTCTGCTGCTCTCCTTTCTTGATCTGATGGCTGTATTCTACCCCCGGAAAATTAAATCATAATAGGAGAAAGATTAAAAACAGATTAATGTTGGAAGGTTTTACAATTAATCTTTCAGAAATCCGGATGAACGTATCACTGAAATGTTTGTCTGGATTTCTGAAAACAGAAAACAGGGCAGATTTCTCTGCCCTGCAGGTTTTGACGGAATCCTTAATTCATGAAATCCATCCATTTTTTCATTTAGTTCGCATTCATCTCTTCCAGAGCCTGCTCCAGATTCAGAGAGTCAGCAATTTCCTTATAGCTTGCCAGGCCTTCTTCCACCGATACGGCACCAGTAACAATTTCAGCCACGCAGGTATCACGGGCAATTGTCAGATCGGAAGAGATCAGTGAATAGGTCTCAGATGCCGGCTGGAAGGACTGGTTCTTTGCGCTTGCATCCGTTACTGCCAGAGAATCCAGATACGGATCGGAATAAACCATATTCTTGTCATTCACAGACAGTGGAGTCAGACGGGAAGACGGAAGAATATAAGCCTTGTTCAGTGTTGTGTTCGGATCGGAAAGGCTCGGAAGCATCTTAACATTTTCACCGTCCTGCTCCCAGTGAACGCCTTCAACACCATACTCAAACAGAACCTGACCCTCGCCTCCGTCATGCATGTATCCAACAAAATACTTGAAAACCTGAGCAACCTCTTCTTCAGACAGTCGTCCGTTGATTACATGAACGGTTGGTGTGGAATACAGATAAACAGCTCCTTCGATTGCCGGGATGCAGATTACTTCAGCCTCTGGAACATTCTTCTGCAGATTATAGGTCAGCTGCTGGCCCCAGTTTCCTGTCCAGTAACAGAACGCTCCGGCACTTCCGGATTCCCAGTTATCACGGCAGGTTGCTGTTGTGTTTGTGATTGCTTCCATGTCAAGGAGTCCTTCTGCGTAGGCATCCTGCATCTTCTGCAGCGCATCTTTGATGTTTTCCTGCTGCATGCCGTCTATCCACTCACCATCTACCTCTGTGATTCCCGGGAATGCACCCTGATAGAAGTCTGGAAGATACTGTGCTGTGACAAGACCAGGTGCTGTATACGGCATCAGGCACTCATCAATCTCGTCGCGGAAGCGTGTCAGCATAGTAATGAATTCTTCGTAGGTCTCCGGTACTTCCATGTCCAGTCGGTCCAGCCAGTCCTTACGCACATAGGTACCGCATGCCTGCGGGATTTCCTTCGGTACGCCGTAAATTCTTCCTTCATAGCTGCACTGCTCCCAGATGGACTCATCTACCAGGTCATAGAGACCGGAAGCCTTAACCAGATCCGTCAGGTCTGCAACTGCACCTTCCGCAACATACTTGGGGAAGTAGGTGGAGCTGAGGTCAAAAACATCCGGAACGGTATCAGCGGCATAGTCCAGCTCAATCTTATCATTGTACTCATTACCGGTTACATAGGTATGCTCCAGATCAATTCCAGTCAGACGCTCATATTCTGCATCCCACTCCGTCTGTCCGTTCTCAGGCAGCATGCCGTCATGGGAACACCAGGAAATAGATTCCGGCTTCTCAATCGCCTCATAATCCAGCTCAACAGCTGCGTCTGCATCCGTTGTTGTCTCCTCCGCCCATACAGCAGTAGTGGCTGCCAGCGCCGCACCAAGTACCAGTGCCGATACACGCTTCATCATTCCATCATTTCTTTTTAACATAGAAAAATCCTCCTTTATTTTCTCAGACCTTTCGTCTGATTTCTTTCTGCATATGCTTATCCCTTCACAGCGCCAAGGGTAATTCCTTTGGTGAAATATTTCTGCAAAAACGGATAGACAAACATAAATGGTACAATTACGAGAATAATCGTTGCTGATTTCAACATATCAGTTCCCAGATTCATATCTGAACTGACAACTGCCAACGTCTCTTCCAGGATCATTGCACGGATTTTCACCTGGAAATTCTGCCACTGCGGGTCGGTTATGTAAAGAATGAAATGCATGTAATCATTCCACATGGCAACGGCAATGAACAGACCAACCGAAGCAAGCGCCGGTTTCGACAGCGGAAGGGCGATTCGGAAAAAGGTTCCGAACGGGCTGCAGCCGTCAATGGAAGCCGCATCAAACAATGCCGGCGGCAGACTTTCGAAAAAGCTGCGCATCAGAATCGTATTATAGGCGGTAACACAGACCGGCAGAATAACAGCCATCAGATTGTTCATCAGACCAAGATTTTTATAGGTCAGATACGTGGCAATCATGCCACCGTTAAACATCATAGTAATCAGCACGATTCTGGTAAATATCCTGTGCCCGGGCATCTCCTTCTGCATCAGCGCATAAGCACCAAGCGTGATGATGATCAGACCGATTACCGTGCCACCCACCGTTGTCAAAATTGACACCAGAAATGGGCGGTACATGCTGGAGTTATTCAGTATTACCTGATAGGCAGCCAGACTGAAGGTCTTCGGCCACAGCTGCATGCCGGTACTGGTTGAATCAACCGAATCGACGAACAGCTTCCACATCGGAATGATCATGGTGATGATCAACAGGGTCAGAAACACATAGGTTACAATCAGGAAGCCTGCTCTGGCCCGATGACCTTTTTTAAAGGAAAACTTATCTGCCATCATAATCAGATTACCCCCTCACCTGTGATTTTTTGACTGATCTTATTTCCTGCAATAACAAAGATAACCGATACAACCGATTTAAACAATCCAGCTGCTGTAGAAATTCCATACTGGGAACTGGAAATTCCCATTCGGTATACATAGGTTTCAATGACATCGGAAACCTTAATAACCATGGAATTCTGCAAAACCCAGACTGGATCAAACAGATTCAGAATCTTTGCCAGATTCAGAATGAATACAACCATGATGGTTCCAGAGATAGCCGGAAGAGTTACATGGATTACCCGCTGGATCCGGTTCGCTCCGTCCACGGTTGCTGCCTCATGCTGCTCCATATCCACACCGGCCAGTGCTGATACATAAATGATTGCGCCCCATCCCATTTCCTTCCAGACGGAAATGATATACAGCCATGGTCTCCACCAGTCCCTGTTTGCCAAAAAGTAAATCGGTTTACCGCCCAGCGCTTTGATCACACTATTGACCATTCCTTTCTGCGGGGAAAGGATGATGGTAAAGATGGAAGCCACAACAACCCAGGACATGAAATGGGGAATGTATACCATAGTCTGCGTCAGCTTTCGAAACCACATACATCCGATCTCGTCCAGCAGCAAAGCCAGTCCAATGCTTCCAAAGGTTACTAACAGAAGACGGATGGTACTGATCTCAAGCGTATTTTTGAATGCCTGCCAGAATCCGTCGGATGCAAACAGCTTTTGAAAGTTTTCCAGTCCAATAAAGTTGAGTTCTTTATGGAAGGGACTGTAATCAGTGAATGCATAGCTGATTCCAACCATTGGAAAATAGCAGAAAATAATCAGGCAGGCAAGCAGCGGGATCAGCATCAGATAATATGCGCCATATTTGTGGATACATTTACGAAATGTCATGGCGGGCTGAAATTTCTGCTTTTCTTTTTTTCTTAACATGCTCAGCTCCTTTCTCTTATGCCCTTGACCGGTCAGGCGTTTGCTTTTGTTGAATCCGATTATAGCGGTCTATCCGGAAAGAAAAAAGAGACAAATTTTCGATTCAGTGAATCTGTTCCCATAATATAGGATACATTTCTTCCGATTTTTCTGTTCCCCGTGAAGAAGCTGCGTTCTGACCGGCTTTTTCAGCCGACTCTGGCATATCTGCAGATCCACCGTCAAAGAGATACCGGCACACAAATGTGGATAAAGGATCAGCACGCAGCAATCAGCCGGTATGCATAACGCACACCGGCTGATTTTCAGGAACGATATTCACTGGGACTGACTTCCTTCACACGCTTAAATGCACGGCGGAAGGACTGTACACTGTTGTATCCGGTTCGCTCTGCCACAACGGCTACCAAAACGCCGTCTTTCAGCAGTCTGCATGCTTCCTCGATCCGCAGCTGCTCCAGATACTCTGCGAAATTCACGCCCATCTCTTCTTTAAAAATGGAAGAAAGGTATCCTTCTGACCATTTAAACTGTTCACTGACCATAGCCAGCCCCATGGAAGGATCCTGGAAATTTTCTGCCATATACTGAAGGATTGCCTGAATCTTTTCACTGCGCCGTTCATTCTTCTGAATCGCACAGCGCTTACAAATCTCTGCACACAGCGTTTTGACCTGAGCAAAATACTGATGATACTCTTCTTTATTAGTAGAAATCAGTGAACTGATTCGAATCAGCTCCTCGTCCCTGTCATCCCATTTTCTAGTCTGTTCCGCTAACAGTTCACAGATGTCACGGTTCAACTTTAAAAACTGTTTTCTGTGAATGGAACGACGGATACAATTTTCCGTCCGGATCATTTCCAACGCACTTTCGACTGCGCCGTAATCGCCGATTCGAAGCCCTTGAACCAAATGTTCCTGAATGGAATAAGGAAGCCAGTAACTGCCATCCTCCAGATGGATTTCTGAATATAAACAGACAGAATCAGTCATGTTCCCTGATGAAAGCACCGAATTGGCTTCCTCTGCACTTTTCCAGAAATACATCAAATCCCTACAGGACGTACCAACGCCCCAACAGGCATCAATGTGATGCTCATCTCTCAGCCACATGGCAATATCTGCCAGAATATCCAGCAGCCGCTCCTGCTCCTGGATTTCAATAATAAATAAGGTTTCCAGTGTATTCCTCTTATAAGACCAGGCAGTCAGTCCATGTTCTCCTTCAAACCGCTCCGTTGTCAGAATCTGCGCTGCCCGCGCTTCTTCAACCGTCTGTCCGTCAATGTTTTCCGCTTCAATCTGTGGAAAGAAACGAATTGCCGCCGCATAGTAAGTTCCTCCGCTCAGCTGCAGCCCAGCGCGGGCTGCCATGTATTCCATTTCCGCTCTGGACAAAAAATCAGCTTTCAGCAGGTTATGAAAAAACGTTTTCTGCAGTGCTGGACGGTTTTTCTGCTGCTCCTGAATGATCTCACTGACAGTTCGGTTGATGGATAAAAGATCCCGTTCTCCGCCGGACACCTGACTCTCTTCCAGAAGATCGGCAATCCGGTTAATCGGCTTCCCACTGCGCATGGAAAAGAACAGAGAAATCCCGGTTCCGGCTACAGCTGCAATAGCCAGGAGGGTCCATATGAAGGTACGCAGCTGCGACAGACGCACCATTGCTTCCTGTTCCGGTATCACAACCGTGTAGGTCAGCTTCTCACTTTGTTCCGATGTAACGGACAGCTGAATTTTTCCGTCCATCTGAAGTCCTTCTGTACGATTCTGGCGGATTTGTTCCTCACATGCCAACCCATCATGCATTACAAGACACTTCTCTCCCTGATGAACAAAAAGGCTGTATCCGCTGTATCGTTCCAGAAAGTCCATCTGTTCCAGAATCTGTTGTTCATCAATACGGAAAAAGACAGTTCCCACCCGCACCATTTCCTGCATGGACTTCAGACACGGAAACACATAGAACAATTCTCCGCTGTCCGATACATAGAAGTATGGAGCTGTTTCATCTCCCTGACAGACAGCAAGCCATTCTTCGGAAGAAATACCCCATCCATCCAGATAAATCTGGAATACCGGCCTTAAGTAGACTGCATCATCATAGAGAATCCTGTCAATGTTATTGACATAAATAAATGTATTGGTATACAATTCCCGGTTATAGTACCGTACAATTTCAAAATATTCTTCCAGCATAGCAGACGCTGCCGATACATATTCCAGACGTTTCGAAGAATCCATTTGTCCGAGATACTTCAATTTCTCCGAAAGTGCCATCTTCATTCCACAGACACGGATATCGGTCATCGTCTGATCAATCCGGCTGATTCCCTGCCGAAGAGAATACTCATTTTCTTCTACCATGCTGCTCTGAACAATGGAAAACGCCTTTTGAAACCCTGCAAAGCAGGTGATGACCATGACAACCAATATCAGCATGTATGATGACCAGAATCTGAGAATTGCATTTCGTCGAATTCCGGCTAATAACTTTCTCATTTCTTCTTCCCCCATGTTTCCGTGCAGAAATAAGAGAAACACATGCGCACGTTTCTCCCGTTATTGCAGCTGCTTAGTTTGTTATTCAGTATAACACAATCGGATTTTTTTGAAAAGTATTCGAAGGGCATACAAATCTTTATCCGAAATACTGTTCCTTGCAATCCACAACAAAACTTCGTATAATAACTTCATGAAGACGGCTTCCCGTCCGCGTTCTGTTATCATTTTTCAGGAGGTTTTCCATGACTACCACTTCTTATTCCACTCCGTTCCCCATGGCCCCCGTTTTGGAGCCCAACATCCCGGATCGGACAATCCACAGCTGTGCGTTCGAATCCATTCAGGCTGCTGTTGATCACTGCGCATCCCTTGGAGGAGGAACCGTGTCTGTTCCTGCCGGAACCTGGCACTCCGGTCCGATCCATCTGCGTGACCACATCCGGCTTCACCTGGAAAAAGGAGCCATGATCCGTTTCAGCAGTGTTCCGGAAGACTATCTCCCTGTTGTTTTTACCCGCTGGGAAGGTACCGAATGCTATAACTATTCTCCGCTGATCTATGCAAAAGACTGCCATGATATCGCTGTTACCGGAGAGGGAACACTCCATGGAAACGGTGCGGACTGGTGGCACTGGAAACAGCTCCAGCAGGCCGGTGCTGATCTTCTCTATCAGTACGGAACAGAGAATGTTCCTGTTGAGCAGCGCATCTTTGGAACCAGGGAAGCGGCTCTTCGCCCTTCCTTTATCCAGTTCATTGCCTGCGAACGGGTGCTGATGGAGGACATTACCGTTCTGGACGGTCCCCAGTGGACGCTCCACCCGGTTTACTGTCAGGATGTGACGATCCGCCGCGTTCATGTGAACACCAACGGACACAATACCGATGGTCTGAATCCGGATTCCTGCAGAAATGTTCTCATTGAAGATTCGGATTTTTACACCGGAGATGACTGCATCGCGATTAACGCGGGAATTAATAAGGATGGCTGGCGGGTGAACCGTCCCTGCGAGAACATTGTCATTCGCCGATGCACCATGACCGGCGGTCACGGCGGGCTGGTAATCGGAAGCGCCGTGTCCGGAAGTGTCCGTCATGTCTACGCCCATGACTGCCGGATTTCCGGTACCATGCAGGGAATCCGGCTCAAATCCATGCGCGGCCGCGGCGGCGTTGTGGAGGACATCCATTTTGAACGGGTAACGATCCATGATCTTTCCCATGAAGCAATCCAGATCAACATGTTCTACGAGTTCAGTACGGTAATTCCGAAAACAGACACGCCGTCCGAGTTTCAGAACATTACCATTCGCGATATCAGCGGTTCCAACGCCGCTGTGGCCATCCAGATCCGCGGTCTGCCGGAAAAGAAGCTGGCAGACATCACACTGGAACACATTCACCTGACTGCGGAAAATTCCATGATCTGCTCTGATGTGACGGGACTGCGGATGAATGACGTTGTCTGTGAGTGATGTTATCTGCGAAGCAAACCCATAACCGGATGTCTTATCTCCTTCGTCCGTGAAAAACAGGAAAGAAATGTACTGTCTTCCGTCTTTTCTGACTCTGCTGACAAAAACAGTCTCTCAAAATGAGGTCCCCTCCTTACTGGATATCCGGTAAAGAGGGGACCTGTCATTTTGAGAGACCGTCTTCTTTTATTGATCGGTTCCACTGAATCCTGTTTTCTGATTCCTTTTCTGAATTCCAATCCTGTCAGTTACAATTCTTCCTGCAGGCGGAGACGTTTCCGATTCTTTATGCCAGACCAGCCAGAATCGGCAGCCCCATGGAGATTCCGGATACATAGGTAACCAGAAGAAGACCAATCAGAATTGCCGCATAGTAGATCAGCATGTAGGGCATGACTTTTGCCAGCGACGTTTTTCCGACCTTAATGGCTACAAACAGGGTGTTTCCAACCGGCGGTGTGATGTTTCCGATGCAGAGGTTGTACACAAGAATCAGACCGAACTGAATCGGGTTCATTCCGAAGCTCTTTACGATTGGAAGGAACAGAGGGGTGAAAATCATGATGGCAGGAGTTACGTCCATGAAAGTTCCGGCAATCAGGAGGATCACGTTCATGATCAGAAGGATGATATATTTGTTCTCTGTGATTCCCAGCAGAACGGAAGAAATTGCCTGAGGAATCTGGGTGAATGCCATGACCCATCCAAGGATGTTGGATACACCGATCAGGAACACAACCATGCCGCTCATCTTCGCACTGTCCACCACAATGTTCCAGAAGGACTTCCAGGTGATGTTGCGGTAGCAGATGCCGAGGATCAGCGCATAAACAACCGCGATGGCAGAGCCTTCGGTTGCAGTAAAGATACCGCCGATGATGCCGCCGATGACAACAACAATCAGGGACAGAGACGGAAGCGCACGGACAGTCGCATGGAGCAGGTTGTTCCAGTCAAATTTTCCCGGATTTCCCTTATATCCCTTTTTCTTTGCGATCAGGATGGCTGCCGCTACACAGCAGAGAGCCCAGATGATTCCCGGGATATAGCCTGCAAGGAACAGAGCTGCCACGGAAGTACCGCCGGAAACAAGGGAGTAGGTAATCAGCGCATTGGACGGCGGGATCAGCAGACCGGACGGTGCGGAGGCACCATTGGTAGCCGCACAGAGTGCCGGATCATAGCCCTGCTCTTCTTCCCCTTCACGAACCATGCTTCCAACTGCCGCAGCTGCTGCAGATGCGGAACCGGAGATTGCGCCGAACAGGGCGTTGGCTCCAACGTTTGTTACAAGCAGTGCGCCCGGAAGTTTGCCGAGAATTGCCAGCACAAAATCAACAAGACGTTTTGCAATACCGCCCTGATTCATCAGGTTTCCGGCTAATATAAAGAAAGGGATCGCCGTCAGACTGAACTTGCTCATGCCGACGAAGGTTCGCTGAGCTGCAGTAAGGACGGAAACGTCAAGTGCCATCACAGTGAGAATCGCTGCCAGCGAGGAAATACCGATTGCATAGGAAATCGGCACACCGATGAACAGCAGTACAAGTAACACAATTAGAATGATTAATAACGCCTTTATTGCCATTTGTTATGCCTCCTTCCCTTTCTTTGCGGCTTCCTGTGCATCGGCAGCCTCTTTCTGCTCCTCATCCGGCGCATCCAGAGAGATGGATCCGTTCAGGATTCCGATGATGTTCAGAATGGTGTAGACGATGTTGATCAGACCGCTCAGCGGCAGCACAATGTAAAAAATTCCGATCGGCACACCAAGCGAAGAGGTCATCTGACCCATTGCAAGGTTGGTGATCTGAACGCCGCCAAGTACAAGGATAACCGCCGCGAACACGCATGCAATGACTTCCGCAAGAACGTGAAAGAATTTCTTCGCACCAGGACCCATCCGGTCAACCAGGATCGGGATGTTCATGTGGCCGCGTTCACCGACAACAACGGAGGAACCAAGGAGAGCCATCCATGCAAACAGATAGGAAACCAGCTCCTCAGACCATGATGACGGATTCTGAAGGACATATCTGGTAAATACCTGCCAGCAGGTCAGGGCTACCATTGCCAGGAAGCTGACTCCTGCCAGAATGTTTAATACGTTATTTAAGGTTTTTCTCAGTTTTTCCACGATCTTCCTCCTACTCTGCTACTGAAGGATACTTTTCATTGTATTCCTGGATTTTATCATAGATTGGCACAAGCGCTTCGTTGCCGGACAGCACAGACTCGTGAAGCGGTGCACAGGCTTCTACGAAAGGCGCCTGATCCGGGTAGATGAACGTAACACCCTGTTCATTCTGCGCTTTTTCCTTTGCCGCTTCCACTGCCTTTACCCACTCTTCCCGCTGAACGGTGTTTACCAGCTTGTAGCCTTCTTCGAAAACAGCACGCTCTTCTTCTGTCAAATCTTCGATAAAGGCAATGTTTCCGATCAGGATATCGGGAACCATCTGGTGCATGTCATAGGAGTAATACTTGCAGACATCTCCGTGACCATTATCGGTCAGTGCCATCTCGTTATTTTCCGCACCGTCGATGATGTTGGACTGGAGTGAGGTGTACACTTCACCAAATCCCATCGGGGTTGCCGAACCGCCAAGCAGATCCATCATCCGGATGTTGGTCGGAGACTGCTGAACACGAATCTTCAGTCCTTTCAGGTCTGCCGGACTGTTGATCGGCTTATCAACGGTATAGAAGTTACGGGTTCCCGCATCCAGCCAGGTTACTGCAGTGAATCCAGCCTTTTCGGTGGAACCGAAGATCGGATCGGTCACTTCCGGGTCATCCATTGCCGCATGGTACGCATCAGCACTGGCAAACAGATAGGGCAGATTAAAGATCTCATAGTTCTTACCGAATGTCTCCAGAATCGCATTACTTGCCACGCAGAAATCAATTGCGCCGGTCTGGGTCAGCTGAACCATGTCCGTCTGGGAGCCCAGAAGTTCACTGGGATACACCTGAACCTCATAGGTATCGCCCAGCTCTTCATTGATAAATTCACTGAACGCTTCCAGCGCAATATGGGTCGGATGGTTGGTGGACTGGTTATGTCCGATGCGGACAATCTGTTTCTGCTCCGCACTGCCGCACCCGGTCAGCGCCAGCACAGAAAGACCCGCAGCGCAAAACAGCATCCCCCATTTTGTCTTGTTTCTCATGAAGAATCCCTCCTTATAAAATATATCGTAACTGCCGTCTCCAAATCAAAGAACAAATACACGTACCATTCCTCAACCGGAAACACACAATTAAGCATCTCTCTTTGTTAAAATCTTCCAATTAACGCAGATGATTTACACTACCTTTTGTCATTATATCACTACCATCCCCCACATGCAAGCAAATCAGACCATTTCCCCAAAACAAATTATCATCTTTTTGCTTCCCATCATTCAAAAACTTAACACTTTATAACTTTCCTTTTTCACGCCAAAAATCCCATTCACAAACATCCTCCCCAGACCTTCCTCTACATCATCCCATCCTGCCTTTTTTATTTCTTTTCACTCAAACAAAAATTCTCTTTTTCACATGTGAAATAATCTCCCTTCATCCTATTATCACACACATTCCTTCAAACCATACATACCGCGATACACAGCCGCCGGGCCAGCAGTCTGACTGGTTCGTCTATGCAGGAGTATTAGAACTTCTTAGTGGACAGAAAACTGCGTTGTTCACCAAAAAAGCATTGTTTGAGCGTCAGCGAGTTATGCTTTTTTGGCGAACGCCCTTAGCAGTTTTCTGTCCACTGTAGAAGTTCTTATGCTCCGAATCTACGATCCAGTCAGACTGCCGACCCGGCGGCGTCCCCTCATTGCTATTGTTTCACCCCAATTCGAACCAGCGCCCTGCGGAGCTTCGCCTCCGCAATCTTCTGCTCTTTATCGGAAAGGTTCTTCTGCGCCAGCTTTTCCTCGGCGCGTTTCTTTGCCAGTTCGGCACGGTCTCTGTCAATCTGCTCTTGCCATTCCCAGGTGGTCGCTACGATGCGGCAGTCTCCTTCCACAACCGTCAGCATGCCTCCGATGCAGGCAGCACGGCGGACTTCGCCCCCGGCAGAAGTCACACGCGCCTCTCCCATGCCAAGTCCGGTGCAGTAGTTGCAGTGCCCTGCAAGGATCGCCATATCACCGGTCATGGACCGCACAACGACCCGCTGTGCCTGCTCATCAAAGACCAGGCCGTCCGGCGTTACAATCTGTAAACGGAATGTATTCATGACTGCCTCCTTTACTTCATGCCCGCCTTCTCAAATACCTCATCAATGGTTCCGGCAAACAGGAAGCAGCTCTCCGGTACCTCGTCACAGCTGCCGTCCAGAATCATCCGGAAGCCCCGCAGCGTTTCTTTTAACGGTACATACTGACCGGGCATGCCGGTAAACTGTTCCGCAACGGAGAAGCTCTGAGACATGAAACGCTGAATCTTACGCGCACGGTTTACAGCCAGCTTGTCCTCCTCAGACAGCTCGTCCATACCCATGATGGCAATGATATCCTGCAGTTCCTTATATCTCTGAAGTACCTGCTGTACTTCCCTGGCAATCTCATAGTGCTCAGTTCCCACAACTTCCGGTGTCAGGATACGGCTGGTGGAATCCAGCGGGTCCACTGCCGGATAGATTCCCTGGCTGGCAATCTCACGGGAAAGAACAGTGGTCGCATCCAGATGGGAGAAGGTGGTAGCCGGAGCCGGGTCAGTCAGGTCATCCGCAGGCACATAAACAGCCTGAACCGATGTGATGGATCCCTTTCTGGTCGAAGTAATGCGCTCCTGCAGCGCGCCCATCTCGGTTGCCAGAGTCGGCTGGTAGCCAACGGCAGACGGCATACGGCCAAGCAGCGCGGATACCTCGGAACCGGCCTGCGTAAAGCGGAAAATGTTATCGATGAACAGAAGCACGTCCTGATTCTTCACATCACGGAAGTACTCTGCCATGGTCAGACCGGACAGACCGACACGCATACGCGCTCCCGGCGGTTCGTTCATCTGACCGTAAACCAGAGCGGTTTTATTGATAACGCCGCTCTCCTTCATTTCATTGTAAAGATCGTTTCCTTCACGGGTACGTTCTCCGACACCGGTGAAGACGGACAGGCCGCCATGGGCGGTTGCCACGTTGTGGATCAGCTCCATGATCAGTACCGTCTTTCCAACACCGGCACCGCCGAACAGGCCGATCTTACCTCCTTTTGCATAGGGGCAGATCAGGTCAACGACCTTGATACCGGTCTCCAGAATCTCGGTTGCCGGAATCTGCTCTTCATAGGACGGAGCTTCCCGGTGAATGCTCCAGGTTTCTGTTGTCTGCGGCGGCGCAAGCTCATCAACCGGCTCACCCAACAGATTGAATACACGGCCAAGGCACTCTTCCCCGACGGGAACCCGGATCGGGCTTCCCGTATCCACTGCGTCCACACCGCGGACAAGTCCGTCTGTGGAGTTCATGGCGATGCAGCGAACCACATTGTCACCGATCTGCTGTGCCACCTCGGCTACAAGACGCTGGCCATTGTTGTTTATTTCAATTGCATTTAAAAGCTGCGGCAGCTCACCGTCGCCGAACCGGATGTCCAGTACCGGGCCGGTTACCTGCACAACTTTTCCGATATGCTTCTTACTCATAGTTAATCTGTGACTCCTTTCAAAGTCCTTATGCAGCTTTTCCATCCCTGCTGCATGGAAACCTGCGCGTCTGACCGCGCAGCAGCCGGTTTCTCAGCTGTTTCCCTCCGCGCCTGCAACAATCTCCGTAATTTCCTGGGTGATGCCAGCCTGACGGACACGGTTGTAGTACAGATTCAGGGTTTCGATCATCTCTCCGGCATTCTTGGTTGCCGCATCCATCACCATCCGTCTTGCCGCCAGCTCACTGGCAACCGACTCACTCATGGCTCCGTAAATCATTCCGGCAAGATATTCCGGTACGATTACATCGAATACCTGACTGCTGTCCGGCTCATAGAGGATCTGACCATAGCGGTCCTTCTTTTCGGCATTGGCAACCAGCTCAGTAAGCGGCAGCATGGGATCTGTCTTCGGTGTCTGGGTCATCATGGAAACGAATTCCGTATAGCAAAGAGAAATGTATCCAATGGTTCCTTTTCGGAATTCACTGCAAAGCATTCTTGCCATTTCGAAGCAGTCCGCAACGGAAATGTCACCTGCTTCCGAAAACGCTTCCGTCAGAATCGGCACTTCTCTCCGCTTATAATATTCAACGGCTTTCTTTCCGATGGGCAGAACCATGTACTCTTTTCCCTGTACTTCCTGCTCCAGACATTTGAAGAGATTGTTATTGTAACCGCCGGCAAATCCCCGGTCTCCTGCGATCACCACATAGCACCAGACCTCACTTGCAGCTTTCTTCGCATAGGGAGAGGAAAACTCCGTGTTGCCGGCCGCAATCTGTTCCAGGGCAGTCTGCAGAATGTCAAAATAGGGCTTGCTCTTTTCCGCACGTTCCTTGGCATGGCGCAGCTTGGAAGCCGCTACCAGTTCCATGGCTTTTGTGATCTGCATCGTGCTCTGGATACTTTTTATACGCAGCTTGACAGCCTTCCTATTGGCAGCCATCGAATCTCCTCCTTCTGTTTCTCATTTACAGGCTTATCTGCCTGCTTTTTTCACAAAATCCCCGGTATAACGAACAAGTACGCTCTTCAGACTGTCGGCAGTTTCTTTTGCCAGGTCGCCGGTGGTGCGGATCGTCTCCATCACTTCAAGCGCTTTTACATCCGTATCCAGGAAATTCCAGAGACCGTCCTCATAGTCACGGATCTCATCTACCTTCACAGAAGAAAGAATATCGTTGGTTACCGCATAAAGGATCGCCACCTGCTTCTCGACTGCAAGCGGAGAATTCTGTCCCTGTTTCAGCACTTCAACAATCCGCTCTCCCTTTGCAAGACGTGCCTTGGTATCGGCATCCAGGTCGGAACCGAACTGAGCAAAGCTCTGCAGCTCGCGGTACTGGGAATAAACCAGCTTCAGAGTTCCGGCAACCTTCTTCATCGCCTTGATCTGAGCGCTTCCTCCAACTCGTGATACCGAAATACCAGGATTGACAGCCGGCATGATTCCGGCATGGAACAGTTCCGTTTCCAGATAAATCTGACCATCGGTAATGGAAATAACGTTGGTCGGAATGTAGGCGGAAACGTCGCCTGCCTGTGTCTCAATGATGGGCAGCGCGGTCATGGAACCGCCGCCTTTTTCCGGGGAAAGCTTCGCCGCGCGCTCCAGCAGACGGGAGTGAAGATAGAAGACGTCTCCCGGGAATGCCTCACGGCCCGGCGGACGGCGGATCAGCAGAGAGATTGCACGGTACGCAACTGCATGTTTGCTCAGATCATCATAGATGATCAGGACATGTTTGCCCTGGTTCATGAAATATTCGCCCATGGTGCAGCCGGAATACGGCGCAATGTACTTCAGAGCGTCTGCTTCCGAAGCGGTAGCCGCCACAACGATGGTGTAGTCCATGGCGCCGTTCTTCTGCAGATTGTTTACAAGGCTGGCAACCGACGAGCGCTTCTGTCCGATTGCCACATAAATGCAGATGACATCCTTCCCCTTCTGGTTCAGGATTGTGTCAACCGCGATTGTTGTCTTACCGGTCTGGCGGTCACCGATAATCAGCTCACGCTGGCCTCTTCCGATCGGTACCATGGAATCAATTGCCTTAATACCGGTCTGCAGCGGCTCATGAACCGATTTCCGGTCACAGATTCCCGGCGCAGGACTTTCAACCGGACGGTATGCGCGGCTGTCAATCGGGCCGGCACCGTCAATCGGCTGACCAAGTGCGTCTACCACACGGCCGATCATCGCTTCTCCGACAGGAACGGATACCACTCTTCCGGTTCTCTTTACTGTCTGTCCTTCACTGATTCCTTCATCGTCACTGAAAAGAACCACAGAAACACTGTTCTCTTCCAGATTCTGCGCCATTCCGAAGGTTCCGTTTTCAAATTCCAGCAGCTCACCAGCCATGCAGTTGGTCAGGCCGCTGGCACGGACAATTCCGTCACCTACCATCAGGATGGTTCCTGTTTCATCCTGAGTCAGAACGTTCTGATAATATTTAATCTGATTTCGGATGACTTTGGATATTTCTTCCGGTTTCAAATTCATAACTTCCATACCATCCTTTTAATTTAAATTTTCTTTTATCTTTTTCTGCAGACCTGACATGCGTCCTGCTACCGTTCCGTCAATCATCTTTCCTTCCAGCTCGATGCGCATGCCTCCGATCAGAGACGGCTGCACCTTTCTGGTCAGGATCACGTTCTTGCCGCACATCTGCTCCAGACGTTCCTTCAGTGCCTGAGCCTGGGCAATGGTCAGCGCCACTGCGCTTGTTACGGTCGCGCGGGCAATTCCATGGTCGCGGTCATAGCGCTCCTGGTACTGTGCCAGGCATCCTTCCCATTCGCCAAGCATCCCGTGCTCACAGAGAATTTTCAGGAAATTGAGCAGATAACGTTCAATCGTTCCCGAAAAGGCCTGATCCAGAAGTCCGACGCGCTCAGCCATCGGAATGGACGGCTCTGCCAGCAGTCTGCGGTAGTCCGGATTTTCGGCAAGCAGTGCGCCTACTTCCCTGGCCTGAGTCAGGATCGGTTCCGTCAGGTGTTCCGCGACAGCCAGTTCATAGAGGCTGTCTCCATAGATTCTGGCTTTCTGCGTCATGTTAAATCACCTACATTTTCAATCATATCGTTGATCAGCTTCTGGTGGTCCTTCTCGCTGATTTCCCGTTCAATCACCTTTGCGGCAATGTCCATTGCAATATCTCCGATCTCATCCTTCATCTGGTTGAAGACCTTCACCTTTTCCTGAGCAATGTCGGCATCCGCTTTCTGCTTCAGTGCCGCAGCCTGTGTCTGGGCCTCCTTCACGATTGCCTCACTCTGCAGAACAGCCTGACGCTTCGCTGCCTGAATAATCTCACTTGCGCTGGCATTGGCTTCTGCAAGGTTCTTTTCATAATCTGCCTTCATCGCCTGCGCTTCCCTGTTGGCAGCCTCTGCCTCGGTAATCTGGGCATTTGCCAGCTGTCTGCGCTTTTCAATGACTTCGCTGATCGGCTTAAACAGGAATCGCCTGATCAGATAGACCTGGATGAACAGGTTACAGATCTGAGCGACAAAGGTCCAGGGTACAAGCGTAACCAGTTCCTGTACATTCATGTTTATAACCTCCTATCTGGTACGCCTCATCACAATTGTTCGGCGTCTGTCGGCGGAAGGCATTCCCAAACAGTCAGGCTGCCTTCCTGCTTCCATTGTACATGCACTTCCGATTAACCAAGGAAATTCATGAACATACCAGGAGCAACGAAAATCAGAAGCAGACCGGTTACGAAACCATAGATACCGGTGGTCTCCGCGATCGCGCATCCAAGAAGCATAGTACTGGTAACATCACCCTTGCACTCCGGCTGGCGGCCGATTGCCTCAAGAGCCTTTGCTACCGCATTACCTTCACCGATACCAGGTCCGATACCGGCAATCAGAGCCAGACCTGCACCAATCGCACAACCTGCCAACGCAATACCCTTTGCAAGTAACTGAAAATCCATAATTATTTCCTCCTGAAATTTTGTATTTGAATTTAGAATGATTCGAATTCTGTATCAGAATCGCTGCGGCTTAGTCTTCTGCCGCATTTGCAATATACATCGTAGTCAGCATACAGAAAATGAATGCCTGCATAAATCCTGAGAACCAGTCAAAGTAGACGGAAAGGATTGCCGGCACGCCGACGGAAAGGAACGGAATCTGTTCCAGTCCCCACGGCAAAAAGCGAAACAGCGCCGAAGACGCTACTGCCAGAGCCGCATAGATCAGTCCGTTGATCACGACGCCGGAAAGAATGTTTCCGAAATGACGGCAGGCCATGCTGATCGGTGTTGCCAGCTCGGAAAGAATGTTGAACGGCGTCAGGATCGGGATCGGTGTCGTGAATCCCTTCAGATAGCCGCCCACTCCTCCGCTTTTTATTTTCTGGCCTGTGATCATGACAAAGACAACAACTGCCCATGCCGCTTCCGTTGAAAGATCGGCTGTCGGGCTCCGCAGCCCCAGCAGACTGATCAGATTGGACACAAGGCTGGTTGCAAACAGCGCCGCTACAAACGGAATCATCCGGTCAAACTTCGTGCCCATGTTGCCGCGCACAAAATTGGTGGCTGTCTCCACCAGCATCTCTGCCACCGCCTGCCGTTTGGAAATGTTTTCCACACGCAGGTCTCTTGTCAGCCAGATGCACAGCAGCGTGATGACTGCCATGACGATCCAGCTTACCAGGATCGTCTCGGAGAACTCAAAGTCTCCCAGAAACGGGATATCCAGCGGGATCGTAAAAAAGACTTTTGGCCCACTTACTTCAAAATCCATTTAATTCCTGTCACCCCTTTCTTCCTTCACGGTATCTTCTCCTGCGTTTTCCGGTGCGTCCGCGCCGGACTGCGGCTGCCTGCGCAGGATCACATACCAGATTTTAACCGTCAGTCCCGGGAACAGAATTGGAAGAATTCCTGCCACTCCGTTAAACACCGGAACTGTCAGCGCAAGGATGATCCAGACAATCTGCAGCAGCATGCGCTGGCTGTAGCTGGCTTTCATGCGCTGATAAGCCTGTTTGTCATCCTTCTGTGCCGCAACCTGCTGAACCGTCAGGCCCATCAGGAAAAAATTGAGAACTGCCACTGCGCCTCCGACAATGCCGCCGGTAAACACCCGGTAATCGAAGGGGACTTTTTCAGGCATCACACAATGGAGAATCCCAAAGGTGATCACCATCAGACAGACACCGATTCCGGTACCTGCCGCGACGCGCAGCGTCTCTTTCTTTGTTGCTTCCTGGATCATGATTCTACCGCCCTCCACTGAATTTACAGCGATAATCTGCTCAGATGTGGTCATTGAACGCAGCCGGCCGTTTCGGGGAATCCTTATCCTTTTTTCCCCTGCGGCGATCCTGCTGCTTCATGACCGTCAGATAGAATTTGTATGCAGACATTGCACTGGATCCCAGACCGAACAGAATGCCGGGCAGGTAGATCCAAAGCCCGATTGAAAAGGTTTCACAGAGCCACCAGCAGATCCCGATGCACAGAAGCAGCGGCATCATCAGTGTCAGCGCAAGCTGTATAAGCATCTTCCATCCTCCTTTGAAATCAATTCTGAAAACAAACTATCATCCACAGTATAATATAAAAATTTCTCGGATGCAATTGGTTAACGTGCTGAAATTTTTATAAAGTGTTTCCGTCGCGGAAGAGGCAGATCATTTCATTTGTCAGGGAAATATCATCGAAGCTTTCCTGAACCGTTTCAATCTCATCCCGTCGCACCCACTGAGCCACTGCCAGTTCCTCTTCATCCATACGGATCTCATCGCTGCCGTCCACTTCACAGAAAAATCCAAGCAGAAGCGTTTCTGAAAAGCCCCAGGGCTGACTCTTATAATAGCGGATGTTCTTCACCTTTAATCCGGCTTCCTCCATCACTTCTCTGGCAACCGTTTCCTCTGCTGTCTCACCAACCTCCGTATAGCCGGCGATCAGTGCATATTTTGAATAGGTCCGCCCTGCATATTTGGTCAGCAGAATCTCCTCGCCCCTGGTCACAGCGACAATCACAGCCGGTGAAATCCGCGGATAGACCATGTTTCCGCAGGAAGGGCAGCGAACCATCCGTTCCCTGTGATCCAGCTCCGTCGCGTGACCGCAGCATCCGCAGTACCGGTTTCTCATGTACCAGTTGCGGATATGCATGGCTGTGATCCCGGCAAATGCAAGATGACGAGGCGCCAGTGTCCGAAACTGCATCGGCTTCACCCAGGTATAGCCCTGTTCCTCAAACCGCGTCGCCTGCTCCCCGTCCAGATCCTCCAGATGGAGAAAATACCGCTCCTCATCGAGAGAAAACGCATAGACACAGCCGGCTGTGTCCCAGGAAGCCGGCGGATATGCAATTGTGCCGGCAGTTTCTTTTACTAACATCATTCCATTTTTCACATAAAAACATACGCTGGACTCACCCGGATTCTGCTCCTGATAGTGATTGTTCAGACGATGGGGGCTGATATCCTGAATCATTTTTCTCTCCTTTTCTCCCGCGCTTCGCTTTCCGATATCCAAAAAAGCGCTGTTATGCAATCGGGCGAATGTGTTTTCATCGCATTCGCCCGGATTTCATCGTTCTATTCCCGCGTCATTACCATCCGGTAATAAAGCGTTGTACTTAAAATTGTTTTGCTGTAGTCATCCATCTGCGCGACACAGATGTCTGCGGTTCCCTTGCCTTCCACATTCTCAACGACCAGCTTTGTATCGCTCCAGTAGGTAGGTTTATACTGACGGCCATTGACGACGGCAATGGAAAACTCATTGAAGTTCTTTCCGGTGATTGTCAGCATCTGTGACGTTTCGTCATAATCCGCATCACTGATCCAGACCGGATGGATTCCCATCTGCAGGGTGGAAGGCGCGTACGGATTGGCTCCGTCATAAACCTTCTGTTCTCCGTAAAGCATATCATAGCCGATCATGGCCATCTTATCCAGATATTCCGTATCATCGGCCGGCTGCTCCACAAAATAATTCTGATGGTAGCGGAACAGGATTCCCTCGGAAATGCTGATGTCGCTCATGACAACTGCGCCAAGCTGATAGGCTTCCACATCGCGCACCTGGCGTTCCAGTCCAAAATTATTCCAGATTACATATTTGGTCTGGAACATGTTCCCCTCTTCCATGTTTTCCGCTTCGATTCCAAGAGACGGCAGATGGTCGCCGTAAAGAACAAGAACCGTCGGTTCGCCGAATTCTTTCAGCGCGGCAATCAGCTCGCTGACAAACGTATCCATCTCTTTCAGCTGGTTCACATAGTATGTGTAGGCGCGGCTCTGTCCTTCCGAATATTCTCCGTCACTGTCGGTTACAGACGCGATGATGGCCGGATTGACCAGCACCGGATCTTCCGGATAGTCGCCATGGCCCTGAACGGATATGGTGTAGATATAATCCTTGTTTTTTGTGTCCCTGAGTGCATCCAGAATACAGCCGGTCAGCAGCTTATCCTTTGCCCATCCGGTTTCCGTATATTCGATTCCCTTCATGTATTCGATGCTGGTAAAGGTGTCATAGCCCAGCTGGGAGAACACCTGATACCGGTCATAGAAATAGGCGGAATTGTTATGGATTGCATGGGATGTATAGCCCAGATCATGGAAAATAAAGCCCAGGCTTTCACAGGTATTGTTCTGAAGCACCGTCTGATAGGGATATTCGCCCGGACCAAAGAAATCCAGGTTCATGCCGGTCATGATCTCAAATTCCGTGTTTGCAGTACCGGCTCCTACACATGGTACGCTCAAAAATCCGGTGGAATACTGCTTTTCCAGTTTCCGGATGTATGGCATCGGATCCTCCGACAGCTCCACATTGCTCAGCTTCGTCACATCGTAGAAGGACTCCAGCTGAAGAAAAATGACATTGGCGGCTCCGTTCTGGTTTCCAAGCAGCTGCTCCTGTGGTTCATCCGGCTCATCTGCTCCGGCATAGGCGCCGCTCTCCGCCTCCGGCGCGCTCCCTGTTTCCGGAATCCTTTCATATGCCTCTGTTTCAACGATTTCTTCCTGTCTTTCCGGGACAACATCCTGTTCCAGAATCTGCTCCACCTCATCCCCGCTGTAGCTTTCCGGCTTATCAATACCGGTATTCACCATGGAAGTGATGAAGCAGTAGACAAGACCGTAGTCCTGATATGCCTTTCCAATGTTGCTGAAACGGTCCGGAAGGATCGTCATGCGGATGATTCCGCTGAACAGAATGACAAGAACCGTCATGCTGACCGCCGTTAACGTGATGTTCCGTTTCCAGGGAAACGCACCGTGATAGCGCGGTGCTTTTCTCCATCCCCAGACAAGAGCAATTGCAAGACCGATCAGAAACGCTGCAATGGGGATCAGTACGAACCAGGAGATGTAGTGCTCCATGACACGAAGCGCCGATTCGATCTGGAACAGATCCTGAGCCGTCAGCGGCGTGGTCCGGAACAGAAGCAGGATAAAATCAACCACTCCCACCAGCAGCAGGACGGTTGTTATCACGCCATGAACAAACCATGTTTTCCTGGACAGAAACATCAGCGAATAGAGTGCCATGATAATCAGCACATTAATCAGAAAAATGACAGGTGAATCCAGCACAAATACAGCTGTGTCCAGAAACGATTTCCGGCTTAGTATTTCCAGAATCAGTTCCATGATCACGGAACTTCCAATCCAGACAAGATATGGATGCTTTTCAACTTTCAGATAGTCGGACTTGACAAGTTTCTGCAGCCATTTCTTCCACATAGGTCTTCCTCCTTGCAGCATAAAACCTCTTTTCTCACTGCATGCAGCCGTTTCCTCCGCTTTCACAGACCCGAAAAGAGATTTCCTTCTTGTTCTCCCACGTTGAGCGACTGCATACACAGGCAAGTATACCACATTTCTATGCAGTTTGGTTGTGAATTTTTCAGAAACTCTGATTACATTTTTCTTACATTTCTCACAAATACAGTCTGCCACTCAAACAATAGAGTCATTCTTTGCACCAGACCATGCTCCTTTTCATACCCTGTAAGGAATGAAGCAAATTATGGGCAGGAAACAGGAGGGATTTTATGGCTACTGTTGCAATTGATGCCGGTCATGGCGGTCGGGATCCGGGCGCTGTGTTTCAGGGAAGACAGGAAAAGGATGATGTGCTTCGCCTGGCTCTGGCAGTCGGCAGTCTGCTGAAGCAGGCCGGAGTAAACGTAATCTACACAAGAACGGAGGATGTCTACGATACCCCTTATCAGAAAGCGGTGATCGCCAATGAAAATGATGCGGATTATCTAGTCTCCCTTCACCGGAATGCCGTTCCGGTTCCCGGCAGCGCAAGCGGCGTTGAGACGCTTGTCTTTGCCGATCGGGGCGTTCCCGCAGCAATGGCACGGACCATTAATGAAGAGCTGGTTCAGCTCGGATTTAACAACCGCGGCGTGATCGAGCGGCCAAACCTTGCGATTCTTCGCCGGTCTGCCATGCCTGCCGTACTGGTCGAGGTTGGATTTATTGACAATGAAATGGATAATCAGAAGTTTGATTCGGAGTTTGACGCCATTGCAGAAGCGGTTGCTCAGGGGATCCTCGCCTCCATTGACACGCAGGCGGAACCGGCTGTGGCATCAGACGATGAAATGATGGAGTTTGAACCGCGACGGCCGCAGCCGATGCCGCCCGGACGGCCGCCGAAGCTTTACCGGGTTCAGGTCGGCGCTTTCCGCAACCGGAATCTGGCATATCAGCTGAATCAGCAGCTGACCCAGGAAGGTTATCCGGCATTTATCCTGCTGGATGACGATCTGTATAAAGTTCAGGTCGGAGCCTTCGCAAGACTTGAGAACGCGATCCGAATGGAATATCGGCTGCGGGCAGCCGGGTATGATACTTACATTACTACCTGAAACAAAAAACACGCTGCCCGCGTAAATCAGAAGAACCTCCGACGGAATGTGCCGCCGGCATGTTCACCTGGATGTATCGACAAAAAATGCCGCAGAATCGTCCTTTGCGATGATTCTGCGGCTGTTTTCAATTAATGATCTTCGCTGCCCTGACCGTAGTAGGCATTGGCGCCGTGCTTGCGGAAATAGTGCTTGTCCAGAAGGTACTGCTGCACTCTCGGAACACGGGGATTCAGGGTCATGGTCTTGTATGCCATTTCGGCCACTTTGTCCAGAACAACTGCGTTGTAGACAGAGCCGGCCGGTGTCTTGCCCCAGGCGAAGGGTCCATGATTTTTTACGACAACGCCGGGGACTGCCATTGGATCTTTGCCCTGGAAGGTTTCAACAATAACGTTTCCGGTGTTGCGCTCGTAGGCTTCCTCGATCTCCTCGGCTGTCAGGTCTCTTGTGCAGGGAATGTCACCGTAGAAATAATCGGCATGGGTGGTTCCGAAAGCCGGGATGTCCATTCCTGCCTGAGCGAAGGTTACGCCCCAGGTGCTGTGGGTATGTACCACGCCGCCGGTCTGCGGAAACGCTTTGTAGATGACAAGATGGGTGGCTGTGTCGGAGGACGGCTTATATTTTCCCTCCACAACATTTCCGTCCATATCTACAACTACCATATCTTCCCATGTCATCGTGTCATAATCGACACCGCTTGGCTTGATGACTACCAGGCCCTTTTCACGGTCGATTCCGCTGACGTTGCCCCAGGTGTAGATTACCATTCCCCTGGCTACCAGATCCATGTTTGCTTCATATACATCCTTTTTTAACTGTTCTAACATAAATCTCCTTTCTGCTTCCATCCTGTCATGGGACAGGCAGCTTCGTATCTTCTTTCACTCGTTTGCTCATCCGTCTGTCCAGACAGCAGTTTCTTTTCCGTTTCTTTTGCTCTGGTGGATTCCCGGATGATCAGCTCCGGTTCCATGACAACCTGACGCACTGCGTTTTCACTCTGTCCGCGGATCAGATCCAGAAGAAGCGCGGCGGCCGTCTCTCCCAGCTTTTCGTGGGGGTGGGCGATGGTTGTCAGCTTGATGCGGAAGTTCTCCGCAATGAAGGAATTGTCATAACCGGTCACGGAAATGTCATCCGGCACACGGAGTCCTTCTTCCTCCAGCGTCTTGATCACCTTCATGGCAGTCAGATCGTTGTAGCAGACAACTCCGTCAGCCAGTTTTCTGCGGGCAACGATTTCGCGGACAGCGCTGACCGGTTTGCTGGCCCGGTCCTCTGTATGGAACCAGACAACAAGCTCCGGATTATAAAAGATCCCTGCTTCCTGAAGTGCTGCCACATAGCCGCGGTGCCGTTCTCTCCCCTGCGTATCGTCGGCTTTGAAAATTCCCATGATGTTCTGATGACCAAGATCCAGAAGATGCCTGGTCACCAGGTAGCCGCCCATGTAATCGTCCATCCGCACCTGAGGCTTGTCTTCCATCTGGGCAAAACAGCCCTGGATGAAGACATAGGGAATCCCGTTCTGATCCAGCTTCTCATAGAGCGTTCCATGCTTGCAGAAAATGTCGCTTTTGCTCGGCTCGATGATCAGTCCTTCAATGTCCTTCTGCAGCAGCTCTTCCAGACATCTTGCCTCCACCGTTCTGGAATTGCTGGTGTTTTTCAGAATGATGCTGTATCCGTTTTCCGTCAGGACCTGATCAATCCCCTGAATCACCCGCGGAAAGATGTAATCCGACAGATAGGTCATGACTACTGCTATGTTCCTGGAATCCTTTCCCCGGTGAGCCAGCTCGGAGCAGAAGGTTCCCCGGCCGTGCTCCGCATAGACATACCCCTCTCTTGTCAGAAGATCCAGTGCCTTGCGGACTGTATGGCGGCTGATCTGATAGTCAGCGGCAAGCTCGTTTTCCGATGGTATTTTCTCTCCCGGCCGATAGACACCGTCCAGGATTTTTTTCTTCAGCTCATCCGCCAGTCTGCTGTATTTTAACTGTTCTCCGTTTTTCATCGTTTCCCCTCTCTTGTGTCCGGCCGAATTTCTCCTTCCAACGGAAAGGATCCGGCAGCTGACCGTATCCGGCAGCTGCATCTTTTAGCGGATTCTGTGCCCCGGTGTAAAGACCGGCATTCCGTTTTCGTCATATTCCACTGTCAGCCAGTGGGCATGACGATTGGGATCATAAAGCGGATCGCGGGCACGGATTCCGTCATAGGTCCGGGCATGATAAACCATGATATCCCGTCCTGCGTCATCTTTTGCGAAGCTGTTGTGTCCGGGACCATAGATTCCCTTTTCCGGATCTGTTTTCAGCACCGGATAGCGCTCCTTTTTCCAGGACCGCGGATCCAGCAGATCGCTGTCTTCGTCCGCGCAGAGAAGTCCCACGCAATAGCAGGAACCGGTTCCGCTGGCAGAGAAAGTCAGATAAAATTTCCCGTCATGGTTCAGAACAGCCGGTCCCTCATTGACCCAGAACATGACACGCTCCCAGTCATAGTCCGGCATCGTCAGCATTGTCATCACCGTTTTCAGCCGGTTTGGCGCTTCCATCTGAGCGATATACAAATTGGAAGAAACGCTTCCCGTTTTCTGAGCCCAGACATAATAGCACTCACCGCGGTGGTTAAAAATCGTTGCATCCAGCGAAAAGTCGGTAAAGGATACCGGATCCTCTGCGCATGGCAGCATCGGTCCCAGCTCTCTCCATTCATCCGTCATCGGATCCCCGGCGCATTCCAGCACATAGGGCCGGATTTTCCAGATGTTTTCCGCTTCTCCTGCTGCGAAATAGATGTACCATTTTCCAAACACATAGTGCAGCTCCGGTGCCCAGATGTGCCAGCTCATCGGTCCATGCTCATGCTTCACCCAGATCAGACGCTCGTTTGCCTCTGACAGCCCCTCCAGGGACTGGCTGCTGCGCAGAAGGATCCGGTCATAGGCCGGGTAGGATCCGGTAAAATACCAGGTTCCGTCTGCGCCTCTGCAGACAAAGGGATCGGCACGCTGCACGATAAACGGGTCGTTATCCGGCGTAATCGTTCCATTCATTTCAATGTTCTGCCAGTCTTCCATGATTGTCTCCTATTTGTAGATGATTTCTCAGCGTTTCTTCTGAGCTGTTTATTCCGCTAACGTCACTGCCAGATGAAGCACGCTGCATTTGGGAAGGGTCAGCTTACATCCCTTTTCGGTCAGCTGCGCTCCGGTAAACGCATTGCATTTCACCTGATCCGGATTAGCAAATGTATTATGTGCATTCATCTCACCGGTCAGAATATCGCCTTCCACTGCCACAGCCGTTCCTTCCGTCAGAACCAGCTCAACCGGGTAGTCCTCGCTGACAGACTGATTGGTCAGGGTGATGTGCATCGTTCCGTCTTTGCCCATGGAGACGGATTCCGTCATGTTGGGAACCAGATTCTCATCCACGCCGATGGTCTCCGTTTCCAGCGTGCTGTCCAGAAGCTCCGCGTCCTGATGTACCTGGTACAGCCAAAAAACAAACCAGGTCGGTGTTTTCACCATTTTCTCGCCTTCTGTCAGAATCACCGACTGAAGAACGTTTACCATCTGCGCAATGTTCGCCATCTTCACGCGGTCACAGTGCTTGTTGAAGATGTTTAAGTTGATTCCGGCTACGACAGCATCGCGCATGGTGTTCTGCTGATACAGGAATCCAGGATTGGTTCCCGGCTCCACATCAAACCAACAGCCCCACTCGTCCACAATCATGCCGATCTTCTTTTCCGGATCGTACTTGTCCATGATGGCGCTGTGGCGGGTAACCAGCTCTTCCATGTAGAACGTCTTCTTTAATGTCTGATACCAGTCATTCACGTCAAAGTCTGTCGCGCTTCCCTTTTCCTTCCAGTTGTTCGGCACGGTATAATAATGAAGGGAAAGACCGTCCATTGCGCCGTGAGCTTCCTTTGCCAGGCGGCGATGGGTCACTTCCAGAACCTTCTCTGTCCACTCGTAATCGTCGGCATTGGAACCGCAGGCAATTTTCTGAACCGGTGCATCATGGTTGTACTGGCGCACATAGGTCTGGTAGCGGCGATATTCCATTCCGTACTGCTCCGGCAGCATGTTTCCGCCGCAGCCCCAGTTCTCATTTCCCACGCCAAAGTAGTCTACCTTCCACGGCTCCTCGTGTCCGTTCTTCTTGCGCAGGTCAGCCATCGGAGACACACCGTCAAAAGTCATGTACTCCACCCACTCGGACATTTCCTGAACGGTTCCGCTTCCCAGATTTCCGTTTACATAGGTCTTGCAGCCCAGCTGGCGGCACAGCTCCATGAACTCGTGGGTGCCGAAGCTGTTATCTTCTACCACACCGCCCCAGTGAGTATTGATCATTTTCTTTCTTGTTTCCTTCGGACCGATTCCGTCTTTCCAGTGATATTCGTCTGCAAAACAGCCGCCCGGCCAGCGCAGAACCGGTACATGAATCTCCTTCAGCGCTTCTACAACGTCATTTCTCATTCCGTTTGTGTTGGGAATCGGGGAATCCTCACCGACATAAAGACCTTCATAGATGCAGCGGCCCAGATGCTCGGAAAAATGGCCCTGGAGTTCCGGATTAATGTGTCCTTTTTTCACGGACGGGTTTACATACAACTTTGCCATGGTAAGCCTCCTTGTTGTTTTCTGTAATCAATCAGTTATGTTCAGTATAGCTCTTGTATGGTTGTATTGACAAGTTGTTTTTCATAATTCCCGTTAATGATTGTCCTTCTTTCTCGGGTTCAGGAAATGGTGGTACTTGGAATAAACCATTTTCTGTTTCTGGTACAGGCCGGAATAACCGGACAGAAGATAACTGACTGCAATCGCCAGCAGGAAAAACGGTACGCCTTCATACTGGAACAGTTCAAAGCAGATAAACAGAGTTGAAATCGGGCAGTTGGTCACACCGCAGAACAGCGCAGCAAGACCGACTCCCGCGCTGATTGACGCCGGAAGGCCAAGAAGACTTCCCAGCCAGGCGCCAAGGGTCGCTCCGATGAAGAACGACGGAACAATCTCGCCACCGCGGTATCCGGCTCCAAGCGTCAGGGCGGTAAAAATCATTTTCAGAAGGAATGCCCAGGGAACCACCTCTCCTTCAAATGCCCGCTCGATGACATCCATGCCTGCGCCGTTGTAATCCCCGCTTCCTTCCAGAAGGGTCAGCACGATGAGTAACAGACCGGCGACAGCAATTCTGATGTAGGCATTATGAAACAAATACTGATACAGTTCGCCTGTTTTATGGAGCAGCCAGCAGAAAAAGGTTCCTGCAAAGGCACAGGCAGCAGCGATTAAAATGACAGAAAATCCGGTATCAATTCCCATCGATGGGATTTCTGTAATGTGAAGACGCTCCGGCGAAATGTCTGCAACTGCCGTTGAGAAATAGTAGCCGGTCAGAGATGCGATGGCGCAGGGAAACAGTGCCGAATAGTACATGATTCCGACGGTGGCAACCTCCAGTGCGAAGAAGACGGCAGCCATTGGCGTTCCAAACAGAGCGGCAAAGGCGGCGCTCATACCGCACATGATCAGGACCTTTTTGTCGGAATCATCCAGACGAAGTTTCTTTCCAATGAAATTTCCCATGCTTCCGCCGATCTGGAGCGCAGCGCCTTCCCGTCCGGCAGATCCGCCGCACAGATGGGTCAAAACAGTTGCTATGAAAATCAGCGGCATCATCCGAAACGGCACATCACCGTCATGCCGGATTTTATCCAACACGGTGTTTGTTCCTCCGTCCCTCAGCATTTCCGCTTTCTGATAAATAAAAACGATCAGAATACCGGCAAGCGGCAGCAGATACAGAATCCACTCATGTTCCTTTCTTGTGTTGGTTGCCCAAGTCAGGCACAGGGAAAACAGCGATCCCACTGCACCAACAAGCAAACCGGCTGCAAACGCAAGAAACAGCCACTTTACAAAGCTCTTCAATTCTCTCCTGGTTACAAGGAGTGCGTCGCGGATTTCTTTCTTTTCCTCTTCAACTAGTCTTTTCCACGATTCTCTCATTCCATTTCCTCCAATTTCCGGCTCTGCCATTTCCACAGCGTTTAACGCCTGCGCAGACAGATTGCCTGTCAGCATCCGGACTTTCTTCCGGATTTCTCCTGTCAGATCTGCATCGGATATCCAGTTTCTGACAAACTCATTATAAAAAATACCATTCCGCTTGTAAAGCATTAATTTTCTATTGACTTTCGAACCATTCGTATTTAAAATAAATTGATTCCTATTACATTACCGATCCACGCAGTTCCAAATCCATCCGGTTTACGAATATGCGCGGATCCGATTCGTTATCCATAAGGAGGTTCCCTTGAAACGAATGCAGTCATTTATCTGCCGGATCGTTCTGGCAGTTCTGTTCCGTGCACTGAAATTTCTGAACCGGAAAGACACACGCATGAAAGCCGGATTTTCGGCTTATGAAGACGGCTATTCCTTCCGGATCCGCGCAGGAATGGAGTCCGGTGCACCGGTTCTCAGCTTTTGTGTACGAAATGGTCAGCTGGAAAAACAAAGCCACGAGGTTCCTGTCCAGCTGGAAATCACGATGAAAAGCATCCCGGATGCCTTCCTCGTCCTGACCGGGCAGCTTGGCATCGGTGCGTCCTATGCCGGACACCGTTTTTTCATGCGCGGCAATCCCAATGAAGCAATGGGACTTGTCACCTGCCTGGAGCTGGCAGAAGCCTATCTGTTCCCCAGATTCCTGAGCCGCCGCCTGATGCTTGATGTTCCAAAAAAAGAATTCCCGGCTCTGCTTGTCTATGCCGGTCTGATCTGCCCGGGCGGACTCTCCCGTACCGGTCGTTAATCATCAAAAAGGAGACGTTATGATCCCAGAATATTATGAATTTCAGAATATGGGCAAGGTCTGCTCCGGAAAGCTTGCCCTTGAACACATCCCCTACGAGCTCAGCATGAAACATGCTTCCCGTCCGCTGATCCTGACCGACCACACACTGGAGAAGCTTGGCATGCTGAAGCTGCTTCAGAAAGCAATGGACGGCGTGGACACGACCCATGTGTTTGCTGACATCTATCCGGACAGCAGCATCGATACCGTGCGGCAGGCAGCGGATTTCTACACCAGATGCGGCTGTGACAGCCTGGTTGCCATGGGTGGCGGAAGTGTCCTTGACACTGCGAAAGGTGTCGCCATGGTCATTTCTCAGGATGGAGCGGATATCTATTCTCTGATTGGCTGTGAGGAACTGCCCCAGGGAAAACCGGTTCCGTTTCTTGCGGTACCGACAACAGCCGGCACAGGAAGTGAAGCAACCTGCGTTGCCGTGATTGCGCATCCGCAAAAGGACGTGAAGCTGGAATTTATTTCCGGCCACATCCAGCCTCAGGTTTCCATCCTTGACCCCCGGATGACCCAGAGTCTTCCGCCGCGGATTACCGCTTCCACTGCCATGGATGCCCTCTGTCACGCAATCGAAGCGTTTAGCTGCCGACAGAAGAATCCCCTCAGCGACGCCTATGCAATTGCGGCAATCCGTCTGATTTCTTCCCATCTTCTGACTGCAGTTACCCATCCCAAGGACATGGAAGCTCGAATGGCAATGGCAAACGGAAGCATGATTGCCGGTGCCGCGTTCAGCAATAGCATGGTCGGAGGTGTCCATGCCATCGGTCACGCGCTTGGCGGAGTCTGTCACATCGCCCATGCCGACGCAATGGCGATTCTTCTTCCCCATGTCATGTCCTATAATCTGGATGTCTGCACAGATACCTATTCGGAACTTCTTCTTCATCTGGCTGGTCCCGGTGCCTATGCAGCTGCCAATGCCCATGAGCGTGCACAAAAATCCATTGAAACGATCCGCTCTCTGAATCAGACGCTTCATGATACCTGTGACATGCCCATAACCCTGGCCCAGACGAACCGGATTACACCGGATCAGTTTGAGGCGGTCGCTGAGAAAGCGCTGAAGGACGGCGCGATCCTGTTTAACCCGAAAGCCCTTGGAAAAGATTTCATTATCCGTCTGCTGAAGGAAGCATATTAAGCCATCTGAATTTTCCCACGCTCTTGATTTCCCATGCATTTGATTTTCCATCGCCAGGCGGAATCGTTTTCGTCTGCCCTAAGAAAGGAGACTATTCTCATGAACACAAAGGAACTGGTCGCTCTCCAGCGGCAATTTTTTCAATCCGGCAAAACGCTGCCGCTGTCTTTCCGCAGGAAAGCGCTTGCCGATCTGAAGGCAGCAATCAAACGCTTTGAACCGCAGATTCAGGACGCGCTGAAAGAAGATCTTGGGAAAAGCAAAACGGAAGGCTACATGGCTGAAATTGGCATGACGCTTTCCGAAATCAGCTACATGCAGAGGCACATGAGTCATTTTGCACAAAAAAAACATGTCCCGACTCCTCTGGCTCAGTTTGCCTCTTCCAGCTACCGGCTGCCGGTTCCCTACGGTGTTGTCCTGATCATGAGTCCCTGGAATTACCCCTTCATGCTTTCCATGGAACCGCTGGTTGATGCAATTGCTGCCGGCAACACGGTTATCCTGAAACCAAGCGCCTACTCTCCCGCCACCAGCGCGGTTCTGCAATCTCTGATTGCATCGGTCTTCCCTCCAGAATTTGTTACTGTTGTTACCGGAGGCAGAGATGTGAATGCCGACCTGCTGGAACAGCACTATGACTACATCTTTTTCACCGGCGGAAAGACGGTCGGACGTCTTGTGATGGAGAAGGCTTCCCGCAATCTGACTCCGGTGACTCTGGAGCTTGGCGGCAAAAGTCCCTGCATCGTCGATGAAACAGCCAACATCCGACTGGCAGCAAAACGTATCGTGTTTGGTAAGTATCTGAACCTTGGTCAGACCTGTGTCGCTCCGGACTATCTTCTTGTCCACTCCTCCGTGAAAGATTCTCTGATTTCTGCCATCAAGGATGAAATCATCAGCCAGTACGGAGAATCCGCTCTCACAAATCCCGACTACGGTCACATTGTGAACCGGAAACATTTTGACCGTCTTCTTTCATTGATTGCCAATGAAACACTGATTACTGGCGGCCGTTCCAATTCGGAAACGCTTCAGATCGAACCGGTTGTTCTGGAAGCGGATCTGGATTCCCCCTGCATGCAGGAAGAGATTTTCGGACCAATTCTGCCGATCCTGACCTGGAACCGTGAAGAGGAACTGGTTTCCCTGATTCGGGCGCAGGAAACGCCTCTGGCCTTCTATCTGTTTTCTTCCAACAAAGACTTTCAGGACCGGATGATGAAGGCCATGCCCTTTGGAGGCGGATGCATCAACGACACCATCATCCACCTGGCTACCAGTTCCATGGGATTTGGCGGCATGGGTGAAAGCGGTATGGGAAGCTACCATGGAAAATGCGGATTTGATACATTTACGCACTACAAGAGCATTGTGGATAAGAAGACATGGATGGATCTGCCTATGAGATATCAGCCGTATAAGGGGTGGAAGGAAGCTATGATACGGATGTTTTTGAAATAAGTGCGGCTGCCATCCCAAAGAGCGACTCCGCGTCCGGAATGCCGTTTCATGCACAGATTTTCTGATAAACAAAACAGCCTGCTGTAAAAGTGATTTTCTGAGTTTCCATTTCGGATTTTCTCAGAAACGCTTTTACAGCAGGCTGTTCTGCTTTTTCTGTTCTGTTTTTATTCTGTTCTGTTTTCTATTCTGTTTTATTTGCTATCCAGCTTATCTGTCACTGTTTTCTTCTCGTTCTGTATCTTATCTATCCATGAAACAGGCTCAGTTTGTCTGGAAGATTCTTCTGGCATGTTTTTTCAGGGTGAAGAAAAGTAACATACCCAGGACACCACAGGAAATGATCTCCCCAATTCCAACGGTGACTGCCAGATAGGTCCAGGCGTCCTCCAGGCCGTAGGCAATTTTCAAAACAATGGGGACGATTGCAACGTTGGCAAGGATTGGCGGGATTGGAGCCAGCCAGTGGGTCTGTTTCCGCAGAAGTCTTGTACCGATAGCTCCAAGCAGCGTCGCGGCAGAGCCAAACAGGATGTCCCAGATTACCGCTCCGGTAAGAACATTGCTGATCAGACAGCCAATGAAAAGACCGGGAACCGCTGCTGCCGTGAACCAGGGCAGAATGGTCAGCGCTTCCGAAAAACGGATCTGGATTGCTCCACTGGCAAGCCCAAGAGCATTTGCCAGCCAGGTCAGCACAACGTAGAGCGCTGCGATCATGGCGCCCTGAACCAGATAGGTGACACGTTTGTTTCTCATATTCATTTTTCTCCTTTAGTTTTGTTTTAGGTGAGGAAGGTCTCGAACTCACCGGTTGTTTTGCTGGAAATCCTTTATTTATAAGATTTTCAGCAGGATAGAGTATAGCATAGAATTGAAGCAAAATCAATAACAGTACCCAAAAAGTACCAAATTACCAAATTTGCATCTGTTTCGGATTCAACAAATCAGCAGAATACCACTACTTTGATTCAGTTATGCTGTCAATGAACAGGCGCAGCTTATGTACTCTTCTATAAATCTATGCCTATTAACCACAAGCGAAACTCTGGTTTTTTCTGAATATCATCTTGTAAAATCCAGAAAGATGTGCTATAGTAAAAAAGAAGGGAAGCCAGTAGACGGCTTACCCCAATATCATTTACAACGTACCCTTTTCAGGGCAGCCGTCATTATTGGTGGTAATGGCGGCTATTTTCATTTCCTCTTGAAGATCTGATAGCACAGACCAACAAGGGCAACAACAAACATCCCAATCTGGATCAACTCCGGATATGTAACGTACATTGCATCACCCTCCTTTCTTTCGTCTGGAGGGTTTTTGATTCCCTCCGCAAAAGAGGGTAAGCCGCCCGGCTCTGGTTTCCCATAAATAAAAAGATATCACATTTCCTGGAACGAATCAATTGTTTTTTCTCGACAAATTTCGACAGCCAATTCCAACAATCAGTCATTCTCCGCTTCTTCCATCAACCGCATACCTGCTGTGCTTGTAACCGGCAATGAGAACACAATGGATTTCGCTTTGGAATTCATTCCTGCCTCGTCCATGATGGATTTCATGATGGCATTGCGCTGTTCTTTCTTTGTAACGATGAAAAGCATCTCCTTCTCCGCTGCCAGTGTGACACCGAGGAATCGCTCGGCACCTTCCATTCCGGTGCCTTTGGCATGGATCACGGTTCCGCCGGCTGCATTGCTCTTGCGGGCAGCGTCCATTATCAATTCTGTATAACCCTGGTTGGCAATAACCACCAACAGTTCATATTTGGTATCCTTCAATGCAGATTCCTCTCCTTTCTGAAACTCCTGATTTCCTGTCAGGAACTGCAGCTGGCGTTTGCCGCCGATGCTGCTCATTGGGACAACAAAAGCAATACCGGTTCCCGGTACGTCGATGTGCATCTTCTTCTGCAGACCGCGCTTGATTACTTTCCAGGTCTCACCTGTTACAACTGAGAAAATGACGGATTTTTCCGTATCCTCCAGACCGAAATAGTCCAGCACCTCACTACGGGCGGTTCCCTTTCCCAATGTGATCAGATTTACCGATACGCCGTTTTCTTCATAGAAGTCGGCAAATTCTCTGGTATGCTGACGATTGATGATCGCAGCCATCAGAAACAATTCACTCATACAAACTCCTTTCCATTAAAGATCAATGATTGCATCATCATCCATCAGTGACAGATCCGCAACAGGCTGTCCAACCGGCTTAGCCTTCTTCTTCCGCCACTTGTTGAATTCGGATACAACACCGAGAAGCTGAATCGTGATCAGCGGAGTCATCGCTACCATGGCAACAACACCGAACGCATCGGTTACAATGTTTCCGCCAACGCCCATGCAGGCACCCTGAGCCAGGGGAAGAAGGAACGTCGCTGTCATCGGACCGGATGCAACTCCACCGGAGTCAAACGCAATCGCCGTGTAAATTTTCGGCACAAAGAAGGAAATTCCAAGAGCAATCGCATAGCCCGGGATCAGGAACCACATGATTGAAATTCCAGTCAGCACACGGATCATTGCAATTCCCAGTGACAGGGCAACACCGATGGAAAGACTGGTTCCCATGGCGCGGGCAGAAATCGCACCGTCCGTAATCTCCTCAACCTGCTTGTTCAACACATAGACGGCTGGCTCGGCTTTTACAATGAAGAAGCCCATTACCATAGCGATCGGAATGAGAATCCACGGCTGCTCGGAACTGCCCAACATGCTGCCCAGATAGTTACCGGCCGGCATAAAACCGACATTGGCTCCGGTCAAAAACAGAACAAGACCGATGTAAGTATAGACAAGACCGATTACAATTTTTACCAGCTGACGCTTTCCAAGACGCAGCACTGCGATCTGGAATACAGCAAAGAAAACAATGATCGGAAGAAGCGCAATGGCGATCTCACCCATGAAGGCGGGGATCTCGTGACCGAATAAGTGCCACAGCTCCACCGAACTGTTCACCTCCGGAATCACTGGCGGCGCATACTCGCTTCCGCTGGGATTGTAGATCAGACCAAGGATCAGAACGGACAAAATCGGGCCAACGGAACAGAGGGCAACAAGACCAAAGCTGTCGTTTGCAGCATGGCGGTCATTACGAATCGTAGAAACACCGACACCAAGCGCCATGATGAAAGGTACGGTCATCGGTCCGGTCGTCACTCCGCCGGAGTCAAACGCCACGCTCTGAAAACTTTTCGGCACAAAGAATGCCAGGATAAAGACGATTATGTAGAAAAAGATCAGGAGCTGAGGAAGCGCAATTCCAAACAGCATACGAAGCAGCGCTACCACAAGGAAGAAACCAACACCAACAGCAACGGCGAGGATTAAAACCATGTTGGGAATTGCCGGCACCTGCTCGGCCAGAACCTGAAGATCCGGTTCGGAAATTGTGATGATAAAGCCAAGTAAGAATGACAGACTTACTACAACAGCCAGCTTCTTACTTCTTGTGATGCTGCTTCCTACTTTTTCACCCATCGGCGTCATCGCCATTTCCGCGCCAAGGGTAAAAAACATCATTCCGATAATCAGCAGAACTGCTCCGATGATGAAACAAAGCAGAATGCTTGGGGAAATCGGCGTGATTGTAAAACAGAGAATCAGCACAATTGCCATGATCGGAAGAACCGCCTGAAGCGCTTCTACCAGTTTCTCATGGAGATTGGACAATAGCATTGTTTTTAGTTTCAATCCTGCACCTCCTGTTTCTTTTTTCCATTCGCATCTCCTGCGAACTGCATGAAGAGGCCGGAATTTTGTCATTTCCGACCTCCTGAAACCAATATTATGTATATTTTACCCTATCTTTTCAGATACTGTCAAGTTAATTAAAGTTAAGATTCTGTAAACAATTTCGCCTGCGCAGGCAATCATCGGCAAACTGACCGGGCATGTCACCGGCCCATTCGCCTGAATGCAGGGACAACAAGAACAACGCGCTGCGTGGTCTTTCCATTACCGCGTCTTCAGCGGTACGCTCCCACTGGCGTCAATCAGATAGATCCTTGATTCATGAGATACACCATTGGAACCGGTAAATTCGGCAGTCCGGTACAGATGAAATCCGCACTTTTCAATCACACGGCGCGACTGATTGTTTTCCACAAAATGACCGCACTGGACGAAATCATAGTGCAGCTCCTCCAGACAGTACCGAATCACACGGGAAACTGCTTCCGGCATCAGTCCCTGCCCCCAATATGCTTTGCCAAGCACATATCCAAGTTCCCGGCCAAGCCTGCTTTTATAGGGCTCATCCGGTTCCGGACGGCAGGTCTCCAATCCCAGGGAGCCAATCACTTTCCGGTTTTCCTTCAGCTCCAGCGCAAAAGTCTTTTTATGTTCAATAAAACTCTTCAGAATCCGTGCTGATTCTTCTTTTGACTGATGGGGATTCCAGCCGGCCATCTGTCCGACACCGTCTACCGATGCGTATTCAAAAAAATCTTCCAGATCACTCTCCCTCCACGGGCGAAGGATCAGGCGCTCTGTCTCCAGAATTGTTGTACTGATATCTACTGGCGCATTCATTGTAATTTCCTCCCGGTTATTGTTCCTTCCAGTCGCAGGCTTCCTCAATGACTTTGGCACACAAAGCCAGCCCCTCCCGATCTGCCTCTGTGAATCGGCCAATCCGCGGACTGTCAATGTCCAGCACACCGACAATCCTGCCGTCTGCGTGAAGAGGCAGAACAATTTCTGAACTGGACGCGCTGTCGCAGGCAATGTGACCGGGAAATTCATGCACATCATACACCAGCTGAATTTCATCCTTTGCCACAGCGGTTCCGCAGACTCCTTTGCCAACCGGAATGCGGATGCATGCCGTCTTTCCCTGAAACGGTCCAAGGATCAGCTCTCCATGTTTCATCAGATAGAATCCGACCCAGTTCAGGTCGTCCATTACTTCGTTCAGCAGCGCCGAGGCATTGGCCAGGTTGGCAATCCGGTCACGCTCCCCCTCAAACAGGCTCTCCAGCTGCATTTTCGCCATTCGGTAACGTTCTCTTTTTTCCATTTCTTCCATTTCCATGAAACCCTCTTGTCTTTCCAGATATTTGATGCTATTATAAACTCCGGTGAAACGTTCCGCAATAGGAAGAATCAATTTCTTTTGCCCCAGTTCACGCATGAAATGCATTTTCACTCACCGGCGGTTCCATCTGCCTTTTATCTACGGAGGATTTCTATGAACATACGCAGCAGTTTCAAACACACCATTGCCGCAAGCTACATCGGCTACATCACCCAGGCAATCGTCAACAATTTTGCTCCTCTTCTTTTCCTGACCTTCCACAACAGCTATGGAATCTCTCTGGAAAAGATCGGCCTTCTTGTTACCGTCAATTTCGGTGTCCAGCTTCTTGTGGATCTGATCTCCGCAAAATACATCGACCGGATCGGTTATCGGCGCGCCATCGTAGCCGCTCACATTTTTGCCGCTGCCGGTCTGATCGGGCTCAGCTTCCTCCCGGATCTGTTTTCCGATCCTTATCCGGGACTCTGCATGGCGATCGTTCTCTATGCAATCGGCGGCGGTCTGATTGAGGTACTGATCAGTCCCATCGTCGAAGCCTGTCCAACAGACGGAAAATCGGCGGCCATGAGCCTGCTCCACTCCTTCTATTGCTGGGGTTCGGTTCTTGTGGTACTGATTTCCACGCTGCTGTTTGCCGTGTTTGGAACCGGTTCCTGGAAGGTGATTTCCTGCTTCTGGGCAATCGTTCCTCTCTTCAACGCCTTCTACTTCACGCAGGTGCCGATCAACAGTCTTTCCGAAGGTCATGAAACCATGGGGCTGCGTAAGCTGCTGACTGCTCCCATGTTCTGGGTGCTGGCACTTCTGATGGTCTGCTCCGGCGCCTCCGAGCTGGCAATGAGCCAGTGGGCTTCCGCCTTCGCGGAAAGCGGCCTGAATGTCTCCAAAACCGTGGGCGACATCGCCGGTCCCTGCTTCTTCGCTGTTCTCATGGGTTCCTCCCGTGTGTTCCACGCGAAGTTCACCGACCGCCTGAACCTTTCCCGCTACATGGGCTTCTGCGCGATCCTCTGCATCGCCAGCTACCTTCTTGCTTCCCTGTCACCGATTCCGGTGCTGTCTCTGCTTGGCTGCGGCATCTGCGGCTTCTCCGTCGGCGTGATGTGGCCCGGAACCTTCAGTCTTGCTTCCGAGAAATGTCCGGCAGGCGGAACCGCCATGTTTGCCCTGCTGGCGCTGGCCGGTGACACCGGCTGTTCTCTTGGACCAACCATTGTCGGTTTCGTATCCGGCGCGCTGAACGATAATCTGAAAGCAGGCCTGCTCTGCGCCATTGTGTTTCCGCTGCTGATGCTGGTTGGGCTGTGGCTTTGCGTGCAAGTGATTCGGACGCAGAAACAAAAATAATTTTGATATACAGTGAAAAGGAAGCGATACCCGGTTTATCCGACCAGGTATTGCTTCCTTTCACTCTTTATTTCACCATCTCCGCCCAGATCACATACTCCCCGCAATCCAGCACCAGCTCCCGCTCATAAACCGCGCAGCCATTCACCTGACAAAGCTTCTGTCCCTCCGGCACCACAAACACCGCCTCCGCGTCAAAGGGAACCTTCACCTGGTAACAGATTTTCTCTCCGTCCCGCTTCCAGCTGCTCTCATACCGTCCGGAAGCCGAATCAAATCCGCAGGTCACAAAAGCAAACCGCTCATCGGTAACCGGAGCGATCACCGCCTTCTTCCAGCCCCATCCGCCTTCTCTCAGCTTCACCCCGGCCATTGTCCGGTACATCCAGCCAAGAACTGCGCCGTAGGAGTAGTGATTCATGGAGTTCATGCCGGTGTCACTGACGCTTCCATCCGGAAGAACCGAGTTCCAGCGCTCCCAGATTGTCGTAGCACCCATGTTGACTTCGTAGAGCCAGCTTGGGAAATCCTCGTTCAGAAGCAGCGTATAGGCATACCCGCCAAGCCCGTTTTCCGAAAGCACATCGCAAAGCATGCTCGTTCCCACAAAACCGGTATCCAGATGGATCTGTCTTGCATCCAGCCGTTCTTTCAGGTCGGAAATGGTACGTGTTCGGAACTGCTCAGGAACCAGTCCGAACTGCAGCGCCATTACATGGGCAGTCTGAGTCGGTACAGCCAGCTTTCCGGTGGACGTGTAATACTCTGCACAAAACGCCGCTTTGATCTGTGACGCAAGCTCAGAATAGGTTTTCGCCTCCTCTGTTTTTCCTAAAACAGAAGCCGCCTTTGCCGTCAGACTGGCGGACCAGTAATAATAGGCGGTGGCTACATAGGTACTTTCCGTTCCTCCCAGCCGGCTGTCTTTATCCGGGTTATCCAGAGCCAGCCAGTCTGCGAAGT
The DNA here is from genome assembly GCA_017472605.1 of Lachnospiraceae bacterium. Lineage (GTDB taxonomy): Bacteria > Bacillota > Clostridia > Lachnospirales > Lachnospiraceae > Anthropogastromicrobium. The sequence continues at coordinate 44,356 of JAFUPV010000009.1, forward strand.
GGAAGCCGCAGCTCCAGAGATGGCTGGAATTGCACCTGGTCACATCCTGTTCATGAATGTAGTCCGTCCAGGCACGCATGTTTTCATAGGTTTCTTCCAGAAGCTTTCGATCCCCATAGTACTGGTAGAGCACCCAGGGAATTACCGTCGCCGCATCGCCCCACGCACAGGAACCGTGACCGGCTGCCGTTGTAATCTCAGTCAGCGTCTGTCCCAGCGAGCGAAGCCTTGCCTGCAGAACATCCGGCACCACAAAGGGAACCGATCCGCCGTTGTCCCGCTGCTCCAGAAGCATGTCGCGCAGATATTTCCGGTAGAAGGCAGCAGTATCCATGTTGAAGGAAGCCGTGGAGGCAAACACCTGCGCATCACCGGTCCATCCCATCCGCTCATCACGCTGCGGGCAATCGGTGGGCACGTCCAGGAAATTTCCTTTCTGGCTCCAGACGGCATTGGCGATCAGACGGTTTACCTTTTCGTTCGACGTTTCGATGGTTCCTGTCTGATCCAGGTCAGAATAAATCGCCCAGGCTGTGAAATTGGCTTCCCTGATCTGATCCTCATTCATTCCTTCCACTTTTACATAGCGGAAACCATAGAAGGTAAAGTGAGGACGGACGTGACGCGTCTTTCCGTCTGATGTGTAGACATGCTCCGCTTTTGCGGTGCGAAGATTTTCGCGGTAAAAACAGTCGTTCTGCAGAAGCTCTCCATATTGGAGGGTAACAGAAGTTCCTGCCGGCAGATCCGCGTCAAACTCAGTCCATCCGGTTATGACCTGTCCAAAATCAAGAACCAGCTCACCGGCAGGCGTATGAAGCAGCGTATATGAATCGAATTTCTCCTGCTTTCTGACCGGTACGCTCAGGCGGGCACACAGTTTCCCTTCCGGCGCTTCGGCCGCAACGGCGAAAACGGAATTGCCGCCCTCCAGCCGCGCATCATAGATTTCTCCGTCATAAATGCTGCTCTCCACAACCGGAGAAACCGCACATTCCCAGCTTTCATCGGTTCCGATCACGTCGCAGGTTCCATCCTCATAAGTAACATGAAGCTCCGCGATCAGCTGCATATGGTTTCCATAAATCCTGTCCGTCATTTTTCCAAAGCAGAAACGGCCATGGTACCATCCTCTGCCCAGCATGACAGAAATCCTGTTTTCTCCCTCATTCAGCTGACTGGTCACATCACAGGTCTGGTACTGGATCTGGTGGTTATAGCTGGTAAAGAACGGAGCCAGATACTCATCATCTGTTTTTTCTCCATTGAGATACGCCTCATAGAGGCCAAGACCACAGAGATACAGACGGGCGGCACGCACCGGCTTGCGGATTGCAAAGGTTTTTGACAGAATCGGATGTTCCTCGAAAGGCGCGCGGATCCAGCAGCCGCTCCACCTATCTTCCATCTTTCCGGTTTCAAACCAGGCCGTCTCTGAAATCCCGTGATCTCCATCGTCTGCCACCGCTTCCACATTCCAGTAATATCTGGTTCGCGGTGTAAGCTTTACATCCGGAGCAAAAGCAAGAGAAGAAATATCGTCTCTCATTCCGCTGTCATAGAGGATGGTTTCCATTGTTTCATCTGACGCAACCCGGATCCGAGCCGCTTTCTGCCAACGGCCAGTGGACGATGTCACCACATAGGAAAAGGTTGGCTGATCCATGGCAAATCCAAGGGGTTCTGCCACATGGTTTACTTTCAGTTTTTCAATTTTCATGAGATTCACCTGCTATCGTTTTTTCTTATCTTCATTATACCGGTTCTTTCCCTGACAGGCTATCACAATTTCACTTTTTTTCGTACCGTTTCACGTTTTTATCACAAATCGATACAAATTTCTCTGTAACCGGAACATCCCGGAGCTATCACTCCAGCCATCACTCCACCGCCTTCAGCGATTCCGCCATCTGAATCCGTCCGATCTGTCTTTTCATCACAAAATTCACGATCACCGCAAACAGCAATGTGCAGAAAAATGCCAGAACAAAGCTTACCGGTCGGATGGTCCGGTCAAATGCCATGCTGTCAATCTGGATCATGGTCATGACCGCGTAATGAAACAGAACGCCAAGGGGCATTCCGATCACACTTGCCAGGGCGGACAGAACCAGATTCTCCCGCAGCACATAGCTGTCTGTCTCCTTCGGATAGAACCCAAGCACCTGTACCGTTGCAATTTCCCTGCTGCGCTCTGCCAGATTGATGTTTGTCAGGTTATAAATCACGATGAAGGCCAGTGCGCCGGAGAACAGAACAATCAGCCAGATGATATAGTCCAGACAGGACAGTGCATCGTCCACGTTCTTTCTTGTATTTGACAGCTGAGAAACGCTGGTAATTTCATCCAGAGCGGTCAGCTTCTCTGCTGTCTGTTCCGGATCTCCGCCTGCCGTAACGAAGATGGTGTTGGCCTGCCATTCTTCAAATCCGCGCTCCCATGTTTCGGCAGAGATGACAGCGTAATTGTAAATGTAATTATCAAAGATTCCGCTGACGCGAACCGTTTCTGTCTCCAGACTGCCGGTTCGGATGGTCAGTGAATCTCCAACGGACAATGACAGACGATCCGCTATTTTCCGGTTGATCAGAATCTCTCCCTCCGCAGGAAACGCAAGCGTCTCTCCTCCCTGATGGAAATCCCAGAAAGAAGCCAGCTTTTCTGTCTCATCAAAACTCATCAGAGTAACCGAATTCATAGTTTCTTCTGCTGACAGATCCACACGCTGCACACCGGCAAGGCAGAAGTCCTCCACTTCTTCCAGCTCTTCCAGCTGACGGCAAAGCTCGTCTTCGGTTCCTGCTGCGAAGGAAGCTTCCAGATCATAGGTCTGAATCTTTTCAAACTGCAGTGTTCCAATGTCGATCATGGAATCCCGGACACCAAAGGCAGTCACCACCAGCGCGCAGCAGCAGCTGACACCGAGAAGCATCATGAACATCCGGCGCTTATAGCGGAACATGTTTCGAAGCGTAATTTTCTGCAGGAAGGTCAGACGTTTCCAGAGCGGTGACAGCCGTTCCAGTAAAATCCGTTTTCCATTCTTTGCCGCCCGCGGACGGATCAGAGACGCAGGAACGCTGCCCAGCTCGTTTTTGCAGGACATGTATGTGCTTCCCAGGATTCCGGTAAGCGACACGGCAAGCGTCGCCGCTGCCAGCACCGGACGGAGCAGGTAGGGCATCGGTGTAAAATCATAGAGGGAGCTGTAGGCAAACCAGAAAATCTGAGGCAGTCCCCAGGTACAGAGAAAGAACCCGGCTGTCCATCCGATCAGCGTAGCCGATCCGGCATAGAGCAGATATTTTGCCATGATTGCCCCATTGGTCAATCCCAAAGCTTTCAGAACGCCAATCTGCGTCCGTTCTTCATCCACCATTCTTGTCATGGTTGTGATGCAGACGAACATAGCGATCAGAATGAAAAAGAGAGGGAAAATGTTGGCAATGCCGCTGATGATCGCCGTATCGTTTTCAAAGCTGACATAACCGGCATTTTCCTCTCTTGTCAGGACATAAATCTCCGGTTTTGACAGCGTTTCCGTAATCGGATTCCGCTCCCAATCCGCTTCGGACAGATGTCCGGTTTCCGGATTCGAAACTGCTGCCTCTCCCTGCAGCGTCTGCTGCATCAGAAGCTCCTGCTGCTCCAGCAATTCCTCATACCGATCGTTTGCCCGCTGGCTGCACAGCTGCGTGATTTCTTCCCTGTACTTTTCTATCAGCTCTTCATATTCATCGGTATAGATATCCGCCGTTTCCGACAGGGAAAGATTGATTTCTGTATATACCTGACTGGTAAAATTCTCCTTCGGCAGATACAGGTAGGCATAAATCGCGCCGTTTCCGATATCCGTGGTTCCCCGGTCCAGTCCCAGATATATGGGGGAATCTGTCAGACCAACAATGGTATATTCTGTTTCCGTCAGCAGGGACGCTGCATTTTCTTCATTGTCACCGGAAACGGAGATTGTTGTTCCAATGTCCTCTTCTGTAAACCGCTCATCATCCGCCAGGCATTCCGTTTCTGTCCTTGGCATCCGACCGGCTGACAGGGACGGCAGATTGACCGATTCCGGCAATGAAATCAGCTTCATCGGCTGCTGGCTGCCCCCGTGAACCATCAGAAGATCGGTTGAATAGCTGCCTTCGGCTGCTTCCACTCCTGAAACGGTCTCAAACGCGTCCGCATCTTCCTGCGTAAATCCCATGGCAGACAGCAGACGAAAATCATAAAAATTCTGACTTGCCAGATATTGATTGCCAGTATTGACCATGGCATCTCTGGTAATTTTCAGACCGGCGAAAAATCCTGCGCTGAGAGCAACGATCAGCAGCAGTGCCATGTAACGGCCGAAAAACGTGCGGATGGTTCGCCATGTCATTTTCAATATGGATCGATTCATAGCCATCACCACTCAATCTCGTCAATGGGAATGACGTTTGTATTGATCTCATTGGACTGAATTTTACCGCTTTTGATCCGGATGATCCGGTCGGCCATGGGCGCGATTGCCTGGTTATGAGTAATGATGATCACAGTTGTTTTTCGCTCCCTGCTCAGCTCGTAAAGCAGCTTGAGGACTGCTTTTCCCGTTGCATAGTCCAGCGCTCCTGTCGGTTCATCACAAAGCAGCAGTCTCGGATTTTTTGCCAGCGCACGGGCAATTGCCACACGCTGCTGCTCTCCTCCCGACAGCTGGGCCGGAAAGTGATTCATCCGCTCTTTCAATCCCACCATTTCCAGCGCACGGGCTGCCGGAATGGGATCACTGCAGAGCTGAGCCGCAATCTCCACGTTTTCCATCGCGGTCAGATTGGGAATCAGATTATAAAACTGAAAAACAAATCCCACATCATGACGGCGATAATCCACCAGCTCCCGTCTGCTCAAATTCGACACGGTTTTTCCGTCAAACCGGATGGTTCCGCCTGTTACAGTATCCATACCGCCCAACAGGTTCAGCAGCGTCGTTTTTCCCGCGCCGGAAGAACCGAGAAGAATGCAGAATTCTCCTTTTTCAATTGCGAAATTCACACCGGAAAGCGCATGAATCTGTGCGTTTCCGCTGCCATAGCTTTTTGTTACATCATGAAATTCGATATAATGACCTGACATACCAGTCTCCTTTCTCTGATCCGGTATCATAGGGGCAGCATGCCTTTTTGCCCCTGCATCATGATACGTACTTCAAGAAGAACAGAGGAAGAAAGTAAAAACTTTCTCCCTCGCACTTCTGATTACCGTCAGACTATTATAATGAATTTCTGTTGTTTCTTTGTGTCCGTTTTATTTGTGATTTATTAAAATTCGAAACTTCTGATAATTCTTTTGTAAAAACTTCTGATCCATCGTTTCGGATGGAACATGAACTATCGATGATGAATCGGTGTCGTCGATTCCGTAATCGGTAGAATCTCATATCCTCTTGCTTTCAGCTGCTCAATGATATACGGCAGTTCTTCCATCGTTCTCGCTTTGTCATCCGCGTCATGCATCAGAACAACAAGCGTATCGCCTTTGTTCATGACAGAATTCGGTCCATCCAGAACATTATAGGCAATCCGACCGGAAGGAAGAGGCGGACTTGCCGCATCCCCGGATGATACATTCCAGTCATAATACACAAATCCGTTGGCATTCAGCCAGTCAATGCACTGATTCACCGTCAGATCATATTTAAACATCTGATTGCTGCTTCCTCCCGGAAACCGGTACAGCGTTGGCGTGAAACCGGTAACTGAGCGGACATATTCCTGAATGCCGCGCACATCCTGCGCAAACGCATCCAGATTTGCATAGATTGACGCATAGTCATGGCTGACGGAATGAATTCCAAGACTATGTCCCTCCGCCAGTATCTGGCGATACTTTTCTGCATATTCTTCTCCGCCATGATGGGTGACAAAGAACGTTGCTTTCACATCATACCGCCGTAAAATATCCAGCAATTCATAGGTATACTTCGATGGTCCGTCATCAAAGGTAAGATACACCTTCTTACCGATCCCTTCGGAAGAATTTACAGTCGGTTGAACTGGCGTTTCTGCCGCTGACACGGATGTGTCTGGTTCCATGGGTTCTCCCCCGGCGGTATTTTCCCCGGCTGCGTCTCCTCCGGCCGCTTCTTCCCCGGCTGCGTCTCCTCCGGCCGCTTCCGCCCCGGCTGCGTCTTCCCCGACTGCTTCTCCTCCGGCTGTTTCTTCTCCGGCTACTTCTCGCCCGGCTGCTTCTCCTCCGGTCGCTTCGCGCTCCGACAATTCCGCCGTTTCCTCCATTGATTTTTCCTGGCTCTCAGTCCGTCCTTCTTCCTGACTCTGCAGCTGTCTGAGTTCCTTCGTGACTGTGACAACTCTGCACGACTGCACAATGCTGACAACCAGTAACGCGAGAATCAGAATCACACAAACCACAAATTGCTTTTTCCAGAAATCCAGAATCCGCTTTTTTTCCATCTGCAGTTTTCGATTTGCTTTTTGCAGTCTTTTCAATTCATCCTGTTCCATCGTATCTCTTCCTATATATGTATCTTCTATATATTTCCTGACAGCTGCCCGGCTGCCGCCAGCCGCCCGGGACGCTTTTCTTGTCGATTCATCCAGGAGAACGTGCCGGTGACACGTTCAATCGGATTCAAACCGGATGCTCATCAGCCTGCCAACTGCGTTCTCCGTTCCAATCACCATCACATGAACGGAATGGACTCCGGAAACCGCACGGCACGGCACAACTGTTTCCAGAAATTCAAAAGAACCATTGGTTCGCGTCAGTTCTGCCTCCCCAATCACATCATGCGGATTATCGTCCAGATACACCACAAGCTTCAGACCAGCTGTTTTTGTTGCCGCTTTTACGATAAGACGCGTTGGTTCTGCTGAAAAATCCAGATATCGGAACTGGCAGGTATCCCCGTCTCTGAGATTGGTCACATATTCCAGACATTCCCCGTTGTCCTGACAGTCATCGATATAGCAGCCTCCCGTCATTTTGCAGGTCCGATAAGCCATCAGCTCCTGTCTGCAGTCAATTGGCCCGTCGATTCCCTGTGTCGTCATCTCCACCGGTTCAATGGTTCCATCCGCCCGGAAATGGATCCGTTCCACGCAGACCTGCCGGCTGTACTTGCTGTTATGAGTTGAACGATGATAAAACACATACCACTCGCCGTCAATTTCCGCAATGCAGCCGTGGTTGTTCCAGTTGGACGGATCACAGCCTGTGTTATCGATGATGATTCCACGCTTCCTGTACGGTCCTAACGGATGATCCGCCGTTGCATAGCCAAGACAGGTAGGACGGCCCCTGGAGATATCCGCATATACATAATAGTAAATGCCATTGCGTTTACGGACCGAAGACCCCTCATGGAACCCTTCCACCTCTTCTGAAAGAAGATTTTCGTTGATTGTTTCCGGAATCACCGTCCATGTTTCCACGTCCAGTCTTCCTCCTTTTGCATGGTGCTGTGCCCAGTAATAGTAGACAGAACTGTCATCGTCCACAAACACCGCCGGATCAATTCCTTTTCCATCCGCGTTTCCAATTGGTCTCGCGTCCGTAAACGGACCGCAGGGCTGATCGGAAAACGCAACGCCTTCCGAACCGTCATTGGTGCAGTAAAACAGGCAGTACTTTCCATTAATATACTGACAGTCCGGCGCGTACAGGACAAAATTTCCATCGTTAAAGGAATCCTTTCCGGTGAAAATGTCCGGATACCGTTTCCATTCGTCCATCGTACGCGAAGAAAACGTATCATATTTTCTGCTGCAGTAATCATCATTTCCACAGATATCGGATGAGCCGTACAGGTAGATGGTTCCGTCTGCAAACTGTCTCGCCTCCACATCCGGAATGTAGTATTTACATGGCAAAATTGGATTCAAAGTAATTCCCCCTTTTCCCTATCAGACAGAACGTGCCGCGGATGTTCAAAAAATCCGCGGCACACGCTCTCAGCTTTAGTTATTTTCCTTATCGCGCTTGCGGTTCAGATAAATATCCAGCTTTTCCTTCATCTTTTCCGGAATCTCTCTTGCAACCGGACAATTCTTTGCATTTACCATCCGCTCCACAAAGACATTGATAAAGTCAACATCCTTCTGCAGCTGACTCGCTTTCATTACGTTCAGCGTGTCATAGCTGTTGTGAATGGTCGCTGTATTGTTTGGAGCCATGCGGGCAAAGGACAGTGCAGGCACTCCCTTATCGGCAAACGGCGTCGAATCACTGGAATAAACACCATCCCTGGCAGCCATTCCAAATCCAAGCTCACTGGCCAGATACTGAATGTAGTGAACCAGCTTCTCCTCCGTTGTGCAGCATGCAAGGAACTTGCCCATGATGCAGCCGATCATGTCCAGATTTACATTGAGCACAATCTTCTTCAGTTCTTCCTCGTGGGCCGCACAGTATGCCTTGGAACCAAGCAGACCGCGCTCCTCCGAGCCGCACCAGATGAAACGCAGACCGTAGTGGTGCGGTTTATTCATGAAATGCTCCGCAATCGCCAAAATACCAATGCTTCCGGACATATTATCATAAGCACCAGTAGACAGAGACGTGGTATCATAGTGCGCCGTCAGAGCGATGTATTCGTCAATTTCTCCGGGAAGATCAAGAATCACATTATGGGATTCTCCTTTATACTCCTGCTGTTTCAGCACAATCCTGGCCGTCTTTGCGTCATTGCGGATGATTTCAATGGCATCCTTTGCATTGATGTTCACACCCGGAACCTTCCTTCCGTTGCTGACAAAGGAGCGGAGCTCCCGCTGATCGATGTCGCGGTCCGCATAGTTGGCATTGCCGTCATAGGTGATGAAACCGACTGCGCCGTTATCCAGAAGATCCTGATAAAGCCAGTAGCGGATGTAGCCGTCAATCATCACAATCTTTCCTCTGCACTGCTTCAGGGAACAGGGATCTGTGTTGGGCAGATAGCAAAGCTCCGCCTCCACATCTCCGCTTCCGGCATTAAAATACCCCTTACAGGGAATCTCCCTGCCATCAATCAGAAGCTTTGCCTCCTCAATCGTCGCCATGTCCACTTCAAAGGCTTCCAGTTTCGCCTCCAGGCCAAGCTCAGCGCATCTGCTCTGCAAATACTCGGCACACGTTAATTCCTCACTGCTTCCGCCGGTGTGAACGTAGGCAGTGTCCAGTAAAATCTGATTTATCTTTTGTAAGTCCATTTGCTTTCCTCCTGTAGTATTGCCCCCCTCACCTGCGTTCGGCGGCGGTACGGAGGAAAGCATTATAAGAAATGCTTCGCATTTGCTTTCCTCCCATAGAATTGCCCCCTCACCTTCGTTCGGCGGCGGTACGGAGGAAAGCATTACAGAAAATGCTTCGCATTTGCTTTCCTCCCATAGAATTGCCCCCTCACCTGCGTTCGGCGGCGGTACGGAGGAAAGCATTACAGAAAATGCTTCGCATTTGCTTTCCTCCTGTATATCTGGTACATTTCTTCGAGGCGGGTGAGGTACATTTCGATCTGCTTTAATTCCGTCTCACTGGCAGGTTTTCCGGAAAAGTAGTAGTCTACCTGGTGGCTGCAGTCTGACGCTTCCTCCTGGTGAAGGAGGCGGAGCAGCTGGCGGATGGATCCGCCTTTTCCATCAACAAAATCAACGTTTCCAGGAAAGATCCGGCAGAAGTTCCGCTTGAAATAGTTAAAATGAGTACATCCAAGCACGACCGTTCCGTAACGGTTCAGATCAAACTGTGACAGCTCCTGCCGCAGGTAAGCATCCACCTGAGATGAATCAAATTCTCCCGCTTCCGCAAACCGTACCAGTCCGGGCAGCGCGATCAGATCCACTTCATGCTCTCTGTCAACCCGATCCAGCAGAAGATGCAGCTTATTGCCTGCGATGGTAACCGGCGTCGCGGCTACAAGGATCCGGCTGTTTTCTTCATGGTACTGCTCAACTGCTTTTTTTACCGCCGGTTCCATCCCGACAATTGGAACCGGAAAACGGCTGCGGAATTCCATATCGGACACGCTGGTTGCCGTGTTGCAGGCAATCAGAACCGCATCCACCTGCTTCTCAATAAAGAAATTCAAAATTTCTTCCACAAATCCGCGGATCTCCTCCACTGTTTTCTCTCCATACGGAACATGTTCTCTGTCCGCATAGTACAGAAAGTGGGTCTGAGGCATAACCTTCATTGCATGGTGGAGAACCGAAAGCCCGCCGATCCCGGAATCAAATATTCCAACTTTCATCGCTTTACAGACACGCTTTGATCTTCTCGATCATCTCTTCGTACTCTGCCTCGCTTAAATACTTCTTATCCGGATTCATCTGGAATACACCGCCCCATTCATCCTGACCCTTATATTTGGGTACCAGGTGCAGGTGCAGGTGGCAGCCGGTGTCGCCGTAAGCGCCATAGTTTACCTTGTCCGGATGAAACGCCTTGTGGATTGCTCTCGCCGCCTTTGTTACATCCGCAAAGAAACGGTTTCTCTCTTCATCACTGATATCCACGATCTCACTGACATGATCCTTATAGGCTACAATGCATCTGCCCGGCTTACTCTGCTCCTTAAAAAGAATCAGCTGACTCACATCCAGATCACAGATCTTGATGCCGAACTTTGCAAGAACCTCTCCGCCTGCACAGTAACCACAATTCATATCCTTCATTTTCAGTTCCTCCTTTTTATTTTCAGACTTATCCGTCTATTACTAACGCATCAAATCCGGCACAGTTCACGCGTTTCCCTGCATTCCAATCAGCTGCCTGATCTGCCGGACTTTTTCCTAATTCAGTCCCTTCATCGTCAAACCGATCCGCTTCTTCTTGGCGTCCACACTCAGCACCTTCACTTCCACAATGTCACCGACCTGAAGCACTTCTGATGGGTGCTTGATGTAGCGGTTTGTAATTTGGGACAGATGAACCAGACCGTCCTGATGAACGCCGATGTCCACAAACGCGCCAAAATCAACAACATTGCGGACGGTACCCTTCAGAACCATTTCCGGTTTCAGATCCTCCATGCTCAGTACATCGCTTCTCAGAATCGGTTTCGGCATTTCATCACGGGGATCGCGGGACGGCTTCTCCAACTCTTTCAGGATATCCGTCAGAGTCATCTCGCCGATGCCCTGTGCAGCCGCCAGTTTTTTGATATTCACCTTTTTGCTGATTCCGGCAGCCGCTCCGGTCAGAATGTCTTTCGGTTCATAGCCCAGCTGCTTCAGCACAGCCTGCGCAATGGCATAGCTTTCCGGGTGAACCGCAGTTGCATCCAGCGGATTGTCTCCCTCCCGGATGCGAAGAAATCCGGCGCACTGCTCATAAGCCTTCGGTCCCAGCTTTGCAACCTTGAGAAGCTGTTTCCGGTTGGTAAACCGTCCATTCTCCTCACGGTAAGTTACAATGTTCTGTGCCACAGCGGATGAAATGCCGGAAACATAGCCCAGCAAAGCCGCGGATGCCGTGTTCAGATCAACTCCGACCTGATTTACACAGTCTTCCACAATGCCATGGAGCACTTCACCCAGCTTTTTCTGATTCATGTCATGCTGATACTGGCCGACGCCGATGGCTTTCGGGTCGATCTTAACCAGTTCGGCCAGCGGATCCTGCACACGGCGCGCGATGGAAATGGCACTGCGCTGTCCCACATCATAGCCCGGGAGTTCCGCGGTCGCCTGCTTGCTGGCAGAATATACAGAAGCTCCGGCTTCGTTTGTAATCAGATAGCGGACCGGCTTTTTGATTTCTTTCAGCAGCTCCACAATTACCAGCTCCGACTCACGGGACGCCGTTCCGTTTCCGACCGAGATCAGCGTGATGTGATATTTCTCAATGAGGCGTTTTACCACCTGCTTGGATTTTTCTACTTCATTATGGGGCGCAGTCGGATAGATCACGGTTGTGTCAAGCACCTTTCCAAACGGATCGATGACTGCCAGCTTACATCCGGTTCGAAACGCCGGATCCCAGCCAAGCACGGTTTCCCCTGCAATCGGCGGCTGCATGAACAGCTGGCGCAGGTTCTTTCCGAACACTTTCATTCCGCCTTCTTCTGCTGTCTCCGTCAGAGTGGAACGCAGTTCACGCTCAATCGCCGGACCGATCAGCCGCTCATAGGCATCCGCTGCTGCAGCCTTCAGAATCGGCGTAGTGTTTGGATTCTGACTGGTAATCAGCTTCTTCTCCAGATAACCAAGAATGCGCTCTTTTGGCGCTTCAATCTTTACGGTAAGAATTTTTTCCTTTTCACCGCGGTTCACGGCAAGCACCTGATGACCGGAAATCTTCGTCAGGGGAGCCTGAAACTGATAGTAAGTTTCGTAAACCGATTCCAGCGTCTCATCCTTCGCAGCAGAGGTCAGACTTCCGTTATTCCAGGTCATTGTCCGGATCTGTGCACGGAAATCACCGTCATCGGAAATCCGCTCCGCCAGAATATCCTGGGCGCCATCCAGCGCATCCTTCACACTTGCTACTCCTTTTTCTTCGGAAAGATAAGCAGCCGCTTCTTCTTCCAGACTCTTCTTTGTCATCTGGAGAACAATCAGGTTCGCCAGCGGCTCCAGTCCCTTTTCTTTTGCGATCATCGCCCTCGTCCGTCTCTTCGGACGGTAGGGGCGATAGATGTCCTCCACCTCTGCCAGTGTCATTGCTGCATCCATCTTTGTTCTCAGCTCCGGTGTCAGAACCTCCAGCTCCTCCAGCGTCACCAGCACAGATGCCTTCTTTTCTTCCAGATTCCGAAGATAGGTCAGACGCTCATCCAGGCTTCTGAGCACTTCATCATTCAGCGCTCCGTGGGCTTCTTTTCGATATCTGGCAATAAACGGGATTGTATTTCCTTCGTCAATCAGCTGGATTACCGCCTCCACCTGACTGACCTTTATCTGTAATTCGTCTGCAATCTGTTTTGCAATATTCATTCCAATTCTCCTGATCCATCGATTCTGCCCGCCGTCTTTCTGCGTTACGGCGGCAGAACATTTCTGTCTTGCCTCTCCGTACGAAACGGGCTTGTTATTTCTTTTTAATCATGCTATACTACATCATATCGGACTTTTATCATACCACATTCTGGTGATTTGTGCAATCCCGTCTCGTTCCGCGAACTGATAAAAGTCTCACTACCGATAGAAAAGCGCCTTCTGTCTCTTTCTGACAGACATCCGCGAATGATACGAAAGGAGTTTTTTTCATGGCAGACAATTCGTACGATCCGCGTTCCGGTCAGGAAACGGAATCCAGCCAGAACAGACAGTCCCAAACGGATCCTGTTAATCCGGATAACCGTTCTACCGATGACTACGATCCAAACAAGGTCTACAACTACAACCGTGCGCACACAGAACCGGAGCGCGACTACAAGGGACATCCGCTTCCGCCCCAGAAGAAAAAAGCCAACAATCTGGCAACCATCGCTCTGGTCTGCTCCATTGCGACAATTTTTCTCTGCTGCTGCAGCCCCTACTCTTCTATTCTTTCCGCCATCATGGGGCTCACCCTGGGTATCTGCTCCCGTTACTTCAACAACGACGAGAAACGCTGGTATCCTCAGGCAATCGCAGCGATCATCCTCAGCATCATCCTGCTGCTCCTGATCCTCGGCTCCATCATGCTCACCTATGTTCTTTTTCCCTACTTAATGGAAATCTCACCGGAATTCAAAGAATACTATGAACAGGCCTCCCAACTGATGATGGAGACACTGGAAAAAATGGCAGAAGCACCGTAAACAGCCGCTTTGACCGCACATGTCCGGCATGTGCGCCTGTGCATAAACAAAAGAGAAGCCGAACAGCCGCACACAACGTGCATTTGTTCCGCTTCTCTTTTGTTTGTCACACAATCCGGCAAATCCGGCGCTTCCCGTCTTTTCTCTACCAGGTTTCCCTCGCAAGCAGATCCATTCCGTATTTCAACAGAACATAATTTTTTATCACCCAGTTTCCTGCCAGAAGAATTCCGGCAGCGATCAGATACCGATGACGGTACTTCATCCCGTGGACTCGTCCCTTTGTCAGAATTTCCAGCGTATGGCTGCCCAGAAAGCACACAAGAAAACCGGCTGCGCAGGGGACAAGAGGGTGAATCCGCAGACTTGCCCAAACATCACCGGCTGCCAGCGCCATCAGCGCTCTCGTACCGCCGCAGCCAGGACAGTAAAGTCCAAAGATTTCATAGACAGGACATGGCTTCATGAACACATGCTCCAGTCCAAACCAGTGAATTACCTGAATGAACAAGGCTGCAAACAGCAGAAATCCAATCAGGATCCAATACAAAACCCGGTCTTCCGAAGAAGACCGGTTCTTTTTTTCATTCCTCTGTTTCATTTTACTCGGCAATGCGGATGTGGCTGAGAACCGGGTACTTCGCAAGAAGTCCATCCAGTTCCGTTTCACTCATCGGCGCACTCAGGCAGGCAAATTCCTTCTTACCGTCAAGAAGAACCACTTCCGCCGCACCAAAGGCATTCAGTGCCTCCTGATTCAGTTCACCGTCGATGCGGAGGAACCAGACACGCTTTTCATTCTTCTGATCGGCAAGCACCAGCTTTCCTTCCGGGAACGGACCAATCTCGCTGCCCTGCGGATTCTTTGCCGCAGCAACCACATCAGATACCACTGCCGTTGCAGTCGGAAGCTTTCCTGCGCCTGCGCCGTAGAACATCAGATCTCCCATCATGGAACCGCGGACAAGAACCGCGTTCATCACACCATTTACCGCAAAAAGCGGGTGATTCTTTCGGATCATTACCGGGCTTACCATCGCGTAGATTCCATCCGCCTGTCTGCGGCTGGTGCCAAACAGCTTGATTGCCATTCCCATCTTTCTTGCATAAGCCATGTCAACATCGGAAATCTTTGTGATTCCCTCCGTCGCGATATCATTGTAGTCAACCCAGGTTCCGAACGCCAGGGAAGAAAGGATTGCAATTTTTCTGCAGGCATCGTGGCCTTCTACGTCTGCGGAAGGATCACGCTCCGCATAGCCCAGCTCCTGCGCCTTCTTTAAGATGGCATCATAGGCACATCCCTCTTCCGCCATGCTTGTCAGCATGAAGTTTGTTGTACCATTGAGAATACCGGTGATCTCATTGACTGCATCGGCAGTGATGCAGGTAGTCAGAGGACGGATGATCGGGATTCCGCCGCCAACGCTTGCCTCAAAAAGGAAGTTTACCTGCTTCTCTTTCGCAATCGCCAGAAGCTCCGGTCCGTGGGCTGCAACAAGGGCCTTATTGGACGTTGCAACGTGCTTTCCGGCTAACAGGCAGGCTTTTACATAGTCATAGGCCGGTTTTGTTCCGCCCATTGTCTCAACGACGATGGAAATCTCCGGATCATTTACGATGAGATTAATATCCTTTACGACTTTATCTTCCATGATGTCTCCCGGATAGTCTCTCAGATCCAGAACACAAACCGGAACAATCTCATCTCCAGCCTTCTTTGCAATCAGTTCCCTATTCTCCAGCAAAACGGAAACCACTCCGGAACCGATATTGCCGTAACCAAGCACTGCTAACTTAATCATTTCTACTCCTCCATCTTCCTGCATCTCGCATTGTGTTGTTCTGAAGAACTGCGGTTTTCATTACTCTCTTCCCAGTATCTTCAGTTCATGAATTCCCTCAACCGCTTCGATCGCGTCCAGCATGTGGGACACATCGGTGGAATCCGCCAGGATGTCCACACTCATGGTCAGGGTTGCCACTCCGTTGATGGGAATGGTCTGGTGAATGGTCAGGATGTTTGCATGGTACTGTGCAACAATCCGGAGCAGATCTGCCAGAATTCCCGGCACATCGTCCATCACCAGCAGAAACGTGATCGTCTTTCCGCGGACATTCTCATGAAAAACAAAAATATCATCTTTGTATTTATAGAAAGAGCTTCGGCTCAGATCAACCTGCTCAGCGGCTTTCTGCACCGTCTTCGCCGGATCCGATTCCAACAGGCGTTTCACTTCCACCACCTTCAGCAAAACTTCAGGCAGCGCTCTCTTTTTTACAACATAATACGTATCGCCATCTGACTTTTCTTTCTTCATTGTGTTACCTCGTGTGCGTCTGATAAATACATCTGTTTTTACCTGAAAGAGTGTAACACAATTCAAACAAAAAAGCAAGTCTTTCATGCGAAAAAGTCCCCCTGTCCGTTAATTTTATGCGTTAAAGCAGAAAATCATTTGTTTACGGACACGGGGGATTCAATTACTCTTCTGTATCATCCGATACCTTTTCACCGGTGGTGATCCAGCGAAGGTATGCGCTGATGAAATTGTCGATGTTTCCGTCAAGAACGGAATCGGTATTTCCGTTTGTCTGTCCGGTACGGTGATCCTTAACCATTGTGTATGGCTGGAGGACATAGGAACGGATCTGGTTGCCCCATGCGATATCCCGCACCTCACCACGGATGCCGGAAAGCTTCTCCGCATTCTCCTGCTGCTTCAGCATGTACAGCTTCGCCTTCAGCATCTGCATCGCCTTATCCTTGTTCTGGAACTGGGAACGCTCATTCTGACAGGTTACCACGATTCCGGTCGGGAAGTGGGTGATTCGGATTGCCGAAGAAGTCTTGTTGATATGCTGACCGCCGGCACCGCTGGAACGGTAGGTATCAATTCGGATATCCTCGTCGCGAACCTCGATATCGATGTCTTCTTCAATATCCGGCATGACATCGCAGGAAACAAAGGATGTCTGTCTCTTTCCGGCCGCGTTAAACGGGGAAATGCGGACAAGGCGGTGTACGCCCTTCTCGGACTTCAGATAGCCGTAGGCATTCTCGCCGTTTACCTGAATGGTAACGGACTTGATTCCTGCTTCATCTCCGTCAAGGAAATCAAGTACCTCAACAGAAAAGCCCTTGCGCTCCGCATAGCGGGTAAACATGCGGTAAAGCATGCTTGCCCAGTCGCAGGCCTCCGTACCGCCGGCGCCGGCATTGAGACGCAGAATCGCGTTATTCTTGTCATATTCACCGTTGAGCAGCGTGCTCAGACGCAGCTGCTCAAATTTGTCCGTAAACTCCTGAAGAGACTCTTCGATCATCGGGATCACATCGGGATCGTTCTCTTCATATCCCATCTCGATCATCATTCCGATATCCTCATACTGAGTTTCCAGATCAGAAAAGGTCTTCACCGTATCCTGAAGATTCTTCAGTTCTCTTGTCATCTTCTGTGAGCGGTCCACATCATCCCAGAAATCAGGCGCTTCCATGTAACGGGACAGTTCCACAATCCGCTCTTTTTTTCCATCAAGACTCAGGGAACTTCCCAGTTCCTTCAGGGGGCCTTCCATTGTAGACAGCGTATATTTATACTGGTCTAATTCTACCAAAGCAATCTCCTCAACTTTCTTTATTCTGCAAACCGGCCGCAGCACTGCTTATATTTCTTGCCGGAACCGCACGGACACGGATCGTTCGGCTGAACCTTCGGCGCCTTGCGGCGTGCCGGTGCCTTTACGGACGCATCATCCTTGTTTGTTCCTGTTACCTGGGACACCTGCTCACGCTCCACCGGAACCTCGATTCTGGTGTGCATCAGGATGCGGACAGTCTCCTCACGGATGCTTCTCATCATGTCATTGAACATGTTGAAGCTTGCCACCTTATACTCGTTCAGCGGATCCTTGTGCGCATATGCCTGCAGACCGATTCCCTGGCGCAGCTGCTCCATGTCATCGATGTGGGACATCCACTTGCGGTCAATCGCCTTCAGAATCACAACGCGCTCCAGCTCACGCATGCGCTCGTCGTCACCGAATTCCGCTTCTTTCTTTTCGTAAGCTTCCACAGCTTTTGCCCTCAGATACTCGGCAAAAGAAGCCTTTGTCACCTTTTTCTTCTTATCCGCCGGAATGTCCTCAACCTTGATTTCATCCATCGGAATCAGGCTGTACAGTTCCAGATTCATCGGAGCCAGATCCCACTCAGCCGGATCCAGATCCTCGGAAATGTAGCGGTCCACCATCACATCTGCGATCTCGGAAACCATCTTGATCACTACATCGCGCATGTTCTCTCCGTCAAGCACACGGCCGCGCTCCGCGTAAATAAGCTCTCTCTGCTCATTCATTACTTCATCATATTTCAGAAGGTTCTCACGGATACCGTAGTTGTTGCCCTCGATCTTCTTCTGTGCCTTCTCGATAGCACCGGAAAGCATTCTGTGTTCAATCTGCTCGCCTTCCTGAACGCCAAGCGCATTGAAAACGCCCATGATTCGCTCGGATCCGAACAGACGCATTAAATCATCCTCAAGGGAGATGTAGAATCTGGATTCACCCGGGTCTCCCTGACGGCCGGAACGACCGCGCAGCTGATTGTCAATACGGCGTGACTCATGACGCTCCGTACCAATGATTTTCAAACCGCCCTGCGCTCTTGCCTCTTCATCAAGCTTGATATCGGTACCACGTCCTGCCATGTTGGTGGCGATGGTAACAGAACCGTGTGTTCCTGCTTTTGCAACGATTTCTGCTTCCTTCTCGTGGAATTTCGCGTTCAGAACCTGATGCGGGATTCCTCTCTTGCGCAGAAGGGCACTCAGTTCCTCGGAGGAGTCAATGTTCACGGTACCAACAAGAACCGGCTGACCCTTCTTCCAGGTTTCCTCTACCTCGTTAACAACCGCATTGTATTTTTCTTTCTTTGTTTTATAGACCGCATCTTCGTTGTCGATACGGATCACCGGAACATTTGTCAGAATTGCAATAACATCCATTCCATAGATGTTGCGGAACTCGTTTTCCTCAGTCAGCGCTGTACCGGTCATACCGCTCTTCTTGCCGAACTTGTTGAAGAAGTTCTGGAACGTAATGGACGCCAGTGTCTTGCTCTCGCGCTTAACCTTTACATGCTCCTTTGCCTCAATTGCCTGATGCAGACCATCGGAGTAGCGGCGGCCAGGCATGATTCGTCCGGTAAACTCGTCAACGATCATGACCTCATTGTCCTTTACTACATAGTCCTGATCACGGAACATCATGTAATTTGCCTTCAGCGCCATCAGAATGTTGTGCTGAATCTCAAGATTTTCCGCATCTGCAAGGTTCTTGATGTGGAAGAACTGCTCTACCTTATGAACACCGCGGTCAGTCAGGTTTACCGTCTTCTCCTTTTCGCTGATGACAAAATCACCGGTTTCTGTGATCTCTTCTCCCAGCAGCGCATTGATCTTGGAGAACTCTCCGCTTGCTTCACCCTTTTCCAGACGCTTTGCAAGAATATCACAGACCTCATAGAGCTTTGTGGACTTGCCGCTCTGACCGGAAATGATCAGAGGAGTACGTGCTTCGTCGATCAGGATGGAGTCAACCTCATCGATGATGGCATAGTGCAGGTCGCGAAGAACAAGCTGCTCTTTATAAATTACCATGTTGTCACGGAGATAGTCAAATCCCAGCTCATTGTTGGTTACATAGGTGATATCGCAGTTGTATGCGGCACGTCTCTCTTCTGTGCTCATGTGATTCAGGACACAGCCTACTGTTAAACCGAGGAAGGAATGAACCTTTCCCTCGTTGGTCGCATCACGCTGTGCCAGATAGTCGTTGACTGTTACAACATGAACGCCCTTTCCCTCCAGCGCGTTCAGATAGGAAGCAAGTGCTGCCACGTTGGTCTTACCTTCACCGGTCTTCATCTCTGCGATGCGGCCCATGTGAAGAATGATTCCACCCATCAGCTGAACCGGGTAGTGCTCCTCCCCAAGAACACGTCTGGATGCCTCACGAACGGTTGCAAAAGCCTCCGGCAAAATATCGTCAAGTGTTGCACCATTGGCAAGACGCTCTTTAAACTCTGCTGTTTTATCGTGCAGCTGCTCATCACTCATCTGCATCATCTGATCACGCATGCCGACAATCTTGTCCACAATCGGCTGGATCGCCTTTAATTCACGTTCACTGTGCGTGCCGAAAATTTTTGAAAAAATGCTCATATCTCTTTCCTCCTAACGATTCCGTCCCCGGAGTCTCTCCTGCCGTTGGTCCTTTTTTCACCCTCCCCGGTTGACAAGAACTGCAGACATTGCCAATCAAGGAGCTCCTGACGACAGTTTAACAGGCTAATTCTATCACGTTTCCTCATATATTTCAACCGTTTATCCCGGTTTGATTCGTAAAAATTCGGTTAATTTTTCTCTGACTGCATTCTCTTACATTCGTTCCGGCCGGAATCAATTTTTTCACAATTCCAAAGTTATCCACAGAATGTTTTTACATGCTTTTTTTCGTATATTCCATTTATCCCATGACTTATCCACAGATTCCACAATCATTTTTTGTCGAAAAATGCGGCAAAATCCAGTTGTTCACAGAGTTATCCACATTATCCCCAATCATCCACATCTTTTTCTTCCCCAATCCCGTTTCAGAATTTTCTTTAAGTGGATAAAATCTCTCCGAACTTTTCCCCGTCAACTTTTCCAATATTTGAGACAAATTTTCATTTTTCAGAAATTTCATTTTACAAATCCGTTCTTTTATGCTATACTGTAGACAAGATTAAGAGCAGCATTTTTCCCGTTGGCAAGATTCTTCTCTTATATCAAATGATACCCGGAAGGAGCTGATTTTATGAAGTATATCATTACCGGAAGAAACATCGAAGTTACCGAGGGATTAAAATCCGCAATCTATGAAAAGATCGGCAAGCTGGAGCGCTATTTTTCACCGGATACAGAGATCCACGTTACGCTCAGCGTGCAGAAAGACAGTCAGAAAATAGAGGTCACCATTCCTGTCAAAGGAAACATCATCCGTTCCGAACAGGAAAGTTCTGATATGTATGTTTCCATCGACCTTGTTGAAGAGATCATCGAACGCCAGCTGCGCCGCTATAAGACCAGACTTCTGAACCAGCAGCAAAACGCGGAATCCTTCACTGACAGCTTCATTGAATCCGAAGAAGAACCGGAAGAGGAAGGAATCAAAATTGTTAAAACAAAGCGCTTTGCCATCAAGCCTATGGATCCGGAAGAAGCCTGCCTGCAGATGGAACTGCTTGGACACAGTTTCTATGTGTTCTTTAACAGTGAAACAGAAGAAACCAACGTGGTTTACAAGCGCAAAAACGGTACCTATGGTCTGATCGCGCCCGAATTCTGATGATTACCTTTTTTCATACATTCTCCTTTCTACCGCCCAGCACGCCAGCCGTGTTGGGCGGGCTTTTTTCACGTTAAAAAGGCCACAGAGCAGACAACTGCTGTCCTGCTCTGTGGCCTTCTTATCGTTTGTCGTGCTGCTCCTTACGGAAGCAGAGAAATGAATGCAATTGCCGGCTGTGTCGGACTGAAATCAATCGGATCATACACAATGCCGTAGGTGGCATTCTTTGCATGAACGATCATTCCATTTCCAATATATACGGCTACATGTCCATAGTAATAGATCAGGTCGCCCGCGCGAAGCTGATCACGGGAAATCTGTGTACCTGCCCAGCGCTGATCACCGGAAGAACGGGGCAGACTGACGCCAACGGTTGCGAATACAGCCTTTGTAAAGGCAGAGCAGTCAACGCCGCCTCCTACCGCCAGATTGTTTCCGCCATAGACGTAGTTACACTTACCAACCCACTGCTGAGCAAAGTTTACAACCTGCTGACGCGCTGCACTGATGCCTGGTTCGGAAGGAGCCGGAGTTGTCGGCGGCTCGGTCGGTGCCGGTGTGGTTGGTGCAGGGGTTGTCGGTGCAGGAGTCGTCGGCGCAGGGGTTGTTTCCGGCGGTGCGGTTTCCACAGGAAGAATATTCAGCGGGAAGGAAGACTGATGACCGTTATAGGTCATAGTCACAACAAACTCTCCTGCTGTCAGATTCATTCCAACCTGTGCGCAGCTCCATGCTGCCGGATCGGTAATGTTCGTTTCCGTTCCATCACTGTACCAGACATGAACATAGAGTTCACTTGCGGAGATTACCTGTCCTTCATATTTCTGGCCGCCATTATAGCGTGCCTCAATCTTTACAATCGAAACCACGTTTTCGGAAGACGGCTGGGACGGCTCAGTCGGAGCCGGAGTCGTTTCCGGTACCGGCGTGGTCGGGGTCGGAGTCGTTTCCGGTGCCGGTGTGGTCGGGGTCGGAGTCGTTTCCGGTGCCGGTGTGGTCGGAGTCGGAGTCGTTTCCGCCGGATCGGTCGGTGCCGGGGTCGTTTCTGCCGGAGCAGACGGTGCCTGCTGTGCCGGAAGAACCGTCAGCGGGAACGCAGAACGCAGCTCACCATAGTACATCGTTACAATCCGCTCGCCTTCTGCCAGGATCATTCCCACATCCGGGGAAGTCCACTGGGACGGATCCGTGATGGTTCCTTCTGTTCCATCGCTGTACCAGACACGAAGATACAGTTCCGCGGAATAGATAACCTCTCCCGCATATTTCTGACCGCCGCTGTAGCATGCTTCAATCTTGACAACTTCCTTATTGACCGGAGCTGTCTCTGACGGAACAGCAGGTTCCGTGGACGGCGCGGTAGACGGACTTGTCGGGTCTGTGGACGGCGCTGACGGTGCCGTGGACGGACTTGCCGGGTCTGTGGACGGTGCGGACGGCGCCGTGGACGGACTTGTCGGGTCTGTGGACGGTGCTGTCGGGTCTGTGGACGGACTTGTCGGTTCCGCGGACGGTGCGGACGGTGCCGTAGACGGACTCGTCGGATCTGCAGACGGTACCGGCGCAGTAGACGGACTTGTCGGGTCTGTGGACGGTGCCGTAGACGGAGTTACCGGCGGTTCTGTCACATTGTTCTTCGCCTCTTCCTCAATTTCGGCAATGATCTTTGCAACGGCATCACTTAACGCCTGCGCATCGTCACGCTGTTTCTGCGCTGCCGCAACCAGATCAGTCATTCCTGCATAGGTCGCAGTTTCTATGTACGCATTCCACATCTCAACACAATAGTCAATGGCATATTTTGCACCGACATAGTCGTGTACGGATCTGCGCTCATCATAGATTCGTTTTGCGTCATCGGTTTCGATGATATAGCCTTCCAGCTTCTGTTTGATGAATTCATCGTCAATTGCAACCGCTTCCGCAAACTTTGTCTCGATCCGGACACTGTCGCGGCGGACATAGCCCCAGAGAGTGTCGCTGACTTTGATCATGACATAGTCGCCGGAGTACTGCATAACCGGATAAACGGAATCTTTGTAAACGTAGTCCAGAACCTTTCCAGCAGAGGCTGCCGTATCGTAAAGTTCCAGAGCATCTGCGAGAATCGTCGCATACTTATTCTGAACATTTGTCTCTGCGGTATCCGCTTCCGCTCCGGTCAGTACATATTCCGCACTGACATAGCCTTCAATTCCGTTGGTACGGATCAGATACCAGGTTCCGCTGTCGTTTGTGATTGTTTCAAAAATTTCAACCTTGCAGCTGTTGTACAGATATGCAACAACAGGCGCCGTTAAGGATGGGGATTTTCTCATGAAGAGACGGTTTGTCGTGCTGACAATACCGGAATCTCCGGCAGCTCCTTCCTCAACCAGGTCATCGGCTCTTGCCGTTCCCTGAACCTGTCCCTTCTCCGTCTGTACATCCGCTTTTACCGCGGCTGCACTGGTCGGTTCCGTTTCAGCCGGAGCTGCTACAACCGGCCGCAGATACTCCAGAATATCCGCCTCCGGGGAATTGCTGTTCGCATAGTAATTATTTAAAGATACCGCCATTCCGGCGACTGCCGTGTCATTTTCCAAAGTTGTCGCAAGTGTTGAAACCGGATTTCCTACACTGGTAAGCACCATTGCTGCTGCCGCACAGGAAGAAATGAACTTGTAAAGAAGCTTCTTTTTCATAAGTTTCTTATGCATGTAGTGGCCTCCCAACCTGTTTTCTGTTTAAATTGTTACAATTTTGTTACATACATTTTCATTATACCAACACCCCTACTGCTTGTCAATAGAACAATTCGATTTCTTTGTTAAGAAATCGTGAAGAAAAGGCTGTTCTTTCTTTCGTTTCGTGGTAAAATGAGAAAAAAAGAAGGGAACCATCCAATGAAACCGACTGTACTTGTGACCGGCGCTTCCTCCGGAATCGGAGAAGCCATCGCGCTGGAATTTGCCAAAAAAGACTGCAACCTTGTTATCGCCTCCCGCTCCAACACATCCGGTCTGGCCCGTGTCCGCGACACGATTCAGACGCTTGGCTGTGACTGTCTCGCCATACAGGGAGATGTCAGTGATCCGGAATTCTGCCAGACACTCTGCCAGCATGCCGTTTCCCGTTTCGGCGCCGTTGACTGCCTGATCAACAATGCGGGAATTTCTCATATCGGACTGTTTCAGGACATGACTCCCGACCAGTGGGACCGTCTGCTGAAAGTCAACCTGTATTCCGTAATCCAGATGAGCCACGCAGTTCTCCCGTCCATGCTCCGCAGACACTCCGGTTCCATCCTCAACATTTCTTCCGTCTGGGGAACGGTCGGCGCCTCCTGTGAGGTCGTCTACTCCGCTTCCAAAGGCGCAGTCAACAGCTTTACAAAAGCACTGGCAAAAGAACTGGCGCCTTCCGGAATCCGTGTCAATGCCATCGCATGCGGAGCCATCGACACAACAATGAATGCCTGGCTGGACGCGCAGGAGCATCAGCAGCTGCTGGATGAAATCCCGGCTGGACGAATGGGCAGAAGTGACGAAGCAGCCATGCTGGCTTACCAGCTGTTCGAAGGTCCGCAGTATCTGACCGGACAGGTAATCACCCTGGACGGCGGCTGGACATGACAAAAAAGCAGCTAAAACGTGAAGAGACATGCTTCCGCGTAAAATAAAATCCAGTCCTGGCTGGAAATCGGAAACAGGATACGCGCCTGTCAAGCAGACAGGCGCGTATCCTGTTTCCGATTCCCGGCTGGGACTGGATTTTTCTTTTATTTGAGCGAATTCATTTCAGCAGACAGGACCGTTTTACGCCTCTGTCTTCTTTGCTCCGGTAAAGCCTTCCATCATTTCCTCACGGAACTGCTGTGTATAAAGGTTGTAGTAATAGCCTCTCTTCTCCATCAGTTCCCGATGACTTCCCTGCTCAATGATCTTTCCCGCTTTTACAACAAGAATGATATCTGCCTGGCGGATTGTCGACAGACGATGGGCAATGATAAAGGAGGTTCGGTCTTTTAACAGGTAGGAGATTGCATTCTGAATCAGCTGCTCTGTTTCCGTGTCAATAGAAGAAGTCGCCTCATCCAGCACAAAAATCGCCGGATCTGCCAGAACCGCTCTCGCAAAAGAGATCAGCTGCTTCTCACCGGTAGACATGGAATCGCCGCCTTCACCAACATCCGTCTTCCATCCTTTTTCCAGCTTGGACGCTACTTTATCGGCGGAAACTGTCTTTGCTGCCCGGATCACCTCTTCGTCCGTTGCTTCCAGACGTCCATAGCGGATGTTCTCCATGATGGTTCCGGTGAACAGGTGCGGACTCTGGAGTACATAGCCGATGGAGCTGTGCAGCCATGCCTGGCTTCGCTCCCGGTAATCCACACCGTCTATCAGAATCCGGCCTTCTGTCGGCTCGAAGAAACGGCAGGCCAGATTTACCAGCGTACTCTTTCCCGCTCCCGTCTCGCCAACGATGGCAACCGTGGTTCCCGCCGGCACATGGAGATTGAAATGCTCCAGGATGTTTTCATTGCCGTCCGGATAGTGGAAGGTCACATCCTCAAACACGATATCTCCCTTAATCGGCTCCCAGTTTTCCCGCTTCTGATCAAACGCAGTACCATATTTCTCAATGACATCCGGGCGGTCCTGAATCTGCGCTTCCTCGTCCAGAAGTCCCATGACACGCTCGGTGTTTGCCTGAGCGGACATCAGCTCTGACAGGTTGCGCGCCACATTCTGGATCGGCTCAAACATGTTGACCGCATAGGTGGTAAACGCAGACAGCGTACCGATCAGGATCACATTCTCTTCTACCATCATACCGCCCTGTCTAAGGATGATGGCTGTCGCAACCGCACTGCATAACACGACAAGTGAGATGTAGATTCCGTTCATTCGGGATGCCTTGATTCCCGCAATCCTCATTTCCTGAGTAATTGTGTGGAACTGTTCTGCATTTTTCTTTTCAATGACCAGTGTCTTTGACGTCTGAGCTCCCATGATGCCCTCGTTGTAGGCACCGGTAATCCGTGAATTGTGCTTGCGGACCTGACGGTTCCAGGCAAGAATCCGCTTCTGGAAAAAGAAGGTCAGGAACACAAGAGCCGGAACTACCAGCATGACAAAGAGAGCCAGCTTCAGATTCAGACGGGCCATTACGGCGAAAATACCGATGACATAGAACAGCGCCCAGAACATGTCAAGGAAATTCCATGCGATCAATCCGCTGATGCGGCCGGTATCACTCATGACACGGGCCAGAATGTAGCCAACCGGTGTTGTATTATAATAGGAAAAAGAAAGTTCCTGCAGATGGTCAAAACATGCTTTTTTCATGTCCTTGGACATCCGCATCTCGATTACCATGGCACAGCGGCAGAACACCATGACGCTTGCCATCTGGAAGATGATCGCTGCCAGATAGGTCAGAGCAAATCCAGGCATTCCTTCTGTTGTCATCTCACCGATGAAATGGTTGATGGCATATTGCTGGAACAGCGGGAGCGCAATGTCTACCATTGCACAGAAAATGTTGAAAATCAGCGCAGTGAACAGCAGTCCGCGGAATGGTTTGATAAACTTCCACAATTTCGCCCAGATCCGCCAGTCAAAGGCTTTGTTGTAGTCTTTTTCTTCGATCTGCATTAGCTATCCCTCCCTTCTGCTTCTGCAGAAACGGCTGAAACGTTCTCCAGATCCTCAAGCTGAGTACTCATCTGAATGTCATGGATGCGGCGATAGATTCCGTTTTTCTCCATCAGCTCCTGATGACTTCCCATTTCGGCCACGCAGCCATCCTCCAGAACAAGGATACAGTCTGCCTGCATCAGCGTCGTTACACGATGGGAAATCAGAATCACGGTTGCGTCCGCCATCCGCTGCTTTAAGGAATGACGGATCATGGCATCGGTCTGGGCATCCACGGCTGACAGGGAATCATCAAACACCATCACGGGTGCGTGCTGCATCAGCATGCGGGCAATCGCCACACGCTGCTTCTGTCCGCCGGACAGGGTAACACCGCGCTCACCGACAATAGTCTCATACCCATCTGTAAAGCTGTCGATGGCACTGTCTACACAGGCAATCTCGCAGGCTTCTTTGATGTCCGAAAGCTGGGCATTGCCCCAGGTAATACCTACATTATCTTTGATACTGCCGGAAAACAGGAACGGCTCCTGCAGAACAAGACCAACGTTCTTTCTCAGATAACCGGCCTGAATCTTTCGCACATCCACACCGCCGATGGAAATCGTTCCGCAGTCTGCGGGCAGATCATAGAGACGGTTGAGCAGATGGACCATGGTGCTCTTTCCGCTTCCTGTATTGCCAAGGATCGCAAAGGTCTTTCCTGCCGGAATCCGGAAAGAAACGTCCTTTAAAACCATGCCGCCTTCCTCATAGCGGAAGTTTACATGGTCGAACACAATGTCCTGATTCATCGGCGGACAGACGGCATCCGGCTGGTCCTGTTCCTCTTCCGCGTTTAATATGTAGGCAAGACGGTCGATGGAAACGCCTGCTTTACTCATCTCCGATACAATTCGGCCAAGGCTTCGGATCGGCCATGCCATGCTGGCATTGTAGGAGACGAACGTCATGAATTCACCGACGGTAATCTCTCCATGTACGGTTGCCGTTACACCAAGACAGATGACTGTCAGAATCTGAATTCCGGTGATCAGGTCGCCGATGGACCAGTAGGCGCTCAAAAAGCGGCCAAGATGAATCCACAGGCCAGCAAAATATTCATTTTTTTCATCGAAGCGCTGTCTTTCATAGGCTTCCCGTCCAAAGGCACGGACAACGCGCACTCCGGTCAGATTTTCCTGAACGGTGCTGGAAAGAGCGCCCTCTGCTTCATCCGCATCTTTAAAATGACTGGCAATTTTCGTGTAGAAATAGCCGGAATAAAGAAGAACAATCGGAAAAAAGGCAACTGCCACCAGCGTGATCTTCACATTCATGGAAAACATGAGGATCACATAGAACACGATCAGAAATACAATTCGGAACACTTCGATCAGCTGTCCTGTTACAAAGTTACGGACCATGTCCACGTCCGATGTACATCGCTGAATGATGTCGCCGGTCTGATGCTTCACATGCCAGCTGTAGGGAAGGCGCTGGATGTGATCATACAGACTGTCCCTCAGTCCTTTAACAAAGGTCTCCGATCCTTTTGCGGAAATGACACGGGAACCATAGCTCGCGGCTGCATTCAGCACTGCAAACACACAAATGGCAGCGGCAGCCAGTGTCAGCATTTCCTTAGTCTGAGTCAGAATCGTCTCCTCAGAGAGAAAATGCAGTAAAAAATCAGGGATCTTATCGATATTCTTGCCCAAGATCCCATCCACACCAATCCGGACGATCTGCGGAAGCATGGACTGACAAACGGTATTCAGTGCGGAAAAACCGAGCGCCAGAGCAAACAGCGGCAGACATGGCCGGACGAACCGGAAAATGAACCGGCTCTTCGTCAGTTTCTGTTGTTTCATTTCCTCCTCCTCGTTAATCATGGAACTTCACAGTTCTAACGATAGTTACTGTTCCATTATATCGTATTAATAATCTTTTTCAATCACTATTTTACAAGTTTTCATGCATATCTGAATTTCCCCTTACAAAAGCAGATTCCTCTGCATCCGAACGGAATCAATGACACATTTTTCCGGTAAAATACGGTCAAACATGTCGCTGTCCGTGGAAAACCTGACAGAAAAAGATCAGACTCCAAAACAGAATCTGATCTTTCCGATAAACGTTTATATTTTTAGACAAGTCCGATTTTGCGAAACCAGTCTCTGACTGCCGAAATCGTCGGTCCCAGCATAAATGCCATCAGAACGGTGATGATTCCGGCGGGTGCTCCCATCAGGATTCCAAGGATGATATAGAACCAGTCCCAGCAGATGCGGATGATTCTTCCGTGTACTCTGGGGATCTTTTTTTCCATCCAGATCGGGATTGCATCGTAGGCGGAAACGCCAAGAGCTGTTCCCATGTATCCGGCGCAGCTGATCACGAAAATGACCAGTGCAGGAACCAGAAGCGCATAGCGCACAACCGTGGAAGCAAAGAAATCAGCGGGAAGAACCATGCCCCAGATCCAGAAAAAGAAATCAGAAACATAGCCCAGGAAAAACATGTTCACGACGGTTCCGATGCCGATCTGCTTTCGGTCTGCGATCAGAACAAAAACAAGCATGATTCCATTTACCAGCAGTTCGGCTGTTCCGAAACTGATCGGTGTGGCAAGCTCAATTCCCATGTTCAGAGTTGTGTATGGATCACTTCCCAGTTCAATCGGGCGAAGCAGCGACGTGGAAAATCCCATCAGAATGATGGAAACACACAGGATCAGCAGCCGCTTGCCCAGATTTTCAGGCTTTTGAAACGGTAATTTGCTGCCCATGGATTAGTAGTTCTCTTTGCGAACCTCGAAGAAGCTCTGCGGATGTGCACAGACAGGACATACCTGCGGAGCCTTCTTGCCCATTACCAGATGACCGCAGTTGCGGCACTCCCACATGCACTCCTCAGCCTTCTCGAATACCTTCTGCATCTCAACATTGTTCAGAAGTGCGCGGTATCTCTCTTCATGCGTCTTTTCAATTGCAGCTACCATGCGGAATTTTGCAGCAAGAACAGTGAAGCCTTCCTCGTCTGCTTCCTTTGCGAAACGATCATACATGTCAGTCCACTCATAGTTCTCGCCTTCTGCAGCAGCAAGCAGGTTCTGAGCGGTGTTTCCAAGCTCGCCGAGAGCCTTGAACCACATCTTTGCATGCTCCTTCTCGTTGTCGGCAGTCTGCTGGAAAATTGCGCTGATCTGCTCATAGCCTTCCTTCTTTGCTACGCTTGCAAAATAGGTGTATTTGTTTCTTGCCTGGCTCTCACCTGCAAACGCTTCCATTAAGTTTTTCTCGGTCTTTGATCCCTTTAATTCCATAGTTATATTCTCCTTTCCTGATCCGGAGCTTTCTTCGAAAGGTTTCTCCGGTTATGTACGAATAAGCGATGAGAATCACCATGCATGGTTTCTCCCGCTCCTGCTTTTCCGTCAGACAACCGTTCCTGCGGCTTTTCGTGACGTAACAGCGAAAAAAATGATAATGGTCCGCTGATTTTTCTCAAATCAGTAACCATTATCATTTTACTTCTATTTCCTGTTTTTGTCAATCCGTATCTGACGTTTTTATGAAAAGTTTATTTGCTTTCAGTTATCTGCAGCTAACCGTTCCCATTCCACGTCGTTCCGTCAAACATATTTTCATCCCTGATACTTCTCACTCTGAGCGCGGATCAGCTCGGCATCGTCAAAATAGTTGATCTTCATCGCACTCTTTACTTCAGACAGAGTCTGCGCAGCTGTTTCTCTTGCAGCCTCACTGCCCTTTCTGAGAATCTCATAAACAGCAGGAATGTCCTTCTCGAATTCCTTTCTGCGTTTGCGGATCGGCTCCAGCTCTTCCTGCACCACGTTGTTCAGGAATCTCTTTACCTTCACGTCGCCAAGTCCGCCTCTTGTATAGTGAGCCTTCAGCTCATCCAGATTTGCGTAATCCGGCAGGTAACGCTCAAAATGTTCGTCACGGCAGAACGCATCCAGATAGGTGAATACCGTGTTGCCTTCCAGGTGACCAGGATCGCTGACAAGCAGGTGAAGGGGATCGGTGTACATGCTCATGATCTTCTTCTTCACTTCATCCGCCGGGTCGGACAGATAGATGCAGTTGCCAAGGGACTTACTCATCTTTGCCTTTCCGTCGATGCCGGGCAGACGCAGACATGCCTTGTTGTCCGGAAGCAGCACATCCGGCTCTACCAGAACTTCGGAATAAACGCTGTTGAATTTGCGAACGATTTCTCTTGTCTGCTCGATCATCGGCAGCTGATCCTCACCAACCGGAACGGTAGTCGCCTTGAAGGCAGTGATATCCGCAGCCTGGCTGATCGGGTAGGTGAAGAAGCCAACCGGGATGCTTGCCTCGAAGTTGCGCATCTGAATCTCCGCTTTCACGGTTGGGTTACGCTGCAGTCTGGACACCGTTACCAGATCCATGTAATAGAAGGTCAGCTCGCAAAGCTCTGCGATCTGAGACTGAATGAACAGGGTTGACTTTGCCGGATCCAGACCGACAGACAGATAGTCCAGCGCAACCTCAATGATGTTCTGGCGTACCTTCTCCGGGTTCTCGATGTTGTCGGTCAGAGCCTGCGCGTCAGCGATCATGATGAAGGTTTTCTTATAGTCACCTGAGTTCTGCAGCTCCACTCTGCGCTTTAAAGAACCTACATAATGTCCTACATGTAATTTACCGGTTGGTCTGTCACCGGTCAGAATGATCTTTTCCATCTTCTCCTCCTTGTCTGAAAGCCATTGAATGTGTTGTCTGCGTTACTTGATGCTGCGTAAAAAAAGCTCTTATCCCTACACAGGATAAGAGCCAATGTCTTACTTTGCCACCAATGCAATTCTACACGCGTACCAACATACGCTGTCCCCATAACGGGGGGAACTCCGTCGGTCTCTACCTTCCGCCATCGTCTGCAGAATCATCCTCCAAACACGCCGTCTCTCGAAACCGCCCTCATAAGTCCATTCCCTGTCAAAGCAAATACCGCATTCTCAGCACCGGCGGCTCTCTGTGATTCCTTTTTAACAGCTACTACTCTTACTCAATGGTTTTGTTTTGTAATGATGAAAGTGTATCACAAATCTTAAAATCCGTCAATCGTTATTTGATGATAATGCACGGATCATCCAAAACAGTTCCTGCCCGTTCTCTTCCTATTCTCACAGTCTGTTCTATCACTCCGAAAACGGTCATGCCAGAATCATCCACGCAATCCACCCAATTCCAACTGCGATTCCGATTCCGGCCAACAGAACCAGGAGAATTACCAACAAACGTTTCGCGCCGATTTCCTTAACCAGAGATTCCCCTGCCACATCCGCCAGCATTTCCAAAAAATCCTTTAACATTATCTTACCTCAAATGGGTTCTCCCCGCCCTGCTCACATGCTACCAGACCACGAACCGCGTTCTCAACCATATCCTGGACAGAGCGTTCCGTATAGAATGCCATATGTGGAGAAACCAGTACATTAGGAAATGCGCTTAATATCGCCCGGTCATGGTTTGCCAGAATATCGGTCTCACGATTCAGATAGTAAAGACCGGCTTCATTTTCAATGGTATCCAGCGCCGCATACCCGATCTTTCCGCTTTCCAGCGCCTCAATCATGTCATTGGTATTGATCAGCATACCGCGTGCCGCGTTGATCAGGATGACGCCGTCTTTCATTTTCGCAAATGTATCTTTATTGATCATGTGATAATTCTCCTCCAGTCCCGGTACATGGAGAGAGATGATATCGCATTCGCGGTAGATGGTTTCCAGATCCGTGTACTGGGCATACTGCTTCACGGACTCGCTTTCCACGATATCATATGCAAGGAGACGGCAGCCGAATCCGCTCAGATGTCTGACAACGGTGCGGCCGATGCGGCCGGTTCCGATAATGCCGATGGTACAGTCGGAAATCTCCTTTCCGGTCTTTCCCTTCAGGCTGAAATCCTGAACCTTTGCCTTATCCATGATGTATGTCATTTTCCGGCAGGCCATCAGCATCATCATGATCGTATAGTTGGCTACGCTTTCCGGGGAGTAGCTGACATTCGTCACTTTCATTCCGAGGCTGTGCGCATAGTTTACATCGATGTGATCATAACCGACACTTCTGGTAGCCAGATATTTCACGCCATTTTCATGCATTCGGTCGAGAATTGCCGGATACATCGGATTTGTAATGATCGTTACCCCGTCATAGCCTTTTGCAAGGTCAATGTTGTCCATGGATGGGTAGGCGTTTGTATAGGCATATTCAATGCCAAGCTGACTGCAGATGTTGATAAAATACTTTTCTTCATCAAATTCGCGGAGTGCGAACGCAAAAATTTTCATAGCCGTTACCTCTTCTCTTTTTCATTTCAGCATTTCACGCTGATTCCATTTTTCTGCTGCTTCCATTTTAGCACGTTCGACGGAAAGCTGCAACTGAATAAATATCCGCATGCGTATGCTTATCTCTTGACAAAACCGCGCACGATGACTTCCAAATATTTCTGTTGACCCGCAAATAAAAATCGAGTATAGTATACATGATTTAATTCTATAAGGAAAGGCTGGCAGCGATATGAAATTTACAAAGATGCACGGAGCCGGAAACGACTTCATTATTTTAAACAATATGGATGGACAACTGAAAAAGGAAGATTTCCCGAAACTGGCGGCTGCATTGTGCAAGCGCAGACTTTCCATCGGTGCTGACGGTCTGATGATCGTTGGACAGCCGCAGAAGGACGGCGATTTCTACATGCACTTCTACAATTCAGACGGCAGTGAGGGAGAAATGTGCGGCAACGGCGCGCGCTGCATCTCCCGCTACGGATACGAAAAGGGACTTGCCGGTGAAACGATCCGTGTGGAAACGAAAGCAGGACTGGTAATCGGCCAGCGCAGAGGAACCGATTCCTACACCATCCGTCTCAACGACCCCACCACGCTGATCCTGAATTCTCCTGTTACTGTAGACGGTGTCACCTATGACTGCTCCTACATGGAACTGGGAAATCCCGGCATTCCTCACGCAGTTGTTCACATTCCTGGTCTTGCGCTTGCTGAAGATGCCGTTCTTCGCGAAATTGGCCGTCAGATCCGTTTCTACAAAGATTTCCCCAAGGGCGCAAACGTAAACTTCTACGATATTCTTCCGGATGGAACGGTGAATGAACTGACCTTCGAGCGCGGCGTGGAAGACTTCACGCTTGCTTGCGGAACCGGAACCGGCTGCACAGCTTCTGTTCTTTCCATGAAAGGACTGATTTCTCCGGAGGACTCCCTGATCCATGTCCTTGGCGGCGATCTGAAGATGTCCGTGTCCATTGACCGCAGCCAGGCGGACAAGATCAATGAAAACATTGCATCTGCAGCAAAGGATCTTTATCTGACCGGTCCGGCTGTGATTGTTGCAGAGGGTGAGATTGGCGAAGTGATGCCGTAAATCGGATTTCAGCTGCAGCAATGCAAAAAAAATACCCAGCAAAAAATATGCCCCAAAAAAGATAAGAAACGAACTGGAGCTGCCCAAATGGGGCTGCTCCAGTTCGTTTCTTATCTCTTCATTTCACCGGCCGGTTCACCTTCGGCAGACTCCACCGGTAATGCGCCGCCAGACAACGGATTACCACCACAACGACTGCACCGATAATCACAGCAACCCGCTCTCCTGCCACGTCATACAGAAGTGCACAGACAAGCGCGCCTGCGATGCTGGCGCTGGCATATACATGCTTGACAAATATGTATGGGGTATTTCCTGCAAAAATGTCGCGAAGCAGACCGCCGCCAACGCCGGTCAGCACACCGACAAACACCATCAGAAACAGACCGCAGCCGGTATCCATGATGATTGCCTTCTCCACACCAAGAACGGAGAACACGCCAAGTCCCAGCGTATCCATCCAGAACATCAGCTGATCGAAATGCTTATGCTCCTCGTTCAGCTTACCAAGGGCGGCAAAAACAAACACAACAATTGTTGTTCCCACCGCAATCATGGCGTAGACCGGTGTCTGAAACATGGCAGGAGGTGTACTGCCAAGAATCAGATCCCGGACCATACCTCCGCCAACTGCTGTTGTTAATCCCAGAACCGCCACACCGAACGCATCCATGTTTTTGCGGATTGCCGTCATCGCTCCCGATACGGCAAACGCAATGGTTCCGATCACTTCAATAAAGAATAAAAAGAATTCCATCTCCTGTTAACACCTTTCCCCTTTGTAACGCTACTTTCCTTTTTCATCCTTATTCAGTACTTTTTTTCCCAGCCGCACATCCTCCAGCATATCTGCCAGCTCATCCGATACATTCTGGAACAGATAGCTTCGCATGCTCTGCTGTTTTGTCAGATAATCTTTGCGGATTTCCTGGTTGGTCGCCATGATATCCTCTTTCAGACCCTGCGCCGACATGCGCAGAGCTCCCTGACCCATGATGATCAGCTGCTCAATGCCATCGGAGGTCGCAACTGTCACGCGGTGCCTGCGTTCAATCTGAAGAACCGTTTTCTCAATATACTGGTCGGCCGTCTCCGCTTCTTTTGTATATACCACATAGATGTTGTGGTATTTCTGCACCTCACCCTGATATCCTTCCACCTTATAGGCATCAAACACCAGAATCAGGACATTTCCGCGATATCCCTGATAGTTGCTGAGAATGTCCATCAGCGCCAGCCGGGCTGCCGCCAGATCCACCTTTGCCAGTTCGCTCAGTTCTTCCCAGGCAAAAATGATGTTGTATCCGTCTACAAGCAGGTATTCCGTTGTCTTCTCCGTCTCCGCTGTTTCCCTGCTTTTTGACGAAGAAGACGGGCGAAAGGCATCTCTTGTTCTGCGGGCAGCTCCATAGGTTCGGGTGAAAATCTCTTCCAGTTCCTTATCTGCTTCCAGCGAAGTCACCAGAGAGCCTCCCGACCGGGCCGGTTTGCCTGCGGACGAACCCATGCCGAAAACACCGGGAGCGGATGTCGCCTGCAGAGGCACTGCCGACTGCTGCCATGCAAAGTCCAGATGCATGTAATTGACAACTTCCTCCCAGTTTACATTGAAGCCTGCTCCGTGAGCGCAGAAAACAGAGCCGGTTGGATTGTTCAGATCCCGCTCGGAATCGTAACCGGCTTCTGCAATCACCGCTTCTGCATTGTGGCAGGGCTCATAACCTTTCAGACTGCAGAAAAGGCGGCCTTCTCCGCGGCTGTAGGCAACTACTTCCCGCTGATAATCCCGCATATTGACAACAGGCGCGCTTCCTGTGATTACTGCCATCTCCCCTTCCGTGACCGGTTGGGAAAAGCTTGCCTGCATTTTCTGCAGATCATTCAGCGCTCTTCCTACCGCATCCTGAGGAATTTCCAGCGAAAATTCGTAGACTGGTTCCAGCAGAAGGCTTTTTGTCCGCTTCAGTCCGTGACGGACCGCACGATAGGTTGCCTGACGGAAATCGCCGCCCTCGGTATGCTTCTGGTGGGCACGGCCGGTCAGCAGAGTAATCCGGATATCTGTGATCTCCGCTCCGATCAGAACGCCACGGTGCTTTTTCTCTTCCAGATGGGTCAGGATCAGCCGCTGCCAGTTCTTATCCAGAACGTCCTCACTGCATTTTGCGGCAAAGGTTACGCCGCTGCCCCGCTCCCCCGGTTCCAGCAGCAGATGAACCTCCGCGTAGTGACGAAGCGGCTCAAAGTGACCGACTCCCTCAATCGCTTCCGCAATGGTTTCTTTATAGACAATGGTTCCGGAACCAAATTCCACATCCACACCGTACCGCTCTTTGATCATGCTTTTCAGAATCTCCATCTGAACGGCTCCCATGACCTGCGCATGGATTTCTCCGGATTCTTCTTCCCAGACGATGTGAAGCTGCGGTTCCTCTTCTTCCAGCGCACAGAGACGTTCATACATCCGATGCATGTCACAGCCATAGGGCAGCTGGATCCGATACGTGAGAACCGGTTCCAGAACAGGCCGGTTCGCATCCTTCTCCACACCCAGTCCCTGACCGACAAAGGTCTTTCCCGGACCGGCTACCGCACAGATGCTTCCGGCTGCCAGTTCCTTTTCCAGGCGAAACTGACTTCCTGAATACAGACGCAGCTGATCTGCTTTTTCGCCGCCTTCTTCCAGCTGCTGCTTCACCTTCAGAACACCGCCGGTCACTTTCAGATGGGTCAGACGGTTTCCCTGGGCATCGCGGCTGATTTTGTAGACTTTTGCGCCGAACGTATCCGGATATTCCGGACAGGCGGTAAACCGCTCCACACCGCGCAGGAATTCATCCACACCGGTCATTTTCAGCGCGGAGCCGAAGTAGCAGGGAAAGACCTGACGGCGGCGGATCAGTCCGCGGATTTCCTCATCCGTCATCTCTCCCGTCTCCAGATACCGCTCCATCAGCTGTTCGTCACAGACAGCCAGATTCTCATAAAATGCTTCGTCCTCGCCGCCTTCCCGAAACTCGATGCAGCGCTCATCCAGCCGCCTTGTCAGTTCTCCCATCAGCAGTTCTCTGTCTGTGCCGATCTGGTCCATTTTATTAATGAAGAGAAAAACAGGGATCTGATATCGCTTCAGCAGCTTCCACAGCGTCAGCACATGACCCTGCACCCCGTCCATGCCGCTGATCACAAGGATGGCATAGTCCAGCACCTGGAGCGTCCGCTCCATTTCCGCTGAAAAATCCACATGTCCCGGGGTATCCAGAAGCGTGACCTGTTTTGTACCCAGAGAAAACAGCGCCTGCTTGGAAAAAATGGTAATTCCTCTCGCCCGCTCCAGCTCATAGGTATCCAGGAACGCGTTTCTGTGATCCACCCGCCCCAGTTTACGGATGCTTCCCGTGCGATACAGAATCCCCTCTGCCAGCGTTGTTTTGCCC
This sequence comes from Lachnospiraceae bacterium, assembly GCA_017472605.1. GTDB lineage: Bacteria > Bacillota > Clostridia > Lachnospirales > Lachnospiraceae > Anthropogastromicrobium. Next base: position 81,983 of record JAFUPV010000009.1, read on the forward strand.
GCGTCTACATGGGCAAGAATACCGATTACTAACTTATTGCTCTCCATCGCTTACTTTTTCGCCGGTACAATTTCCAGCCAGTATCCATCCGGATCCTGAATGAAATAGATTCCCATGGACGGATTCTCAAAACAGATGCATCCCATGGCCGCATGCTTTGCATGAGCCGCCTCATAGTCCTCCGTCTCAAACGCAAGATGGAACTCGCAGTCACCCAGGTTATAGGGACGGTCAAAATCACGAAGCCATGTCAGTTCCAGCTCGAAGCCGGTCTCCTCATTGCCGACATAGACGATGATGAAAGACTCATCTCCTGCCACCTTCCGGCGGATTTCCGTCAGTCCCAGTGCCTCTCTGTAGAAATCCAGGGATTTCTGCAGATCTTTTACATTATAATTCTCATGGATCATTTTAAACTTCATTTGATTCCCTCCAGATTCGCAAACAATTCTTCCGCATAGCGCACCGTCGCCATCGCATCCTTTCCATAGCAGTCCGCGCCGATTTCCTTTGCATAGGACTCGGTCAGCACTGCACCGCCAACCACGGTTTTTACATGGGGCAGCTGTTCATGAAGGAGACGGATGGTTTCCTCCATGCTTACTACTGTCGTTGTCATCAGCGCACTCAGTCCCACCAGCGGCGCGCCTGTCTCTCTCGCTTTATCAACAATTGCCTGAGGATCCACATCCTTTCCCAGATCATAGACCTCATAACCATAATTATCAAGGAGTACCCTGACAATGTTTTTTCCAATATCATGAATATCGCCCTTTACCGTTGCAAGAACGATTTTCCCCTTTTTCTCCTGCTTTGTACCGCTTGCCTGCAGAAATCTTCCAATCTCATCAAAGGCACACTTTGCAGCCTCCGCACTCATCAGCAGCTGGGGAAGAAATACCGTCCCCTTCTCAAATCCCTGACCCACCAGATCCAGCGCAGGAACAAGACGCGTATTGATGATTTCCAACGGTTCCATCTCTTTGAGCAGCATTGCCGTCACCTGTGCGGACGGTTCCCTGAGGCCCTTTCGAATCGTCTGGATCAGGTCCGGCACCGGTTCACCGGATTTTCCGGACGCACCGCTGCCATTTCCGCTCAGATCACCGCTTTCTCCGCCCTGACCGCTTCCGTGTCTCAGACCGGCGGCATTCCCACTTTGACCGCTTCCGGTTCCCAGACCGGCGGTTTTCGCGCTCTGACCGTTTCCGGTTCCCGAACCGGCAGCTTTCCCACTCTGACCGTTTCCGGTTCCCGAACCGACGGCTTTCGCACCCGCAGCGTCGCTTTTTTCCTGCACAGCAGCCGCATAACGCTCAATATATTCGCCGCACTGAGGATCCAGTGCCGCCAGCGCGCAGTACGCGAAGTAGGCTTTCATCATGCTCTCCGAAGCCGGGTTGATGATTGCCGCGCTGAGTCCGTTCTGCATCGCCATGGTATAAAACGCCGAATTGATGATTTCACGCTGGGGCAGACCAAAGGAAATGTTGGAAACACCGAGAATGGAATGGCCATCCAGCTCATCCCGGATTCTGCGTAACGTCTCCAGCGTCACGAGAGCCGACTCCGGTTCGGAACTGATTGTCATCGCCAGGGCATCCAGAACAATGTCTTCTTTCCGGATTCCATAGTCCGCCGCTGTCTCATAGATCCGTTTTGCGATGGCGATCCGTCCATCCGCCGTCTGAGGAATTCCGTTCTCGTCCAGAAGCAGGGCAACCACAACGCCTCCATATTTCTTCACCAGCGGGAACACGGTTTCCATGCTTTCCCTTTTGCCGTTGACGGAATTGATCATTGCCTTTCCGTTATAGACGCGAAGAGCCCGCTCCATGGCTGCCGGGTCAGAAGTATCAATCTGCAGCGGCAGACGGATGCATGCCTGAAGCTCCTGTACTGCTTCCTCCAGCAATGCCGGTTCATCGATCCCCGGAAGCCCCACATTAACATCAAGAATATGAGCCCCCTTCTCCTCCTGCCTGATGCCTTCTCCCACAATGTAGTCCAGATCATGGGCAAGAAGTGCCTCTTTAAACCGCTTCTTTCCAGTGGGGTTGATCCGCTCTCCGATGATCACAGGCCTTTTTCCAATCTCAACGGCCGTTCCATAGGAAGAAACAATCGTCTGTTTCTTTGGCAGGATCGGCTTTGGCGCAATCTCGTCACAAATCTGTTTTGTCAAACGGATATGCCGGGGCGTTGTTCCGCAGCAGCCGCCTATCATCCAGGCCCCATCCTTCGCAATTTCACCCATGATGGATGCAAATTCCTCCGGTGTCACATCATAGACCGTTTTTCCCTGTTCCGTTCTGGGCAGTCCCGCATTGGGATTGACAATCACCGGCACCGATGCATGTTGGAGGATCTCCCTGGCAACGGCCCGCATCTGCTCCGGTCCCATGCCGCAATTCACTCCAAGACCGTCCACACCGAGACCTTCCATGGACGCAACAACTGCCTTCGGAGACGTTCCGGTCAGCAGCTTCTTTTTCTCATCATAGACCATCGTAACAAAAACGGGAAGACTGGTCTGCTCCTTCGCTGCCAGTACTGCCGCCTTCGCTTCATAGGCATCGCTCATCGTCTCGATCAGAATCAGATCTGCGCCGCATTCGCTGCCGATTTTCATGATCTCCGCATAAACAGAAACCGCATCTTCAAATGCCAGGTCTCCCAAAGGCTTCAGCAGTTTTCCCGTCGGTCCCACATCGAGAGCGATGCAGGCGTCCTCCCGTCCACTTCTGCGTCTTGCTTCTTTCGCATTTTCAAATGCCGCCTCGATTACGGCTCGCAGGGAGTGTTCCCCCTCCTTCGGAAATTTCAGTCCGTTGGCACCAAACGTGTTGGCATTGATGATATCGGCTCCTGCTTCCAGATAAGCCTGATTGATGGCAATAATCTCTTCCCGATGGGTAAGGTTCCAAATCTCGGGCAGTTCTCCGCCCTTCAATCCCCGCTCCTGCAAAAGCGAACCCATTCCTCCGTCCCAGTACAGAATTCTTTTCCCCAGCTGCTCCAAACAATTCATGTCACTCTATACCTTCTTTTTTATCTATTTCTATTGATTCATCTGCAAAGCGTTTCCAGAACAGCAAAAACAGACTCATCTTCCTCCGGCTGCATGTCATATACAAGATTTTCCATTGCGATTCCGCTCTGTTTTGCCGCCTGACAGATTTTCTTCGCGATCACAGTCCGTTCTTCTTCGTTCTTCACTACTCCGTTTTCATCCGCAAGTTCAGCCACAACAACGGCACCATATTTCTTCGCCAGCGGGAAGATCTGATCCATGCGTTCCTGCATTCCATTCACTGCGTGGATCATTGCCTTTCCATTGTAAATCCGAAGCGCCTGATCCAGTGCCTTTGGATTCTCCGTGCAAATCTGCAGCGGTGTTTTCATGTAGGTCTGCAGCTCCAGGATGGTTTCCGGAAGCAATGTTTCCTCGTCCGCTTCCGGCATGGCAACACATACACGGATTACATCCGCGCCGTCGTCTTCCATCTCCGTCGCTTCATCCAGAATGGAATCAAAATCTTCATCCAGCAGCGCCTCTTTCACATCCTCACTGACAGCCGGGTCAATCTGCGTTCCTACCGCAACCGGCTCGCCGCAAAGCGTTACCGCCATTCCATGGGTGGAAATGACCGTTTTTTTCTTCGGCTGAATCGGCAATGGATTCACCCTGTCACATGCCTGCTTTGTCAGACGGATATGCTCCGGTGTCGTGCCGCAGCAGCCGCCCACGATCCAGGCGCCATCCTTCGCAATCTCACTCATGATTTCCGCGAACGCTTCCGGTGTCACATCATAGACATTTTTTCCGTTTTCTCTTCGTGGAAGTCCCGCATTGGGATTCACGATTACCGGCACGGAGGCGTTTTCCAGAAGCTCCTTTGCCACTTCTCTCATCTGAGCCGGTCCCATGCCGCAGTTGACGCCAAGCGCAGTCACGCCAAGACCTTCCATGGTGGAGACAACAGCCTCCGGTGAAGTTCCGGTCAGAAGCTTTTTGCTTTCGTTATAAACCATGGTCACAAAAACAGGAAGGTCGGTCTGCTCCTTCGCCGCAACAACTGCCGCCTTTGCTTCATAGGCGTCACTCATGGTCTCGATTAAAACAAGATCGGCGCCGCATTCCTTTCCGATCTGCATGATCTCGGCAAAAATCGCTACCGCGTCCTCAAAAGCCAGATCTCCAAGCGGCTCCAACAGCTTTCCGGTGGGCCCCACATCAAGAGCCACACAGGCATCCTCCCGACCGCTTCTTTTCTTTGCTTCCCTGGCATTTTCAAAAGCAGCTTCGATTACGCTTCGCAGTGTATGCTCCTTTCCCTGCGGATACTTGATCCGGTTTGCGCCAAAGGTGTTTGCATTGATGATGTCCGCGCCGGCCTCCAGATAGGCCTGATGAATGGCAATCACATCCTCCCTGTGAGTGACGTTCCAGATTTCCGGCAGCTCACCGCCCTTTAATCCACGTTCCTGCAGCAGGGAACCCATGCCGCCGTCCCAATATAAAATCCGTTTTCCCAGTTGTTCCAGACAGTTCATTGTATCGGTATCTCCAATCTGTGAGCAGTCTCACATGGTATTTATTTCTATTGGTACATTGTACCCCTTTTCTTCCTGTTATGTCAACAGAAAGAGAGAGGAGGCCGACAAAAAAAAGACGAACGGATACCATGCTTCTTTTCATGATATCTGTCCGTCTCTCATTGCTTTCTGTTTTAATGGTTCAATTATTTTCTTCTGATATACATCCTCGCCTCAAACGGCCGCAGCACCTCTGATGCCCCGTTCTTTGCATAATTCGCCGCCAGCAGCTCCCATGACGCATAGTCCTTCAGAACCGGGCACGCAGCCTCGTCCCCGAAGAAATTGCAGATTACCGCCAGCTCATGGCTCTCATCCTCACGGACATAAGCAAAAACGGATTCGTCTTCCGGCATCAGCATCCGGAAGCTTCCTTCCGCAAAGACATCATATTCTTTGCGCAGCCCAATCAGCCTGCGGTAACAGCTGAAAATGGAATCCGGGTCATTGACCTGCGATGCCGCATTGATTTCTGCATAGTTGGGATTTACCCGAATCCACGGTGTTCCTGTGGAGAATCCGGCATTTGCGCTGGCATCCCACTGCATCGGTGTTCTTGCGTTGTCGCGCCCCTTGGTATGGATAGATTTCATGATTTCTTCTTTGGAATATCCCTGCTCCAGACGTTCATGGTAGCAGTTTAACAGTTCAATATCCCGATAGTCTTCGATTTCATAGGGCGCGTTTGTCATACCCAGCTCTTCTCCCTGGTATACATATGGCGTTCCCTGCATGCCATGAAGGAGGATTGCAAACATTTTCGCGGAAATCTCACGATATTCCTTGTCATTACCGAACCGGGAGACGATGCGGGGAAGATCATGGTTATTCCAGAACAGGCTGTTCCAGCCGCAGCCGTGAAGCTCCGTCTGCCAACGGCCAAGCACTTCCTTTAATTTCAGGAATGGAAGCGGCGCCAGATCCCATTTGTCCTTGCCCGGCTGCTGATCCAGAACCATGTGTTCAAACTGAAAGACCATGGAGAATTCGCTTCCGTCCGGATTGCTGTAGAGTCTTGCCAGTTCCGGAGTTGCGCCCCAGGCTTCGCCTACCGTGATCAGATCGCCTTTCTGGAACGTCTCTCTGCTCAGCTCACGGATGAATTCATGGAGACGGGAGCCGTTTCCGGTCACTTTTTTGTCCGGCTCCTTGGCAATGACATCAATGACATCCAGACGAAAACCGCCAACGCCTTTTTCCATCCACCAGTTGATCATGCGGTAGATTTCCTGACGAACCTTCGGATTCTCCCAGTTCAGATCCGGCTGTTTGATGGAGAACTGATGGAAGTAGTACTGTCCCACTTCCGGTACCCACTCCCACGCTGACCCACCGAAACAGGCTCTCATATCATTGGGCAGAATGCCTTCTTCTCCGTCACGCCACACATAGTAATCGTGATACGGGTTTTCCCGGCTCTTTCTCGCTTCCTGAAACCAGAAATGTTCATCGGAAGAATGGTTGAGAACAAGATCCATCATGATGCGGATCTTTCGCTTTTTTGCCTCGACGATCAGCCTCTCCATGTCCGCCAGACTGCCGAACATCGGATCAATGTCCTGATAATCGGAAATGTCATAGCCGTTATCATCCTGCGGAGAACGGTAGACCGGTGAAAGCCAGATGGCTTCGATTCCGAGATTTTGTAAATAGTCCAGGCGGCTGATGATTCCGTTTAAATCACCGATTCCGTCGCCGTTGCTGTCCTGAAAACTTTTGGGGTAGATCTGGTATACGACCGATTTTTTCCACCATTTATCCTGATTCATCTGTTTTGACCTCCTGCATTGCTGGTGTGTTTTTTGCAGTATACGGTACTTTGCTTTCTTTTTCTTCTGCTTTTTTGACTCTTTTATTGCACTATTTTGACTTGTATCTTTCCTGCATTCTCTGCTTATTTTGCGAATCCATGTAAATATTCTTCCACATTCAGATAACGGATACCGTTTCTGTCGTGTGTCTCGCCGCGGTAGATTACATACTTGCCAGCAATGGGGCCAAAACGGAATTCCGTCGCTTTACATTTCTCTTCGTCGATTAAATGCCGATACTGTTCATCAATTGCTTCCGCACTATGCTTCACTTCATAAATCGAGCAGGATGCTGCATTGGGATCAAAAACAACCATGTCAAACTCCCCACGGGCAAACACAAGCTTAAAAACTTCGCACGTTGGCAAAGCCATTTTTGTTTCCAATAAAACAATATCTTCCATCATACGCCCCTGAATGTCACTGAGAATCCGAGCTGTCACAGCGTTTCTTTCAGCCAGCGAGAATGTGCGGAATACATCATCCTGCATCAACGTTTTGATAAGAGCTTCTGCCTGTGCATAACGCATACCAGGCTGTGTAATGACAGTGCGCTTTTCTTTTTTATTCCAATCCGGCAGATAGACCGTATCAATATCAACTGTAATATCCAGCATATCCAGATATTCCTTAATCACGGCTCGATGTGCTTCGCTGATCTCCACAGTCCGCTCCGGCTGATTTTTGATTTCAAGAATCCCCCGAAGCTGCCTTGTCACTTCTTCCCTATCAATCTGCTGAAGAATCGTATTCGGATTATTTCTGTCGCGAAGTAAATTCTTTGCAGATAAAGCCAAATCATTGGATTTGAAATCTTTCGTTAACACGCTCAACGTAAAGCGGTGATTGATATCCTCTACAATACGGTTGATCGCGCTGGTTAGTTCATTCGCTTCATACAAGTCGGCAAGATGGCGAAAATGAGTGCCTTCCTGATAATTCTTCAGAGAGTTCTGGATGTTGCGGGCAATGGCACTGTCTACATATTCTGTCGTACTTTCTTTCGTTGCAAAGGTTCTTCCTGTGTGATTGTAATTAATTCCCCCAAGACTCATGGTGCTGCCATATCGGATGTATTCATCGATCCCCCTGATGCCAAGTACCTTCTCAAACTCGCGATAAGGAACAAAAGTAGTATGCACCATGAAACAACGGTCGTATAACTGACTGTCTTCAGAGAATACAAAACCCAGAGAATCTGTACCGGACAGGACTACTTTCATTCCGCTTGATGCAAAGATATCAGAAAAAAGTGCTGCCCCCTCAATGAAGTCATCCATGAGCGTTACTTCATCGATAAACAGATAACGATATCCCTGTTTTTTTAACTGGCGCATGTCCAGATTGATTTTTGCCAAATCGACTTGCGGTGTAATTTGTACAAATGCTGTCTGCTGCAGCATCTTCTCCGGCATCTCAGAAATAACCTGACGAATCAGCGTTGTTTTTCCTGTTCTGCGCAGTCCATAGAGAATAAACACACGGTCTGTGCTGTTACCATAAACATAGTCACAAAGTTCACCGAAGCATTCACGCTTTTTGTACGCGCGAACAGGCTCAACAAAATCCAAAAGCTCCTGTCCGTATTTGACCTCAGAAAAAAAGAATTCCTCCTTCATGATATCAGGCATTACAGCAGCCTCAGGTGCTTCCTTCAGTTTCTTTTCAAGAACCTTCCGCATTTTAATTTTTTCGGACAGCTCCTGCAATTCCCCATCTTTTACTCTGCGGCTCTTCTGCTTTCCATTTTCTGTCCATTGCAGGTAAGCATATTTTTTGTCACGAATGGTTTTATATGTGATGTTGCCCTTGGGCAGCTGCGCAATCTGCTCTTTCATGTATCGAATTCTAACTGGATCCATGTAAACACCTCCTCTTGTAGCTTAATTGTAGCCTATTTAACTTATTTTTGTCAAGCAAACAAGTTACATCAATTACAAGATTTGAATTGAAACTGTTGGTAATGTATATGCAGCACATTACTTCTTAGTTTGAAAGAACTCCATCACTGGGAAAATCCCTGATAATGGAGTTCTTCTCTATCTGCTTCAATTTTGCACTCTTTATCAGATGGTTTAAATTCTGAAAGTTTTACTTGTTACATTACATGATACTATACTTTTATCATTCTATTTTCGTCTCGTGATTATCCTGTCTCGCCACTTACTTCTCCTATCATCCTGCCAGTAAAATCAGTTGTTCTTGTACCGACGGAACCAGTTCCTCTAATACATCTTTTATCTCGGCAAACAAACTTCTGAAGCACAACCACACTTATTACAGCGAACTTTTGTTGTATAACCACACTTTTTACAACGAATTTGTCAGCCACTTTCAAATATTCTTTGAAGTCACAAAAAGCCTATCCTGTCTGTCTCACAGGATAGGCGTAAAAGCAGTAAAACGTTTATGATTCTTCTTCCATCGATTCCCCCCGCCTCTTCCGATATTCCCCCGGCGTCACCCCTGCAAATGCCCGAAACTTCCGGATAAAATACCCAATGTTATCAAACCCGCAGTCCTGCGCAATCGTTATCACTTTCTTCTCCGTCGAAAGCAGTTCGTCCGCCGCCCGGTGAAGCCGGATGTCGTTCACATATTCTGTGATTGTCCGTCCAATTTTCTTCTTAAAATACCGGCAGAAATACTGGGAATTCATGTTTACCAGATCCGCCAGTGTCTGCAGGCGGATCGGCTCATCGTAATGCGCTCCGATGTAGGAAAGAACCTTTTTTATGGATTCAATCTCTGCATCTGCCGTCCGGTCACCGGACACGGTTTCCATCAGGCGGCTGCGATACAGCTGCTCCACAAACTGAAACAGTCCGATTTTAATCTGAAAGTAAGTCAGCTCCCATTCCGTCTCCGCCGGTTCTTCTGTCTGCAGCGTCCATGTTTGCGCAAGAAGCTGCTCATAGCAGGTCCACAGCTGCTCAAATCCGGGAACTGTCGGATTAAGAATCACCGGAAACCGGCAAATTCCCTCCAGAACCGGTGCGATCAGCTTCTCCTGCACAGCGTCATAGTGAGCAAAACCAAGGATATCTGCCCGAAACACAACTGCGCTTTCCTCCGTCCACTGCGCATCCTCTGCAATCTCAATCGAATGAATCTCGCCGGGAGCGATGCAGACGAGGACCGGTGCGTGAAGCGGATATTCTCTGGTATTGATCCGCAGAGTCAAACTTCCCTCTTTGAGACAGATGATCTCATTCTCGTCGTGCCAGTGAGGCATGACCTGCCATGCGCCGCTGTTTTCAAACCGATAGGCTGCGACCGGACAGCTGACAGTTCCATGGTTTGTCTGTTCCTTCAATGTTTGCCGTTTATCCATCGGAACTCCTCCCCTCCTTCCCTGCTGCATGACCTCTCACACCGCATTCCGCTTTACGCTGCGTCTCACCTCGCATTGCATGACACCTCGCATTGCATGGCCTCGCATTGCATGACCTCGTACTGCATGACCTCGTACTGCATGACAACTCCCACTGCATAACCTCTCGCACTGCCAATCACGCTTCCAGCTCCACTGCATCCCCACAATGTAAATATCTCAGCCTGTCCCCAAGAATCGGCTTCATCTCCTCAAACGCCGTCATGCCGGTGCAGTGCCCGGTATAAAACACTGCCCCTGTTCTCTTCAGTTCCTCTGCGATTTCCCGGATCTGCTGCAGATCCGCCTCCGAATATCCCGCCTTCTGCGACATGTGGAAGCCGCTGATCACATAATCCGGCCATCCGCCGTACCGTTTCCGGTACTGATCCATGATATTCACAATTCCATGATGCGCACACCCGGAAAACAGAACACGCAGTCCATCCTGCCGGATCACCAGACACTGCTCATGGTCAAAGGAGTCCTGCACGAATCCGTTTTCTGTCTTTTTCTTCAGCTGAAGGTTTCCCTTCATTGGATAGCGGCTGCCCGTTATATTTGTAAACAGAGACAGATTTTCATCGATTACTGCATCGTCATCTGTCCATATACATTGAGGCAGCGCTGCCACCGCCGGATCCAGCCCGATATATTTTTCCCATTCTCCCTGCGGATGATAATATGCTTCCATTGCCGTGGAACGCAGATAGACTGGCGCATTGGGGTTAATTCCGGAAAATGTCAGGATCCCGCCCCCATGATCATAATGTCCATGGCTCAGGACAAGGAGATCCACATCCTCCAGCCGGATGCCAAGCTTCTGCGCATTCCTGCAGAACAGATCACTGGCTCCCGTGTCCACCAGAATCCTTTTCTTACCGGTTTCCACATAGATACTCAGACCATGCTCACAGTCACATCCATTTGTTCCCGGCATATTTTCAACCAATGCTGTCAGTTTCATTCCAATCCTCTTTCTTATCGTCATTTCTTCCAGGGATGCTGCATCGTTCTCCTGTCGGCAGAAAATTTATTCTGCCAGTATTTCCACCCGGGAAAGGATGCCAAACGGTCTCAGGCACCATGCCTCGCTCCATTCGCAGCCTCTGGTGCGGTACGAATCCGGACCATACCACTGGAATTCATCGTTGCAATTGTGGAGCGTTCCAAAGCTATTGAACCGGTTTCCGCAGGCGCAGATTTCCAGTACATGTGAACCGGCCGACAGCGTTCCAAGCGAGCAGACATGAGGCGCATATGCAATCAGCCCCTTCTTTTCCCCGTCCACAGAAACTTCCAGCACCGGCGAACGGAAATGAGGAACACGTACCTTAACACTCTGCTCATGGTCCAGCGTTACGGTCATCCGGTAGGTCAGACTTCCGCCATAGAACGGCATCCGCTGATTTGTAACATCACCAAAATAGACAGAATCCGCGGCTTCTGTCACCACAGCCCTTGTTCCCCTTGCTTCCACACCAAAATCACCAAGCAGGAAGATGTTTTCCAGATTCGTCTTTCTTCCGTAACCGATTTCCAGAATCAGTTCATTGACGCCCTTTTTCAGTCCCGGCAGTTTTACTTTACGGATAAAGCGATCCACATACCAGGCATCGTTTCCGCAGCTCTCATTGCTGCAGGGCAAGCCGTTAAGAGTAATCGCCGCGTTTTCCGGCCGCTCCATTGCCAGTTCCATGGCGCCGGTATCAATCCGTGATTCAATCTCATAACGAAGCGTTACCACATGCTCCTTCGGCGCATGTTTGATTCGCCATGGCTGAATATAGGCATCCCGGCGATGCGGATAGCCGGCCAGTGTACGGATTTCATTGTCCAGACGGAGAATTTCTTCCTTCTCATGGAAATCCGAACCATCCAGACTCCACTCTGCCGCATCCAGCAGAAGCACATTCGGTTCTGCCTGTATAACCGCCTCCGGTTCATAAATCGTCTGCAGAATCGTCTCCGGTTTTCCCGGTGTTCCATAGGTTCCTGCCACCAGACCATAGAACGTCTTCAGTGTTCCAGTCGGAACCGGGTATGCCGCCTGGCTGCTGCCGGCTGTGTCTGTACGGTCTGAGCCAGTGCTCTCGCTGGCAGCGTTCTCACTGGCGGAATCTACGCCTGTTGCCACATTGCTCTCGCTGGCAAAGTCCACACCAGCTGCCGCCTCCGTCAGCTTCCACAGAAAACTGTCCTCCGCATACAGATCCGTCACCACAACCGTCCAGCCGTTCTGATGTTCACAGGCAACCGGGAAAACTGCACCGGTAACCGCATCATAGCAGGTGATTCCATAGGTTCCGCGGATCCGTACCTTCATGCGGTCCGGATTCTGGTTGCGATTCCGCTTTCTGTTTACATGGCAGACAAAAAGCCACGTTTCATCGCCGTCCTGACGCATCTGGTAAAACAGGTTGCTGCTTGCATGTCCGTTCTCATGACGGATCTCCAGCACACGTTCTTCTTCCAGACAGGTCAACAGCTCATACTGTCCAAAGGGAATGATTTCTGCTTTTTCTGCCAGCTTCTTTGCCCGGTCGCTTTCCACTGCACCAACAAGAGCCGGAACAGAGCCCATGAAAACAACTCTGCCTCCCGCATCCGCAAACGCCTCCAGCGCATCCAGCGTTGTGGAACGGATGGTCTTCAGATCCGGGACAAGAATGGTCTGATATGCCATGTTTCCAACCTTCAGTTTCTTCTGTGCGCCGTCCACAGATGTCTCCTGACCGGGAAGTACACCTTCGCTGATGAAATCAAAGTCAATCAGTCCAAACAAAAGCCAGTTGATCAGTTTCCTGAAATTTTCATCCATATGCTCCCGCAGACTGCCGCTCTGAGCAACCGGTCCATAGTGAAGCCAGTAAGATTCGATGGGATGGATCACGGCAACGGGAGCCAGTGCCTGCCCTCTCGTCAGCGCCGTATTCAGCCGGGCAAAATAATTCTCCACATAGGAGTAGTTCTGCCACCATGGCGACTGATAGTTAATGGAAGCAGGCCAGTCACGCTTGGACTCTCCTTCCATGGACATGAACGCAAGATGGGGAACACGGATCGTCACACCAAGAGCAGCCTGCCAGTCCCCCTGCAGCTTATGCCCCTTAAAATCAAAGTCCCAGTGAGTCACGCCGTAAAGTTCGCTGAGCACGCCTTCCCGCCCGTTCTGTCGTGCAACACTGACTGCCTGTTTGATGGTGGAATATTCCGGATCTCCACAGAGAATGTCCACACCAGGCAGCTGCTGTTTTCGGTAACAGCGCATCGCTTCGCCAAGCCGCAGCGTCTGGGAATAAAGAGTCGGCTCTGACATGTAGTGGCCGGTCATGGCAATTCCGTGGTCTTCGCACCAGTCCGCGATGGTGTCACAATACGCGGAAACAAACCGCTCGGTCAGATGCTCATGGTAGCGATAACGATGAACAGACGTCTTCCCGTCAGCCAGGTCCCACATCAGCTCCGGCAGCACCTCCAGAAGATTGACTCCATATTCCTTCTCATAGGTCTCCGGAAGATCATCCGTAAAGCACATCGTCACATCCGCGTTGCTCTCACCGTCTGCCAGCGCCATGCTTCCCTTCATCTGAGGCTCGTCCGTGAAAATCGCCGGAATCGATTTACCAAACTCCTCCCCCAGCTCCCGGTAATACCGTTCATGGGTCACTTCAATGAACCGCTCCACGCCTTTTTTATTCATGGTATCCAGATAGGTCTGATCATTATACCAGGGACTTTCCGCCATCAGCTCCACATAAACGAACCACAGTCTTCCATCCCGTTTCGTTTCTTCTTCGCTGTCATACTGCGGCTGCGCCCCCGTGATCTGCTGATAGGAAACCAGATAGCCATTCTCCGTTTTGATCCGGTATGCCGTCAGATAGTAGCCGGACGGCTTTTCTCCTCTGGCAACGCTCTCATAAAAAGCCTCCCGGCTCTCACTCATGTTCACCTTCCGCTCACGGGTCCAGAGGACATATCTGGCACGATATTCCCAGTTCTCCGTTACAAGACCGCCTGCCGCGCCGGACGGGAACCGGTCTTCGTCATAAAGCCAGCACAGCATGTCCTTTTCTTTTGCCTGCTCATCCGCATAGCGCACCAGTCCAAGAAATTCTTCGCCCATATACTCATTTTCCAGACCTGTGCGGGCATGAAGGTGAGCACCGCCAAACCCCATTTTCCGGAACACTTCCATCTGATCGGCGATCAATTCCTCCGTCACCTTACAGTTCCAGGACCAGAACGGCGTTCCGCGGTATTCACTGGTTGGATTTTCAAACAATTCTCTGCTCAGACTCTTTTCCAGATTTTTCCTGTACAGCATATCATCCCCTCTTTCTGTCATTCTTTCAATCCGGCTTGCCGCTTACGTCTTCTTATCCGACTGAACGTGTCACCGGCACGTTCACCTGGATGCATATGCAATCCGACTGAACGTGTCACCGGCACGTTCACCTGGATACCTAAACAACGCGAGCCAGAATTCTGACAATTCTGGCTCTATTATAAAAATATGCAGTTATAAATGCAATGGAATTTCTTTCACACTTTATGTCTGTTCATTTCCCCCGGCTTTTTCCTCCAAAAAAACCGCCGTTTCGACATCTTACACCGGATCCTCGTTCGGAAGAAATCCCTCAAAAATAAACAGCTCAAAACAATCTCTCGCCGCATCCAGTTCCTCCTGGGAACGGATCGTCCATGCGACACTTAACGCCTGATACAGATCACATGCCAGATGCCTGGACAGATTGTGCTTGTGATGGTGGTCATAGGCGATGAAATCCGGTTTGCACAGGAAATTTGCCAGCAGATAGTGAACCAGGAAACGATCCGGTTTCTCCGGATTTCCTTTGGAACCGAATGCCGTGGAAAGCTGCCCGCGGATCACCTCCGGACGATGGTCTTTATACCACTTGACAACAAACGGATCAAAGGACTCCACGCAGTAAACGCCCTGATATTCCCGGATCAGCCGGTCCGCAATCTCACAAACCTCAGATGCCTTCGGATGGCGCTTGATCTCAATAATCAGCGGAACCCTTCCGTCCACCAGCTTCAGCACATCAGCCAGCAGCGGGATCCGCTCCTGTGACTGGCACAGATGAAACTGCTGCAGCTCCTCATACGTATAGTCACTGACATTCCCCTCCGCGCTGCAGACGCGCTTCAGACTTCCGTCATGAAAAACAACCGGAATCTTATCCTTTGTCAGCTGCACGTCCAGCTCGATGCCATATCCGCCGTCTACAGCCTTCTGAAACGCTGCCATGGAGTTTTCCGGTGCATCCGTCTTATTATCATGCAGACCGCGATGCGCATAGTACCATCCCTTCAGCGCAGAACAGTCCGGCCGTTTATCCACCCGCGGCATCACAGCAAGAACATATAAAACAGCAATCAGAAGCAAAATTCCAACAATTCCCATGATAACCCCTCTTTTCCTCATTCGCAGCACTCTCCGTTTCCCGCTTTGCCATCTCTCATTCAAATAGAACCTGCTTCATCCAAATAGTTCTCTTTGAACAGACGGTTTCTTCTATCAGAAAGTGTCTGCAATATTCCTTTCCTTAATCTTCGACATCAAAATTTTCCAGCATTTTCTTTTTCGGCGCCGGTTTGGAATCTCCATGCTTTACCATGCTCATCGTTCCAATGGCACAAACCGTAAAGAACATGGCATATGGAAACAGCGTGCTGTAAGAAACATGATCCAGCAGCAGGCCGGAAATAATCGGAGTAAAAATCTGCGCTGCCATGGAAAATGTATAGTACAGTCCCGTATATTTACCAATATCGCTCTTGCGGCTCATCTCCACGACCATCGGAAGCGAGTTTACGCCAACAGACGCCCAGCCTACACCGATCAGTGCAAAAAAGAAATTGGCAGTGACATGGTAGGTTGGATAGAAAAACACAGAGCTGTAACTGATCAGCATCATCACCAGTCCTGCCAGAATCGTCTTTTTTCGTCCGATTCTGGAAGAAACCACGCCAATCGGTATGTAACTGATGATTGCCGCCACGGTGGCAACCATCAGACAGTTGGCAAATCCGCCGCCTTCCATCTTCCAGACAATCACCGCATAGCGGGAAAACGCGGTCGTTACCGCATTATAGGCCGTGAACCAGAGGAAAATGGAAAGAAGAAGAAAGGTCAGACTCTTCTTTACCGCTTTGGGCAGAGCTTCCGAAACCGTCTCTTTCGAAATGTTCTCTGTTGTCACCGCCTCTTCCGCATCCGGATATTCCTCTGCAATCTGTGCCGCCAGTTTCTTTTCCCGGATTGTAAGAAGAAGCACCACAACTGCAGCTATCATGATTGCCGCCACGCCAAGAAACACAGGCAGGTAACTCGGTCGTTCTCCCTCACCAACCAGCACAGAAATCAGAATCAGCGTATATACACCGCCGACAGCTCCCATCAGGTTAATCACCGCATTGGCACTGGAGCGCAGCGGCTTCGGCGTCAGATCCGGCATCAAAGCAACTGCCGGAGACCGGTACATCGCCATGGCGATCAGTGTCAGCGCCAGCGAAACCACAAACAGGCCCAGTTTCTGCGCATAATCCGCATATGGAAGCAGCATCATCAGACAAACGGCTGCAATGGTTCCGCACACAAGAAACGGTGTCCGCTTTCCCCATCTGGTATCCACTTTATCTGACATCGTTCCGATGATCGGCAGCAGGAAGACAGCCAGCACATTGTCCATTGCCATGATCACACCAATCACAGAATCGCTCAGTCCAAAGGTATTCTTCAGAATCAGCGGCACCAGATTATCATACATCTGCCAGAACGCACTGATGGACAGAAACGCAAGTCCGATAAAAAACGTTCGCTTATAGTTCAGTTTCATCTCATGTTCCCCCTGTTACACTCTCATCCACTTTCCCCTTGTAAAATCAGGAATTGCCACCGGCGCGGATCCCTTTGCGATGGATTCCTCCGACAGTGCCGTCACAGCCATCCATGCTGCTGCATCATAGACATCCACCGGCATCGGCTCTTTGCTTCTGAGACATTCAAAAAACGCCTCGAACTCCAGCCAGTCCATTCCACCGTGAGTTCCCACAACGCCCTGCTCCAGAAACTCCTTCCAGATTGGATGATCCCAGCTCTTTGCATATTCTGCCGCATTGCCGCACGCTTCCCTGCGCCAGCGGAAATCCCGTTCCCGATCCTCTTTTCGGTCCAGAAATACAGAGTCCGTCGCTTCCTCATACATGCCCTTCGTTCCGCGAACGGTAAAGCCGCGGCTGTAGTACCGCGGAAGCGTGGTATCCAGCGTCAGCGTGATCGTTTCTCCATGGGCACACGTAATAACGGTCGTCACAATGTCTCCCTGACAGAACTTCGCTTCCACAAGCTTTGGATCATCGGCTTTTCTTGTCATGATATATTCATGAAGTCCGGCGGACCGGGACGCGGTTGATGTCAGCGATACCAGTCGGTTTCCCTGATTAATCTTCAGTATTTTTGCAATCGGCCCCAGTTCATGGGTCGGATAGTTCTCCGCGTTTCGGTTAAGATAATTCCGCAGACGATAGTGCCGATTCTCCTTTCCCCAGGAAATCTCATCCCGCAGATCGTGCTGATATCCGCCGCTGCAGTGAACAATATCACCAAGAAGCCCCTGCTGTACCATGTTGAGGACCATCAGCTCGCGGCGGCCAAAGCAGCAGTTTTCCAGAAACATGAATGGTGTTTTTGTTTCTTCCCAGGTATTGACCAGATCCCAGCAGTCATCTACTGTGTAGGCGCCTCCCACTTCCATGGCAACTGCTTTTCCCGCTTTCATTCCGCAGACAGCAATCTCCACATGTGATTCCCAGCCGGTTGTAATGACAATTACCTCAACCTCAGGACAATTAATCACGTTCCGATAGTCAGCCGTTCCAAAAGGAACTTCTCCGCAGACTGTTTCAACAAGCTTCTGTGCCTGCTGAATCCGGTCTTCATATACATCACAGACAGCTTTCACACAGACATCCTTCCTCAGAAGAATTACTTCTTCTAATAAAGAAATCCCGCGGCAGCCAAGTCCGATTACTCCAACATTTATTTTCTCCATACTCATGTTACGGCTATCTGCAGATAACCGTAAATTCCTCCTTCCATACCTCCAGTTTGATTTCTATTTAACACGATTCCCGCATAAAATGCAATACCCCGAAAGAAACTTTCACAAATCAAATTTCCCATTCGATAATATGGCTTCTTCCCGGCAGTCTATTTCTCTTTATCACGCTAATTTCTTAAAGAAACCAGTTGCAATTCTTCCTGCTTTCCATTACAATATCTAACATATCGGCTTTCAAAGTAAGAACTGCATTCCATCTGCACCTTACATCGGTCGAAAAGAAGGGAGTAAATCATGATCCAAACAATCACCGACATCAACGACACAATCAACGGCTTCGTCTGGGGACTTCCCATGATGATCCTCATCCTCGGCGTAGGAATCTACTTAAGCGTCCGCTGCGGTTTTCCACAATTTTGCCACTTTATTCACATCATGAAGAACACCATGGGAAAAGCGTTTGAAAAGACGGAAAAGAAGTCCGGTGCTGTTTCACCGTTTAAAGCCATGTGTACCGCACTTGCGGCATCCATCGGAACCGGAAACATTGCCGGTGTATCCGGTGCCATCGCCATCGGCGGTCCCGGAGCTGTTTTCTGGATGTGGGTTTCCGCTCTTCTTGGCATGTGCACCAAATTCTCAGAAGTAACCCTTGCCCTGAAATTCCGCCAGCGCAATGAAAAGGGCGACTGGGTCGGCGGTCCCATGTACTACATAACCAACGGTCTTGGCAAAAACTGGAAATGGCTTGCTGTTCTGTTCGCCATCTTCGGCGCGCTTGCTTCCTTCGGAATCGGCAACATGACACAGATCAACACCATCGCCGGAACCATCAACACGGCAATCGAAGGCTTCATCTCCACCACTGAAACCCAGAAAACCATCATTGCATGGATTGTTGCCATTCTCTGCGCGATTATCTGTGCTGTTGTCCTTCTTGGCGGAATCCAGCGTCTCGCTGATGTATGTTCCTTAATGGTTCCTGTCATGGCACTGATCTACATTGTTGCCGCTCTCTTCGTTATCGTGTGCAACGTTACTGCTATCCCTGAGGCATTCTCCGCAATTTTCCGCGGTGCCTTCTCTCCTTCTTCCGTAGCCGGCGGCCTTGCCGGTGTCGGAATTAAGACTGCGATCACAAAAGGTGTTGGCCGCGGTATCTTCTCCAACGAAGCCGGTCTTGGTTCCGCTCCCATCGCCCATGCGGCTGCCGACGTTGACCATCCGGTTAAGCAGGGTATCTACGGTGTTTTCGAAGTCTTCATGGATACCATCGTTGTCTGCACCATGACTGCAATGGTTGTTCTCCTCGGTGTCGGTGTCCAGAACATTGAATACGGCAATGACATTGGCGCAAACCTGACCATCAAAGGTTTCGAGTCCGTGTTCGGCGGAGGTCTTCCCGGCGTTGCCGTTGCTGTCTGCCTTACACTCTTCGCGCTCTCCACAGTACTTACCTGGGCGCTCTATGGAACACGCTGCGTTGAGTATCTGTTCGGTCACAAGGCTTCCAGGGTATATCAGGTCATCTTCTGCCTGTTCGCATGCATCGCAGGCACGGTTGAGCTTTCCCTTGCCTGGGCCATCGCAGACACCTTAAACGGACTGATGGCAATCCCGAACCTGATCGCGCTCGTTCTCTTAAGTCCGGTTGTAATCAAACTCTGTAAGGAATATTTTGCAGAAGTGAAAGCCGGAAAAAGCAAATAAGCGTTTTATCCTGCAAAAGGCTGCCGAACCATACAGCATTCATTTGCGTATGGTCCGGCAGCCTTTTTCTGTACCAATCATCTGCCCAGATTTTCCTGGATTGCCTTCCAGATTACTTCCGCAGCCAGTCTGGAACCGGTCAGCGACGCATGTTCCCCATCCGGCGCATACATCTCCACGCCCGGATTCTCCTTCATGAATTTCCACCATTCCACACCGACCGGTGCCAGAACTGCACCGATTTCCGCTGCCATCTGTTCATAGGCAGCCGTCATGCGCGCCTGTCCCTCAGGATTCACCTTCTCCGACCAGGTCATGTAAGCCACCGGCGTGCTTCCTGCTTCACGGATCCACTGATTGATTGCTTTCGCAGCATTAATCATCTTCTCTTCCGGTCCAAACGGATGGGCATGTTCCTGCAGCACCACATAATCATAGTTTCCATACAAAATGTTGAACCGCGTCTGCGGATCCTCCTGATGCTGCGCAAGAAACCAGCCGCCATGGGTAATCATCGTCACCTCGCAGGAATAACCGTCTTTTCGCGCCAGCTCAGCGAACAGACGGGGCATATCGTTTACATAGGTGTGGCTGTTGCCGATAAATAATACTCTCATTGTCTCTCCCTTCGTATTTTTCATGAAATAAAACTACTTCTTTGCCACCATCGCCTGAATCGCTTTGCATGTAAACACCGCAGTCCCTTCTCCCCCGACCTTGTCAATATTCATGGTAAAATCCCCGCCGTCTGCATACATTGCTCCAAGTCCCAACAGAATCTCATCGGTACAGGTATAATAGTTTTCCGTGATATGATCCTGCAGCTTCTTAGCCATCCTGACCGCTTCCTCACAGTCCGGAGACATCTCTTTCATTTTACCAAATTCAGCAAAAATATTCATCATTTCCCCATTCAATTTCTGCTGTGTTTCCTTCGTTCGTCCCGCCGACTTTTGCTCATACTCCCGGTATGCATCTGTGGTTCCCCAGGACGCTTTCGCCTGTGCCGCGTATTCGTCAATTTTCTTCGTATCAAACGCTTCAAAACTCATCCGCTTTTCTCCTAACGCTTTGATTCCCCAGGCAAGATCAATCAGATTCTGCAAATGCTCCTTTCGAAGCTCCAGCAAATGGATCTGTTGTTCCAGAGCTTTGCCTTTATCAAAATCCGGACTGTCCAGTATCACTTTGATCTCTTTCAGCGGAAATTCCAGTTCCTTAAAAAGCAAAATCTGCTGCAAACGCTCCAGTGCTGCATCGTCATACAGCCGATAACCGGCCCGTGTCACTTCTGTGGCCGGCAAAAGCCCAATCCGGTCATAGTGATGGAGCGCGCGTATGCTTACACCTGATAATTTACTGACTTCATGTACTGACATCATTTCTGCGAATCACCTCTTTCTCTGTGGTAATTCGATTGTAAGCTATGACGTAACGTCAGAGTCAATCCTGTTTTCTGCATTTATTCAATATTTCTCATATTCTTCTTTTAAGATCGAGTGCCACACTTTATCACAGATCCCCTGATTATTAATCCCTGCTGCCCGCAGGACTCCTTCCAGTTTCATTCCCGCTTTATCCATTACTCTGCCAGACTTCGGATTATTACTGTCATGACAGGCGGCTACACGATTAAGTCCTACCTCTTCAAATAAGTATTTGATAACCGCTCCCAAAGCCTCCGGCATAATCGCTTTTCCCCACCATGCTTTTCCCATGCAATAACCAATTTCTGCCGCTTCTGTCCTTTCATTGAGCATTACAACCGAAATATTACCTATAATCTCATTAATTTCTTTTAATTCAATTACCCAATTATAATAAGCCGGACTGGAATATCTGTTTATCCAGTCAGCAAGTAAACTTCTTGTCAAGTTCGCATCTGCATGAGGTGGCCACGTCAGAAATGCTGTGACCTCCGGATCGGAAGCCCAGTTTTTAAACATATCCTCCGCATCATTGATCTGAAATTGCCTTAACAGCAATCGTTCCGTTTCAAGCGTCCGGGTTCCTTTGTTCTCCATAAAGTTCCTCCCTTTTTCATGCTGCTTCGTTGTGTATATGTCCGAATGATGTCCGGCGGGATACGGTCAAGAATGGCTCGTGCCTGTTTGTAATCCCTCTGCAGTCTGTGCCGCTCGTGCCTGTTTTCGGTTGCCCAATCGCTTTAAGAGGACGACAGTCTCCACATGCCTTGAGACAATGGCATTGATGTCATCGGTTCAACCGAAAATATCGTGGGTCAAAAATGTATGACCGAAAAAGTCATAGATGGTCAAACAATATGGCTGAGAATAATCTCGTACAGAGGGTCTACGTTTCTTCTGTAAAAATCCCCATCGCAGTTCCTTAATCCCCGAAATACTTCTTCTCTGTAATCCTCGTCAAACAAAGAATAAAACTCCCTGTCCGTACCCACATAGCATGGCATCAAGCTAAACGCTTCAAATATTTTTTCCCCGGCAAACTGATCCGCCGTGATATCGATTATCACTCCATCATCGGTTTCAAGCCACGTATGTGGAAACTTATTCTCCCAGTCATCGTAGTCATATTCTCCGTGGACACTTTTTGTTTGAATGCCTTTTTCTAACAAAAATTGTGCGAGAAGATCACTTGCAACTTCGCAGCAACCTTTTGGAAAATGCGGCATTGTAGACTTGGTGGTTCTTGAAGAGATGTCGCCGCTTTCTAAGGCTCTCTCTATGCCTTGCCGAAAGGATTGAGCAAGTCTTCTGATTTCAGTAATATTCACAGTTCTCACACTATCAGCCTTTCTCTTTATCACTCTGCCATATAGCAAAATGGCCACCGTTTTTTTCGGCAGCCATTTAATCACTACTTATCTGATTCCGGAATCGGAGGTGGTGTGATAGCTACCAGTCTTAATACTTCATTGACATTTTCAGCCAGTTCCCACTGTGACATACCCGGTTTCCAGATATACGTTTCCTTCACGATTTTCTTTTCGGCAATCAGTCTCGAAAGTTCTGTCAAAGAGTAAGGTCCCTTCTGCTGACCATCGATAACGGCGAAATAAATGTCCTCTGACTTCTGCGGCATAGCTTTTCCTGCCCCAGGAACCTGCATCTGGTTCAGAGATTGGTTCATTGATGTCGCCATTTGATTAGCAATGGCCATGCTCATACCAAACTCAACCAGTTTATCCATTGAATAAAAATCTGTACTCATTTAATCACCCCCTACACCTGTGGCGGAACCGGCGGTACTGGAGGGACTGCGGAACCGAACAGCGACTGAAGTTCCTGCACGGTTTCGGCCTTAACCCAGTCTGCCATTCCCTGTTTCCAAACAAGGCTATCTTTAGTTAACGTCCCTGCGGAAACCATCTGAGACAGAGTTCCCATATCAAACGGTCCTGCGGCCTGTCCATTCTGAACCACATGGTATGCTACATTCGGAATCGGAGGAGGAGTCATCCCCTGTGGAGGCTGCTGTGTTCCCGGTTGCTGACCGTTCACGCCCTGCATCATACCGTTCATCATGCCGGCCATGTTTTGGCCTATTGCTCCGCCCATTGCCATTCCGGTCATCATAGCGGCAGGATTCATTCCGCCACCGCCAGACATTTCCGTAGCGCCGTTCGCACCCATCTGTCCCAAAGCCTCTGCTCCGGCAATGCCAACCGCAGCCTGCTGTTCAAGCTGATAAGCAGCAAAGTTTGAAGATTGCGTCTGTTTCCGCTGCGCATACTGTGCTTCTTCTCTCTGGATACGCATTGTCTCTTCCATGTTTTCAGCATTGATCCTTTGCATATCCTGCATATTCTTGATATTGACCTCGGTCTGCGCCTGGGCAGTAGCCGCAGCCAAATCCTGCGTAACCGCCTTAAGCTGCTGATATCCCTCGCTGGTCTTGTCCACCTCGATGGTGTTTATATCTACAGCCGTAATATTGACTCCGAAATCACGCTCGAACCGCTCTCTTACATTTGCTTCAACAGCTTCATTGATCGGTGCGATAGCGCGTTCTATCTGCACAACAGGAATATTCTTTTCTGCCGGAACATTCGTTACGATACTCTTGACATAACGAGACATTGCATCTCTGATCTGTGTCTGGAAAGCATTCAAATCAAAGCTGGCAAGACGGTGCAGCTTTATGAACTCCTGATAGTCAGCAATGTTAAATGTCAATTTTCCGCGTACTGCTGTCGGTACTCCGAAGTCCAAATATCTCGGATCATAGAGATCAAAATACGGAACGGCAAACGGAATCTGAACCACCCTGGCAAGATTAATGAAATAGACCTCTGCCTGGAAAGGTGTTCCGCCTTGATATGCAAGTCCTACAATACTTGCAAGAACTGGGAAGTTCTCCGTCTTAATAATCTCATCATATGGACCCTCGATGAAGTCCTGCA
>JAFUPV010000010.1 GCA_017472605.1 Lachnospiraceae bacterium
GGCACACGGAATCTGTTTCGCGGCACACGGAATCTGCTTCGCGGCACACGGAATCTGCTTCGCGGCACACGGAATCTGCTTCGCGGCACACGGAATCTGCTTCGCGGCATACGGAATCTGCTGCGGCCAGGAGAGAATGCCGCAGGACAGAAAAGAAGCAGCAGACAGAAAAGATGCTGTGGGCAGAAAAACGCTGCCGGGCAGAAAAAATGATACAGATACGAGGTATAATAGATGAAACTTGTAATACAGCGTGTCAGCCATGCCAGTGTTGTGGTTGACAGCAAAACAGTTGGTGCAATCAGAAAAGGATATCTGATTCTTCTTGGCGTCGGCGAAGGAGATACCAGAGAAATGGCGGACCGCTATATAGAAAAGCTGTATAAGCTGCGGATCTTTCCCGATGAGCAGGGAAAGACAAACCGTTCCATCATAGATGTGGGAGGAGAGATTCTGGTTGTTTCCCAGTTCACGCTCTATGCGGACTGTAAGCATGGAAACCGGCCCGGTTTTTCCGGCGCGGGATCAGCTGCGCTGGCAGAAGAGCTCTATGACTACTTTGTGGAAGCATGCCGCAGAAAATTCGGAAAGGCAGAGCACGGAATTTTTGGCGCGGATATGAAGGTGTTGCTGGAAAATGACGGTCCATTTACCCTGATCTGGGACAGCCGTGACTGGTAAAAAATGAAAAAAGTTTGAAAAAAATATGAATTTCGAAATACATATTTTCAAAACGAATGTTTTGTGATAAAATAGACAAAGCATTTTGCACTCAGAGGGCAGCTGTGCTGCCGTTAATCAGAGGCAAGAGGAAAGGGATAAGGATACAAAAATGATTAAGAGAAAATTTGTTGCAGCAGCTATGAGCCTTGGCCTGGCCGTAACTGCAGTTCCGGCGGGCATTTATGCAGAGGAAGTGACAACTGAGGAGCAGACCGTGGAAGAGGGAACGGCTGAAGAGGAAACCGCTGCGGAAGAAGAGGCGTTTGACTTCAGTGCCGCATATGATGAAAAAGGATTCTTCCGCGATGTAAAGGCTCTGGACTATGTAACACTTCCGGATTATTCCGTTGTTGAGATTCTCGATACCGATGTAATTCCTGGTGATGACGCGATCCAGGAGCAGATCGACTACGTTCTCAGCAGCTATACCACAACGGAGAACGTTACCGAAGGAACCATCGAGGATGGAACAACTGTAAACATCGACTATGTCGGTTCCATTGACGGCGTTGAATTCGAAGGCGGAAGCACTGGCGGAGCAGGAACAGACGTTACCATCGGCGTTACCAACTACATCGATGGTTTCCTGGATCAGCTGATCGGCCACGCACCGGGCGAGAGCTTTGACATCAACGTTACCTTCCCGGAGGATTACCAGAACACCGATCTGGCAGGAAAGGACGCTGTTTTCGCAATCACCGTTAACCACATCGTAGAGACAATTGTTCCGGAGTTTAATGATGATTTTGTAAAAGAAAACCTGAACTACAACACAGCTGCTGATTACCGTCAGTACATTTATGACACCATCTACGACAGCAACTTAAGAAATGCCGTTCTGTCCTGGCTGGTAGCAAACGCAGAGATCAGTGAGGTTCCGGCAGTAGCAACAGACGCAACCTACAACTACGAATATGAATACCTGAACAGCATGGTTTACTACTACGGAATGACCGTTGAGGATTACCTTGCTTACATGGGAATGACCACTGATGACATGCGCACACAGTGCGAGGCATATGCAGGTCAGGTTGTCATTCTTCAGGCGCTGATGGAGGATGCAGGTCTGGAAGTAACGGCAGATCTTGCTCTTGAGATCACCGGCGGCGATCCGGATGCCTATGCTCAGTACGTTGAGTTCTACGGCGAGAACTACATCTACAACGCTGCACTTCCGGATTGTGTAGCAAACTTCCTGAAGGATGCAGTTGAATTTGTTGAGGCTGAGATCGAGTCTGAGTCTGAGACAGAAGAGGCTGCTGAGGAAACCGAAGCAGAGTAAAGTTACGGATGAAAAAAGCTTCGATGGCAGAAGACAGAGCTGTCATCGGAGCTTTTCTGTCAATTGATTAATGATTTGATGTTTGAGGGAATGAGTATGATTCGCTTGTTAGTCAGAGCTTTTATCAAAGATTATCAACAGATCGAGGAGGAAACGGTCAGACGCGGCTACGGCGTCCTTTGCAGTGTAGTCGGAATTGTGCTGAATGTGCTTCTGTTTGCCGGAAAGTATCTGGCAGGCGCGGTCAGCGGTTCCGTGGCAATGATCGCGGATGCGCTGAACAATCTGTCGGATGCGGGATCGTCCTTTGTGACGCTGATCGGCTTTCGGATCGCCGGAAAGAAGGCAGACAAAGGCCACCCCTTCGGCCACGGACGGATGGAATATGTCTCCGGTCTGATCGTGTCGTTCCTGATCCTGCTGATGGGTGTGGAGATTCTGCGGGATTCGTTTGAGCAGGTGCTTCATCCGACACCTGTTGAAACGGGTGTGCTTCCTGTCGTGATTCTGCTGATTTCACTCCTGGTAAAGGGCTACATGGGCTGTTACAACCGACGCTATGGAAATCTGCTTGGATCGTCTGCCATGAAAGCGACCTCCGTGGACAGTTTCAGTGATATGGCTGCCACGGCTGCTGTCCTGATCTCGTCTCTGCTGTCTGCCTGGCTGGACTGGAACATCGACGGCTGGTGCGGAATGGCAGTTGCCCTGTTTATTCTCTATGCCGGTGTGACTGCCGCAAGAGAGATGCTGAACCCGCTGCTTGGTCAGGCACCGGATCCCGCGTTTGTCCGGCAGATCGAGTCCATGGTCCGCGCCCATCCGCAGATTTTGGATGTCCACGATCTGATTGTCCACGACTATGGTCCTGGAAGACGGCTGATCTCGCTCCACGGGGAAGTGTCAGGGGAGGAGGACATCTATGAGCTTCATGAAATGATCGACGGGATCGAGCGAGAGCTGGAAGAGAAGCTGGGCTGTCAGGCTGTGATCCACATGGATCCGGTCCCTGTCAACGACAAACGGGTCTGTGAAATGAAAGCGCAGCTGTCCGACGCGGTCGGTGTGATCCACCCGGAAATGACGGTCCATGATTTTCATCACCAGGAGGAGAGCGGAAAGGAACGTGTCATGTTTGACGTGGTTCTTCCCGATGGCTGCGGTCTTGCAGATGAAGAGGCCATGCAGCGGCTGATCCGTCTGGTCCATGTCCTGTGGGGAACGGACTGTGATGCAGTGATTCGGATCGACCATCGCTGAGGCAGCGGTAAAACCGCCCGACACACAGCGGAAGCGGTGGATGGATGGGGAAGTTGGAAAAGCGGTCTTGCTGTTTGGGGATTTTTCCTGTATACTACTGATATATCAGCGCGGCAGTGCGAAAAAACGGACGATTCCGTAAAAAAAGCAGGATGCGCAGATGTGCGGCCGACAAAGGGCGGCTGCGCGGGAAAAAGGAGCACGCGAAACGGTGCAGGCTGAGAAACCAGAAGGAGCACGCGAAACGGTGCAGGCTGAGAAGCCGGAAGGAGCACACGAAACAGTGCAGGCTGAGAAACCAGAAGGAGCACGCGAAACGGTGCAGGCTGAAAAGCCGGAAGGAGCACGCGAAACAGTGCAGGCTGAGAAGCCGGAAGGAGCACACGAAGCAGTGCAGGCTGAAAAGCCAGAAGGAGCACGCGAAACAGTGCAGGCTGAGAAGCCGGAAGGAGCACGCGAAACGGTGCAGACCGAAAAGACAGAAGGGGCACATAGAATTGTGCAGATTGAGAGGACAGAATGAGAAAAGGATTAAGAAAAGCAGTACTCATTGGAGGAATGACCGCAGCTGTCATGATGATGGCAGGCTGCTACGGCTATGGTTACGGCGGCTACTCCAGCTATTCCAGCCAGATTCCGAAGACAACAGCTCAGAAAGATACCCTGGAGGAGTTTGATCTTGCGACTCTTCAGCGGGAGGACGGCGCGTTCCAGTTCCCGGGTCTGGAGTGGGGAGCCAGCCAGCAGGAGGTTGAGGAAGTGTTTGGTATGACAATTCCGGAAACGGTAACCGTGTCTGACGGTTTCTATGCGGATGTGAACCATTCCATCCTTCTTCTGGATAAGGTGTCTCTTGGCATGATGCCTGTGTTCGGAGAAGATGGTCTTGCTCTGATCAGCTTCTATTTTGAGAATGTCTATACCGCAGAAGAGCTGGATACCTTCTACAACAATCTGGTAGATACAGCGACATCCCACTTCGGAGAGCCGGATGAGGTAAGACCGGAAGTACAGGAAAGCGGAAGCATGACGTTCAATTGCGAGACAACGTTCTGGTATCACCAGATCAACGAAACCACTATGACCAGTCTCCAGATCGGAAAAACAGATACCGGCTCCGGAACCAACTGCATCATTCTCGGCGTCAACTGCTATGATCCGACGGAAGCGGAAGAGGAAACGGAAGAAGTGACCGATCCGGTGGAAGAAACAAAATAAAAAAACGGAATAAAACAGAATCAGAATAAAACAGAATCATTAGAGACAGGATTTCCCGGCAGAACATTTCTGCCGGGTTTCAAAAAAAGTGAGGCATTCGGATGAAAATTGAGACAAGCAGTTATTTACAGATGATCCGGCCGAAGCTGCAGCAGCTGCTGAATGAGCTTCTGGCTGACTATGACTATGTTTCCATTCTGGCACAGGACAGTGTCTCCAGACGGTACAGTGTCAGCAAAAGCGGAACGATGCTTGGTGCGGATGAGATGCTCACCGGACGTGGTGTGGTGGTGAAGGTTTACGACGGAAAGGGCTACAGCGAATATTCCTTCAACCAGGTAAACGAGGAGGAACTGGCGTTTGCGGCAAAGGCGCTGAAGGAGAATCTGGTTCCGCTCGCGGGATCTCTTCCGGAGGGCGTTCGTGAAAGCGATTACCGGATTCTGGCTGACACCCCATGCACGTTCCATGAGAGCACTTCCTGCAAGAAGCATCCCCGTGAACTGGGAGATGAGGCGATTGTTGCGCTTCTGGACCGGATATCCCGGGCAGGAAGAGCAATGGATTCCCGCGTTCTCAACTGCGGAGCGACATTCCAGTATCAGCAGTACAGCAAGATGTTCCTTTCCAGAAACCGCGACATGGTTCAGGACATCATGTGGGCCAACGGCTATATCTCCGCGGCGGCGTCCAACGGAGAAAAGGTAGAAAATGGGATGAAGGCGTTTTCCGGTCTCTGCGGAGCGGAGCTGCTGGACCAGATGGAAGCAGGGCTGGAGGAAACGGTCAATACCGCACTGGAGCTGCTGAACAGCCAGCCGATGGTTCCCGGCGAATATGAATGCATCTGCACACCGGAGGTCACGGGAATGATCGTCCATGAAGCCTTTGGTCACGGTGTCGAGATGGATATGTTTGTGAAAAAGCGCGCGCTGGCAGAAGAGTATGTGGGAAAATATGTGGCTTCGCCGCTTGTCACCATGCATGACGGCGCGTCGGCGGCCAATGAGTCGGCAACCTTTTTCTTCGACGATGAAGGCGTGCTTGCCCATGATACCGTTGTAATCGATCATGGAATCCTGAAGCAGGGAATCAGTGATCTGCAGACCGCAATGCATCTGGGGACGGAGCCAACCGGAAACGGCAGACGTCAGTCCTTTGACCACAAGGCATACACAAGAATGACGAACACCTTCTTTGAAGGCGGAACGGATTCCTATGAGGACATGGTAAAGTCAATTTCCTACGGGTTCCAGCTGGAACATGCAACAAGCGGCATGGAGGATCCGAAGAACTGGGGAATCCAGTGCATGGTAAACATCGCAAGAGAGATTAAGGACGGTGCCTTTACCGGCCGCATTTTCTCACCGATCGTTCTCACCGGCTACGTGCCGGATCTGTTAAAATCCATCTCCATGGTGTCAAACGAGGTGGTTCTTTCCGGAGTCGGCTTCTGCGGCAAAGGATACAAGGAATGGGTGAAGGTTTCGGACGGCGGTCCTTACATTAAGGCAAAGATCCGTCTGGGATGATCAGGAATGCGGCAGTGAAACGTGGAGGAAAACAGATATGATGACAACGATTAAGGAAGCGCTGGCGGACCTGAAGATTGAAGTGTATTCGATTCAGGAACGGCTGAGCGAGAGTCTTGAATTATATTTTATCCGGAAACAGCTTGACATGAGGCGCCAGACAAGAGTGCTGACCTGTCAGGTAACGGTTTACCGGGATTTTGAAGAAAATGATGTCCGTTACCGGGGATCGGCCATGGCTGTGATCGGTGATGGAATGACAGGAGAGGAAATTCGGGAACAGCTTGCTTCTGCATACAGCAGTGCGGCATTTGCAAAAAACAGGTGGTATCCGCTGCCGGAAAACACGGTAAGCGGCGGTGTTGCTGATCGGGACGAGGAACTGTCTGCGCACTGGGACAGCCAGGCGATGGAGCTTGCAGAAGCTGCGTTCGCGGTGGATACGGATGAGCGCGTATTCCTCAATTCACTGGAAATCTTTGCCAGAAAGACAAGGGTACACCTGTTCAATTCCTGCGGTGTGGATGTGGCTTATCAGACCTGTGGTGTGGACGGCGAATTTGTTGTTCAGTGTACAAGTCCCCAGGACGTTGAGACCTATGAGGATTTCCACTATGATCGACTGGACCCGTCCGCAATCCGGGAAAAGATTGCAAGAACGCTGCAGCGGACAAGAGACAGAGCGGAGGCGTCGGTCAGCCCGAAGGCAGGAAAATACCGCCTGATTCTTTCCGATAAATATGTACCGACGGTCATGAGTTATTTTGTGGATCGCAGCCATGCAGCCTATGTTTATCCGGGCTATTCCAATTATCGGGTTGGTGACGATGTACAGATGGCCGGAAGTGAAGAGCCGGTGACTGGTGACCGCATCCACATGACGCTGACTGCTACTGTTCCATACAGTGGGGAAGGTCTGGAGATGAAGGACCGTGTTCTTCTGGAGGACGGTGTTCTGAAAGCGATTCACGGAAGCAGCCGTTTTTGTCACTATCTTGGTGTAGAGCCGACCGGAGAGTACCGGAAAGTGACGGTAAAACCGGGAACGGTATCCATGGCATCCATGAAGACAGAACCCTATCTTCATGTCGTGAATTTTTCCGATTTCCAGATGGACAGCTTTACCGGAAGCTTTGCCGGTGAGATTCGCCTTGCCTACCTCTATGACGGAGAGCAGGTGACGGTGGTGACTGGCGGATCGGTCAACGGAAACATTGTGGAAGCGCAGAAGCAGATGGCTCTTTCCGAAGAGACGCAGGATACAACGCAGTTCTGCGGACCAATGGCGGTTGCCATCCGCAAGGTAACGGTAGCAGGTGCATAAAAGAGGTACGCCATGATAACAATTCAACAGATTATTGAAACAGTAAAAGCAGCAGGAAGGATCATGCTGGAGGCAAAGGACATTGCCGCAGGCGTGGAAGAAAAAGAAGGTCATGCCAACTTTGTGACTGCCTATGATAAAAAAGTGCAGGAATTTCTGGAGGCAAAGCTGATGCGCCTGATGCCGGAAGCAGTGTTTGTGGGCGAGGAGGAGGAAGACCATCCTGCCATCCGTGAAGGCTATGCTTTCATCGTTGACCCAATTGACGGAACCACCAATTTCATGAAAGGCTACTGCGTCAGCGCGGTATCCGTCGGACTGCTGAAAGACGGTGTGCCCTTCATGGGAGCGGTCTACAATCCCTATCTGGACGAGGTGTTCTACGCCGAGGCGGGGAAGGGCGCGTTCTGCAACGGAAAACCGATCCATGTTTCGGGAAAGCCGCTGGCGAAGGGCATTGTAATCGTAGGAACAGCACCCTATTACAGAGAGCTCTACGACAAAACCTTCGAGATGATACGCTACTATTTTGATCGGAGCCTGGACATTCGCAGAAGCGGATCCGCAGCACTGGATCTGTGCAATGTGGCATCAGGAAGAGCGGAGCTGTTCTTTGAGATGAGACTGCAGCCCTGGGATTTTGCGGCCGGTTCTCTGATTGTGACAGAAGCGGGCGGAACTGTTTCAACCGTGGAAGGAGAACCGCTTCGGTTCGACCGGGGAATTTCCGTGATCGCCAGCGGATGCGAAAAAAGTTTTTTGGAAAATTGAAAAAACTTCTTGACAAACGGGCTGCTCCGTGTTATATTATACGAGCAGTCCGCTTCAGAGAGTAAATGCTTACCGGATACGGAGCAACAATTTGTTTGCGGGCGTGGCGGAATTGGCAGACGCGCCAGATTTAGGTTCTGGTGGTAACCCGTGCAGGTTCAAGTCCTGTCGCCCGCACTGATGAGTAATCATCACAAAACGCAGTTGTGGCGGAATTGGCATACGCGCATGATTCAGGTTCATGTCCATGTACTTGGGTAGGGGTTCAAGTCCCCTCAACTGCACGCAGAGCGATATCGAAAGATATCGCTCTTTTTCTGTTTCCGGTAAAAGTTCGTGAAATCCTTGTGATAAGATAGACTTTTTGCTTGCAGTATTCCCATATTTCTGCTAAAATATGTTTTAAGTGCATTTCTGCGTTGGGCATGAGACGCGAAAAAAAACAGAAAAGCCGGATTGATTTCTGATCCGGAGGAGAGGATAAGAATATGTTAGATAACAGACATTTAAATATGTTGTATCAGAGATTTACCATCAATCCGGATATGCCGGATGAGGAGGTTTCTGACCTGAGTCTGGAGGAACTGTCCTTCATCTACGCAACCACAGAGAACGCAAAGAAGGATCCAAACCTGGCTCAGATCCATTTCCCGATCCGCCAGCAGATCATTTACTGGGCAGCGGTAGAAGCGTTAAAGAAAGCAGAAGCAATCTATGTCACCTACACGGCAACTCCGATGTATCCCTACATCGATCCAAGAGGCGGAATCTGGGTGTTCTCCGCGGAAGATCTGGCGCAGAAGCTGGCAGATGATTTCAAGAAGAAACAGTACCTGAATCTGGTGATCCGCAAGATCGAGAATAACATGATTCTTCCGTTCATGGCTCAGCTTTACTACTACGGAATCGAGCTGATCGTTGTGGACAACGGTTCTCATCCGATGGCAATGAAACGTTCGGACATCCTTCCGGATCCGGAGTGGAAGAAAGACGCACCGGCTCAGGCTCAGGATTTCCGCAATGCGCCGGTTCAGCACTCCATGATCCAGTTCTTCCAGTACATTCAGTTAAACGGCGCAATGTCTCAGGCTGCAGCAGCGGAAGAGACGCCGGCTGAGGAGAAGGAAGAAATCAAGAAGAAACTGGAGCAGAGCAGACAGGTCATGAAGCTGATGGAGAGCAGAATGCTGACCACTCTGGTTGATGCGAAGTTCCTTGTTCCGACCGTGACGATAAAGGACGGAAAGGCACTGCCTCCGGGACAGGAAGCAACCGGTGAAGGCGTAGCAAGAAAGATTGCAAATCTGGTGGATGGAAATCAGGTTGCATGGCTTCCTGCGTTTACCGACTGGTCCGAGTTTGCAAAGACCTACAAGCCAAATGAGTGGGGCGCAGTTGTCCTTGATTACGCGGCTCTTGTCAAGATGGCTCAGGAGACCAAAGTTGGAAAGATCGTGTTCAACGCAAGAGGCTGCGGCTTCCGTGTGGATGAAAACGTGCTGAAGAATATTGAGGGCTTCCGTCAGAAGAAGGCAGAGTTTGAGGCGAAACGCGCCGAAGCTGCCGCACAGCAGAAGGAAGCGGCAGACGCAGCACCGGCTGGTCAGACAAATGCAGCAGAAGCTGGAAAAACGGAGGCACCAAAGGCAGAAGCAGTAAAAGCAGAAGAGCCAAAGGTGGAAACTGTGAAGACCGAAGAACCGAAGGCGGAAGCTGTAAAAGCAGAAGAGCCGAAGGCAGAGGCGCCAAAGGCAGCACCGCAGCCGACTCCGGCACCAGCAAAACCGGAAAAGGAAGAGCCGGTTGCATACGGTGAGCTGATGGAGACTCCGGACATGATGATCGGTGCCATGAAGCGTACTGCAAAAGCACTGAAGACCGTAAAGAAGATGTGGCTTGCATCCCGCATCCAGGGAAGCAAAAACGGCTATCTTCTTGTTGTTGAGGCAAGTGACAGCGAGCGCACCATCACAGAGCTGAAGCGTGCAGTGGCAGGCTATCTGGATGGAAAGGAGCTGGAGGTAAGACTGGCAGATCCGACTGCTCTGGATCTTGTCAAGAACATGAAGCCGTTCTATAAGAAGGGAATCTTCGGCTGATCCGGCTGAAAAAAGAAAGAGAAGGCCATTCTGGTGACAGAACGTTTCTGCGGGTACCAGAGTGGCCTTTGTGAATATACGGCGCAAAACCGAAACAGGGGAATGAGATGGATCTCATCGGTTCTGCGAAAAGGTGTCAACACAGGAGGGGAAGAATGAATATTCTGGATATTATTGGTCCGGTCATGGTCGGACCGTCAAGTTCCCACACAGCCGGAGCGGTAAAAATCGGTCAGATTTCCAGAAAGCTTCTGGCAGAGGACGTGAAACGTGCAGAAATCTATCTCCATGGTTCGTTTTGGGCGACCGGCCGCGGCCATGGAACTGACCGTGCGCTTGTTGCCGGTCTGATGGGAATGGCGGTGGATGATCCGCGGATCCCGGCAAGCTTTACCCATGCAGAGGAGCGCGGACTGGAGTTTACGTTTGAGAAAATTGAACTGATCGATGCGCATCCCAATTCCGTGAAGCTGTGTCTCTACGGTGTCAGCGGAAGAAAGCTGGAAATCGTGGCAGCGTCCATCGGCGGCGGCCGGATCCGGATCTGTGAGATCGATGGTCTGACTGCGAATTTCTGCGGCGATTATCCGACGCTGATCGTTCACAACCTGGATCAGCCGGGCCATGTGACGGAGGTTACTTCTATGCTGGCCCATAAGAGCATTAACATTGCGACTCTGCAGCTTTATCGTGACAGCCGCGGCGGCCGTGCAGTCATGGTCATTGAGTGTGACCAGGAGGTTCCCGCAGAGTCCATCCGCTGGCTGACCCGTGTGGAAGGAATTGTGAAGGTTACCTATTTAAGTCTGCTGTAAGAAAGGATTGGTGTGATGTTTAAGTCGTTAAAAGAAATCTGCCTGGAAGCGGAGGAAAAGGGAATTGAGTTCTGGGAAGTCATTCTGCAAAATGACATGAAGGAGCGCATGATCACGAGAGAACAGTCCATGGAGCAGATGAGAGCCATGTATCAGGCAATGAAGGATGCAGACGCCAACTATGACGGGAAGCTTCGTTCTGCCAGCGGACTGGTTGGTTCCGATGGCGAAAAATTCCATGAAGCGCTGGCTTCCGGAGAGACGATCTGTGGTCCCTTCATCGGTACGGTCATTGAAAAGGCACTGAAAATGGGCGAATCCAACGCCTGCATGAAACGAATTGTGGCAGCTCCAACGGCAGGAGCCTGCGGTGTTGTGCCAGCTCTTTTTCTGACCATGCAGGAACAGCGCGGTTATACCGATGAGGAGATGACAAAAGCGCTCTATGTGGCTGCAGGAGTGGGCGGTGTGATCGCAAACCGTGCTTTTCTTGCCGGTGCAGCCGGCGGATGTCAGGCCGAGATCGGCGCAGGAAGCTCCATGGCTGCGGCTGGAGCGGTTTATCTTGCTGGCGGCAGCAATGAAGCAATCATCCACGCGGCAGCAATGGCGATGAAGAATCTTCTTGGTCTTGCCTGCGATCCGGTTGCCGGCCTGGTTGAGGTTCCCTGTGTGAAGCGAAATGTGGTCGGATCGGTGAACGCGCTTTCCGCGGCGGACATGGCGCTGGCGGGAATCCGCAGTGTGATCCCGCCGGATGAGGTGTATGATGCCATGAGAAGTGTGGGAATCGCCATGCCGGATGCAGTGCGTGAAACAGGAAAAGGCGGACTTGCGGCAACGGTGACAGGACAGGCCATCGCCGAGAGGATCAATAAAGAATAAGAAAGCGAAGAACGATAGTCGACTGCGGGAGGCGAGCCGTGCCGGACGCTTGCCGGTTCATTATGCGGGCGGTGCGATAACGAGATAAAAAGCTGAAAGAGGATCTGTAAGAAATTGCAGAAAATCTTTCAGCTTTTTTTGCTGCCTGTGTATTCGCAGAGAAATCGTCCGGCGAATCAATCCGGCAAAATCTGCGCATACTGATTGTTGTATGAAAGCGAAGCCTGTACCGCTTGCAGAGATTCCTGTTTTGGACGATGGAACAGGAGGTGCAGAGCTTTGGGAAAGAAAGAGGAAGCAAATGCGCTATATTTGCAGAGTATGTGGCTATGAATATGATGAGGAACAGGGCGCACCGGAGGAAGGGATTTCGCCGAAAACCAGGTGGGAGGATGTTCCGGAAGATTTTGTCTGCCCCCTTTGCATGGTGGGAAAGGAAGAATTTGACCGGGCGGAGGAAACGCTATGAATGGAAAAATTTTGCCGGTTGTGAATGAGAATGGATACTATGAGATCCGTCTGGAGAGCATTGGCGGTCTGGGAGCGAATCTGTGCGGAAAAATGCTGGGTGAGCTGGGACTGCGCTGCCTGGGCTTAAACAGCGCCAGTTTTTCCAGTTACGGATCGGAAAAGACAGGAACGCCAGTCAAGTCCTATATCCGCTATTGTGCATATGAGAAAGAAATTTATGCGCATGCGCAGGTAAAGGAACCGCACCTTCTGGCTGTGTTCCATGAGGCGTTGCTGACAGATGGATCCGGGGCACAGGGCTGCAGAGAAGATACCATTCTGGTAATCAACACGGCGCTGTCACCGAAAGATGCAGCAGTGCGTTTTGGGCTGACAGGCCGGATCCTCTGTCTGGATGCGCAGAAAATTGCCATGGAATCCCACTCGCGGATCAATGTGGTGATGCTTGGTGCGATAGCCGGGGCAATGGGCTTTGTGAAGCTGGAGCAGGCAGAGCAGATCTGCCGGGATACACTGGGAAAGAAATATCCGGCGGCGCTGGAAGGAAATCTGGAAGGTGTCCGCCGCGGATTTGAGGCGGGAACAACGACGAAAATGGAACGTTTTGAGGAAGCGGAGTCGTTTTCGAAGAAAAGAGGTGCGCGGGAGAGCGGTTTTTTGCGCTGGGGATACAGGACAGCACCGATCGGCGGCGTGAACCCTCTGTATGGAAATTCCATTGCGGCAGATCTGTCGCCGTCCAGACAGGGATATGTGCCGCTGTTTCTTCCGGAAAAGTGCATCAACTGCGGTCTGTGCGATTCTGCCTGTCCGGATTATGTGTTTCAGTTTTCAAACGGTATTTACAAGGGGCGGGAGATGATGGTGAACCGGGGACTGGATTACTATCACTGCAAAGGCTGTCTGCGATGCACTGCCGTCTGCCCGACCGGCGCTCTTGTCCGGGGACTGGAAGCGGAACATCCGAAGAAAGAATGGTTCCTTCCGAATCAGGAGCTGCTGCGGATCCCGGAGACCTATGAAAAAACAGGACCGGACGGATCCATTACTTCCGAATCCTATCTGACGGAAAAGCGGATGGGCGGTGTGCTGACCGGTGCGCAGACAGAGACAGAAACGGACGGAGATGGTGTGCTGACCGGTGTGCAGACAGAGATGAAAATAGATGGAGGCGAAGTGTGATGAGAGAACAGGTAACGGAATTTGCCAGCGGGAACGAGATGGCAGCCATTGCGGCAAAACAGATCGGCTATGATCTGATGGGATATTACCCCATCACGCCGTCCACACAGATCGCCGAAAATCTGGACCGGATGAAGGCCGAGGGAGAAACGGATCTGGAGCTGATTGCCGCGGAAGGAGAACACAGCGCGGCGGGAATCTGCTATGGAGCTTCTGTGGGAGGCGGCCGTGTGTTCAATGCGACCAGCGCCAACGGACTGCTCTATGCCCTGGAACAGTTTCCGGTTCAGTCGGGAACCAGATATCCGATGGTAATGAACGTGGTCTGCCGGACCGTTTCCGGTCCGCTGTCCATCAAATGTGACCACAGCGATCTGATGTATCTTCTCAATGCCGGCTGGCCGATCCTCTTTGCTCATTCCGTTCAGGAGGTCTATGATCTGAACCTGATTGCCCTTCGTCTGGCGGAACAGGTTCAGCTGCCGGTGGCAGTTGCCTATGACGGCTTTTTTACCAGCCACCAGAAACGGAGATGTTTCCGCTTCGCTTCCGATTTGGATGTGCGGGAATGGATTGGTGAGAAACAGGAGCGGGTTCCCTTCTTTGATTTCAACAACCCGGTAACGGTCGGCTCCTACATGAATGAACCGGATCTGATCAACAACCGCTATCAGCTTCATCTAGCCATGGAGCAGGTGAGGGATGTGCTTCCCGCCCTGTTTTCCGAATTTGAAGTTTTGTCCGGCCGCAGCTATTCGGTTCTGGAAAGCTGTCACAGTGAGGACGCGGAGGAGCTGCTGATTCTGCTTGGCTCCTCCTATGACACAGCCATTGAGGCGGTGGAGCGTCTGCGCAGGGAAGGAAGAAAGGCCGGTGTGGCGACGCTGCATGTGCTTCGCCCGTTTCCCGCGGACGAAATTGCTGCTCTCTGTGAAAAAGCGAAGCGTGTGATGGCTGCGGACCGGCAGGACAGCTACGGAGCAGGAGGCGGAAACCTTTCGCTGGAAATCCGGGCGGCGCTGCAGCGAAGAGGAAGCTCTGTTATCGTGAAGAATGTGGTATATGGACTGGGCGGTGCGGATTTTGACGCGACAGATGCCATCCGTTTGTTTGACCGGCTGAACGGCGATGGGAATCTGCCGGAATATGACGGCGTCGTTCCGGGAGAAGTGGAAACGTCTGCTCACGGCCCGCTCCTTGCGCCGCTGACATCGCAGCGCACCAGGCTCGGTGCGGTTCATGTGAAAGAGAAAGACGGCATGGTTATTCCGGAGGGAATTACGCTGAATGGAACAACAGCCATGCCGAAGCGTCTGGCGCCCGGCCATGGAGCCTGCCCGGGCTGCGGAATTCCGGTGAATCTGAATCTGCTGCTGCGTGCCATTGAGGATCCGGTGGTTCTTTTGTTCCAGACCGGCTGCGCCATGATCGTCTCAACTGCCTATCCGCGAACCAGCTTTCGTGTTCCCTATCTTCACAACCTGTTTCAGAACGGTGCGGCAACGCTGAGCGGTCTGGCGGAAATCTGCAGGAGAAAACAGAGAAACGGAGAAATCCCGCCGGGCGACATTGTGTTTCTCATGGTCAGTGGTGACGGCGGAATGGATATCGGAATGGGCTCCGCGCTGGGAACGGCTCTGCGCGGTCATCGTCTGCTGATTTTTGAATATGACAACGGCGGCTATATGAACACCGGATATCAGCTGTCCTATTCTACGCCAAAAGGCGCAAGGAGCGCCACATCCCATGTGGGCAGAGAACAGTATGGAAAGCAGTTTTTCCACAAGGATACGCCGCAGATTATGGCAGCTGCCGGAATTCCCTATGTGGCAACTGCGGCGGAATCCAATCCCGTGGATTTCATGAAGAAGGCGGTAAAGGCGGCAGAGTATGCGAAGCACAGCGGCACAGCCTATCTGAAAGCGCTGTCCGCCTGTCCGCTGAACTGGAATGACCGGCCGGATCAGGAACGAAACGTGATTCAGGCGGCGGTGGACTGCTGCTATTTTCCGCTCTATGAGGTGGAACAGGGAAAAACGAGACTGAGCTATGATCCGCAGAAAAACGGAAAGAAGATTGATGTGTCCCA
This sequence comes from Lachnospiraceae bacterium, assembly GCA_017472605.1. Taxonomy (GTDB): domain Bacteria; phylum Bacillota; class Clostridia; order Lachnospirales; family Lachnospiraceae; genus Anthropogastromicrobium. The sequence continues at coordinate 15,652 of JAFUPV010000010.1, forward strand.
GTGGTTTTCCATGATGGGACGGACAAAGCATCTGTGCGGGGAAGACTTCCGGGAGGTGACGGAGGAAATCCAGCAGGAAATTGACCGCCGCTACGCCAGACTGAAAGAAAAATCGGAGCATCCGTTTTTGTAAAACAATTCGAATCGAAAGGAAGGAATAACATGTCAGTGGAATTTAGAAACAGTGTAACAAAAGACAATCTGATGCGCGCGTTTGCGGGTGAGAGTCAGGCGAGAAACCGCTATACCATGGCGGCTGCTTTTGCCAGAAAGGAAAAGCAGCAGGCAATTGCGCAGCTGTTCTTATATACGGCGGATCAGGAGAAGGAACATGCGGAAATCTTCTATAAGCATCTGAAGGAGCTGGGAGGAGAGTCGGTCTGTGTGGACGGCTGTTACCCGGTTGACCTGTCAGACAGCCTGACAGAGCTGCTGCGGATGGCACAGCACAATGAGTATGAAGAGCATGACGATGTCTATAAGAGATTTGGTGATACCGCAAAAGAAGAGGGATTTTCGAAGGTCGCTGCCAGCTTTCACCTGATCGCGGAGATTGAGAAGCGCCATGGAGACCGGTTTGGCCGGTTCGCGGACTGGCTGGAGAAGAACAGGCTTCATGTTTCGGATGTAAAGACAGGGTGGATCTGCCTAAACTGCGGATTTGTCTACCAGGGAGAGCAGGCACCGGAGCATTGTCCGGTCTGCGACCATGACAAAGGATATTTTATCCGTTTGGAGCTGTCTCCGTTTGAGGCCTGAGATGAGAGTGGGAAAGAGCCGCATGAAATAGAGCCAAAATCGGTTGCAGTGAAAAAAAAGCTATGATAGAATGAAGCTGACCGGCTGCCTGTCAGCCGGTCAGAGCGAAAACGCATGCGGGAGAAAAAGGAGAAAACGCGGCTTTTTGTGAGACAAACGAAAAATGGGGGAAATCATGAATACGAAAGTAAAAAAGCTAGTGATTGAGTACGGGATCATCACGTTTGCGACGCTGCTTCTGGTGGTCGGAGTCTACTTCTTCAAATTTACCAACAACTTTTCCTTTGGCGGTGTGACCGGTATTGCTGTCGTTGTATCAAAAGTGTTTGGCGGAACAGCCGGAACCATTACCTTCCTCATCAACATGGCACTTCTGGTATTCGGCTTCCTCTTTCTTGGAAAATCCTTCGGCGCAAAGACAGTCTATGTCAGCGTGCTGACGTCAGTTGGCCTGTCCGGACTGGAAATCATCTGTCCTCTGACCGCTCCGCTGACCAACGAGCCGGTGCTGGAGCTGATCTTCGCGATTTTCCTTCCATCCCTGAGTGCTGCCATTTTGTTTAACATCGGCGCCTCCGGCGGAGGGACGGATATCATTGCGATGATCCTGCGCAAATACACGTCTGTCCCCATTGGAACGGCTTTGTTTCTGGTAGACTGCTTCATCGTCGCAGCGTCCTGCTTTGTGTTTGATATTCAGACCGGCCTGTTTTCCCTGACCGGACTTCTTGCCAAGTCGCTGGTGATCGATAATGTAATTGAGAGCATCAATCTCTGCAAGGCATTCATGATCGTCTGCGATCAGCCGGACGAGATCTGCGATTACATCTGCAACACCATGGGACGAAGCGCGACGATCTACCATGCAGAAGGTGCCTTTACCCATGCGGACAAGACAATCATTCTGACAGTCATGAAGCGCAGCCAGGCAGTGCAGCTGCGAAACTTTGTGCGGATTAATCAGCCGGATTCCTTCATCACCATCTTTAACTCCAGCGAGATCATCGGCAAGGGATTCCGCGGACTGAACTGACGATACATAAAAGAGCGGCGGATTACCGGAAATTCTGCTTCTGATACTGCTTTGGGGTAACGCCGCGATACCGCTTAAAGCATTTGATAAAATAGCTGGTATCACCGAAACCGCATGCCATTGCGGCTTCAGTGACGGTCGTATCTCCGGAATCCAGCAGCAGAGCGGCCTGCTCGATCCGGTAGGAATTGACGTAGCTCATCGGCGTCTGGTTTGTGATGGAAGAGAAAAAGCGGCAGAAATATTTCGGATTCATCCCGGCAATCCGGGAGAGATTGTCCAGGCTGAGATCCTCCGCGTAGTGTGTCTCAATGAATTCCAGAACCGGTTTCAGCGGCGCGATTTTCCGGCTTCCGCTGCTTCCCCCGGTTCCGGCTTCCTGGCAGTAGCCGTTCTCCAGAATGGTAGCCAGAAGACGGGAGAGCTGGGCCAGAACGGAAAGCTCCGGGCAGGAGGACTGCATGGCAGCCATCAGATCCGCTGCAATCTGTGCCACAGGGGAACCGGCCGTGTGGAAAAGCCGGGGGATCAGCTGACCGCGGTAAAGCGGCCGCAGATACTTTTTTACCAGAGCGATGTCCCGGTAACAGGAATGGAGATCAAAAACAAGGCATTCATAGGCGCAGTTCTGCGGCGTTCCGCCGTGCATGGTTCCTTCGGAAAGAATGAAACAGTCTCCGCCGTTTGCCGTGTAATGGCTGCCGTCGGCAAAAAGCGTGAACTGGCCGCGCAGAATGTGGATAATTTCCCATTCTCTGTGCCAGTGGAGCGGCATATCGTACCGCGCATGGTGTTCATCGACAAAATAATAGGCAACCGGAAACTCAGCAGTTCCGTGAAGCGCGTTTTCATAGTGGGAAAGCTTGTGCATAGGTACCTCCGTTGAGTCTGACACAAAAGTGACTAAAATACCATTTTTTGTGATTATACAACAAGACAGGAGGGAATTGCAATGGTACAATGTTATTAAAATCCGGAGTGCTGAAAACGGCACTTTGGCCGGTATTTCACTTTCATATACAGAAGGGAGAATTTTATTATGGCAGAAAACAGATTAATTGGTTCCTACCCGGTAATCGGTATTCGTCCTACCATTGACGGAAGAAGAGGATATCTGAAGGTCAGAGAGTCTCTGGAAGACCAGACCATGAACATGGCAAAGTCCGCGAAGAAGCTTCTTGAGGAGAACCTTCGCTACAGCAACGGAGAGCCGGTAAAGGTTGTGATTTCTCCGACTACCATCGGACGTGTAGCTGAGGCTGCTGTTTGTGAGGAATATTTCAAGAAGGAAGGCGTAGAGATTACCCTGACTGTTACTCCGTGCTGGTGCTACGGCGCAGAGACCATGGATATGAATCCGAGAACCATCAAGGGTGTATGGGGCTTCAACGGAACCGAGCGTCCGGGCGCTGTTTATCTTGCATCTGTTCTGGCTACTCATGCACAGAAGGGTCTGCCGGCATTCGGCATCTATGGACATGATGTTCAGAACGCGGATGCAACCGACATTCCGGCTGACGTTGAGGAGAAGCTGCTTCGTTTCGCACGCGCTGCAGTAGCGGTTGCCACCATGAGAGGAAAATCCTATCTCCAGATCGGTTCCATCTGCATGGGTATCGGCGGCTCCATCATCGATCCGGCATTCATCGAAGAGTACCTTGGCATGAGAGTTGAGTCTGTTGATGAGGTAGAGATCATCCGCCGCATGACAGAGGGCATCTACGATCAGGCAGAATATGAGAAGGCTCTTGCATGGACAAAGGAACACTGCATCGAAGGCTTCGACAAGAATCCCCAGGAGGTTCAGAAGACACGCGAACAGAAGGACAAGGACTGGGAGTTCGTTGTCAAGATGATGTGCATCATCAAGGATCTGATGAACGGCAACAAGAATCTGCCGGAAGGCTGCGAGGAAGAAATGGTTGGCCACAATGCCATCGCTGCCGGTTTCCAGGGACAGCGTCAGTGGACAGACTTCTATCCGAACTGTGACTTCCCGGAGGCAATGCTCAACAGCTCTTTCGACTGGAACGGAGCAAGAGAGCCGTACATTCTGGCAACAGAGAACGATGTGCTCAACGGTCTCGGCATGCTGTTCATGAAGCTTCTGACCAACCGTCCGCAGATCTTCGCAGACGTTCGTACATACTGGAGCCCGGATGCAGTGAAGAAGGCTACCGGCTATGAAATCGAAGGCGCTGCAAAGGAAAACGGCGGCTTCATCCACCTGATCAACTCCGGTGCTGCCTGCGTGGACGCAAACGGCCAGGCAACCGACGAGCAGGGCAATCCGGTGATGAAGGAGTGGTACAACGTAACCGAGAAGGATATGGATGCCATCATGAAGGCTACCACCTGGAATGCTGCTGATACCGGCTATTTCCGCGGCGGCGGTTACTCCTCCCGTTTCGTGACAGAGGCTGAGATGCCGGTAACCATGATCCGTCTGAATCTGGTTAAGGGTCTGGGACCGGTTCTGCAGATTGCAGAGGGCTGGACCGTTAAGCTGCCGGAGGACGTAACCGACAAGCTGTGGGCAAGAACCGACTACACATGGCCGTGCACCTGGTTCGCACCGAGATGTGACGGCAAGGAGGGTCCGTTCAAGACTGCTTACGATGTCATGAACAACTGGGGCGCAAACCACGGTGCCATCAGCTACGGCCACATCGGTGCTGATCTGATCACCATGTGTTCCATGCTCCGCATTCCGGTAAGCATGCACAACGTTCCGGAAGAGAAGATCTTCCGCCCGGCTGCATGGAATGCGTTCGGAATGGATAAGGAAGGACAGGACTACAGAGCATGCGCAGCCTATGGTCCGCTGTATCTGAACCTGAATAAATAAGAAAAAGATGTCTCGGGCTTCTGCCTGAGACAATGCGGATGGGATGTTTCTGCTGGCGGAGGCATCTCATCCGTTTGTTTTGTCTATGCATCCAGGCAGACATGCCAGTGACATGTCTGGTCGGATCGCGTCTGCATCCAGGCAGACATGCCGGTGACATGTCTGGTCGGATCGCCGAAAAGTTTCGCGGACAGACTGTGGATATTGTACAAAATGCAGCAGAGGAACTTGACAGCAGCGCGTGAACTGGTTACAATAGGGAAAGATATCTGAATAACGACAGATGATTAAGGGAGGGTTTTTTATGCTGAAAGGAATTCCGAAGATTTTATCCCCGGAGCTGCTGAAAGTGCTGTGTGAAATGGGGCACAGCGACCGTCTTGTAATTGCAGACGGAAATTTTCCGGCTGAAACAATGGGAAAGAATGCAAAAGTGATCCGTATGGATGGCCATGGCGCCTGTGAAATTCTGGATGCGATTCTTCAGGTGTTCCCGTTAGATACCTATGTGGAGCATCCGGTGAACCTGATGGAGGTTATGCCAGGTGACAACGTCGAGACTCCGATCTGGGACGAGTACAAGGCAATCATCGCGAAGCATGACGAGCGCGGGGAAGCGGTTGTCGGTCACTATGAGCGTTTTGCTTTCTATGAAGAAGCAAAGCAGGTCTATGCCATCATCGCGACCGGTGAAGGTGCTCTTTATGCCAATGTGATGCTGCAGAAAGGCGTTGTTATTTAACAGGGGGAGTTTACAATGAAAAAGAGATATGGAATTGCGGCGCTGCTGATTGCCTGCTCCAGCGTGAGCGTGTTCGCGCAGGAAGCGGCAGAAGATACCATTTCGTTTGTTGCGGAATATTCCGACGTCAGCTGGGTAGAGAACAGCAGTCTTCTCTGCATGGAAACAGAAACCGGCTGTGCGATGGCAGACATCAATGGAAATCTGCTGACCGGGGCAATCTACGATGACGACATGACCTGGGAATGCGGTCTCGTAATCGGTTCCGTTCTGGATAAAGACGTGAACTGCAAAGGTGCTTTTGCCGAAGACGGAAGCATCGTCCTTCCGTTCCAGTATGGTGACATTGAGATGTTAAGTACCCAGTGGGCGGTTGGAATTGTTTTAACAGATGGAACAGAAGCGTCCCATGATTACAAATCCTGGTCAGGAGACAGTTACTGGACCATCAGTACGGTGGATGTCTACTACCTTCCGACAAAAACCTGCGTGGCATCTCTGCCGCGTGAAGCGTATGGCGATGCGCAGGCGATGGGAAAGAACCTCAACATTGAGGACCGAAACGGCGTGGTAACTGCCTATGATTCAGCGTTTAACGAGCTGGGAAGCGGGCTGAGAGGTGTCTGGAGCGAGGATTATGCCGCCTACGACTACGTCACTTATCGGGAAAATGGTCAGACCGGTCTCAAGGATGCAGAAGGAAATGTTGTGATTGCGCCGATGTTCCAGTCTCTTTACAGCAGATACGGCAACTATTACGAGGCCTATAACGGTGAAACCTACGGAATCGTTGACCTGCAGGGAACGGTCAGAGTTCCGGCTGAATATGAAGACATGGATACCTGCTACTATCTCCCCTATGATCCGGAATTCGACTGCTACGGATATGAAGCAGGCGGATATTTCTGTGTCATCAGTGACGGAAAAATGGGATATGTGGACATGAACGGCGAAATTACCTGTGAGCCAAAGTATTCTGAATCGGTGATGGAAAACTACGGCGCGTCCGCTCTGCTCAACGACATGGAGGGAAATGTCCATATCATTTCGGCAGACGGTCTGGATACGGTTCTCGAGCCTTTTAACAGTGTTTATGCAATGGAATATGGCTCCGGTTTCTATTACCGGGTAACAAACGAGGACTATGATTACGGAATGGTTGACTGGCACGGAAACTATGTGTTTGAATGTGCCTATAACGACATCGAGATTTCCGGAGACGGAAACTATGTAATGGTACAGAAGGAATACAGTGATCCGTACCAGATCTATGAATTAAGTGATCTGACCGCTCAGTCTTCATCCAGTGATCCGGTTGTTGAAGAGACAACAGAAGCTGTGGAAGCGGCGACAACGACAGAAGCGGAATCCATGGCGGCAGAAGCAGACATGAGTGCTGTCATTGACATGATCAACAGCGCAGCGACTCTCGTCAAGGTAGATCCGGCAACAAACAGCGCAGCTGCAGTGACCATGCTTGAGACGGCAGTGACCATGATGAACGGATCCAATGAGGCGGTGGCAAAGCTTCTGGAAAGCACAGTGACCCTGCTGCAGAACGACGCGGCGGCAAATTCCGGATCCATTCTGACGATCCTGGAACAGGCTGTGAGCATGCTGTAATCTGCGGAGTATAAAAAACAGAGGAATTCGAAGAAAGGGGGGATTTTGTGAAACGATCAGATAAAATAATCCGGCGTCTGGGGCACAGCCGTCTGTTAATGGTGCTTCTGGCTGTGCTTGTCTTTCTGCTGGACACAAAATCTTCAACTATCTTTCTGCGTGAATACGAATCTTTTTGTAATCCGTTCGAGAACACGGTGTACCTGTCTGCCTGTGAAAACAATGTCTGTCAGCAGGCATTTGTAGAAGAGACAGCGATAAGGACCCAGCAGTTCATACAGGCCGGCGGTCAGACCATGTCTCAGCGAGTCTTTCAGCTGTTTGACGTGCTTCTTCTTGTCATTCGCTTCGGGCAGCTGCTGATGTTTGCGCTGATCCTCTATCAGACCCGATTTCTCTTTGGCGATCCGCCGTCACTGATTCAGCTGATCCTGCGGATCTGCGATGACGAAGACGGAAAAAGGCGCCTTTCCACCATATAAGCAATCAGAGTTTGTGCAGAGCACAGACCGCTCTGCCTGTATGAGTGGAAGGAGAAAAACGATGGTAACAGAAATCATTATTGTAGTTGTATGTGTTCTTTGCGCGGTGGCAGCGTTCTGGTGCCGCAACATGGAAGAGAACGGAGAACCGGCAGAAAAGAACGACTGAAATTACATATGAGAACGATGCAGCAGGTACGTCCGCGGGATGTACCTGCTGTTTTTTCTGTGCATCCGTGCGAATGGGCCGGTGACTGATTCAGTCCATTCGCACGTGCAGCTGCGCATGCTGTCTGTCCGGACAAAGTATGCTGGTAAATTGTGAAAGTTTTTTGTACTTGGGACAGAGCTGTTGACAGGCAGGAAAAACATAGTATAATAGGTGGATAGTTAGTGGACTGACAATCAATGACTTAACAGTCAATGACCTGACAGACAGCGGAGGAAAAACTGCTGGTCAGTCTGCTTGAAAAATGCCGGAAGGAGGAATCAATTACGAGTCAAAACGAACACATTGGCTTCGAGATTCGCTGGATTCAGAATCTGATCGAGGCCAGTATGAGAGAAAGAAGGGAAAAGGACGGATTCTGTGTCACTCAGATTCAGCACATGATCCTGCGCTATCTGGACCTGAATCGGGAAAAAGAAGTCTTCCAGAAAGATCTGGAGGAACAGTTCCATGTATCCCGGGCAACCATTTCCAGCACCCTCCAGGTGATGGAACGCAATGGAATGATTCTGCGGACGGCAGTCAGCCAGGATGCGCGGCTGAAAAAAATCACACCGACAGAGAAGGCAATGGCGTTTGCAGATATGGGAAGGCGGAATGTGGAAGAGATGGAAGCCTGCCTGGGAAAAGGAATGACACCGGAAGAACACCGGGAGCTGCTGCGTCTTCTGCGTCTGGTACGCTGCAATCTGGAAGCGGAAAATGGCCGGATCTGTGAGGAGGCATTGAAAAAATAAGAAGAAGGAGAATGAGTTTATGCTGAAAACGCTTGGAGCTCAGGTAAAAGAGTTTAAGAAACCAAGTATTATCACACCAATCTGTATGGTGATCGAAGTAATCATGGAAATGATCATTCCATTGATGATGGCGTCGATCGTGGATGACGGAATTAATGCAGGAAACATGTCCCATATTTATCTGATCGGCGGCTGCATGGTCCTGGCAGCAGTCGTATCGCTGAGCAGCGGATTTGCAGGCGGCTTTTTTGCCGCAAAAGCCTCAACCGGTTTTGCAAGAAATCTGCGGGAAGCCATGTTTACCAACATTCAGACCTTTTCGTTTTCCAACATTGACAAGTACAGCACGGCAGGTCTGATCACCCGTCTGACAACGGACGTCAACAACATTCAGAATGCATATCAGATGCTGTTACGCATGTGCATCCGCGCACCGTTCACCCTGATCTGCGCCATGTGCATGGCTTTCATGGTAAACGCAAAAGTTGCGTCCATCTATCTGGTGGCAGTCATCTTCCTGGGAATCGGTATCTTTACCATTGCCGGACGTACCATGAAAACCTTCCGCAGCATCTTCAAAAAATACGATGATCTCAATGCCAGCGTACAGGAAAATGTATCCGCGATCCGCGTTGTAAAAGCATATGTAAGAGAAGAGCATGAGATCAGCAAGTTCAAAAAAGCAAGTGAGACCGTCTGCCGTCTGTTTACCAGTGCGGAAAACGTGCTTGCCCTGAACGGACCGCTGATGCAGTTTACCGTGTATACCTGTATTCTGTTAATCAGCTTCCTCGGTGCCCGCATGATCGTTTCCGAGACCATGACAACCGGCGACCTGATGAGCCTGCTTGCATACTGCATGAACATTCTGTCCAGCCTGATGATGGTATCCATGATCTTTGTCATGCTTACCATGAGCATGGCCAGTGCGGAGCGTATCTGTGAAGTGCTGAATGAAACCAGTGATATCACAAATCCGGAAAATCCGGACTTTCAGGTAACGGACGGAAGCATCCGTTTTGAAAACGTGTCCTTCCGCTATAACCGGAACAGTGAAAAACCGGTGCTGGATCAGATCAATCTGGACATTCGTTCCGGTGAGACCATCGGTATTCTTGGCGGAACCGGAAGCGCGAAAACAAGTCTTGTCAATCTGATCAGCCGCCTCTACGACGTGTCGGAAGGATGCGTTTATGTGGGGGGAAAGGATGTCCGTTCCTATGACATCGAAACACTGAGAAACGAAGTGTCTGTCGTTCTGCAGAAGAATGTTCTGTTCTCCGGAACCATTCTGGAGAATCTGCGCTGGGGCGATGAAAACGCGACGGAAGAGGAGTGCATCCATGCCTGTCAGCTTGCCTGCGCCGACGAATTTATCGAGCGGATGCCGGAGAAGTATCATACATACATTGAGCAGGGAGGCACCAATGTTTCAGGAGGTCAGAAACAGCGTCTCTGCATTGCCAGAGCCCTTCTGAAGAAGCCGAAGATTCTGATTCTTGACGACAGCACCAGTGCAGTCGATACGGCAACCGATGCAAAAATCCGCAGAGCGTTTGCGCAGGAGATTCCGGGAACAACAAAGATTATCATCGCACAGCGTATTTCCAGCATCGAACATGCCGACCGCGTGATCGTGATGGAAGACGGAAGGATCGATGCGTTTGATACACCGGAGAATCTGCTGAAATCCAATGAAATTTACCGCGATGTCTATGAGCAGCAGACGTCAGGCGGCGGTGATTTTGATGAGAAGGGAGGTATGTAATCATGGCAGAACCGAATGCAGGAAGAAAGCCGGTGCAGGCAAAACCACAGAATGGTCCGGGACCAAGAGGGCCGAGAGGACCAAGACCGAAGCTGGAAGATCCCATGGGACTGTTCCGCCGGCTGATGAAATTTGTGTTAAAGGATTACGCGCCGCTGGCCGTGATTGTTCTGGTGTGCATCATTGTTTCGGTACTGGCGAGTGTTCAGGGAACAATGTTTACCCAGACCCTGATTGATGATTACATCACCCCGCTGATCGGGCAGCAGTCGCCGGATTTCTCCGGACTGCTGAAAGCAATCGCAAGAGTTGCGTGCTTCTACGCCCTTGGAATTGCTGCCTCCTATACGCAGGCAAGAATCATGGTCGTGATCACACAGGGAATGCAGAAAAATTTCCGTGATGCGCTTTTCTCTCACATGGAAAGCCTTCCGATCAGCTATTTTGACCAGCATCCCCATGGCGACATCATGTCTGTCTACACCAACGATATTGACACGCTGCGCCAGATGATCAGCCAGTCTATCCCCCAGATCATCAACAGCGTGATCACCATTGTCAGCGTCCTGGTCAGCATGATCATGCTGAGTGTTCCGCTGACCGCCGTAACATTGGTTATGGTGGCTGTGATGCTGTTTACCACCGGAAAAGTGGCAGGACTCTCCGGCAGCAACTTCGTTGGACAGCAGCGTGCGCTGGGTGATGTGAATGGTTACATTGAAGAGATGATGAACGGCCAGAAGGTTGTAAAAGTCTTCTGCCATGAAGAAAAAACGCTGGAAGAATTCAAACGCCGTAACAATGAGCTGTTTGAAAATGCCAACCGCGCCAACCGCTATGCCAATGTGATGGGACCGATCAATGCCCAGCTCGGCAACATGAGCTATGTTCTCTGCGCAACCGTGGGCGGCGTTCTGGCAATCAATGGCTGGACCGGACTGACAGTCGGAAAGCTGGCCAGCTTCCTGACCTTCAACAAGAGCTTCAACATGCCGATCAACCAGGTCAGCCAGCAGTTTAACAGCATCATCATGGCTCTTGCCGGCGCGGAGCGTATCTTCAAGCTGCTTGACGAGAAGCCGGAGGTGGATGAGGGCTATGTAACGCTGGTTCGCGCGAAAAAGGAAAACGGTCAGCTGATCGAAGTGCCGCACCGTACCGGAACCTGGGCCTGGAAGCATCCACACAAGGCGGACGGAACCGTTACCTACACCGAGCTGAAGGGCGATGTTGTGTTTGACGGCGTTGATTTCGGATACATTCCGGAAAAGATTGTTCTGCACGATGTAAAACTCTATGCAACGCCGGGACAGAAGATTGCCTTTGTCGGTTCCACCGGTGCAGGAAAAACGACAATCACCAACCTGATCAACCGCTTCTACGACATTCAGGACGGTAAAATCCGGTATGACGGAATCAACATCAACAAGATCAAAAAAGCAGATCTGCGCCGATCCCTTGGCATCGTTCTGCAGGATACCCATCTCTTCACCGGAACGGTCATGGAAAACATCCGCTATGGAAAGCTGGATGCCACCGACGAGGAAGTTTACGCGGCAGCAAGGCTGGCGAATGCGGACGGATTCATCCGTCGTCTGCCTCAGGGCTACCAGACTGTGCTGACCGGTGACGGAAGCAATCTGAGCCAGGGACAGCGTCAGTTGCTGGCCATCGCCCGTGCGGCAGTCGCTGATCCGCCGGTACTGATCCTGGATGAAGCGACCTCTTCTATCGATACCCGTACAGAGAAAATTGTTCAGGACGGCATGGATAAGCTGATGGCAGGCAGAACCACCTTCGTGATTGCCCATCGTCTGTCTACTGTTCGAAACAGCAACTGCATCATGGTTCTGGAACAGGGTCGGATCATCGAGCGGGGAACTCATGAGGAACTGATTGAACAGAAGGGAAAATATTATCAGCTTTACACAGGCTCAGCGATCGGCAGCTGACCGAAGCCTGGGCGAAATCCGATCGAACGTGCCGCTGGCATGTTCGCCTGGATGCATAAGCAGCACAGAGAGCGGCTGGTATATGGCACTGCCATATACCGGCCGCTCTTTCCCGTCATCAAAGCTTCCCTGGTGATGAATGGAAAAGATTCGGAAAGAGCTAAGATTGTCGATTGCGGAGCATGCATATTTGTGATAAAGTAGGTGGAAGAGTTCAAATGCAGATGCATGATGCTGCAGAAACGCAGGAGGAAAACGACAAAATGGAACGTCAAATTGATTTAAATGAGATATCCGACGGAAAACTGTATGGTGCCAATGATCTGGTGAAAGCGGACTGCGGCGGCTGCAGCGGCTGCTCTTCCTGCTGCAGAGGAATGGGAGATTCCATTCTGTTGGACCCGCTGGATTTTATGAGGCTTTCGTCTGCCTCGAAGACAGATGCCGCCAGCCTGCTTTCTGACCGCGTAAACCTTCGCGCCGTGGATGGACTGATCCTGCCGAGTCTGAAAATGGATCCGGATACCGATGCCTGTACCTGGCTGGATGAAAACGGCAGGTGCACCATCCATGGAAGCCGCCCGGGATTCTGCCGTCTGTTTCCGCTTGGAAGAGTCTACCATGACCGCACGTTTTCCTATTTTCTTCAGATCCATGAGTGCAGGAAGGAAAACAGGATGAAAATCAAGGTGAAAAAGTGGCTTGACGTGCCGGACATCCGGACATACGAGCAGTACATTGCGGACTGGCACTATTTTCTGAAGGATCTGGACGGGGCGTTGAAAGAGGAAGAGACGGGAATGGACAGCGAATCGGCTCAGAAGCTGCGCAGACAGGTCAGCATGGCCGTTCTGACGAAATTCTACCTGACACCATATCAGGGAGAAGAAACCTTCTATCAGGAGTTCTATGAGAGACTGAGCGGACTGAAGAAACTGTTTCTGCCCGTTTCCTGAAGATAAAAAAGTTGTCGTTCTGGCTGCTGAGCGTATACCTGCAGCATGGACGGTAAGGAAAAAACTTTCTATGGAAAGAGAGGAGAACCATTGATGAATATTGGTAAGCGAAAGGCTGCGGCCCGCGGCACGGGTGCAAACCGGGGCATTATTGAAGGAACCATCTGGAAACAGCTGCTGCTGTTCTTTTTTCCCATTTTGTTCGGCGCTTTTTTCCAGCAGCTTTATAATACCGTTGACGCGGTGATCGTCGGACGGTTTGTGGGAACCAATGAGCTGGCTGCTGTAGGCGGGTCAACGGGAACGCTGATCAATCTGCTGTTCGGCTTTTTTATCGGTCTTTCTTCCGGCGCCACGGTAATCATTGCCCAGTTCTATGGCGCGGGAGACGAAACCAATGTGAGCCGTGCCGTACATACGGCAGTCGCACTTGCCATAGTGGGCGGTGCGGTGCTGACTGTGATTGGACAGCTTCTGGGAAAAATTGCCCTTCGCTGGATGCAGACTCCGGACGAGGTAATCGGCTTTGCGGAAATCTATCTGCGGATCTTTTTCCTTGGAATGATTCCTAACCTTTATTACAACATCTGTGCAGCAATTCTCCGAGCGGTGGGAGATTCCAGACGTCCGCTGTACATTCTGATCTTCACCTGTCTGATGAATGTGGTTCTTGACCTGCTGTTTGTTGTAGTCTTCCGTCTTTCCGTGACCGGCGTCGCAGTTGCGACAGTTCTCTCCCAGCTGATCAGCGCCGTTCTGATCACAGTCTGCCTGATGCGGACAAAAGACTGTTACCGTCTGGACTGGAAACAGGTTCGCTTCCACAAAACGCTCCTGATCCGAATCATTCAGATCGGACTTCCGGCCGGCTTTCAGTCCGTCATGTACAATCTGGCCAATATTGTGATTCAGTCCAACGTCAATCTGCTGGGAAGCAGCACAATGGCGGCTTACACGGCATATTCCAAGATTGATTCCGTCTTCTGGATGCTCATGAACGCATTCGGTGTGTCCGTTTCCACCTTCAGCGGCCAGAATTTCGGTGCAGGCCGGATCGACCGCGTCAAAAAGAGCATGAAAATCTGTCTGGCAATGGCTATGGGAACGACCATCGGATTGAGTGTCCTGCTTCACTTCGTTGGGGAGTATGTGTACATGCTGTTCTCTGGTGATGAAGAGGTAATCCGGATCGGCATGCAGATCCTCCATTTTCTGACGCCGATCTACTTTACCTATGTCAGCATCGAAGTGATTTCCGGAACCGTCCGTGCCATGGGCTTTGTAGTGGTCCCCATGCTGATGACCTGCGGCGGTGTCTGCGTGCTGCGTCTTCTCTGGCTCTTCCTGGTGGTACCATCAAACCGTACCATCACCATGATCCTGTTCAGCTATCCGCTGTCCTGGGTGGTAACGACGATCCTGTTTTTCCTGTATTACTGGTATCTGAACCGCAGCGGGAAAATCAGGGCGAGAGGGATTCTGAACGATGGAACCATCTGAGCGCAGAAGCAGTGAACCGGCAGGAGGTGCCGCAGACTGAGAAAAACGGACGGGCCGGGAATTGGGAGATGAGGAACGGCAGCGAATCTGCGCTGGGATGAAAATCAGGAGTGCAGAAGAATCGGTTCGCAGCGAATCGGGCGCAGAGGCGCCAAAGAGGGAATAGAAAATGAGAAGGGAATAATAACATGAAATGGAAAGAAAAATTTCTGGGTGATAAGGCCTTCTACCGGATGATCCTGATGGTGGCGATTCCGATTATTGTCCAGAACGGAATTACAAACTTTGTCAACCTGCTTGACAACATCATGGTCGGCCAGCTGGGAACGGAGTCCATGTCCGGCGTATCCATTGCCAACCAGCTGATCAACGTATATAATATCTGTATTTTCGGCGGCATGTCCGGTGCGGGAATCTTTACTGCCCAGTATTTTGGAAAAGGCGATCAGGAAGGCATCCGCAGCACATTCCGCTTCAAATGCCTGACTGCTCTGATCATGATTGCTGCCGGACTGCTGATTCTTGGATTTGGCGGAAGCAAACTGGTTCATCTGTTCCTGAACGAAGAAGGATCGGCAGCATCCATTGAAATCACATGGAGTGAAAGCATGAAATATCTTCACATCATGATGATCGGGCTTGTCCCCTATGCGATTGGGCAGGTCTATGTCAGCACGCTCCGCGAAACCGGAGAGACCATGCTTCCGATGAAAGCGGGAATCGCGGCGATCCTTGTCAATCTTGTGTTCAACTACCTGCTGATCTATGGCAGCTTCGGATTCCCGCGCCTTGGTGTGGAGGGCGCTGCCATTGCTACTGTTCTGTCCCGATTTGTCGAACTGGGGATCGTAGTGATCTGGACCCATACCCATAAGGAGCGCATGCCCTATGTGGAAGGCATTTACCGTACCATGAAAGTGCCGTTTGCTCTTTTAAAGCAGATCCTGGCAAAAGGAGCGCCGCTGATGATCAATGAAGTGCTCTGGGCATCCGGATCTGCGACGCTTGCTCAGTGCTACTCCATGCGCGGACTGGAAGCGGTGGCTGCGATCAATATCAGCTACACAATTGCCAATCTGTTCAATGTGATCTTCATGTCTTTCGGAACGGTAATTGCCATTGTTGTCGGCAGCCAGCTGGGAGCAGGAAAACTGGAAGAGGCAAAGAAAACGGACATAAAAATCATCTTTTTCGTTGTCTGCGTCTGCATTGCAGTGGGAAGCCTGATGGCCGCGTTTGCGCCGGCATTCCCCAGACTTTACCAGACCTCGGATCAGGTACGGAGCCTGGCGGTGCAGCTGATCCGCGTCCTTGCCCTGTTCATGCCTGTCATGGGCTTCACCCATGCGTCTTATTTTACCATGCGTTCCGGAGGGAAGACCATCATCACCTTCCTGTTTGACAGCGTGTTCATGTGGGTCATCGTCTTTCCGGTTGCCTACATTCTGGGACATCACACCACGGTTCCGCTGATCCCCATGTACATCATCTGCCAGTCCACCGATCTGATCAAAGCGGTCATTGGAGGTGTGCTGATCCAGAAAGGTGTATGGATCAACAACATGGTGGAAGACATCTGATGGCAGATTATAAAACAGGAAACACAGGGAGTGAACCCTTTGGAAACGAAAGGACATAAAAACAAACGCCGCAAAAAATCATCAGAAACCGATGGTAACGTCGGCGAATCCATAAAACGATCAGGAGGAATGAAACATGGAATTAATGGAATTACTGAAAACAAGACGTACCTACCGCCGCTTTGACCAGAGCCGCCCGGTGCCGCAGGATGTAGTGGAGGACATCATCCGCTCCCAGCAGTATGCTTCCTGCGGAAACAACAGACAGCCGCTGCGCTATGCGGTAGTGCAGACACCGGAGCTGGTGGAAAAGGTCTATGCTCAGGTAAAGTGGGCGGCATCCCTTCCGCCGGAGCAGGGAACACCGAAGGACGGAGAGCATCCGACGCTGTTTGTGGCTGTGCTTGAGGACCTGGGGCTGCGCAATGCCATAACCGGCTGTGATGCCGGTCTTGCTATCAGCAACATGACACTTGCTGCATGGAATAAAGGTGTGGGAAGCTGCATCATGGCAAACATTAAGCGCACAGAGATCATGGAGATCCTTGGACTGGATCCGGAGAAGGTCAGCATTCACAGTGTAATCGCCTTCGGCTATCCGACCCACAAGAGCATCATTCAGGAAGTGGAAGAGGGTGAGCCGCTGGCCTACTATCTGAATGAGAACAGGGATTATGTGGTACCGCGCCATAAGACAGAGGCGGTTGTCACAATCCTGTAATCGGCAGGCTTTGTAAGAGGCAGTGCCGCTCTGACACAGAATGTTTCAAGCAAAAAAGACGGGCAGTTTCTGGTCCATGGGGATTAGAAGCGGCCCGTTTTTTACGATCGCGGAGTTTTGTCAGGAATATTTGAACAGTACTGTCTGCCCGTGTGCTTGCGACTGGCTTTCACGCGAAATGTACAGCTTTAATCGGGGGCAGTTGAATTATTGGCAGATAATAATTTTTGGAATTCCGATTGCTTCGTAAAGCTGTCAGTCAATTAAAAAAAGTGTCGACCCTAAATATAGTGGGAATGCGATTGACAAAACCACAAGATGTTGTATAATGAATATGCGATCCGAAGAAGAATTCGTTTGTGTGCGGATGTGCCGAAGGCACGGGATCATTTCTGCACAAATACATAAGATACCGGAGGGGTGCCATGAAGATTATTAAGCGGAGCGGCATGGAAGTCGCTTTTGATTTAAATAAGATAATGACTGCGGTCGAAAAAGCAAACAACAGTGTGGTGGAAGAAGAGCGTCTGACACAGGAACAGATCGACCGGATCTCACAGAACGTGGAAGAACAGTGCAATTGCGTCAATCGTGCACTGAATGTAGAAGAGATCCAGGACCTTGTTGAGGACCAGATCATGTCAGAAGGGGCCTATGCGGTAGCAAGAAACTACATCACCTACCGCTATAAACGCGCGCTGGTGCGCAAAGCCAATTCTACCGACAAACAGATCCTCAGTCTGCTGGAGTGCAACAACGAAGAGGTCAAGCAGGAAAATTCCAATAAAAATCCGACAGTCAACAGCGTTCAGAGAGACTACATCGCCGGTGAAGTCAGCAAAGACATCACAAGACGTTTTCTGCTGCCGGAAGACATTGTGGATGCCCATGAGCAGGGCGTGATCCATTTCCACGACTCCGACTATTTTGCCCAGCACATGCACAACTGCTGTCTGATCAATCTGGAGGATATGCTTCAGAACGGTACGGTAATCAGTGAGACCATGATTGATAAGCCAAAGAGCTTCTCCACTGCCTGCAACATCGCAACGCAGGGAATTGCCCAGATTGCCAGCTCTCAGTACGGCGGTCAGAGCATCTCTCTTGCTCATCTGGCACCGTTTGTCCAGGTCAGCCGTGAAAAATTCCGCCGCATGGTAAGAGAAGAACTGACTGCTTCCGGAATCTGCGCGACAGACGATCAGATCAATGAAATTGCCGAACAGCGCGTAAAAGAGGAGATCAACCGCGGCGTGCAGATGATCCAGTACCAGGTAATCACACTGATGACTACCAACGGCCAGGCACCGTTCATCACCGTGTTCATGTACATCGATGAGGTGCCGGAAGGACAGACAAGAGAGGATCTGGTAGCCATCATTGAGGAAATGCTTCATCAGCGGATCAAAGGTGTTAAAAACGAAAAAGGCGTGTACATCACACCTGCCTTCCCGAAGCTGATCTATGTGCTGGAAGAGGACAACATCCATGAGGACAGCAAGTACTACTATCTGACAAAGCTGGCTGCCCAGTGTACCGCAAAGCGCATGGTTCCGGACTACATTTCCGAGAAAATCATGAAACAGCTAAAGGACGGAAACTGCTACCCCTGCATGGGATGCCGTTCCTTCCTGACTGTGTACCATGATGAACAGGAGAAACCGAAGTTCTACGGCCGCTTCAATCAGGGTGTGGTAACGCTTAACCTGGTGGACATTGCCTGCTCCTCCGGAAAAGACATGGATCGTTTCTGGCAGCTGATGGATGAGCGCCTGGATCTGTGCTACCGCGCGCTGATGTGCCGCCACAACCGTCTGAAAGGAACGCCTTCCGATGTTGCGCCGATCCTGTGGCAGTACGGAGCGCTCAGCCGTCTGAAAAAGGGAGAAAAGATTGACAAGCTGCTTTACAACGGCTATTCCACCATCTCTCTTGGCTATGCTGGTCTGTGCGAGTGTACCCGTTACATGATGGGCGTTTCTCACACGGAGGCGGACGGAACCGCGTTTGCGCTGGCTGTCATGAAACGTCTGAATGATGCGTGTGCAGCGTGGAGAAAGGAGACTTCCATCGATTTCAGTCTCTATGGAACGCCGCTTGAGTCAACCACCTACAAGTTTGCGAAGTGTCTGCAGAAGCGTTTCGGCAAGATTGAAGGCGTAACGGACAAGAACTATATCACAAACAGCTACCATGTCCATGTGACGGAGCCGATCAACGCGTTTGAGAAACTGAGATTCGAAGCCCAGTTCCAGGCACTTTCACCGGGAGGAGCCATCAGCTATGTGGAAGTTCCCAACATGAACAACAACCTGGAAGCAGTCCTGTCTGTCATGAAATACATCTATGACAACATCATGTATGCGGAACTGAATACCAAGAGTGACTACTGCCAGATCTGCGGCTATGACGGAGAAATCACGATTGTGAACGATGAGGACGGCAAACTGGTCTGGGAGTGCCCCAACTGCAAAAACCGTGATCAGGACAAGATGAATGTGGCCCGGAGAACCTGCGGATATATCGGAACTCAGTTCTGGAATCAGGGACGTACCCAGGAAATCAGAGAACGTGTGCTTCACCTGTAACTGTATCGGGAAGACAGACAGACGGATGGCTGCGAAACGGGGAGCGTGCAGGGATATTTCACTGCAGAGACGGATAAATTGATTGGAAAAGATAAAAACGCTTGAAAAATGATGCAAGTTGTGATATAAGTAAACCAGAGTCTGCTTTGCCACAAAATGTACGCGTGCTGAGGTCATGCTGCGGACAAAGCATGGAATATCGATCCAAGGATCGGGAAAACGAAAGGAGTCACAATATGCAGAAGGAACAGATCATGCCAATGCTTTCTGATGGCGAGTTTGAGATCATGGAGTGTGTCTGGTGTTCAGAAAAAGCACCGACTCAGACTGGTATCATGCGCTGGGTAAACGAGAAAAACAATAAAACTCTTAAGGTAGCTACAATCGCAACCTACATCCGCCGCATCATGTGGAAGGGATATCTGGAGAAGATCGACAAGAATGACGGACATCCGGTATACCATGCACTGGTATCCAGAGATGAGTATTTTGCAAGAACTTCTGATGAATTCTACAAGAGATGGGGCGTAGGAAGAGTATTCCAGCTTGCTGCAAACTACTTTGTAAAGGCAGATGAGAGCGCACAGGAAGAGTTTATCAATACCTGCAACGAAATGAGAAACAAATAAAAAATACCATGTATGAAACAGAGCCGGACTGTGAGAGACTTCCCATAGTCCGGTTTTCTTTTGCTTATGCATCCAGGCGAATGTGCCGGCGACACGTTCAGTCGGATTTCCCCACCCTCGAGCGGCCGTTCCAATGACACGTTCGGTCAGACTGCTGATCGATTCCGGAGCGCTCCTTCCGGTGAAAAAAAGCTTGTCATCAATTCATATCTGAGATATAATATTCGCGAACAGAAAGGGAGTCAGCTATGAAAGAAATTTATGAAACAACAGCGCCGCAGCAGACATTTGCGCTTGCACGTCAGCTGGCAGAACAGGCAGTTCCCGGCTCTGTCTTTTGTCTGGATGGTGATCTTGGAACGGGAAAAACCGTGTTCACGCAGGGATTTGCTGCCGGACTGGGAATTGAGGGACCGGTAAACAGCCCGACGTTTACAATTATCTGTGAATATGAAGAGGGAAGACTGCCGCTGTACCATTTTGATGTATACCGGATTTCGGATCCGGAAGAAATGGATGAGATCGGATACGAAGATTATTTTTTCGGCAGAGGAGTTACCATGGTGGAATGGGCTTCTCTGATTTGGGAACTCATTCCGCGGGAAGCAATCCGGATCACTATAGAAAAAGAACCGGAACGCGGCTTCGACTACAGAAGGATCACAATTGATGACCGCGCGGACTGTCTTGGCGGCAGAATTGCCGGATTCTGAGAAAAGCAGGAGGAGAAACCTTGAAAATATTGGGAATCGAAAGCGCAGCGATGGTGGCAGGCGCCGCGCTGCTGGAGAATGATCGGATCATCGCAGAATATACAGTTAATCTGAAACAGACCCATTCGCAGACACTGCTGCCGATGATTGATGAGATAATCCGTGTCACCGGAATTGACAAAAAAGAACTGGATGCGATTGCTGTTTCTGCCGGTCCCGGATCCTATACCGGTCTGAGAATCGGAAGCGCGACTGCAAAGGGACTCGGTCTTGCCCTGAAGAAACCGGTGGTTTCCGTTCCAACCCTTGCGGCAATGGCGTACCAGTGCTATGGAAGCGGTCGGGAAGTCAGTCCGATCATGGACGCCAGACGCGGACAGGTATATACCGCGTTATACCGTTTCGGCGCAGATGGAACCATGATCACAGAAGAAGAACCGCAGGTAATCCTGATGGAAGAATGGATGAAGAAGCTGGAGGAGAGGGGCGGACAGATTCTGTTCACCGGTGACGGAATTCCGGTGTTTGGTGAACGAATCCTTCAGGTGCTGCCCGGAAGCCTTCTTGCCCCCGCGCACATGAACCGTGAACGTGCCGCTTCGGTAGCGTCTCTTGGAGCGCTTCTGTATCAGGAAGGAAAAACGGAAACGGCAGCGGAGCATCTTCCTGTCTATCTGCGCAAGCCGCAGGCGGAACGGGAACGGGAGGAACGTGCTGCGCAGCAGAACGGCTGAATACAGACGGAAAGGAGTGTGTGACCGCTGTCTGAAATCCGGCGGTCATCTCAAAAAGTATGACATTGGATATTGTTCGTATGACGGATGAGGATATTCCTGCAGTGGCAGAACTGGAACAGGTCTGTTTTTCAGAGCCCTGGTCGCAGAAGAGCCTGAAGGAAAGTCTTGGAAATACAAACTATCGGATGCTGACTGCAAAAATGGATGGGAAAACCATCGGTTATGTCAGTACTTATCTGGTAGCAGATGAGTTAAACATCGCAAATCTGGCGGTGGATCCTGCGTATCGCCGGATGGGAATCGGATGGGCCCTTCTGCTTTCAACCATTCATCTGGCAAAGCAGAACCGGTTAAGCACGATCTATCTGGAGGTTCGTGTGTCTAATCAGGCTGCGATTGCGCTTTACGAGAAAGCGGAATTTGAGCGCTGCGGAATCCGTAAAAATTTTTATGACAATCCGAAGGAAGATGGAATGATGATGCGGCTGGATCTGGAATTCTAGTACATGATTGCAAAGATGATGTACCGGGGCTGCCATGCATTTCCATTGATTTTTGTGTATAAAATCCGGTAAGATAAAGAAGCGGAAAGAAAGCGGCTGCTGATTGCAGCTGCCGCTTGGGGATTCTGCCCTGAGAAGACAGGGTTCCGCCATGGGAAGGAGGATATACATGAAGATTTCAGTTATGGGAGATGCGAAACGGATGACCCAGGTGATCTGCAACCAATGCGGAAAACGGCTGCTGACCGACCGGTTCGGTGTTGTGACAGAAGATTATCTCCATGTAGAAAAAACATGGGGATATTTTTCAAAACAGGATGGAAAGAAGATTTCCTTCGATTTATGTGAAGACTGTGCCGAAGCGATGTTCGGAACCTTTGCTGTTCCGGTCTATCGGGAGGAGGTCACAGAGTTAATTTAAGAACAGGGGAAAAAAGAATGCTTGATGTATGTTTGCTGGGAACCGGCGGAATGATGCCGCTCCCCTATCGGTGGCTGACATCGCTGATGACGCGCTATAACGGGAGCACACTGATGATTGACTGCGGCGAGGGAACGCAGATCGCTGTCCGTGAAAAAGGATGGAGCTGCAATCCGATCGACGTGATCTGCTTTACGCATTATCATGGCGACCATATCAGCGGACTGCCGGGCCTGCTTTTGACGATGGGAAATGCGGACCGGACACAGCCGCTGACGCTGATTGGTCCGAAGGGACTGGAACGGGTAGTCAATGCGCTTCGTGTCATCGCGCCGGAACTGCCGTTTTCTCTGAAATTCCTTGAAATTACGGAGCCGGAACAGGATTTTTCCATTAACGGCTATCAGATCCATGCGTTCCGTGTGAATCATAACGTTACCTGTTACGGCTATACCATACAGATTCCCCGTGCCGGAAAATTCAATGCGGACAGGGCCAGAGAGCTGGCAATTCCGCTTTTATGCTGGAACCGGCTGCAGAAGGGGGAGACCGTGGAGATGGACGGCGTCCGATACACACCGGACCTTGTCATGGGAGCTCCGCGAAAAGGGATCAAAGTAACTTATGTAACGGATACCCGTCCGGTTCCGGTGATTGCAAAACAGGCGCAGGGAGCGGATCTTTTCATCTGCGAGGGCATGTACGGGGAACCGGACAAAGCTGCCAAGGCTAAGGAATATAAGCACATGACGTTTACAGAAGCGGCGGCACTTGCAAAAGAAGCGCAGCCGAAAGAAATGTGGCTGACACACTACAGTCCGTCGCTGACTCATCCGGAGGAATATCTGGATACGGCGAGAAAACTGTTTCCTCAGACCATCGCCGCACGGGACGGCCGCACAATTGAACTGGATTTTGAAGAGGAATAAGAGGAAAACATGGAAAACAGGGATATTACAATACTTGCAATTGAAAGCAGCTGCGATGAAACGGCGGCAGCTGTGGTGCAAAACGGAAGAACGGTACTGTCCAATGTGATCTCTACGCAGATCGCCACACATACGCTCTATGGCGGCGTTGTGCCGGAAATTGCTTCCAGAAAGCACATGGAAAACATTAACCAGGTGATTGAAGCGGCTCTTCTCGAGGCGGGAAAAACGCTGGAAGAGATTGATGCGGTGGCAGTTACCTATGGCCCTGGCCTGGTAGGCGCGCTCCTGGTAGGAGTAGCAGAAGCAAAGGCTATTGCATACGCGGCAGAGAAGCCGCTGGTCGGGGTTCATCATATCGAAGGTCATATTGCGGCAAACTACATTGAGCATCCGGAACTGGAACCGCCGTTTTTGTGCCTTGTTGTATCAGGCGGTCACACCCATCTGGTTGTTGTGAAAGATTATGACCAGTTTGAAATTATTGGAAGAACAAGAGACGATGCAGCCGGAGAAGCGTTTGATAAAGTGGCGCGTTCGATCGGACTGGGATATCCGGGCGGTCCTAAAATTGACAGGGCGGCGAAGGAAGGAAATCCGAAGGCGATTGCGTTCCCTCACGCCAGAATCGACGGATCTCCCTATGATTTCAGCTTCAGCGGTCTGAAGTCTGCCGTATTGAACTATCTGAATCATGCACGGATGATGGGAGAGGAAGTAAAACCGGAAGACCTTGCGGCATCGTTTCAGTCTGCCGTTGTGGATGTGCTGGTAGAGCATGCAATCCGCGGGGCGAAAGAATATGGCTTTAAGCAGCTTGCCATGGCCGGAGGTGTTGCGTCCAATTCTGCTTTAAGAAGCCGGATGCAGGAAGCCTGCAAGAAAGCCGGAATTACCTTATATTACCCATCACCTGTATTCTGCACGGATAATGCGGCGATGATTGGAGCAGCAGGATACTATGAATTCTGCAAAGGTGCCAGAAGCGGATGGGATCTGAATGCAGTCCCGTCGCTGAAACTGGGAGAGCGGTAATGATTCGTGCGTCCGTGAATGGAATCCATGCGGATGGAAGCGGGTGAGGAATCTGTTTCCTGCGGATGGGCAGATGGAAGCAGAGAGAGCGGGAGGAAGAACATGAAGAAATGCGGAGCGATTATTCTTGCGGCAGGAAGCGGAAAACGAATGAAGACGGAAATACCGAAACAGTTTCTGGAACTGGCCGGTGTCCCTCTGTTTCTGCACAGCGTCAGGGCTTTTTCCGGTGTTGTGGATGAAATTGTTCTGGTGACAGGGGAAGAATCCGTTTCCTATTGCCGTTCAATTCTGGAGAAGGAGATGGTCGGTATTCCCGTCACGGTTACTGCCGGTGGAAAAGAGCGGTACCATTCCTCTATGAACGGGCTGAAGCTGGCAAAAGACTGGGAATATGTAATGATCCATGATGCTGCAAGAGCCTGCATATCAGAAGCTGTGATCCGCAGCAGTCTGGAGTCTGCTGTTCGTCATGGAAGCGGTGTTGCAGCTGTTTTGGCGAAAGACACGATTAAGGCAGCGGATGAAAATGGATGTGTGACAGAAACACTGGACCGTGGAAGATTGAGGATTATTCAGACTCCTCAGTGTTTTTACACGGACTGGATTGTACAGGCATATGCTGCGATGGAGGCAGAAGGGGATGACCTTTCAAAGGTGACGGATGATGCCATGGTGCTGGAGACTTATGGAAAAAAGCCGGTTTATCTGTCGGAAGGCAGTTATGAGAACATTAAGGTAACGACACCGGAGGATCTTCTGTTTGCCGGTGCCATCCTGCAGAAACGGGGGGCACAGCAGAGGATGTCTCTGTAGGCGTGAATGTTCCAATTTTCACTATAAAAGAAGCAGTTGAAAAAAATGTGAAAAAAAGTAAAAAAAGGTGTTGACATTTCGATTGAGTAGTGATATTATAATCCTTGCCGCGAGACAAGCGACACCGAACAGAAGAGCTTCAAAAAAACTTCTGAAAAAACTAAAAAAGTGCTTGACAAGCAATAACGAATCGGTTATAATAACCAAGCACTGTTTGGAGAGGTGTCCGAGTGGTTTAAGGAGCCGGTCTTGAAAACCGGTGATTCCGAAAGGGACCGTGGGTTCGAATCCCACCTTCTCCGTTAGGTATAATTAAATACCAGCTACACCACCAACCAAAGTTGGGGCTGTACAAAAATCTAAGTAGTAGACTATTTTTGGAGAAGTACCCAAGTGGTTGAAGGGGCTCCCCTGGAAAGGGAGTAGGTCGTTAGTAGCGGCGCCAGGGTTCAAATCCCTGCTTCTCCGTTTGTTCTTGAGAAAGAACACAAAAGAACCTTGATAATTAAACAGTATAACCAACCCTGAAAATTCTTTAAACAATAGGGTTCGAAAGAATCCTGTCTGAGAATTATTCAGAACAAACTTAACAAACTTTAAACAGTAAC
>JAFUPV010000011.1 GCA_017472605.1 Lachnospiraceae bacterium
ATACCTGAAAACAAACCAGCTGCATATATCTTGCCACAGTTCCGAATATACGGTGGGAGACGGTCGCAAACCCAATGATCCGCTCGCCGTCGAACGCGCCTAATCCGGTCTGGTCAAGGTTTATATGATGCACCACGTCTTCTGCAATTTCCCGGCACTGCACCTGCGACCAGTTTTCTTCATAGACATTCGGCACAAGCTTCCAATCGTTGTCTATCTTTCTCCAACACTCTGTAACAGTCTGGTGACGGACAAAATCGTCCAATGAATTACGTGTAAAATTGTTATTGTCCAATCTCTTGTATTGATAATCCATTTTCATATATTCCTTTTGTGTTTCTGCCGTCCATTTGGTGCTTTTCCTCCCAATTCCGGCTCTACATAACCGGGCTGCTATTCTCTTTCTGTTCTGATGAAATGGCCTTCCTGAATTGCGGCGAACGTTGCTACCGCACAGACGACAATCGCAGAGTATTTCAGTGGGACAACGGGAATCATATCCAGCCTTGCCCCAAACTTGCTGGCCGTATTTGTTTTTCTCGCCACAAATCCATCAAGCATATCAGACACCCCGGCCGCTATGTAAAACACATAAAAGGCATGGGAGAACACCGGACAGGAAAGCAGAACGATACTGGCAGCTATTCTGAAAAATGTTATTGTGTTTGCCATCAATGTCCGCGCCTCTTTTCCTTTTTCTTCGCCTGCTTCATTTCAAATCGACGCTGGGCTTCCGCTTCCCGTTCCTCCCGGCTGATCTGCCTGCGCTCCGTTTTCATTTCCTCCCGCTGCCTTTGAAGCGCCTGCTGTGATTTCGTACCGATACCGGTGTTCTCCAAATGCTTTCTGGCATTTCGGTTCCTTCTTTTGGGATTGTCAGCCGCCTGTCTGGTTTCTATTTCGATGGCAGTGCTGAAAGCCAGTTCATAGTAGTGGTGCAGGACGAAATCCAGGACATCATAATCTTTCGGCTCCGCCCCGAAGGTCACTTTACAGACAGACAGCTTTCTATCCTCTATACGTTCGAATACACCAACCCAGAACGGATCCTCGAAATATACGGTCAGACTCGCTTTCATTTCTCCAGATTACACATCGCTGTTCACAATAGCAGCGTACTGATCCTCGGGAATCATGGGAGAAGTGATCTCTGCCAGTAGTGAAGCCCCGATTTCGCCCTTTTCGGCATATTGCCGCCCAGCCTGTTTGATTAGCTCCAGTCTTGGCACAGTCACGACTGCCGCTTCCGGCGCATTGAACATCGGGCTTTCCGGAACGGTGATGATCGTGTGATCACCGGGGAAGCACAGCTTGAACTGCATGACCGCCGCTTCAAAGTTCCGTCTGCTGTTGGGAAAACCGCAGCCACAGATCATGAGGTATTTCAGATGGCTGAAATCCGCCTGCCCCACATGTTCGTACCGGTCGCCGACCTTCTGCATAGCCATGCTGGAAAGGGGAAGCGTGCGGTCCATCAGAACCTTCAGGGATGCCGGCATCCCGTAGCAATAAAGAGGGAAATTGAACAGCAGCAAGTCGCTGTCCAGAATCTCCTCCAGAATCGCTTTCATATCATCATTATGGATGCAGGTACCGCCATTTTGCATACAGGAAAAGCAACCTGTGCAGTATTCAATGTGCTGATCGATGGTGTTGATGATATGTATATCCTGCAGTACCGCTTCCTTCATACCTTCCAGAAACGCACGAGTGATGTGCATGGTATCGCTTTTGTCCCGCTTGGGACTTCCGTTCAAAACCAATATCTTCATTGTATGTTCCTTCCTTTCATGATCCAGTTATCCAGAAATTGCATCTGCTCATCCGTATGGAACCAGTGCTCCCCATCTTCCATCACAGTTAATTCAGCGCCATGAGTCTCCGCAAACGCACTTATCGTTTCATAGGATGTCAGGTTATCCCGGCTGCCATACAGAATTCTGGTCGGAACAGTCCAGCAGACAGGGTGCTCACGGACATAACACAGGTAATTCAAGGACAGGTCTTCGCCAAACGTAGTGGGGATCACGCCTTTCTCTTCCAGCTCCTTCTCCGTGACACCAGCCCAGGACATCATGTAAAGGATCAGCTGCTCCATATCAACAACAGGAGAAATGAAGTATGCGCGGCGGATCATCGCATTGATCTCTGCATTCATGCTGAAAAATGCGCCTATGCTCTTGGCGATCAGAGTGATGCTGTCATATTCAGCTTTCAGCTTTGTAACAGCCTCCCGTATTTCCTCCCCGGTTTCCCATGGTGTAAAGGTCTG